>NZ_JAULSE010000001.1:0-569932 GCF_030518245.1 Rhizobium sp. CBN3
CGCAAGCGGCCCTTTCTGCTGTAAAATAATAACGCGGGGTGGAGCAGCCCGGTAGCTCGTCAGGCTCATAACCTGAAGGCCGCAGGTTCAAATCCTGCCCCCGCAACCAAACTTCCTAATTCCCCCATCACAGAAGCTCGCCTCGCGCGGGCTTTTTGCATTTCTGGCGAAACGTTAAGGCATGCGTTCAGCAAACGGCGCGGGAGTCCGATCCCTCACGTTCAGCTCGTTGCGGGCCAGGAATTCCGCGGGCCGAATCGTCTGCAATACATTTGCTCACCAATCCGGCGGACTTTGCGATTCCAGCAGACCTCAATGAATGTGGTCGGCGAAGGCCTGATGAAGCTCACAAAACCAGGCCACTCAAGCCGCCGGGACTTTTCTCGTTTGGGCACATGATGGGTCGTCAAGGCGCAGAGCACTTTTGCTGTCCGCTCTCGCGCACCGGTCATCATTGCTGGAAAATCAGCAGGACTTAGGCCAGGAAGAGCACCAGATGGACCGCACCCTGCATCAGATGCGTGCGGCCGCTGGCAAAAGTGGCACGTCAGGTTGCAAGGCCAGCTAGCTTTGTTTGCAACTTACCATTATCCGAGGCACCTTTAGAGAGTCAGCGCCCTCAATCGTCCTCTCCTCACAGTCTATAGGACGAGCGGTCGGCTAGATGGCGATCGGAGAGTTACTGTCGTCTTCGATCGTGGTGCTCCCTCTGGGCGGGCGCAAGGATGGCATGGGATTCTGCACGGTTCAGCGTGTTGACCAATTCTTCGGCCTCATCGGCGGTAAGCATGTCCATAACGAAGCCATTGACGAGAGCTTTTCGGTCTGAAACCGTATCGATTACCGTCCAGTAGATGTTGAGGTTCTTCTGCAAGGCGTATCTCTGGTTTTGCATGAATGATACCTTTCCTAGTCTTCCGTTTACTCGCGCGTTGCATCAACATCGATGATGTCCGTCCATTGGTGGGGAGGCGCGGACCCGACGCAGATTCTTGCACGAGACGCGATAACATCCGTCCTGTCTCTGCATGTTCTTTCAACTGGTAAGAGGATAGAGCCGACGGGCTTCGGAACGTATTGCCGAATGAGATAAGCGACCAGCCGAATTGGCACCCCGGCTATCCACCCGTGGCAGGCGCCCGATACTTTGGTCTAGATATGTGAGCCTACCTGACCCACGCCGGCTTCGTCGTCAATCCGAGGCTGTCCGCCATCCGGACCAGGTCAACGAGAGATCTCGCCTGCATCTTCTGCATGACGTGGCCGCGATGAACCTTGACGGTTACCTCGCTCAGGCCCACTTGAGCAGCGATTTGCTTGTTGACGCTGCCCGCGACCACCAGGTTCATGATTTCGCGCTCGCGCGGGGTCAAGGAATCATAGCGGGACCGAAGCTCGGCAATGAGCGCGACTTCCTGCCTGCGAGCGCAATCGCGCTCGATCCCGGCATAGGCGGCATCGAGCAATTCCTGCTCGCGCAGCGGCTTTGTCAGGAATTCGATAGCGCCGGCTTTCATCGCCCGCACAGAGATCGGAATGTCGCTGTGGGCACTGATAAAAATGACCGGAAGCTCAATTCCAAGGGAAGTGAGCATGCTCTGAAATTCCAGGCCGCTCCTCCCCGGCAGCCTTACATCGAGAATGATGCAGCCCGGTACGTCAGGGCGCTTACTATCCAAAAATTCCTGGCTGGAAGCGAATGTCAGTACCTCAAGTCCAACCGAGCGCAGGAGATCGCCGAGGCCTTCGCGGACAGATGCGTCATCATCAATGATGTAGACAATCTCCTTCATCCATGTCCCCAAATTTTGCGCCGGTCAGGCGGCGCCCCGGACATGGATCCATTATTTCTCCTCGGTTGGTAATGTAAACTGAAAAATGGCACCGTGCGGCGCGTTTGGCGTGGCCCAAAGTTGGCCCTTGTGAGCCTCTATGATCGAACGACTGATCGTCAGGCCCATGCCCATACCCTTGGGTTTGGTACTGTAGAACGCCTCGAATATATCGCCGATCTTCGCCAGGTCGAGAATAGGGCCGCTGTCGCGGACTGCCACTACAACGGTATTGGGTGCTGCCTTTTCAGTGTTTACGATGAGTTCGCGCGCTCCCTTTGGCATCGCCGCCATCGCGTCGTTGGCGTTCATGATAAGGTTCAGGATCACCTGCTGGATTTGCACCTGGTCCCCTACGACCAGGGGCAGGCCGTCGGAGAGGTTTGTACGAAGCGACACCGCACTGCGTTCGAGGTCCGTGGACACCAGCGCAATCGTCTCGGACACGATGTCGTTGATATTCAGCCGGTCCCTGCGCTCGGGTGATTTCTTCGCCATTGCCCGAATCCGGTCGATGACCGCGGATGCGCGAAAAGCGTCGTTGATCATGCGCTCGATGGCGCGACGGGCGGAGACGATGTCACGGGGATCCGCGTCGAGATAGCGAAGGCAGGCATTGCCGCTGCTGACTAGCCCCGTGAGCGGCTGTCTGACCTCGTGGGCGATGGAGGCTACAAGTTCGCCCATAGTGGTCAGCCTGCTTACATGGGCAAGTTCTGCTCGCGCAAGCTGAATAGCATCCTCCGCCTGCCTGCGGTCGGTGATGTCACGCGCCAGCGAAAGACGAAACCATTGCTCTTCCTGTCGGAATTTACCGACGCGAACCTCAACCGGAAACGTTGTTCCGTCCTTACGCCGGTGGAGCGTTTCGAAAGTCATTGGCTGTCCTGCATCGACGCGATCCACCAATGTCGCAAGCGCCTTTTCGTCGATAGCTCCGTCAAAGTCGCGCGGGTGCATGCCAATCAATTCCTCCCGGCTGTAACCGAGGCTTTCACAGGCTTGGCGGTTGACGTCTATGACGGTCAGATCGTCGGTATGGAGGAAAAAGGCATCGGTGGCGTGGTCGACGAAGGTCCGAAAACGAGTTTCGCTTGCTCGCAGTCTCTCCTCTGCTTTCTTGCTCTCGGAGAGGTCGAGCACGAAAGCCACGGCCTGGCTCCCGGCCCCCTCGAAACTTGCCTCACCGATCATCACGGGTACGTGACCGCCGTCCTTTCGCTGGTACACCTTTTCAAAGGGGCGGACGCTGCCGGTCACTCTGAGCTCGGTCGCGGCTTGATCGTCACGCTCGCGCCATTCCGGCGGTGTCAGCTCTTTATCCAGCAATTGACCCGCCAAGAGTTCGTCACGGCTGTAGCCCACCATTTGCAGGAACGCCTCGTTGGCCTCGATAATCCGACCTTCGATATCCCGGATAAAAATTCCGATGATGTTCGCTTCGACAAGCCGGCCTATTCGCGCTTCACGTTCTGCGAGGTCGCGGTAAAGTCCGGTGATTTCGAGCGTGCTGGCGGCTTGCGAGGCGATCAGCTTCAACACCGGAATGCGCCCCGGCGCGAAGACACGGCCCGCCAGAGTGTTTTCCAGATACAGCGCACCGATCAGCTTCGCGTGATTGATCAGCGGCAAACAGAGAATGGATCTGGCCGCGCGATGGCGGATATAGGGATCGGCCGCAAAGGCGTTTTCAGCCGACGCATCGTCGAGGCTGACGATTTCCCGCATACGCAGAACGTAATTGAGAACTGATTCCGGCATCACGCCGGTGATGGCCTCATTACGCAACTCTATGAGGACCGCTTCGCCACGGATCGTCGCCTCAGCGGCAATCCGCGGTTCGCCGCCACGCGACAGGATCAGAAGGCCACGTTCGGCTCCCGCCTGCTCGACGGCCATTCGCAGCACCGTATCGATCAGCTTCTCGACAACGATTTCGCTGGAGACTGCTTGCGACACCTTGATGACGGTGGCGAGGTCGAGATGCTCGATCGGCGCTTCGATCGTGCTTGTTGCAGCCGGTGCCGATTGTCCATCCCGCAGTTGGGGATAGGCTCCTTCGAGCTGCCGCACCTTGCCGTCGGCTCCCCAACTGAGATAACACCGACGTGCGTTTTGAAGATAGAGCCGAGCAATCTGATCGAAACCGCGCGCCCGGTAAAAGGCGGAAGCGCGCTCATACGCGATCGCTTCGTCGTGTGGGAGCGCATGCGCACGCGCCAACTGGATCGCCTGTTCATAGAGGCGCTCGGCATGCAACTCACGGCTTCCCAAGCGGGCGATCTCTGCGCCAAGCAATGTTGCGCGGCTTGCGAAATTCTCCGGGCTGTGCGCGGCCCAAGTGTCGAGCTGCCGGCGGTGAGCGCGTATGGCCTTGCGATAAAGAGCTGTTTCAGTGGTCGATCCTTGCAAAGCAGAGGCCAATGAAAGGCCGGTGTAGAAGTGATATTCCGCCCGCTCGAAAATAGCGGGCGTCATCCAGAGGAGGCTTTCTGCTTTCGCCGCTGCCGAAAGTGCTGTGGAGGTATCCCCGGCAAATACACATGCCTGTAGCTTGCGGATCCAGTACAGGCAACTGCCCGGCTTGCCGTCGGTCTTAAGTTCGAATTGCTGCTCGTCGAACCCTTCATCGTTGAAGCTTCCGAAGATCGGCGTCAGCCCGCGAAGCGTTCGGATGAGTTGGAGCTGCCCGCTGATGAAACCGACGGCGACTCCGAAGCCGGCCTGACGCGCGAAGTCCAGGCCGGCTTCCGCATCGCGCTGAACCTGCGAGAGGGGCTCGCCAGCAGCCAAAAGATAAGTCACAAGGTTATTCCGGCTTAAGACGGCGTAGGTGAGATCGCCGACCTGCTGTGCCGTTTCGAATACGCGTTGCGCAAGCGCACGGCCGATGCGGACATGACGCGATGACGATTTCGCAAGGTTACCGAAGGCCAGGTAGACTCGTGCCTTCAGGCGTTCCATTCCAGGCTGTTCCGTCAGGTCCAGTCCGAGCAGGCCGAAGCGAAAACCGGCTTCATAGTTGCCAAAATAGGGCCCGAGCACCGTGCCCACAGCAGTGAAGGCATAAGGCGATGTGTCGCTGTTGCCGTGCTTGAGGCTGATGTTGCCCATTCGCCCGATAACGAGACAGCGCAGATTCTCGTTGGTAAACAGGGCCGGAGTAACAAGTGAAGTCAGAACGTCCATGGTCGCGAGCGCGACCGGGTCCGACATAGGGGGCGAGTTAAGCAGCGTTTCGATAGGGCGGCCCCCGAGTTGTCGCCAAAGCCGCGCGTATTCCTGGCGCACCTGGCTCCTGGTCGGGTGGGACGACCACGAAATGCCGACCCGGTGCAGGTAGTCGAGGCCAAATATGATGGCCTGATCGCTCCGACCCAGGCTCATGTAAAGGTCGACGCGCAGGCGCGTGACGCGGGCCAGATCGGCGAGGCTGGTGGCTCGGCTTGCCAATTCCGCGAGGCGGGCCTGCGCCTCCGCCGGTGCCCCGGTCAAGAATTCGCATTCGGCCCTGTGGAGTTCGAGGGCGAAAGCGAGTTCGTATCGGCGCTCCCAGGCATCATCCGGCAGGTAAGCCGCACCCGTGCCGGCATAGGCCAGCGCCGATTCGTATGCAGCCGACGCCTTGGCGCGGCGAGTGGCAAGCAGGTTCAAGTCCGCGAGACGCTCACGCTCTTCACCCGGCGCGATGAGGGCGACGCCGCAGTTGAGTTGGCCGACAATCTCGAAAATATTCTGCTCGAGTGCCTGCGGCGGCGTATGCATCAGCAGGATGCGGCCAATGGAAAGATGCGCTGCCGCCCGCTCATCTTCAGGGATCAGCCCATACGCGGCCTCCTGAACGCGATCGTGCAGGAAGCGGTAAGATGACCCCTCTTCAAGCAGCACGAGTCCGGCACGCGCCGCGGCCCAAAAGGCTGCATGAACCGCGTCGTGATTTTCGCTCCTGATCAGAGCCAGGCAATCAACCGCCGCGTGATTGCCGAGACACGCTAGCATGTTCAGGGCAGCCTGCGTGGTATCGGGCAGGCGCCGCAGCTTGCTTAGCATAAGATCCACGACGTTATCGGTATAGCCTTTGGCTCGTATGCGATCGAGATCCCAATCCCAGCGCGTGTGTTCGCGATTGAATTCGAGCAGGCCTTCGTCCGGCAGCGTGCTCAGGAACTGGAGCGCGAAGAAAGGATTGCCTCCGCTCTTCTTGTGCACTAGCCGCGCAAGCGGCTCGGCACGCTTGCTTCCGCAATGAAGAGCGTCTGCCAGCATCCGGGTCAGATCTTCCAGCCTAAGCGGTGTCAGTACGATTTCATGCACTTGACCACCGGCCTCCCGGATCGCTGTCAGCCGGCGGATCAGCGGATGGGTGGACGATACTTCGTTGTCACGATAGGCGCCAATGAGCAGCAGGTGACGCATATCCTGCTGGGTGCACAAATCTTCAAGCAGATCGAGTGTTGCTGCGTCCAACCATTGGAGATCGTCCAGAAACAGCGTAAGCGGATGTTCTGCCGTGGCAAATACTCCCAGCAGGCGCCTGATGTTCAAATGGAAGCGGCGTTTGGCATCCTGAGGCGGCAGATCCGCAACCGCCGGAAGCCGGCCGATGAGAGATTCAAGTTCCGGAATAAGCGTTACCAGCAGCCGACCGCTCGCGCCCAGTTCTTCGGTTAAAGCAGCGCGCCAGGGCGCGAGTTCGGCTTCACTCTTGCCCAGCAGCACTCGGACGAGGCCTTGCAGGGCCTGCGCTACGCTCGCATAAGGAATGTGACGCTGGTTCTGGTCGAATTTGCCGGAGGCAAACAGCCCACGCGGCGGTACGAGCGCGCGGTGGAGCTCATTCACGACCATGGATTTGCCCACGCCGGCATGACCCGAAACCAGCACCAGCGTCGGCCCAGCGCCCGCGACGACCCGGTCGAATGCGGAGATTAGTGCGGCGATCTCGCGTTCGCGACCGTAGGGCCGCTCGGGAATCACCAGTCTGTCCGGCACATCGCGTGTCCCGAGCGGAAATTCTGCGATCCGCCCATACTTCTCGCTCTCGACGAGGGCACGTCGCAGATCCGCCTCTAGCCCCGCGGCCGTCTGGTAGCGTTCCTCTGCGTTCTTGGCGAGCAGCTTCATCACGATTGCCGAGATAACCCCTGGTAGCTCTCTTGCACGCTCGGACGGCGGCACCGGTCGCTTGGCAACGTGGCAGTGCACCCATTCCATCGGCTCCGAAGCAGTGAACGGCAACTGGCCTGTGATCATTTCGTAGAGCGTGATGCCGACGGCGTAGAGGTCACTACGCGAGTCCACCGATCGGTTCATGCGACCGGTCTGTTCGGGCGCCATATATGCGAGGCTGCCAGCAATGACCTCAGGGGGCTCGGCGACCTGGCGCTCACGAGAAAGATGCGACGCCACTCCGAAGCCCGTGAGACGGACCCGCCCTTCCGCCTCGTCCGCCAGTATATTCGCCGGCTTGATGTCCCTGTGAATGAGGCCGCATCCGTGAGCCTTGCCGACTGCAGCCGCAATGCCCTTGGCAAGACGCAGAAAGACAGTGAGTTCGCCGGCCATGCCATGGCTGTGCCGTGCCATCAACTGCGGGAGGGGCACGCCGCCGCAATCTTCGAGGACGAGCACCATACGACCATTTTCCGTTGTGAAATCCAGCGGTTTGGCTGCCCACTCCCGGTCGAGTTTGTCTTTCAGGCGATATTCGTGGGCCAGTCTATCGAGGCTGGTTCGACTGGGATGTTCGGCTGCAAGCTGCACCCTCAGAACGGCTTTTGATGCGCCGTTGCCGCTCCGGATCAGCTCTCGTGTAAAAATGCGATCGCCGTCACTCCAGGAGGATTGTGGCTCGTGGTACCGAAGGTCAGTCGAAGTCTGCTGGCCGATGGAAGCGAGAGCGCGCTTCCGTCCGAACATGTTCTTCCTGGTCTCCTGCGCATCTTTGACCGTGTCGTCCATGGCACACCGCTCGCTTCGATGCTGCCCGCATACCATCTGAGGTGCAGGCATCGCAGATCCAATCAAGCTTCACCGACTTTCCTCTCATGTCAACGAGCCTATGCTTCGGATTATTGCGGCGGTCGCATCTCTGCTGATCCTCCTCCTCCGAAAGTTCCAGTGCATGTTGTCAAGGTAGTTCCGCCAGGAGCAAAGCTCGGAAAATGCGGTTTCATGCTGTAAGAGGCGCCGCGCCGGCAGGGTGAAGGTCTCGCGGTCAAGCAAAACGCCGGCGCGGCAAGTCGGCCCGTGATGGGAGGGCGTTTCTTTTAGGGCCGTTGCCACATTAACTCTGCCTGGAGCACCCTCGCTATTATGCCAAAGTATATTTGTTTAGCCCTTTCGCCCGATTTCCTAAACCGGACCAACCCTGCCGGTTGTATCAGGTCGCCCTTTTCATGCTGATCACCCAGCCGCTAGCATTCAATGCCGGCGGATCCAATTGGAGGCTATCGGCAGCGAGCTGCGGCATAACGGCGACGGCATTGTATGAGGTGCGTTGCCGTTGTACCATGTAGTTTGACAAGTGTGCGCAGTGCTCATTGTAGAGCCGGAGCCAAAGCCCGGTCGCGCGCTTCAACCCGATGAATAAGTAGTCCGGATCATGGAACTTATCGTCGCCCTTGGCCTGATCGTCTTGAAGGTCGCGTTCCTGATTGCGATCCTGCTGTTGCTACCCTTGCCGCTCACCTGGCTGGAACGCAAGGTCGCCGGGCACATGCAGCAGCGGATGGGGCCGATGCGCGTGGGATGGCACGGGCTGTTGCAGCCGGTGGCGGACGGAATCAAACTCCTGACGAAAGAGGATCACATTCCGGCCGAGGCCGACCGGTTCCTGTTCAAACTGGCGCCAATCCTGGCACTCGCCCCGCCCTTTGTGGTGTTCGTCGCCATCCCCTTCGGCGAAACTGTCTCGGTCCTCGGCCACGGGATCACGCTCTACGCCTCCAACATGAATGTGGCGCTCCTTTTCGTTTTCTCGGTGATCGGGATCGAGGTTTATGGCGTCATCTTCGGCGGCTGGGCCTCCAACAGCAAATACGCTGTCCTGGGCAGCCTCAGAACGTGCGCGCAGATGATCAGCTACGAAATCCCGATGGGTTTCGCGGTCATCGGCGTGGTCATGCTGGCGCAATCCATGAGCCTTCTCGAGATCGTGCGGGCGCAGGCCAATGTCTGGAACATCGTCTACCAACCGGTCGGATTCTTCGTGTTCTTCGTCGCCGGATTGGCCGAAGCGCAACGCATCCCCTTCGATCTGGCGGAAGCGGAAGGCGATCTAGGGGCCGGATTCCATACCGAATACAGCGGTATCCGCTTTGCCTTCTTTATGGTCAGCGAATATGCCATCGTATTGCTTGTGTCGACCCTGGTGGTGGTTCTGTTCTTCGGCGGCTGGAACGGAGTTCTGATTCCCTTGCCACCACTCCTGTGGTTTGCTCTCAAGGTCGCGTTCTTCGTCTATGTGTTCATCTGGTTCCGCTTCACTTTCCCCCGCTACCGCTACGATCAGTTGATGGCGATCGGATGGAAAGTCTTGCTTCCTCTGTCGATGGCGAACATAATTATAACTGGCGTACTTTTAGGGGCCGTGACGGCCCCATAGCGAGGCGGCGATGTCGCGCGCGCAGGACAGAGTTGGAACATGGATTGGCTGGGCGTTCTTCGCCGATCTGGCGAATGCCTTGGCTCTGACCTTCGGATATCTGTTCGCCAAATCCGTCACCATGCAGTATCCGGACAACGAAAAATGGTTGCCCTACTCGCGTTACCGAGGGCATCACTTTCTGAAGCGTGATGAGGAGGGCGAGATCAAGTGCGTGGCCTGCGAACTCTGCGCGCGGATCTGTCCCTGCGACTGCATCGAAGTCGTCCCGTACGAGGACGAGAAGGGCAACCGGCACCCGGCGAAATTTGAAATCGACACAGCACGCTGCCTGTTCTGCGGGTTGTGCGAGGACGCCTGCCCGGCGGATGCAATCGCCCTTGGGCAACAATACGAATTTTCCAGTTTTTCCTCCGCTGACCTGGTGATCGGGCGCGATGATCTGCTCGTCAAGCCGGGTAAGGCGGCAACCGGCGGCGGCGTCGTTGCCGCGCGCCTGAATACGAAGGAGGACGTACTTGTGCAGACGAAAGAGACGCAGGGCTATAACTGGTGGCGGAATATCCGGCGAACATGAACGCACACCAGCCATCAAACCGAAGCGCTCGAACAGGAGGCTCAGATGTTTGTCGGTGAAATCATGAAGAACAAGGGTGCCGGTGTCATCGCAGTCGCTCCCGATCAGACGATGGTGGAGGTATTGAGGTTGTTTCGAGACAATAATATCGGCTTCGTCGTCGTGAGCCGCTCGAACAGCAAATACCTCGGTACACTGTCGGAGCGGGATTGCTGCAATGCGATGGCCGAATACGGGGCCAAGGCGGCGGCGATGCGGGTCGCGGACATCATGAACCGCAATGTGGCGATGTGTTCGACACAAGATTTGCTGCCCGTTGCGATGGGGATCATGACCCAGCGGCGTACGCGCCATGTGTTGGTCACGGATGGAGGCAACGTTGTCGGCGTGGTCAGCATCGGAGATGTGGTTAAGCACAGGCTCGACGAAGCGCAGCGTACAGAGCAGGAGCTGCAGGATTACATATGCGGGACCAGGTATCACTGACGCCTTCAACTCGATGTGATGACGCCGGGGCGGGCAGCTTGCCGCGGAGCCTTGCGGCGCCCCGATCCCAAATCTTCAAACCCCACGCCAGATCCGGCCTGGGTGGTCGAGGTCAGGAGTGGCATGCGCCTTCTGGACTTCCACCGCGCATGGATATTCGCCCCGCCGCAGCAGGCTGTTGAGACGCAAGGCTCTATAGTTTTCCGGAACGAAGACTAGGCCCTTGGGAAACCGCCTGTCGACCTTGAGCTGCGCTGTCAGTTCGCCACGGCCGGAACGCACGATTACCTGATCGCCATCCGAAAGGCCAAGCTCCGCAGTATCCTGCGCGCTCATCGCAACATAGGGGTCGTTGGCGACCGTGTTCAGCATGTCCGACCGTTCGGAAAAATACCCGTTGTGGAACAGGCAGTCGCCGGTGATCAGCATGAGCCGGTCGGCTGCTGCTGGAATGGACGGCGGCGCAAAGAACCTCGTCACAGGTGGCGTCGGCACCGCCTTGGTAAATGCGCCGCCGGCGCCAAGTTCGCCCTGCGTCAATCCCTGATAGGCTGGAACCAGGCGGGCAATCTCGGCGAAAATTTCCCCTTGCGTCGATGGCCGCAGTGCCTGGTTGCAAAGCGCCGCGACGAAGTCGAAGATCGCCAGATTGCTCCGCGCCTCGAAGGCGGGTTCGCGGAATTTGCGAACATTCTGGATCCGGCCCTCGTTGTTGGTGAACGTGCCGGTTTCCTCGCCATAACCTGCCGCGGGCAGGACGACCTCGGCAAGGCCCGCCGTATCCGTGAGAAACGCGTCCTGCACAATCAGGAGATCGGCGGCGACAAGCGCCCGCGTTACGAAATCCCTGTCGGGATAAGCGACCAGGGGGTCGGTTCCGACGATATAGAGTGCGCCCATCCGCCCGCCGACGCAGAGCTCCAGAATGGCGTCGAGATCCGCGCCGGGTTCAGCTGGGATTTCGGCGCCCCAGTCCCGCGCGAGAGCTGTGCGCGCCGCGTCATCGGCGACCGCCCGCAGCCCCGGCAGAGCCGCCGGCAGGACCCCCATGTCCCAGGCGCCCATCTGGTTGGCACGGTCGAAGAGAAACTGCATTGCCGGGCCCTTGCCGAGCAGGCGCAGAACCTGCAGCAGGTTGTTGAGCTGCAGCAGCGTCGCGCGCGCTTCGGGTGGTCTCAGGAGCTCGACGCTGACAAGCACGGTGACGCTACGGCCTTCCTTGAGCGCGGTGGCCAGACGATCCGGCCCGTCGCTGCCGGTGCCCGCTGCCGGCCCGCCGATCGTCGCGCCGATTTCCGCAAATGCGTCGCCCGGCAAGGTCTGACCGGCCGCCGCCATGAGCGCGGTTACCACCGCCGCAAGGCTCGCCTCTTCTCCGCCCGGCGGCACGCGAACCACCACCCTGGCATCGGCGTCCAGACGCGAGGGCCGCGCCGAAAGCATCAGCAATCCGGCCTGGCGCCGCCGCGCGGCGTCTCGCAGCAGGTATTCGGTGACGGGATTCTCCTCGGTCACGTTGCCGCCGACGACGAGCACGCAGTCGTTGCCGATTACGTCGTCCAGCGGGGTGCGGCTGTAGAAAGTTCCCAATAGCGGGCCGAGCGTATCGAAGGGCGCGGCCCAGCGTGACGAACAATCAATGTTGTTGGTCCGGAATACTGTCCGCATCAGCTTTTGGAACTGATAGAGCACCTCGTTGGGCAGGCGAGGCGAGGCCAGCCCGCCGGCATCCTTGCTCTCGACAGCCAACAATCGCCGGCGGAGATAATCTCCCGCTTCGTCCCAGGAAACCGGAACCAAGGCGCCATCCTGTCGGATCATTGGCTGCTTGATCCGGTCCCGGCTTGCAACGAAATCGAGGCCGAAGCGTCCTCGCACGCAGAGAGTTTCGTGGTTGACACCTTCGTCCCACTTCGAGCGCACCCGCATGAACTCGCCCTTGCGCGTGCCCACTGTCAACTGGCAACCGGTGCCACAATGCGGGCAGATCGTGTCGGTCTCTACGAGATCCCAGGGGCGCGCCTTGTAGCGGTAGGGGAAGCTCATCAGCGCGCCGACCGGGCAGACCTCGACACAATTGCCGCACTGGTCGCAACTCGCCAGACTGCCCTCGAAGCCGGTGACGGCGGTATCCATGCCTTTTTCGACGGTACCCAGCGCCACCGCGCCGACGACCTCCTCGCACATCCGGACGCAGCGCTGGCACTGGATGCAGCGGTTGACGTTCATGATGATAACCGGGCTCAGGCGAATGTCCTCGGAGTGGAACACACGTTTGTCATCGCGGAACTGGCTTTCGCGGGGCCCATAGGCCATGACCATGTTCTGAAGCTCGCATTCGCCGCCCTTGTCGCAGATCGGGCAGTCGAGGGGGTGGTTGGCGAGCAGCATGTCGAGCATGGAAGAGCGCGTTTCCTCGATCAGAGGCGTATTCGTCCGCACGACCATGCCATCGGTGACCGCAGTAGCGCAGGACGGCTGCAGCCGCCGCAGGCCCTCGATCTCCACCAGACACATGCGGCAGGAGGCCAACGGCGGCAGACGCTTCAGATAGCAAAAGGTCGGGATATCGATGCCCAAACGCCGGGCGACCTGCAACACTGTCGAGCCAGTCTCAACTTCCAGCGTTTGTCCATCGATCGTGACTTTAAGCATGGTTTCCTCACAACCCTGATCCAGCACACTCCTTCAGTGAAACGGGCACCTCCGCTCCTCGACATGGATGACGAATTCATCTCTGAAATGCTTGAGTGCTGCCCGCAATCCCATCGCTGCACCGTCACCCAAGGCACAAAACGTGTTGCCGAAAATGCCTTTGCAGAGCATCTCCAGCTGCTCCAGATCGCCGGGTGCGCCATCCCCGCCTTCAACCCGGCGCAGGACCTTCACGACCCAGTTCAATCCTTCCCGGCAGGGCGTGCACTTGCCGCAGGACTCATGGTGGAAGAACTCGACGATCCTGGTGGCGACCTTGACCATGCAGGTGCTATCGTCGATCACGATAACGCCAGCGGAACCGAGCATCGAGCCGGCGGCAGCCAGCGAGTCGAAATCCATCCTCACGTCCAGCCCGGGCTCAGGGATGACCGGCGCAGAGACCCCGCCCGGGATCACTGCCTTGATCTTGCGTCCCGGCAAGGCCCCGCCGGCATGTTCCTCGACCAGTTCGCGCAATGGTATGCCCATCGGCAACTCGTAGAGGCCGGGTTTGCGCACCTGCCCACTGAGGCAGTAGAGCTTCGGGCCGGGGCTCTTGTCCGGGCCGATTCCCCGAAACCAGTCCGACCCCCGCATAACGATGTGCGGCACGCAAGCCAGCGTCTCGACATTGTTGATCACAGTCGGGCTGGCATAGAGCCCGGCCACGGCCGGAAATGGTGGCTTCAATCGCGGCTGCGCCCGCTTGCCCTCGAGCGACTCGAGCATCGCAGTCTCCTCGCCGCAGATATAGGCGCCGGCGCCGCAGTGGATGTGTACCGCGAAATTGAAATCCGAGCCCAGAATGCGCTTTCCAAGATAGCCGTTTGCGTGGGCCTCGGCGATCGCTTGCTCCAGACGACGGATCGCCTTCACATATTCTCCGCGAATGTAGACATAGGCGGTTTCGGCCCCAATCGCGTAGGCACTTACCGCCAGCCCCTCGATCAGTTGATGCGGGTCACGCTCCATGATGATCCGGTCCTTGAACGTGCCCGGTTCGCCCTCATCGGCGTTGCAGCACAGATATGTCGGCTTGCCCATGCGCTTCGGCACGAAACCCCATTTCATGCCCGTCGGGAATCCGGCACCGCCGCGACCACGCAGGTTGGACCGCTTGACGAGGTCGATAACCTCGTCAGGCGTGTACTCGCGCAGCGCCTTCGCCAGCGCCTGATAGCCGCCTCCAGCCTCGTAGGTCGACACCAAATGACCGTCCGCCACATCGACATTTTTGAGAAGAACCGGCTCGGACATGGCGCTACTCCCCCGGCAGCCGCGCAGAGATGTGCTCGACGCTCGCGGCTCCCGCTATCGCCCGCAGGCTGTCCAGCAGTGCGTTTATCCGGGTCACATCGAGGTGGGCGTGGTAATCGTCGCCGACTTGCATCACCGGAGCCATCTCGCAGGCGCCGAGGCATTCGACGGTCGAAAGCGTGAACAGCCCGTCCGGGGTGGTGCCGCCTTTCCTGATCCCCAGCACTGTTTCCAGATGGTCTAGCAGGTCCTCCGATCCGCACAGCATGCAGGAAACATTGTTACAGAGCTGCAGGTGGAACATCCCCACCGGTTCGGTATGGAAGAGGGTATAGAAGGTCGCCAACTCGTAGACCCAGATCCGCTCGACTCCGAGAATGTCGGCGACCTCTTCCAACACCGGCCCAGGCAGATGGCCATGTTCTTGCTGAGCGATCAGGAGCGCGGGCATGATCGCAGAGCGCTGGTCGGGATACCGCGCCGCCGCCTCTTCGATCTTTTCGCGCATGGTCATCGCATTCAAATCCTTGCTACTTGTCCACCTCCGCCATCACAGGGTCGAGGCTGCCGAGCACGGCGATCATGTCCGCCAGATAGCGGGCGTTGGTGACCCCGAAGAGGGCCTGAAGATTGACGAACGAGGGGGCCCGCACCTTCATGCGGAACGGTTTTGGCGACCCGTCGCTGATGATGTAGAAGCCAAGCTCACCCTTTGGCGCCTCGATTGCCGAATAGACCTCGCCCCTCGGCACCTTGAAGCCGTAGGCCGACAGGTCGAAATGCTGGATCAGCGCCTCCATCGAGCAGTGCACCCGATCCTTGTCCAGCGGGAAGGCGATTGTCGGCATGTCGATCTGGAACGGCCCCTCAGGCATCTGGTCGATGCATTGTTCGATGATCCTTATGCTCTCGCGCATCTCATCGACGCGGCATCGCCAGCGTGCATAGCAATCACCCTCGTCACGGGTGATGACGTTGAACGCGAGCCGGTCATAGATCTCGTAGGGCTCGTCGCGGCGGATGTCCCAGTCGACGCCGGAAGCACGCAGGTTCGGGCCGCTGAGACCGAGATCGATGCCATCCTCTGCGGAGATCACGCCGATCCCCTTCGTGCGATTGAGAAACACCCGGTTATCTTCGAGCAGTCGCTCATAGTCGCGGATCCGGTTCGGGAAGATGTCGCAAAACTCCCGGATCTTGGCGAAGAACCCGTCAGGCAGGTCTTCGCGCACCCCGCCGACCCGGCAGAAGGACGTGTGCATGCGCGCACCGGTTATCATTTCCAGGAGATCCATGATCATTTCGCGCTCGCGCATGACGTAAAGCAGCGCGGTCATGGCGCCGAGGTCCATCGGCAGCGCGCCGGTGATCAGGAGGTGACCGGAGATCCGTGCCAGCTCGGCCATCATCACGCGGATATATTGCGCCCGGATCGGCGCTTCTATGCCGAGGAGTTTCTCCACCGCGAGTGCGAAGGCGAGGTTGTTCGAGGGCGGGCAGAGATAATCGAGCCGATCCGTCAGCGGGAAAATCTGGGTATAGGTGAAGCTCTCCGCCAGTTTTTCGGTGCCGCGATGGAGATAGCCGATATGCGGATCGACGCGCTCGACGAACTCGCCGTCCAATTCGAGGACGAGCCGAAGAACCCCATGGGTGCTGGGGTGCTGCGGACCGAGGTTGAGAAGCACTTCTCTGGTATTGAGCGCTTCACCCTCAGGCCTGCTGAGCTCGGTGACTTCAGTCATCTCAACGTTCCGGCGTAGAACGGCCTCCCTTACGGAATGTCTCTGGTGGCAAGGTCGGGCTGCGTTGGCGGCGGACCCTCGGCACCGAAGGGGTTCAACTTGTCCTTATAGCCCCTGAGGGGGAAATCCTTGCGCTGTGGGAAGCCCTCGAAGCCTTCCCACATGTAGATCCGGCGCAGATCGGGATGTCCCTCGAACCGGATACCATACATGTCCCAGGCCTCACGCTCATTCCAGTTGGCGGTACGCCAGACTCCCGTGACCGAAGGCACTTCAGGAGGATCGCCAAGTCGGCACTTGATGCGGACCCGCCACCTGTTGGGCAGCGAATAAAGATGGTAGACCGCCTCGAACCGCGGCGTTTCGGGATAATGATCGACGCCGCAAATGTCCGAAAGGAAATTGAACTGCAGCGCCGGATGCTCTTTCAGGAACCGGCAGAACTCAACGATCCTCTCGGGCGGGACGGCAAAGACGTCGATACCGTGCGCAGTGCCGAGGTCCTCGATTGTTTCTCCGAAGCGCTCCATGATCGGGGCGCGATTGAGGGACGGCTCCACACTCATGACGCTATAACCCGATCCAGAGGTGTGCCGGCGAGCGCCCGCGACCTCTTGATCTTTTCTTGAAGCATGAGAAAGCCGTGCATCAGCGCCTCGGGCCGGGGGGGACAGCCAGGCACATGCACATCGACGGGTACGAAGGTTTCCGATCCCTGCACCACGGCATAGGTATTGTAGACCCCGCCCGAAATAGCGCAGGTGCCCATGGCGATCACCCAGCGCGGTTCCGGCATCTGGTCATAGAGTCGCCGCACGACGGGCGCGAATTTCCGGGTCACCGTGCCGGCAATGATCATGACGTCGGATTGTCTCGGCGAAGGGCGGAACACCACGCCGAACCGGTCGAGATCGTAGCGGGCGCAACCGGCGGAGATCATCTCGATGGCGCAGCAGGCGATGCCGAAGGTCTCCGGCCATAGCGCCGATCTCCGGCTCCAACTGATAATGCTGTCGGCCGTGGTGAACAGCACGCTGTCGCGGATCGCGTTGTTTACGCCTCCCATTCCAGCGCTCCTTTCAGCCAGGCGTAGGCGAAGCCTACGAGAAGCAGCAATATGAAGACGATCATCTCGATATAGCCGACCAGCCCGATCTCTTTCAGGACGACGGCCCAGGGAAAGAGGAACATCGCTTCGACATCGAAAACGACCAGCAGGATCGCGAGAATAAAGAACGGCACCCTGAAGCGGCCCGCCGCCGCCTCGCCCGCGGCGTCCATGCCGCATTCATAAGGCATGTTCTTGGCGGGATAGGGATTGGATGGGCGCAGCAGCGAGGAAACGAACAACGTCACCCCCGCCACCAGAACGACTCCGGCGATCATGAAAAGAACCGGCAAGAATTCCATTGCAGTCATATCACTGCACCGGTTGCCCACCGACCTCATCGCGAACCGGTAGATCGGTCACGCCGCGGGGCGACTTGGGCAATCCTTCCTCCGCCTTCAAGTTTATTCCGTCGGTGTGATCATTGCAAATCCAATCGCTCACCCGCCAAAAACCGAATCTTGGGCAAGCTTCAGAAACCACGACGGAAATAGGCCGATGCCGATGGTGCCGGCAGCGGTGACGGCGAGTGTCGCGCCCACCAGAGGCGTCAGCGCCGGGGCGAACGCCCTCTTCGGCTCGTGCATATAGATCACCATGACGATGCGGATGTAGAAATAGGCGGCGACTGCGCTGAACAGCACTGCGATGACCGCCAGCATGACGAAACCATGCTCGACGAGGGCGACCAGCACGTAAAACTTGGCGAAGAACCCGGCGGTCGGCGGAATGCCGGCCAGCGAAAAGAGATAGAGCAGCATCAGAAGCGCCAGCCCCGGATGTGACTTGGCGAAACCCGCATAGTCTTCGATGACCTCGCCCGAGAAATCGCCACTCCGCATCATGATGACGGCGCCGAAAATGCCGAGATTCATGAAGGCGTAGATCAGCAGATAGAGCATCACGCTGGCGATCCCATCGGCGCCGCCAGCGGCCACGCCGAAAATGGCGAAGCCGGCATGGGCGATGCTGGAATAGGCCAGGAGACGCTTGAAATTATCCTGCACCAGCGCCACGAAGCTGCCGAGCGCCATCGTCACCACCGCAATGACGGCGACGATGATCCAGACGTCCGAGGCTGCGACCAGAGGGTTGAGGAACACCCGCAGGATCACCGCGAATCCCGCCGCCTTGGGGCCAACCGACATGAAGGCGGTGATCGTTGTCGGCGCGCCTTCATAGACGTCCGGCAGCCACATGTGGAAGGGAACCGCGCCGACCTTGAAGACCAGCCCCGCGACGATGAAGACCACCGCCAGCAACAATCCTGGATCGAGCGGACCGGCGGTCACGGCCGCAGCCATCCCGTCCAATTGCGTTGTGCCGGTGAGCCCGTAGACCAGCGAAACGCCGTAAAGGAAAATCCCGGTCGAGACCGCGCCAAGGATTACATATTTCAGCGCTGCTTCGTTCGACCGCCGCTCACGCCGCAGGAAGCCGGTCAGCACATAGGTGCAAATCACCATCAGTTCGAGGCCAACATAGATCGACAGGAGATCGGTCGCCGAGGCCATGATCATCATGCCCGAAAGCGCAAAGAGCAGCAGGACATAGTATTCGCTGCTCGCGATCCCTTCGATATCGGCATATTTTCGCGAAAGGAGGAATGTCAGAACGGTGGCTAGGTAGAAAACGAACTTGAAGAAGACCGCGAAGCGGTCGGCGACGAACATGCCCGTGTAGGCCGGGCGTACCTCGCTCGCCAGCATGAGTGTCGCCAAAGCGGCAATCAACACGATCGCGAGCGACGCCCAGACAAGGAAATGTTCCTGTCCCCTTCGCACAAACTGTCCCAGGATCAGCAGCATGCAGGCTCCGGTGATCACCACGATTTCGGGCAGGCTCGCTAGGGCCGACTGGAAAAGCATGGCGGCGGTCATTGGCCGCTCCCCCTACTGTGCACGTGTGTCAGCAGATGCTTCACCGAGGCATCGATGACGTTGAGGAAGGGTTTCGGATAGAGCCCGACCCAGAGCACGAAGACGGCCAGCGGCAGAATCGCAGCCATCTCACGGGCGTTCACGTCGCGTATCTTCAACCGGGCGCCGACGCTGGCCGGGCCGAGCGCGACTTTCCCATACATGCCGAGCAGATAGGCGGCCCCGAGCAATGCGCCCAAAACGGCGGCCGAGCCGGCGACCAGGTTGGCCGCAAACCCGCCTGACAGCACCAGCAACTCGCCCACGAACGAATTCGTTCCCGGCAGCGCCATCGACGACAGGGTAAACAGTGCCAGAAACGTGGTGTAGACCGGCGCGACCTTCATCAACCCGCCGTAGTCGGCGATGCTGCGGGTATGGGTCCGCTCGTAAATCAGCCCGACGAACAGGAATAGGGCGCCTGTCGTCACGCCATGATTGAACATCTGCAGGATACCGCCCTCGAGCCCCCGGAGATTCAGTGCAAAAATCCCCAGCGTCACGAAGCCCATGTGGCTGATGCTAGAATAGGCCACCAGTTTCTTCAGATCGTCCTGCGCCAGCGCGAGCAACCCGCCATAGACAATCGCAAGCACCGAAAGCGCCAGCATCAGCGGCGAATAATACATGGATGCGTCCGGCAGCATCGGCAGCGAGAACCGCAGGAATCCGTAGGCGCCCATCTTCAGGAGCACGCCGGCGAGGATAATGCTGCCCGCCGTCGGCGCCTGCACATGGGCGTCCGGCAGCCAGGTATGGAGCGGCACCATCGGCACCTTGACCGCAAAAGCGATAAGGAAGGCGAAGAACAGCCAGGACTGGATCCGGAACGGCAAATCCTGTTCCGTCAAAGCGAGGATATCGAAGGTCCTGCCACCGTAGAAATAGAGCACGATGACACCGATCAGGAACAGGAGGCTACCCGCCAGCGTGTAGAGGAAAAACTTGATTGCCGCATAGACCCGACCCTCGCCGCCCCAGACGCCGATGATGAGGTACATCGGGATCAGCATCGCCTCCCAAAAGACGTAGAAGAGGAACAGATCGAGCGCGCAGAAGACCCCGAGCATCAGCGCCTGCATGGAGAGCAGGCAGTTCATGAATTCCTTCACCTTGCGGTCGATCGCGACCCAGGAGGCGAGCACGCAGATCGACCCCAACAGTGCGGTCAGGAACACGAAGAGCGCGCTGATTCCGTCGATGCCGAGCGCATAATTGATCCCGAGCGCGGGCACCCACGGGCGCGTCTCGGTGAACTGCATGGCATGGGTCTTGGCGTCGAAGCCGACCAGCATGGCGATGCAGAGAGCAAGGTCGAGGACGCTGAAAGAAAGCGCAGTCCACCGCGCCGCATCGTCACCGCGCAGGAAGATCAGAACCGCGGCCCCGGCGACGGGTGTGAATATGATGAAGCTGAGCAGCGGGAAGCCCATGGCGCCCCCTACCGCCACGCCACGACGAAGACGGCGGTGGCTGCGATGAGGCCGACGATCATCGCCAGCACGTAATGGGTCACGACACCCGTCTGGAGCCGCCTGAGCCGCCCGCCGCCGTGCAGGATCGAGTGGGCAATGCCATTCACGACGGCATCCACGCCGGCAAGATCGAGCCGGAGTCCTGCCCGCGCCGCGCCGCGCAGCAAGGGCAGCGCCGCGGTCTCGGAGACATTGCTCACCGCCTGCTCATAGCGCGCCAGCGGCCTTTCGGCGAGCCACATGAAGGCCCGCGCACCCTTGCGATAAAACCAGTCGGTGTCGAGGCTGATCGTGTTCTCGGGACCGAGCGCCCAGAGGAACAGCACGAACCCCAGGGCGGTGAACATCAGCAGCCCGAGGCTCTCCATGACATGCGAACCCGTATAGGGTTCGAAATCCACCGGATAGGGCAGAAGCGCATAAAGCGGCTGGGGGAACACCCCGATCGCAATGCAGAGCACCGCCGCTATGCCCATGGCAATCAGCATGTTGCGCGGCGGCTCCCGCGCCTCCAGTTTCCGGTCCGTCCCGAAGAACATGTAATAGGGAAGCTTGAGGCCAGTGTGCAGGAACGTCCCGGACGATGCCATGGTCAGCGCCAGCACCACCAGTGCGCGGTGATCCGCTCCTGCAGCCGCTATCACCATCGATTTGGTGACGAACCCCGAGAAGAACGGGAAGGCCGAGATCGCGAAGGCGCCGACCATGTAAAGCGCCACAGTCAGCGGCATGGTCTTGTAAAGGCCGCCGAGTTCGGTGAGCTTGCGTCGGCCGGTGACGTAGATGACTGCACCGGCACCCATGAACAGCAGCGCCTTGTAGAGGATATGCGCGAAGGCGTGGCTGGCGGCTCCGTTCACCGCCATCTCGGTCCCGATGCCGATACCCGCGATCATATAGCCCACCTGGCTGACGATGTGATAGGCGAGAAGCCGCCGGCAATCGTTCTCCAGCACTGCGTAGATGACGCCGTAGAGCGCCATGATGGTGCCGAGCCAGACAAGGATCTCGGTCCCCGGAAACGCCCGCGCCAGCACATAGACGGCGGTCTTGGTGGTAAACGCGCTCATGAACACCGCCCCGGTGACGGTCGCCTCCGGATAGGTATCGGTCAGCCAGGCATTGAGCGGCGGCACGGCCGCGTTGAGGATGAAGCCGGCGAGGATCAGGTAGTCGCCGACCCCCATTCCTCCGTTGGTGAGGGCCCCCGCGATCGGGCCGAAAAGCAGTGAACCGGTGGCGAGCCCGTGGGAAATGATGCCGCCGAGCAGGACGACGCCGCCGGTGATATGGACCATGAGATAGCGGAACCCGGCCCGGATCGCCGGCCCACCACGTTGCGCGAAGACCAGATAGGCGGAGGCGAATGCCATGCCCTCCCAGAACAGGTAGAGAGTCAAGTAGTCACCGGCAAACACCACGCCAAGTGCGCTGCCGACATAAACGAATGCCGCCACGTGCTGGCCGGCATCCGTCAGGTGCAGCGCGTAGACCATGCCAATCAACGCCATGATGGTGAAAACGGTGGCGAAGACGATGCTGAGCTTGTCCACCTTCGCGATCAGGATCTCCTGCCCGATGAATCGCGCTTCGCCATAGCTGCCCGGTTCCATGGCAAGTACGGCAAGGATTGCCAGCGCAGGGATCAGCAGCAGATAGGCCTTGCGGACCGACCCGCTGAGGAAAGGGATCGGCACGGCGCCAGGAATAAAGAGCAGAGCTGGATGGATGAAGTCAGTCATAATAATCCTCGCGCCGCATCAGCCCGACCCGATGGCCGAGAAACTTGGAAACGAAGATAAGCAGGACGCAGGAGACGAAGCCGTAGACGGCGGACCAGCCCGGCAGCCTGTCCCACAGATATTCGGCATGTTCGCGAGAGACCAGAAAGTCGGCGACGACGATCAGGACCAGCACGAGGTAGAACAGTCGGCGGCGCGGCCTCGCATATTGCTCGGCACCAAAGAAATCGACGACACGCTTGATCATCGGATCACTCCATCTGCCAGGGTGAGAAAATAGCCCGGGAAAATGCCCATAAGCACCGACAGGATCGCCGTCGCGACCAGCGGAATCGTGACCAGCGGAATTTCGCGGATCCTCGTCCGGCTCTCCTCCTGCTTCTCCACCTGGAAGAAGGCGGCATAGCTGATCGGCAGGAAATAGGCGGCGTTCAGAATCGAGCTCACAAGGAGCACGACCAGGAACGCGGTCTCGCCCGCCGCTACGGCGCCCTCCGCCAGATACCACTTGCTGACGAAGCCCGCGGTTGGCGGTATCCCGATCATACTGAGCGAGGCGACGAAGAATGCCCCCATCGTCCAGGGCAGCCTGCGGCCGATACCGGCCATGTCGCTGATGTTCCTTTTGCCGGACGCGCAATAGATCGAGCCGGCACAGAAAAAGAGCGTGATCTTGGAGAATGCGTGCGCCGCGATGTGGATGATCCCGCCGACCATCGCGACCGGCGATAACAGAACCGCGCCCAGCACGATGTAGGAGAGCTGGCTGATTGTCGAATAGGCGAGCCTGGCTTTCAGATCGTCCCGCGTCAGGGCGTAAACCGACGCCATCAGAATCGTGAACGAAGCCAGATAGGCCGTGGCGATGCCGAGACCCAGCCCAACCACCAGTCCAGTGCCGAAGACATGGAACACCACCCGCAGCACGCAGAACACGCCCATCTTGACCACTGCCACTGCATGCAAAAGCGCGCTGACCGGTGTCGGCGCGACCATCGCGGCGGGCAGCCAGGCGTGCATCGGCATCACAGCGGCCTTGGCGAAGCCGAAAAGATAGCAGAAATAGACGACCGTCAGCAGCGCCGCCGAGGCATCACTCCCCGCCAGCAGCCCCCTCGCGACAAAGTCGAGCGACCCCGCAATATGGTAGGTCAGCGCCAGTGCGGCGAGCAGCGCGCTTTTCGAGGCGCCCATCAGATAGACGAGGTACTTGCGGCCGCCCCTCCATCCCTCCTCGTCCTCGTGGTGGTAGACGAGCGGATAGGTAACGAGACTGAGCGCTTCGTAGAAGATCACCAGCGTAAACAGATTGGCGGCGAACGCGCCCCCGGCGGCGGCCGCAAGACTGCTGGCGAAGCAGGCGAAGAACCGGGTCTGCGCATGCTCGTTCAAATGCCGCATGTAGCCAATGGAATAGATCGCCGCCACGATCCACAGCAGCGACGAGACGGTGGCAAACACCATGCCGAGCGCATCGACCCGGAAAGCAAAGTCGATCCCCGGCAGAATCTCGAACAGGCGCAATTCGACCGTCCCGCCCGCCAGCACCGTGGGCGCCATCGACAAGACAATCGCGAACATGGCGATCGCCGCCAATGGCGAGACCAGATCGCGAAGTCTCTGGCGGTTATTCAAAAGGAGAACTGCAAGGGCCGCCAGACCGGCGACGGCGATGGCAAGCAACGGCCGGATCGACACAACCGGGTCCAAAGCCGCTATCCTTTCATCACCGTCACGTCGTCGATCTTGAGGGTGGATTTGTTCCTCACGAGGGCAACCAGGATGCCGAGGGCGACGGCAACTTCCGCCGCGGTGATTGCGATGACGAAAATCGCGAAGATCTGCCCGCGGAAATCGGCGTGATAACGCCCGAAAGCGATGAAATTGATGTTGACCGAGTTGAGCAGCAGTTCCAGCGACATCAGTACGACGAGAATATTGCGCCTGAGCAGCACGCCTGCCGCTCCGATCACGAACAGGACCACTCCGAGTACAATATACCACCAGAGCGGAACCATCACCCCTGCTCCTTCCGCGCCAGCATGATGGCGCCGACCAAGGCCGCCAGCAGGATTACGGAGGCGGTTTCAAACGGCAGGAGATAGTCGGCGAAAAGTGCTGTGCCAAGCTGCCTGACGTCATCGCCATCGCGCATCGCGACGGGCTCCATAACCGAAAAGCGGTCGCTCCAGAGCACCAGCACGAGCATCTCGACCCCGAGCAGGACGAGCAGTACCAGAGCCGGGAGGTTGCCGCCCGGCAAGAACCGCTGCAACACCGCTTCGCGCACATCGATCATCATGATCACGAACAGGAACAGGACCATGATCGCGCCGATATAGACGAAGATCTGGATGACCGCGAGCAACGGTGCCTCGAGCAAGACGAAGATTGCCGAGACCTGCAGGAAACACGCCATCAGCGCCAATGCGCTGTGAACCGGATTGCGCGCCAGGACCACCGTCAGGGCCGTGATCACGGATACCGCAGCGAACAGAAGAAAGAACCCCTGATCCATCGACGCCGACCCTCCGACGCGAACTGTCACTCGGCGCGAGACGGCCGGCTTCGAGACTGCGCCGCAACTTCAGATGCCTTCACAAATTGTGCCCTAGTATCGGATTTTTCACAAGATTATTGTCATCGGGGGAGCAAGATCGAGCCGGTCCGGACGTGGCCGACGGTCACTTGCCAAGCCCGCGCTTTCGATCGGGTCGTACCTATTTTAATGTTCCATAGGCAAATGGGATTAGCTCGTAGGTACCGAGGTTTGTTACGGCGTAGTGGGAAATTTCCTCCAACTAACACCGGCTGTTCCGCCGAAGTTGCAAGTCTCTCTGCCATCAGGCCTCGGCATCCAAATAACAATGCCCGCCTCGCGCGGGCTTGTTTGCTTGACAACGGGTCGAGGAGTCTTACCGCGTACCCTGATCCAGGCGCGTGCGGATCGCGTTCATCTGCTCGATCTCCGCACGCTGGCCGCGCGAGATGTTGGCGCAGAGAGCAACCAGTTCAGGATCGTTGAGGGCAGCTTCCCGGCACATGAGAATTGCACCTGAATGATGCGGCACCATAGAGGCGATGAATTGGCGGTCGTCAATGAGAGCCTGTGTGCGAGTGCCTGCAAAGGCCGCGACGAACAGGATCACCAGGCCGGCATGGATGGCGGCATTCAGCTTCCTGTTCCGGTACATGCCGCCCATGGTGGCGAGCATGATGATGCCCATCGGGGCCACCATCGTCAGCGCCATGTAGAGCATGTTGAGATTATTCCGGAAATCGCTCCAGCCGTCGATCATCGAAAACATCACGAAGTACATGGCGATCAGGCTGAGGATCATGTTGACCGCGAACAGGGAATAGGGATGCCTGCTCATCCCCTCATGTCGGGAATTGTGGTGGTTGCGCATTGCTAGCTTCCTTCCGGCCTCCGGACCGAGTCGGAAGGCGGTTAGAGCAATTCCAGGAAAAGTGCGAAGCCGTTTCCCTCCGGAATCGCGTAAATCCAAAAGGTTGGAGCGGTTCTGCGCTTCCGTGAAAAGCTGAACCGCTCCAGATGTTTCCAAGGCAACAACTCGGAGGCATATCGCCTTAACCTTGCATAAGCGGGTTGGTTCCCGGATCGGCAGCAAGAGGATCAGACATGGCCAGCGCGCACGACTTCGATGCCATCATCTACTGTCAGCCAATCTTTCGGCTGGCTAATCCCCCTCTTTCAGGGAGAAGGCCAGCACATAGTCGCCGACGTCAGTCGAATTTGCCGCTCCGCCAACCGAGACCAGCACATATTGTTTGCCTGTCCTCGGTGAGACGTAGGTCATCGGCGTCGCACTCGAGCCGACAGGCAGAGGATATTTCCAAAGCTCGTTGCCGTTATCGGCGTCATAGGCGCGAATGTAATAATCCTGAAAGCCGGCAAAGAAGACAAGGCCGCCCGCAGTCGCCGATGTGCCGGCATAGGTGGGCAAGCCCATCGACATGGGTAAATTCATCTTGATCTTGAACGGTCCGAGCTGTTCGGCAGTCCCGGCCGGCACCTGCCATGCGATTTTGCGTGTGTTCAGATCCACTGCCGTCACCGTGCCCCATGGCGGTTGGGTGCAGGGAATGCGCAGTCTCGACGTCCATTTTTCGGTTGTCATGCCATAAGGCGTGCCGCGCTGCGGGGCGGAGGGGCCGTGTGCGGTCGTGACGAGGGCGAAATCGACGTAATCGGCCCGCGGCACGAGCGCGAAGATGCTGGGTACGCGGATATCGTTCATGAAGACGCGGTTATTCGGCAGGTCGACCGAGACGCTTCCCCAGTTGAGGCCGCCCAGATTTCCCGGCTGCTGAATTGCAGGATGCGTGCCGATCGGGGTGAAATCGCCGTCATAGCGCATCTTGCGAAAGGCGATGCGGCAGGCCAGCTGATCGAACATCGTCAGGCCCCAGGCCCGCTGCTCGATGACACGTTCCGCACCGATCGTCGGCATGCCGACGGAATAAGGCTGTGTCGGCGACAGTGTCTCTTCCGGCGCGCCTCCGGTCTGCGGCACCGGCTTTTCCTGAACGTCGGCCAGGGGAAGGCCGGTCTGACGGTTGAGCAGGAAAAGCTGCCCACGTTTGGTGGTCTGCAAGATGGCCGGCACGGTGGCGCCATTGCCATCCGGCAGGTCGATCAGCACCGGTTGGGCCGGCAGATCATAATCCCAGATATCGTGATGCACGGTCTGAAATTTCCATCGCTCCCGGCCTGTCGTCGCGTCGAGCGCCACCAATGTCGCGTTGTACTGATCGGCGAAAGCCGGGCGATTGGCGCCGTAATAATCCGGCGTGGTATTGCCGAGCGGGGCATAGATGAGGCCGAGCTTGTCGTCGAAGGCGGCTGTCGTCCACATATTGGGCGTGGCGCGGGTGTAGGTTTCGCCTGCCGGCGGAAGCTTGGTGATCGCCGGATTGCCGAGATCCCAGGCCCATTCGAGCTCGCCGGTGACCACATTGAATGCGCGGATGACGCCTGACGGTTCGCCGACCTCCTGATTGTCGGTGACCCAGCCGCCGATGACAATCAGGTTGCGGGCAATCAGCGGAGCCGATGTCTGGAAATAGTAGCCGGTCTTGATTTCACCCATGCCCTGAGAGAGCTGCACGGTGCCGTTGTCGCCGAAGCCCGTGCATGGCGCGCCGGTCTCGCTGTCGATCTCGAGGAGGCGCGCATCGATCGTCGTCTGTATCAGGCGCTCGTTGCAGAGGTCATCGGGCGATCGACGCTCCTCCGGCATCTTGTAATAGCCGAGGCCGCGGCAACGCTGCCAATAGGGCGCCGACGCCTTGGGGTCGAAGGTCCAGCGGCGTTTTCCGGTATCGGCATCAAGGGCTGCGATCACGTCCGTCGGCGTGCAAGTATAGACCGTATCGCCGATCTGCAAAGGCGTGTTCTGGTCGACGCCGTCGCCTCTTCCGGTGCGATATGTCCAGGCAAGATCGAGCTTGGCAATGTTGCCGCGATTGATCTGATCGAATGGGGAATAGCGATCTCCCGCCGTGCTGCGGCCATAGGATGTCCAGTCGGAGGGAGAGTTGTCGCCTCTGACCGTCTTATAGGCAGGGATATCGCCGGAGGGGCGGATCACCTCATGCGGCGTGAAAGCAAGACCAAAGCCTGCAGCAAACAGAATGGCGGCAAGCAGGGTGCCGCCGTGGAAGAGCTTTCGGTTGGCGGTCGGCAAACGCGCTGGTGCAAAAAGAAACGCAAATCCCGCCAGCGCAATGGGGGACATCAAGCGTGCGAAGAGGCCCCAGAAATTGGTGCCCGACTCCCATAATGCCCAGGGAAGAGTGAAAACGGCGACAAGCAGGATGATGGGTGCGCCCGATGGCTTCCGACGCCATAGCAGAACGGCCGCAACGAAATAGGCAAGCCCTGTGATTGCGTAATAGGGCGAGCCGCCGAGGCTGAGCAGCAGGACGCCGCCTCCCGTCAGGCCCAATCCGATCAAGGCGAGAACGATACAAAACAGAGCGGCCAGAAATTTCATCGTCTCCTCATCCAATTCGCTGCCGGGTCGCCCGCATTCGTCTCCGACCGTCGAACGGTGCCTCGGGCAGCACAGCGCCATTGGGCCGATGGTCAGCTATTCGTCCCGAAGACGGGCAGTCCCTCAAATTTTTCCTGATGTAGCTGTGGTCACTGACACGTGTCCCCGAGCCGGCAATGATGCTTGCGATTGCGTCAAAACTTCTGAAAGGGGCACTGATGGTTCTCGGCGAAAAGCTTGATCTGGCGAAGGGGCGGCCGACAGGATTTGACTACATGCGATTGCTGTTGGCCTTTTCGGTGCTTTGGATCCATACGGCTCGTGTCACCTATGGCGATGATCTGTTTTTGTGGGAAACGCCCCTGCGTCCTTTTCTCAAGTCGGTGCTGCCCATGTTCTTTGCCTTGAGCGGGTTCCTGGTTGCCGGCAGTCTCGGGCGGTCGAAGACGTTGATCTCTTTTCTTGGCAATCGATTTATCCGGATTTACCCCGCCCTCGCAGTGGAAGTGTTGCTGGCTGCTTTTATACTTGGAGCGGTCTATACCGAGTATGACCTCAGTAACTACTTCACCGACCCCCGGTTTTTTACATATCTGCTGAATGTCACCGGGCACATTCACTTCAATCTTCCGGGGGTGTTCCTGACCAATCCTGACGCCGCGATGGTGAACGGGCAGCTCTGGACCGTGCCCTTCGAACTTGAATGCTACGTCGCGATCGCCGCGCTTTTCCTGCTCGGCGTGGTCAGGCGGCGCGTGCTCGCGCTCGTCGCAACGACGGCGTTGTTCGTGGGTTTTGGGCTTGCGAGATATTGGAAGCATGAGAGCAACTGGGCATCCATGCCGACGACTGCGTCGGGGAATTTGCTGATCGGCGCCTTCCTCGTGGGTGTGACGATTTATCTCTACAAGGACAAGATTTTGTGGGATGTCCGCATCTTCATCGCTTCTGTTGCCGTCATATTGTGGGCTTACTGGTTCAGCTCTTTTGGGGACTTCGTTGCCATTCCGGCTATTGGATATGTAACGGTCTTTCTCGGCCTGACCTCGCCCCGCAAGCTCGGAGTGCTTCAGGGGGCCGACTATTCCTATGGCGTATTCCTCTATGGCTATCCCATCCAGCAGGCCTTCGTCGCGCTCGGGTCCTGGGCGCATAACTGGTGGCTGAACGGGATCGTCTGCAGCCTCATTGTCACTTGTTTTGCCGCCGTCTCATGGCGGTTCATCGAAAAGCCGGCGTTGGAATTGAGGAAACAGGTGACCTGGCTCGAGAACCTCTACCTGCAGCGCGGCACAAGACGGGAGTTGGCCGGCGCGGTTTTGAAATAGGGTTCTCGGCCGCCCATGCGGGACTTTGGCCATTGAGCGAGGATGCCAGGCTCAGCAAAGATTTCATCGGGATTTGCGGTCACTAACCGAACCCGCTGCATATATTGCTGGGACTGTTTAGATTTCGTCGCCGGAGATATTTTTCCAGTTTTTCCAGCCTTCACCCTGAATGAGGCCGTGATCGGACAAGTCCTTCCAGCTCGTGTAAGTGCCCGTATCGTCATGGACGAAGTCGCCCATGTTCTTGTCGGAGGAGTAAACGGTATACTCTTCCGTATGCTGCGAACGGTGCGCGGCATCGGCAACCTTGTGCACGAAGGTCGATAGAAATTTGAAGTGGAGAAGGGCGGCGGATACGCAAAGTGCGCCGCGCATGTCGCCCAGATTCAAGGAAAGCGGCCAGACCTGGTGCGATGATTTGAGAAACAGCCGTTCACCGGTCACATAGACGAGAGGGATCTTGTTGAGCGCCGGCCCGTCCCAGAGCCGATCGCGGAAATAGATGCGGCCGCGAACGCCGCCTTTGATCCATATCGTCCAGTTGCGTTCGTCGAAATGTGCGACATAGCCGGATCGGTCGAAAAGATTGCAGACTTCGAGCGGGTTGCGGCCGGGTTCACATATGTTTTCGAGAACGGGACGCGGGCTGTACATGTCGATCATGACCGAGCGGAGGGAATGGCCGCCGGTGGATTCGATATAAGCGGTCAGCTGATCGATCGGGCGAGTGTCGCAATGGGGATAGACCAAGAACTCGTCTGCGTCGACATAAAGGACCCATTTCTCCCGGCAGTGCCGGTTGATGACCTCGTTGATCCAGTCGTTTCCGAACCTTGCCGCCTTGTAGGAGCCATCAGCCGAAAGGAGCGAGACATCGTCGAAGCCGGACAGCAATTCGGCCGTTCCGTCCGTCGAGCCGTTGTCGATACAGATGAAGTGTTCGAAGCCGAGATCACGATAATATTGCAGGAAGAATGCCAGCCGGTGGCCTTCGTCACGGATGACGCAGATGACAACGTGGCGGGCCTGCCTGAGCCCGCTGCGCAGCACGTCATAGCGAACTTCCCGAGCCTTGAGTGACCGGCGCAGGCGGGCTTTTGCGTAATGCGAGATACTGGCGACCGAAGCCTGATAACTCATGATCCATCCTGAATATTATCCATTCCCGGAATGAATAGTCCTGCTTCGATAAGTCCGACGGAAGCAGCGCAGACCAATTCCGGCTCGCGGTGGGGGACCGCGCGGGGAGCGACGATATCGATTTTCAGGGCGATCCGGCTGAGTTCGATAACGCGAATCTTCATTTTCGGGTCGGGCCAATATCCGTCATCATACGGCATAATCGCCAACCAGCAGGCTCTGCACTCGCGGGTGAGGGCCGCTCCTCTCGATCGCGTGTTCGATGCGTGCCCGGATCGACCGAAATTTATAGAGTATCTTCCGGTCGGCGCTTATTCCGCGATAGAGCGCGTTGTAAATCGGATGGGCTTTGCGCAGATCGACATAGACTTGGCTTTCCCGATCAGTCCATGGAAAAAAGGTTCCATGCCATGGCTTCGGATGCGCCATATAGTGGACGATCGCCAGTGACGACATGTTCACCAGATGCAGAAACTGCTTGGGAAAGTTCCATCGGTTGGACACAAGAATGAGCGACGAACCGCAGACATAATTCAATGCACCCTGGTCGTGTTTGCCCTCGCAAGCCTCCGGATTTTTGACAAAAAGCGCAAGCGCCTCCTGTCCGATCCAGCCGTTGCGATTGAATTTCAGGACCCCCGCATTGAAGTAGTGGTTATCCTTTCCAGTGTTGAGGAAGTCCTGAATTGCCGTGTAATCGCGGGCCGCGAAAAACCGGCCCTCGGGCACGGTGGCGTTTTCGAGTTTGCCAAGATCGCTGACGATCTGGGTATCGCCATCGAGATAGATGATCTGGCTGTAATGCGCGGGCAGGATCTCGCAAAGGACCAGTTTGGCCATCGTGCTGACGCTGATCCGCCCCTGAAAATGCGAACTGTCGAGCTTGCCGAGCGAGTCCTGCAGTGCGTCGGTCGCATCTGCCAATTCGACCCCGCTCGCGGCGAGCAGGGCTTTCAACTCGCTGAAATTATCCAGACGTTCAGACATAAGTACGCAAACGTCGGTTGCGGAGCTTGCGAATTTGCGAGCCTGGAGCGCGGAAAGAATAGTTGGAAATGAATATTCGACATCCGTGACGTAGACAACGCACTGATTGTTCATGTCATCATCCTTCCGGTTGTCTTCAATGCGAGTGAATGGCTGCTCTCTTCAGGGGTGAGGGAACAGTTGTTGATCGATCCGGCAGGCCTGTCGTATGACAGTCCGGTTCGGTATATATTGCGGATCGCCGGCCGCTCGTTTGTTGAAACGGCATCCGGCCGCCGACGGTTTTTGTGTGTTCCATTGTTGAGACGCTCATCATGAAGAATGCCGTGCCTGTCACAGGGCTGTGTTTCGACATCTTGAACTGCGGCAGGACGACTGATGCCGGGACTCTGATCGAAATGCAGAGGGAGGGAAGATCGTCATGCTGATCACCACCTTGGTGGCGGCCGTGATTTCGATAGCTGCCGGCGCTTCGATCCGCGCCTGGGCCTTCGCGATTTTCGCAATCCTTGTGGCAATCGGCTTCGGCAGCGTGGCTTTCGCCGACGGGTCCTCGCTGATTGGGGCGATCGTTTCCGGTATCGCTTTCCTCGTGCTCATGGAAATCGGCTACCTGGCAGGCGTCTTCCTGTCGGGCTTCGCGCGGCGCAGCGCCAGGCTGCGACAAAACAATTCCGCCGCTGATAGCGTCGCAGCCACCAGCGAGCGCCAGCAGAGCTGAGGCCGAAACAGAATCGGCAGCCCGTGCTTCCCGGGAGGGGGGTGCGGAACCGCATCCCTCCGAGCCTTTAACACCAGCATTTCCTGACATATGCGGCGCGGGTGATTGGCTGCGAATCCGCCCGGGCAGGCGCATGGCCGCAACGGCGTGCCGTCCTCGACCCTGAACGAAATTTGCGGCTGACGTCATCACGTTGCAAACACCGGCGCTCTCCTGAGAGATGCCGATGCCTCCGGCAGATGCCGATTTGCGAGAGGTCGGGCCACCCGATGCCGCGACACATAGGGGGTGGCCAGGCAACCGGCAGCCAAACCCGCCGTGGTGCTGAACAGCAGGCCGAGATCGGTGCCGCTTCCTGAAATCGCCGCAGAGGCGATCTGCGAGATCGACGCCAGAATGGCGGCGTTTCCGATGGCATGCGTCTCCCGATCGCCGGAGACGTGCCGGCCGGAGGCTCTGACAAGGCTGTACAGGAACGCGACGAAGAGAAGCGTGCCGGTCAATCCGACGTTGGACAACAATGCGGCGATGAAACTCGACGCTCGAACCGTTCCGAGGCCGGCGCCGAAGGTTGCGGTATCGACGAATGCGATCAATGCCAGCGTGTTCCAGGCGGTGCGCTCTTCGCCGGATTGTGATTGGAGTTTGTCCGACACGGTGGTGTTGACGAGGCTGGTGATGGAATTCCACGCATCAGGGACAAGGCTGAGAGCGACGATGGCGCAAGGGATCAGGAAGAGAGTTATCGCCAGGAAAGTCACGTGCGAGGTCTTGGCCGATCCTGCGATCATACGTTTGCAGCAGAACAGCACGAGCATGCAGACAACGAAAAGCCCGGCGATATAAGCGGTTGTCGATGTGCAGAGCAGGATCGTCGGGCCGATGAGAAGCGTTGCCATACCGGCCATACGGCTTCGAACACGCTCCAGCCAGAGCAGAAGCGTGAACGAAAAATAAGCCAGTGCGACCGTCCCATATATGCTTGCTTCGGGAAAGGTGCCGACGATGCGTTTGAAGCCGCTGATCGTCTCGGCCGTATGCATGGTATAATTCGCGTTTCTGATGACATCGAGCAGGTAGGACTGGCCGGTCAGGAACGTTCCGATATCAAGCAAGGCCAGCGCAAAACACGCGATTGATGCGACGATCAACTGATGTGCGATGAAACGCTGATATCCGAGCCTTGCAAGTCCCGAGACCACGGCAAAGCAGGCGAGGTCGCCAAGCAGATAGACAGATTGGCTAAGATTGGATGAGCCTGGCGCCAGGGGCGCGGCGACAGTCGACATCATGCCCGTCGCATCCCTCGCAGAGGAGTAGACGAGGGTCGCGCCTGCAAAAATGCGCGGCAGGAAAAATGACGACACGACGGAAAACAGGATATAGGCGGCAAACCAGAAGCCGGGACCCGGATAAGCGATGCTCGCCAGCGCCGCTTGCGTCTGGACTGGACGCAACAAGGTGGCGGCGACGATAAACAAGAGCAGAAGATGGCTTGGCTGAATACTGCTGCCGCCGAGCGCAGGCAATTGCAGAGCCGCCGCGGCTCCCAGCAGCGTCAACAGGCAGAGGGTCGTCACCGCAAAACGAGCGCCGTTGACCATGGCGAGCAGGCCAAGCAGGAGAACGATGAAACCGAGCGGCTCTATCGACATGCATCTAATCCTGGGCGAGGCGAAAGCCGCCAGCTGTCGTTGCTGATCATCATCGCCTCCTAATTCGATCCCGTCTGGGACATCCAGCCGCGGCCGGCTCGATTATCCCCGGCCACATCAGACGAGGGGAGTGTCGAGCTCTGCGTCTGGGGCTGCAGCGGCGACGCCGGCGCCTGAAGGTTGGTGTCCAAACCGACCTCGACGAGATCGTGCGGCAGCAATGCGGTTTGCTCGTCGGCCACGATGTTGCTGGAGGTTCCGTCGTTATTGCGGCGCACGATCCTGTAGTTCTTCTGCGTTCTGCCAATTCCCGGCGCGTCCGTGTTCATCTGAGCAAGCTGAGCGTCGTAGCCGGCCTGTTCGCCCAGAAGCTGGGCCACCTGTATATCGATGGCTGCCCTGCTGATCGCCAGATTGACCTGGTTGAGCAGTTCCTGATTTTCGCTATTCTGCCTGTTGACGATATTGATCTTGGAACGGTCGGCCTCACTGAGGCCTTGGCGAGCCGTGGTCAGGGCAACTTCGAGATCGATCAGGGTACCTTGCGCATCGGCAACCCAGCGGTCGACAGAAACCTGGCGGGAATTGCTGACCAACCCCTTGCTCACCAGACTGTTGACGTTGTCCAGTTCCTTCTGGGCAAGGTCAATCTGCCGCTTTTGCGAGCTGATCTTGGCCTCGAGCGACTCGACCTGCTGGCCATAGAGGCGGGCGAGGTCATTCGCCGCTTCGATCTGACTGTCGATATCGACACGGCGCAGCCGCATCAGGTTCAATTCCTGCGCCTTCAGCTTGTCCATATCAGGCGTTTCCACGAGTTCGGCAGGAACCTCAAAACTCTGCTCGCCCGCGATTTCCGCCCGCAGCCGCGCCTGGCGCATCAAGAGGTCACGCCGGTTGAGGACGGCGGTTCGATAGGCCCCGGCTGCCTGAATTCGGTCGCGCTCGAAGTAAGTATTGTCCTCGCGTTCCCGCAGAAAGCCGCCAGCGATGCTGACGGCCTTCATGACCGTCATCCGCGGTTCAAAAGGGTAGCGTCCCGGAGTTTGAACGGTGCCGGTCACAAAAATCGGCGCATGCTCGGCAACCTCCAGGGCGATGTATGGCTTGCCAGGAAGTTCCGCCTTTTCGGCGAGCGCGCTGGCGATAGCATCGGCGAGTTCTTCGGATGTTTTTCCAGACGCCTGTACATGGCCGGCGATCGGTATCGACAGGTCGCCGGTATCGTCGATGGTGTAGACGCCATCGACAGCTTCCCAGCTGGCATAGCGGGAATCCGCTGAACGCCATTCGACGACACGAAGTCTGACCTTGTCTTCCGCCACGAGGGTGAATGTTTGTGCGTGGGCGACGCTCCAGCCGGTCAGGCAGCAGAAAACCAGCAAGGCGAGGGCCGCGGAGATAACGCGATCGAGCAAGAATGTGGACTGCATTGATCTATCTCCGTTTCGTTGCGATTGGCGGCGAGGGCGCGCGGGAGGGCGGATTGCCGAATTCGAGAATGCGGGACGGTGCCGCGCGGCTAGCAAGGAGATCGATGAGCGCCAGCCAATTGCCGTGCAAACGTCCCCATCGGTCGACCAGCCGATCGTTGAACACTATGCCCGAGGCGTTCGCCAGAATGTTGCGGCCGATCTGCGCTATTGCCCGGCCTTTCGACATCGTGCCTTTGCGGATCAGGTAGACGGGATTGGCAACCTGCGAATAGCCGAGTCTCTGGCCGGGCTGTCGCCCGGATCTGACGCCGAGATGCACTCCGCGGGCGCCTTCAACGCGCACGGATCTGCCATAGCGGGCGATGGACCTGCTGAAATCGACATCCTCAAGCCAGCCATAGAGCGGCAGTTGCTCGTCAAACGTCAGTGCGTGTTTGAGGACGGGGGCGAGGCGAACTGCCATATTGCACCCGTAGGCATTATAGACATCCGTCACCCGCTCGGACCCTTCGCCGGCAGTGTGAAGGACCTGTAGGGCCTTCGACATGTCGAGCCCCCCAATGAGGACGCCGTCGGCCAGGACCTCACCGGTGGCAATCGCGACGTCAGGATTGGCTGCAAAGACGGCTGCCATCCGCGCCAGGAAGGTTGCGGCCGGAATGAAATCGTCGTCCAGGAAGATCAGAATATCCGTGTCTGCGGCGGCTGCCCGGATGATGCTGTTGCGCTGGGAGGTCAGGCCGCGGCTGCCGAGAATGACTTCCACGTCGAGACGGTCGGCGAGCCCGGCCGTATCGTCGTTCGCCGGCACGCAGACGATCAATCGCTGCGGCTGGACCGGCAGGCCGGCGAGATAATCGACCGTTTCCAGCAGGATCGAAGGACGTCCCGCCGAAGCAATTCCGACGGCAATCCGCAATGGCCGGCTCGCGCGCCGCGCCGTCGCTCCCGCGTCGCAAGACACAGGCGCCGAACTCAAGCCGTCCTGCCTGGTCGCTTTTGCCGAATGCGCGATCATGGCTGCATGCTCCTCGGAGCGTGATTGATGATCGCGCCGAGGATCTCCGCGCCGACGTTGCGCATCGTCTCGATGACGCGCATGGCGTCGTCGATCGATGTGCGTCCGTGCGAGGCGACTACGAGAACGCCGTCCAGCTCCGGCGCGATCGCGTTGGCATCCGGTGACTCGGAGAATGCGGAAATGTCGACGAATATGGTGTCGAACTCTTTTTTCAGCTCGGCAAAGCTCAATTGCGTGCGGCGGGAACTCAGGCGAATGGCCGGTGTTACCGCATCCACCTTGCCGAGTGGCAGGAACTTCAGCGTCGGGGTGAGCGGGAGGGCCGCCGTCTGGAAGAGGTCGCCGTTGTCGAGGACGTCTACGAGGCCGCTGGCACTATCGGGCGCGATCGCCTTGCTCAGCGATGATTTCTGCGCGGCCGCATCAATCAGAAGTGTCTTCGCTCCAGATACCGACGACAGCACGGCAAGTTCGCTTGCGATGGTTGATGCTCCGTTGCCGGGATTGACGGCGACCACTCCGATGACGATCCGGCGTTTGCGCCGAAGCCCGACAACCGTTGCGCTCAGCTCCGTCATGCCTGGAATAACCGGATAGGCGGCTGTACTGCTGCCCATGCCGGCGGGGAAACGAGCCGGGTCGCCGTTCCCAATCCTTTTCGATGTCGCCAGCACCGTGACGAAGGGCAGATCGCAGGTCTCTGCGATCTGATGCGGGCGGACGAGCCGGCGGTCGCTGGCGTGCCTTATCATCGCGAGTGCGAGACCTGCACCGAGGCCGACAGCGGCCGCAAAGGCGGCGATGAGCGTGCTGCGCGGTCTCGCCTTCGAAAGAGGCAGCGTGGCTTGCGAGACGATCGTGGCATCGGACATCGGATAGGTGATGCGCTGCTTTGCTTCGGTCAGCTGGTTCAAGGTGCTTTCATAGAGAGAGCGTCGGGCGTCCGTTGCGCTCTGCAACTCCGCAAGCTTGAACTGGTCGCGCGGATTGCTGGTGAAACTTGCCAGGGCGCTGGCGGCTTCCGCCAGCCCTCGCTGTTGCTCGGCTATGAATTTCGCCAGCCAGTCGCTGTATTGGCGGGCGGCGTTGGCCTTCATCGCGATATTCTTCTGGATATATTGTCCGGCGAGCGTGTCGGCGATGTCGACGGCCTTCTGGGGGGTCGATGCCGCAGCCGATATCTCGATGATCGTCGAGCTTCCGATCCGGCGGATGTCCATCATGTTCAGCAGTTTGGCGGTTGCCCAGTCGTGGAGCCGCTCCTCCTCCGTCTGCGCTTCGATCGTTCCCTTGCCCGCTGCGTCTTGCGATGGCGTATCCAGTTGTGAGGAAGGCCCCATCAGCCAATTCTTTGCTCTGCCCTGCAGCGAAGGCGTCTGATCGACAAACTCCGGATCATGGACGAGATCAAGCGCCGCTACCGTTCCGCCGACGACGTCGCTCGATCTGGCGATCTCCAGCTGTCCTTCGATGAACGCATCTTCGGCGAAAGCCCTCTGTGCTTCAGAGCCGCTCACCTGGGGGAAAATCACGAGCTGCGTGCTGGCGACGAAAGTCGGTTCGGCGGTCAGCAGATAGGTTCCGGCGATCGCCAGGAAAGCGATGGTCGTCGCGACGATCCAGTGCCAGCGCATTCTGAAAAAGAAGAGCATATCCCGCAGGGTCAGCGGCGAATTCCCGCCGCCTGTGGCTGCTGCAGGCAGGGATATGGGAGAGACACCGCTGAAGATCGTGCTGGAGGTCATGTCATAATCCGGAAAGGGGAATTCACCAGGTAAATGTCAGCTTGGAGGAGACGGGAGAGGCGCATCGCATCTCGGGCACGGTCGGCGGTCTCCCCTGAACGCTCAGTACGATCCGCGCTGGGAAAACAGCGCAGGAATGGTCTTGGCGATGATGACGAAGTCTCGGGCGAGCGACCAGTTGTTGAGATAGTGGACGTCGAGCGAAACCCGGTACTCGTAACTGACGTCATTGCGTCCGCTGGTTTGCCATTGACCGGTCAGCCCCGGACGGACCGCCATGTAGGCCCACATATGTTCACCGTAACGCGGCAGTTCCTCGGCTGTGACCGGCCGGGGCCCGACGAGGCTCATTTCGCCACGCACGATATTGATCAGCTGGGGAAGCTCGTCGATGCTCGAGCGCCTGAGGATGTCGCCGACAGCTGTAATCCTGGGATCGTTCTTCAACTTGCGCGTCGCTTCCCATTCGCTGCGGGCGGCCGGGTTGTTTTGCAGCAATTCCGCGAGCTGAGCGCTGGCATCGGGCTTCATCGTTCGAAATTTGAGACATCCGAACGGCGCTCCGCCGAAGCCAATGCGCATATGGGAATAGAAGACAGGGCCGCGGTCGGAGAGCTTCACGATGATCGCGACCATCAGCAGAAGCGGAGAGAGCAGGATCAGAGCGGTGATTGCGACAAGAAGATCTATCGCACGCTTCGACGACCTGGCGGCGGCGCGAGGCCGGGAATCGGGTGAATCGTCACCCTTAATAGCCCGTCCGACGCGTGACCAAGCCTCAAAACTATGTGCTTCCCATGCCATCGCGGTCTCCAAAACATTGCCCGTCAACAACCGTTGAAAGCTTGCTGCGCCGCACCCAGATTGTCTGTTACCAAGGTCATAATCGTTAATTAATTCTTTATGCTAGGAAACCGCACACAGATTTCCGACTACAGATCTGTGTCATCAATTCTTTTAGTTGGCTCTATAATCTGCTGTTAATGATCATTTTTCGTGCTAATTCAACCAGTCGTGTTGATATCGTTATTTCAATAATTGATCATTTTTAAATCAGTAAGTCTTCTTTATAAGCAACTGGGGATGATTTCATAGAAACTATTCGCGTATTTTAGAATTGTCTATTTTATGTGAGAAGTTATTCGCGTTTGTGTGAAGGTAGACTTAAATTTTAGTTTGGATCGTTCCGATGTTATTTGACTAATGTGTTAATCCAATATAATTGATGCAATGCAGCATAGGTGAGACACCATTCTAGTATTAGGAGTGAATTGCATGGACGGCATCATACATGCATCTGATCGCAGGCCCGGCATCAGCAAAGCCGCGATCTCGGCCAGCGGCATTCACCTGAACAGTCGCATTATCATCGAAGACGAATTCCTTTCCTGCCGCTCGAGCATACGGCGTTTCCGTCGTGGCGAGATCATTGCCGGGGCTGGCATCCTTGTCGACATGTTCGCTCGCGTGCATTCGGGCGTGGTCAGTGCAAGTACGATGTTGCCTGACGGCAGGGAATTCATCGTCGAGATCATTGCGAAATCAGGTCTGATCGGCGAGCTCGAGGTCTTGCGCCGGCAGACATTGAACCTCGAATACCGGGCCAGCTCCAATTGCGAGCTGCACTTCTTCGAGGGCCGGCTCCTGCGCGACATGTATGCCACCGATCCGTGCTTCCGCGAAAAAGTCTTCTCAAGGGCTTTGGCGCGTGTCTCGGAGCTTGAAAATAGAATAATCGCCAATGCGGCGTCGACCCTGCAGGCAAGACTGGCGAGCACGTTGCTGCGGCTCTCGGCTGTTTACGGAAAGGATTCCGCAAACAGCGGCAACGAACTGACTATCTCGCAAAATGATCTGGCCGCAACGCTGCCGGCGTCCCGCGAGAAGGTCAATCAATGCCTGCGGCGTCTGCGGGAATGCAAGATTATCGACGGGGGGCAGGGCAGGATCCGAATTCTGAACCGCAAGGCGCTCGAGGCCTGTGCGAATGGCGCGCTTTCGGTGAAGTGATGCGCCCGCCGTTTCCCGAAGCTCTGCGATCCGCCTCAAATGTCAGCCGCTTTGCCGGCCGGGGCAGGACGAGGATCGATCGCGTGGTCGTCATCGACGACTACTCGGTGGCCAGGGGCGGGGCGACGGGGCTGGCGGTGCTGTCGGCCAAGCTTTTTCGCAGCCTGGATATTCCAGTGACCTATATTTGCGGCGATGACGCCGCCAATCCGGAGCTTGCTGCGCTCGGCATCTCGATGGTCGGATTGAACAGCCGCGACCTGCTTAGCGCCGAGCGTGCGAAGGCTTTCGTGACCGGCATTCACAATGGTGCGGCTGCTCGCATGGTCGCGAACTGGGTTGCCGCGGACGATACGGCGAATACCGTCTATCACGTCCATGGCTGGCATCAGATCCTGTCTCCTGCGCTTTTCAAGGCATTGGCTCCGGTCGCGGGACGGTGCGTTGTTCACGCGCATGACTTCTTCACCGCCTGTCCCAACGGTGCCTTTTTCGATTACCAGACGCAAGAGATCTGCCTTCGGCGTCCGCTCGGTGCGGGCTGCATTGCGACGGCTTGCGACAAGAGAAGTTATCCGCACAAATTGTGGCGGCTCGCCCGCGGCTCGAATATCCTCCGGCTGCTGAGGGCTGAAGCCGATTTCGGCCGGATCATCCTGCTGCATGAGAAGATGGCTGGCTTTCTCGTCGGCGCCGGCTATCGGCCCGAACGGTTGACGACGATCCGCAATCCCGTCGCCCCCTTGTCGATAGAGCGCATCGAGGCGGAGGCGAACGATGAATTCGTCTTCATCGGTCGGCTCGACGAGGAAAAGGGCGTGGAGGACGCCGTGGCCGCCGCACGCAGAGCCGGCGCCAGGCTCTGCGTGATCGGAGACGGACCGCTGATGCCGTTGGTCGCAGCGTCCGGCGATCACGTCAGGGCCGTCGGCTGGCAATCGCATGCGGAGATCGGCACCACCATCCGCAAGGCGCGCGCCCTGTTGATGCCGTCGCGTTATCCCGAGCCTTTCGGCCTCGTGGCGATCGAAGCGGCCAGAAGCGGTCTGCCGGTCATCATGTCACGCAGCGCCTTTCTTGCCGAGGAAATGGAACGAGCCGGCATGGCGTTTGCGTGCGACACGGCTGATGAAGCTGTCTTTGCCGACACATTGACGCGATTCAGCCAAATGCCGAGGCACGAAATCCGCGCCATGAGCGAGCGGGCCTTCCTGATGTCGCCGGCTCTCGCCTCGACACATGAGCAATGGCGCGACGCGCTCCTTGCCGAATATTACAGCCTGCTTTCGACGAATGCGGTTCCCGAGCTCACAGACCGTGTGGCGACACAAGGAGTATTCCGTTGACCATTAAAGCAACAACCTCTCTTTCCGACGCAAGGGCATTTCTCGGCGATGCGCCCGTGATGGCGAAAAGACGCACGGCCGAGGCGGAAAGCGTCAAGGAAACCAGGCAGCTGCGCGTCGCCATCGTGCATTACTGGCTCGTCTCGATGCGCGGCGGCGAGAAGGTCGTCGAAGAATTGTGCCGCATGTTTCCGCAGGCCGACATCTTCACGCTTGTCTGCAACCGGGATCGCATCAGCGATTTTCTCAAGACGCGCAACATCCGCACGTCCTTTCTGCAGAAGATTCCCGGCGCGCAGAGGCATTACACCAAGATGCTGCCGCTGATGCCCTTCGCGCTCGAGCAATTCGATCTGCAGGACTACGATCTCGTGCTGTCGAGCGAATCCGGGCCTGCCAAGGGCATCATTACCCGCGCCGACGCTCTCCATGTCTGCTACTGCCATTCGCCGATGCGCTACATCTGGGATCAGTTCCACGTCTACCGCCATGGCCTGCCCTGGGTTGGGCGTGCCCTGATGTCGGTCACCGCGCCGATGCTGCGCGCCTGGGATGTGACGACGTCGTCCCGCGTCGACGTGTTCGTCGCCAATTCCGACTATGTCGCAAACCGCATTCGCCGCTTCTACGATCGGGACTCCATCGTCATCCATCCCCCGGTTGCCACCGATGATTTTTCGGTCGGGAAGGGGAAGGGCGAATTCTATCTCTATGCCGGTCAGCTGACGGCCTACAAGCGGCCGGACATCGCCGTTCGCGCCTGTACCGAGGCCGGGCGTAAGCTCATCGTGATCGGAGAGGGAGAACAGTTGCCTTATCTGAAATCGATCGCCGGCCCGACCGTCCAATTCCTCGGCCACCAGCCGTTTGATGTCCTGCGTGATCACCTCTCGCGATGCCGCGCCCTGCTGTTTCCGGGCACGGAGGATTTCGGCATCCTGCCGGTCGAAGCCATGGCATCAGGGCGGCCTGTCCTGGCTTTCGACGCCGGCGGCGCAAGGGAAACGGTATCTTCGCCGCAGGTCGGTTTTCGCTTTGCTGAGCAAACCACCGAAGCCCTGCTGGAAACCATGGCGGCGTTCGAAGAGGTGGAGGACGATATCGATCCGCAAGCCATCCGCGCGCATTCGCTGAAATTTTCCTCGGCAGTTTTCCGCAATCGGATGGCCGGGCTCATCGAGCAACAGCTCTCCACCCATGCCGGCCGGTCCGTCGATGCCTTCAGTAGACGGCCGGTCTGAGGGCAAGACTGGAGCTGCCTGTCTTGCTGCCGCGATCGAAACCGTCTCAATCTGCCGATGAGGAATAGACAAATCATGTCAAGCCTATCTCAGAGGACAGCGACGGCGAGCATCTGGACGATCAGCGGAAAATTCCTCGCGCGACTGCTGGATTTCGTCAGTCTGCTTGTCCTGGCAAGATTGTTGAGTCCCGCGGATTTCGGATTGGTCGCCATTGCGACATCGGTTTTGGTCATCATCGAGGCGATCCTGGACCTGCCGTTGACGCAGGCTCTGATGCGTCAGCCGTCCCCTTCCGACGAGATGTTTGCGACGGCTTTCACGTTGAGCCTGTTGAGAGGGTTGGCCATCAGCCTGCTGATGATGATCATTTCCTGGCCGATGGCCGTGATCTACGACGATTCCCGACTTTTTGCGCTTGTCGCCGTGCTTTCGATCGCGCCTGCCATGCGGAGCATGATCAGTCCTCGCATGGTCCTTTTCATGCAGCATTTCGATTTCAAACGCGAGTTTGCGCTTGATCTCATCACCAAAGGATCGACGCTGCTGTTCGGGGCAGGGGTGGCCGTGGCGACGGGCAGCTATTGGGGGCTCGCGGTCGGGGCGGTCGCCGGCCCGACCGCGGCGATGATCACCTCCTATGTCTTTGCACCGATGCAGCCGAAGTTCAGCCTGTCGGAATGGAAGCGTTTCCAGGATATGATCAGCTGGAATACCGTATCGCAGGTGCTGAGCGCGATTAATTGGCAGCTCGACCGGCTGCTTTTGCCGCGTTTTGCCGGGTTATCGACATTTGGCGCCTTCAGCGTCGCCGACAATATCGCCGGCATTCCCTATCAGACCTTTGTCGGCCCGTTGCTGCGCCCGCTGATGGCGGCGTTCTCCACTGTCGAAGATCGTCGCAACCTGGTTGCCGCCTATTTGAAGGCAACGAGTGCAATCACCTTCGTCGCGGCGCCCATTCTTATTGCGCTCGCCTTTCTGGCCGAGCCGACGGTGCGTATCCTCGTCGGCGAGAAATGGGCCTCCGCCGCACCAATTCTGCAATGGCTGTGCCTGGTGAGCCTGCTCGGTCTGCCGACGAACATAGTGCCGGCATTGGCGATGGTCATGGACGAAACCCGTTCCCTCGCCTTGCGGATGTTTGCCGAGTTCGCGGTCAGAGTCCCGGTCACCATCCTGGGTATTGCCTATTTCCAGGTGGCGGGTGCGCTCGGCGCGCGGGTTGTGGCGGTTCTCGTCGCTTATGCCGCGTCGCTTATCATCACTCGGCGGTTGATCGGGGCGAGTTTTGCCGCGCAGCTGAATTCCTTTTGCAGGCCTCTGGCCGCGAGCCTGCCGATGATCGCTTTCCTGCTCTGGATGGGCCCCAAGCTCGCCGTCATGCCTGCCGGCTTCGGCCTGATCGTCGGCCTGGCGCTTTGCGGCGCGGCGGCGGCGACGATCTTCTGGGGCTTCGCGCTGTTGCTATGGCAGATTCTGGGAAGGCCCGACGGCATCGAGACCATCGTCGTTCACCGGCTCATGCCGCGACGAAACAGAATTCTCATTTCATGAAAAGACCGTTGCAGTCCAATGATTGTTTTGGCGGTTTCGGAGGAGCGCAATGCGTTACGGCATATCTTCTAAGAGCTTGGGTCTGCTCGTTGTTCTCGGTCTGGGGGCGTTGCCCGGCCGGCCTAGCGTCGCCCAAGAACCGATCAACATGAATGCCTATCAGCTGACGTTCGAGGAGAATTTCGACAGCCTTGATGTCTCGGCATGGGGAGAGAGAAGTTCCCGCTGGATCGCTCATACGCCCTGGAACGGCGATTTCGGCGACGCCCGTTTCACGGATCCGGCGCCCGATTTTCCGTTTACGACCAATCAGGGAATCCTGAAGATCGAAGCGCGTAAGGGAGAGGATGGAACCTGGCGGTCGGGCCTGCTCTCGGCGGTCAACCCGAAGGGTGAGGGCTTCTCGCAGCAGTTCGGCTATTTCGAAGCGCGGATGAAGCTGCCGCCGGGCAAGGGTGTGTGGCCGGCCTTCTGGCTCATCGGGCTCGACCGGTCGAAATATACCGCCGAGATCGACGTGCTGGAATATTATGGACGCGCGCCCTACGAGTTCAGCATGGGCTTTCATATCTGGCGCCAGGCCCATGGCGGTGAGAATTCCAATGGCGGCTATTGGAAAACCGTCCAGGATGGAATTTTGAACAGCGAGTATCATACCTACGGTGTCGATATCCAGGCCGACAAGACGACCTTCTACCTGGATCGCCAGTACCTGTGGAGCTTCGACACGCCGAAGGAGTTCCATATGCCGTTTTATCCGCTGGTGAACCTGGCGCTCGGTTCGGGCTGGCCGATCGATGAAACGCCAAATCCTTCCATCCTGCTCGTCGACTATATCCACGTCTACAAGCACAAGCCGGCTGACGCGGCGAACTGAGCGAGCGATCGGTTGATCGCTCTATTCCCCGCGGAGGCAACTGAGACCGGTTTGGGCATCGAAGAGATGCATCGCCTCCTCGTCAAAGAAGAGCGTGAGTTTTTCGCCGTCGCGGACCGGCGTGAGCGGCGGCAGGCAGGCCATCATCCGCTGGTTTCCCGTGAGGGCGGTGACGACGAGCTCCGGACCGGTCAACTCCGCAACCTCCACGGTTGCCTCGAGCGAAGCCCCGGATCCAGCCGTGTGAAGCGCCTCGGGGCGGATGCCGAGGACGACATCACGGATATTGCCGGCGGCATTGCGAAAACGGGCGGGCAGGGGCAGGCTGGTATCGGAACCCGAGAGCACCAGTCGATTATCCTTGACCGTCGCCTTCAGCAGGTTCATCGGCGGCGCGCCGACGAAGGTGGCGACATAAAGTGTTGCCGGGTGGTTGTAGATCTCCTCCGGCGTGCCCAGCTGTTCGATGCGGCCGTCGCGCATGACGGCGATGCGGCTCGCAAGCGTCATCGCCTCGATCTGGTCATGGGTGACATAGACCACCGTCGTCTTCAGCATCTGGTGAAGCCGCTTGATCTCGGTGCGCATTTCCATCCGCAGCTTGGCGTCGAGATTGGAAAGCGGTTCGTCGAAGAGGAACACCTCCGGCTTGCGCACCAGCGCCCGGCCGATTGCGACGCGTTGCCGCTGGCCGCCGGAGAGCTGGCTCGGCTTGCGATCAAGCAGATTTTCGATCTGCAGGAGCTTTGCCGCATCGCGCACGGCCCTGTCGCGCTCCGGCGCCGGAACTTTGCGCATTTCCAGGCCGAAGCCAATGTTCCTATGCACCGTCAGATTGGGATAGAGCGCATAGGATTGAAAGACCATGGCGATGTCGCGGTCCTTCGGATGCACGCGGAGCACCGAGCGGCCGCCGATCCTGACGTCACCGCTCGTCGCCTCGGCAAGGCCGGCGATGATGTTCAAGAGCGTTGACTTGCCGCAGCCGGAGGAACCGAGCAGCACGAGGAATTCGCCGCTTTCCAGGGAAATATCGATGCCCTTCAGCGTCTCGACGTCGCCATAGGTCTTGCGGATATTTTCGATATCGAGCGCGCTCATGGCTGCGGCTCCTGAGGAGAGATCGGATTGCCATAGCTGCGGGGAAGAGTGGAGATGGCGCGCGAGGCGACCTCGGTTCCCGCTCTCAGGCAAGATATCAAAGGCTCGTCCTTTGCTAGCGCTGCGAGGAAGGCGGCATTGAAGACGTCGCCGGCGCCGATGGTATCGACCACCGTCACAATAGGCGCAATCACCGAAACCAGCTGGCCGTCAGGTCTGATCGCGATTGCGCCCTCAGGGCCGCGCTTGACGACAACGATCGCACCTTGGGGCATATGCGAGCTGATGTGCCGGGCGGCTTCGATCGGATCGGCGATGCCGGCAAGCGTCGTCGTCTCGACCTCGTTGAGCAGTGCGATGCGGCTGCGGGAAAGCCAGGCGCGTGTCGCAGCGCAATTCTCGTCCGTCCAGCCGTCGAGCGGCCAGCCGGTGTCGAGGGCGATGGCGATGTCATGGCTCTCGGCCCAGTCGAAGAAGGCTTCATATTGGCGGGTCAGATCGTCGGTCAGGAAGCCGCCGCACAGAAGTGCGTAACCGCCGCGCAGCCTTGCGCCGTCGATGACGGCGAAGACATCGGCCAGGCTGAAGCGCGGCAGGTGGCCCCGCGTCGTGAAGAAGGTGCGCTCGCCGTCAGGATGGGTGATGCCGACGGAGAGGGTCGTTTGTTCAGGGCGCACCAGCCACTTTTCGGAACGATGGCCGAAAGCTTCGGCCAGCCAGCGGCCGAACTGGTCGCTGCCGATATTGGCGGCGATCTCGAAGTCGACGCCGAGCGCCTGCCAGGCGAGCGCGCTGTTGCCGGCAGATCCGCCGACCCTGAGCTCGTCATGGTCGACGATGATCTCGGTGCCGGCTTTCGGCCAGGGAGCAGCTGGTCCGAGGATCAGGTCGACGTTGACGTTGCCGATGACTGCAAGCGGCCGCATTCATTCGCTCCGGGTAATCTTGGTTGAACGGACCGGCGTTCCGGCATTCTCGACGCGGGTTTCGGCAAAGGCGATCATCAGCCGCTGGGCAACCGGCAGCATGGCGAAGATCGCGGCAAGGCCCGTTGCCGGGGAGAAACGGATCGTCATCGCGCCGGCGACCGCAGCTTCCGTGGATGAATCGAACAGGATGACCGGAGCGCCGGTCTCGACGGCGGACACCGCCATTGCCGTCACCAGGCCGGCGGTTTCATCCTGGCCGCGGAACAGCACAACGCCGATCTCCGGCCCGAGCATCTCCATCGGACCGTGGCGGAGCTGACCGCCCTCCAAAGAAAAGCACGGACGGCGCGACAGCTCCGTTAATCCAAGCGCCAATGCTTCGGCAACGCCTTGCAGGCGGCGGCCCGAGGTGACGACAGTCGCAACATTTTCAAGCGTGGCGAGGGCGGCGGCGATGTCGCGGTCTTCAGGCGCCTTGAGCACGGCAAGAGCTGCCGCGGGATCTTCGCCAAGGGCGGAAAGGATGGCCAGATGCAGGGCGAAGGTCACCGTCAGGCTGCGGGTAGCTGCGAAGGCGAGTTCCGTGCCGCCGGCGCCGATCAGGGATGGGGCAGTTCTGGCGAGGAAGGAGCCGGCTTCGAGCGTCAAGCCGAAGGTTTCCTCCGTTCCGCCGGTCTCGTTGAACCAGCGTAGCACTTCGGCGCTTTCACCGGACTGCGAGGTGACGAAGATCGTACTGCCGGCGATCGGCAGCGGCTGGCCGAGCTGCTCGGACAGTGGCAGGGCAACGGCGTCGATGCCAAGACCACGGTAGAGCGGCTCGACAGCGCGGTTGACCGCATGCGAGCCGCCCATGCCGATCAGGAGCAGGCGGCCAGTTTTCTCAAGCGAGGCGGCGGCTCTTGCCGCCATCGGCCCCGCCGATTCGTAGGAGGCGATCGCATCGGCATGCTGGCGGGCCATTTCGCGGTCGATCGCCGCAAGCCCGGCCGGCCGGTTTCTTTCTGTGGTCATGTTCATCCCTTGACGCCGCCGCTGGTAAGCCCCGAAATCAGGGCGCGTTGCATGACGAGACCGATCAGCACCGGAGGCAGGGCGGCGAGCACTCCTGCCGTGGCGATCAGCCCGTAATCGGAGACGCGGCCGCCGGCGAGATCGGCGATGGCGACGGTCAGCGTCTTGGCGCGCTGGTCCGAGGTGAAGAGCAGCGCATAGAAGAATTCATCCCAGGCCAGCAGGAATGCGAAGAGGCTCGAGGTCGCGACCACGGGGGCGGCGAGCGGCAGCGTGATGATCCGGAGCGTCTGGAACAGGCCGGCGCCGTCGATCATCGCCGCCGATTCGATCTCGCGCGGGATGGAATCGAAGCCGGATTTCATCAGCCAGGTGGTGAAGGGGGCCAGGATCGTCAAATAGACGAGGGCGAGGCCGAAGACGTTGTTCAGCATGCCGAGATGGGAGAGGCCCATATAGAGCGGTACGGCGAGCGCTACCGGCGGCAGCATGTAGGTGGCGATCACCATCGAAAGCGACCAGCCGACGGAAGGCGTGCGCGACACGGCCCAGCCGGCCGGAATGGCGAGCGCGATGGCGACGATCGTCGCCATGCCCGCCACCTCGATGCTGTTGCGCAGTGACGAGGTGAAGGCGGCGCCGGCGCTGTTTTCGAGCGTCGACAGCAGCACCTGGTATCGCGAGAAATCCACCGCCTGTGGCCACCAGCGCAGCGGCTTCGCGGCAAGATCTGCGGCCGGCGAGATGCTCATGATGAAAAGCCAGAGGATCGGCGCCAGGATGACGGCGGCAAGCAGTAGGGCGCAGAGGTGAATGAAGGCTGAGAAGAGCGGGCTCCGGCGTTCCATCAGGCGGCACTCCCGGCGGTCTTGCGGACAAGAGCCGCATAGCCTGTGGCCAGCAGCGTCACCAGCAGCGTGACGATCAGGGCGAGCGATGCGCCCGAGCCGGCGCGCTGGAAGGAGAAGGCCTCCTGATAGACCAGGATCGACAGCGTGCGTGTGCTGTTGGCCGGGCCGCCACGGGTCATGACCCAGATGATGTCGAATACCTTGAAGGCTTCGATCGTGCGCAGCACCAGCGCCACCATCAGCGGGCCGGCGAGATAGGGCAGGATGACGAAGCGGAAACGGGCGAAGGGCCCGGCGCCGTCGACGAGCGAGGCGGCGGTGATGTCGCGCGGCACGGCCTGGAGTGCTGCGAGCGCGATCAGCGCCACTAAGGGAAAATTCTTCCAGCAGTCGGCGACGATGAGGGCGGCGAGCGCCGTGCCCGGTTCGCCGAGCCAGGAGCGATAGGCGTCGAGCAGGCCGAGTTGCATCAGCGCGGCGTTCAGCGCGCCATATTCGGGATTGTAGATCAGCCGCCACAGCGTGGCGTTGACGACGGTCGGCAGCGCCCAGGGTAGGATCATCAGGGCGCGCAACGCGGTGCGGCCACGGAATTGCTGGTTCAGCAGCAGAGCCGCAAGAACGCCGATCACCATTTCGGCGGCGACCGAGACGATCGCGAACCATGCGGTGGTGATCAGGGTGCGCTGGAAATTCGAGCCGGAAAGCATCTTCACGTAATTGTCGATGCCGACGAAGCTGCCCTCGGTGCCGACGAGCTTGGCATCGGTGAAGGAGAGGCCGACGGTATCGACCAGAGGCCAGCCGATCACCGAGATCATCACCACGAGAAGCGGCAGCATCAGAAGCCACGCGCGGGTTGTCAGCCAAGTGCCCGACATCGAGGCGACCCTTTTCATTCATAGGTTCTGGATGCCGGGCGACGACGGGCGCCGCCCGGGGTTTCATGCCGGGCTCAGAGACCGCTGTTTTCGGCGGCGGACTTCAATGCATCCTCGGGAGTGGACTGGCCGAGCAGCGATTCCTGGATCGCCTGCTGCAGCGCGGTCGACAGCTCCTGATATTTCGGGGTCGTCGGGCGTGGATACATGGCGGCAAGGCCGACCTTGGCGGCGGAGATCAGCTCTTCCTGGCCTTTGGTGACATTCGGGTCATCGTAAGAGGATGCCCAGATCGGCAGGCTGAGCTTGGCATAGGCATTCTGTGTCGCCTGCGAGGTCATGAAGGCGATGTACTTCCAGGCCTCGTCGGGATGCTTGCTGGCGGTGGTGATGCCGAGGCCCATCGAGCCGTTGACGGCGGAAGCCTCGCTCTTGCCGGCAACACCCGGTGCCGGCACGACGCCGACCTTGCCAGCGACCTTGCTGTCCTTCGGATCGTTGGCCATGTTGTACATGTAGGTCCAGTTCAGCGCGAAGGCGGCGTCGCCGTTCTGGAAGACCTTACGGACGTCTTCTTCCAGAAATTCCTTGGAGTTCGGGTTCGTCAGGCCCGATGTATAGCTCGCGACCATGTATTTCAGCGCGTCGAGACCGCCGCCGGTCTGGAAGGCCGGCTTGCCGCCTTTCAGGAAATCGCCGCCATAGGCGCTGACGAGCGTGGTGTAGTCGCAGATGGCGGCTTCGGCCTGCGACCAGCTCCAGGAGATCGGCGTGGCGAGCAGGCCCTTGTCCTTGATGGTCTTTGCCTGCTCGGCCAGTTCGTCCCAGGTCTTCGGCGGCGCCTTGATGCCAGCCTTCTCCAGGATCTCCTTGTTGTAGAACAGGTATTTGGTGTCGAGGATCCACGGCATGCCGTAATATTTGCCGTCATACTGCACAGTGGTCCAGGCGCCCGGCAATACGCCCTTCTTCATCTCGTCGGTAATGCGCGAGGAGACGTCGACCAGCACCTTGTTGGTGGCGTATTCGGCCGGCCAAATGACGTCGAAGAGGACGACGTCATATCCGCCGCCGGAACCCTGGGCCAGCACCGTCTTATCGTGCAGGCCTTCATAGGGGACGAATTCGAGATTGACCTTGATATCGGGGTTCGCCTTGACGAAGGCATCGGTCATAGCGCGCACATCGGCTTCGCTGTAAGCGGCCTGCGCCATGAAAAGTGCGTTCAGCGTCGTTTCGGCGAAAGCATGCGGAGCAAAGGATGCGCCGATCAAGGCCGCACCCAGAAGCGTCTTGTTGAGAGATTTCAGCATTGCAGCCTCCAGTTTTTGAAATTTACGCATGGCCGAGGGCGGTTTGGCCGCCATCGGTTTTCGAGAAGGCACGCGTGAAAAAACGTGCCGGGTTATCATCTCGGAGCGTCGGTGGAGGCCCTTGTGGCCTCCTGCGTTCCCTGGAACTCTCCGGTCCCTCATTAAGTCAAATGTATTGACTTATTACTTCGCCAACATTCTACTGGAGTCAAGAGGCAATTGACACATGAACGACATCAGGCCGATCCGAGCCAAGAGCGGCACCAATCACGAAGGCACCAGCGCCCATAACCGGCGTGTGATGATCGATGCCTTGAGGATCAACGGTGCGCTCTCGCGCGCCGATCTGGCACGGGCGACGCGGCTGACCAAGCAGACGGTGTCGAATATCATCGAGGAACTCGAGCGCGATGGTCTCGTCGGTTCGCGGGAGGCTGTGCGCAAGGGCAGGGGCCAGCCCTCGACGCCTTATGTCTTGGTGCCCGAAGGTGCTTTCGCGATCGGCCTGCAGATCGACCGGCATGTGACGCGGGCGGTCGCCGTCGACCTCGTCGGCAGCGTTTTGGTACGCGCAGAAGCCGGGCTGCCGCCCGGAGGTCCGGCGACGGGAACGAAGGTCATTCTCAATCTCGTCGCCGGTGTGCGTTCCAGGCTTGCCGGTATCGTGCAGCAGTCGGAAAAACGGCTGGTCGGCCTCGGCGCCGCAATGCCTGGCCCGTTCGGCATGGAAGGCAGCGGCGACGATCCCTGGATGATGGAGGCTTGGCAGAAGTTCCCGCTTCTGGAAACGCTGAGCGACGGTACCGGCCTCAATGTCGGCCTTCAGAACGATGCGGCGGCGGCTGCGACCGCCGAGCGCATGGTGGGAGCCGCCCACGGCATCGACCATGCCGTCTGTCTGTTCGTCGGCTACGGCATCGGCGCCGGCCTGATCCTCAACGGCGAGCTCTATCGCGGCGCCAACGGCAACGCCGGCGAGATCGGCATGGCGCTGCTGTTTGCCGACGGCAAAACGACGCCGCTCGAACACCGCGCCTCGCTCGCCTCGCTCTACCAGCACCTATCGGCCGATCCGGCCGATCCCGATCTTCATGCGCGCATCAACGACCTCGCCTCCAGAGGGGATCCAAGCATCGAGGCTTGGATCAAGGCGGCGGCTGCCGATCTGCGCTGGAGCATCCATCTCATCGAAACGGTTTTCGATCCGCAGACGGTGATCCTCTGCGGCAGCGCGCCAGAAGCGCTGGTGAACAGGCTGATTGCGGCGATCGGGCCACTGCTGCCATCGGTCGCCGAAAGGCGCGGCCGGATGCTGCCACGGCTGCAGCCCGGCATGGCCGATCCCTGGTCGGTGGCGCTCGGGGCGGCCGCCGGACCGATCAGCCGTGCATTCGATCCGCGCTTTGCTGCAATCTTGAAGGATTCCCAGTGATTTTGGGGCTGAAACTGGGCGTTGCACAGCAGTGCAACGGCAAAAAAGCGTATGTTTTTGCAAGTTTCATTGTTTTGGCTGGCACGAATAACGATGCTCTCCTATAGTATAAATAAATGTTACATTCTCGCAAAATTGACGGTTATTCGAATATAAATGCATATGTCCGGCAATATATTTGCGGATGTTGGAAATAATCTATAAATATTTCTGTGGCTGCCGTGAATAACGATTGCATGTCACTTTTGTGACGACTAGATTTGCAACATTTCATGTCATGTAATATTCATTGGCAGCGGCAATTTGAACCAGCTAAATGGGCGTGCGCTTAAAACGCGCCCCTTTCTACGTTGGAGGTTCTCATGCAAGCCAAGCTTCTCGGCGCCGTTGGCGCCCTTCTCGCCACAGCGTTTCTTGCTGGGCCCGCTGCCGCCGCCGAAAAGACCAAGATTGATTTCTGGTTCGGCAATTCCGGTGATATCGCCAAGCGTGTCCAGGAACAGTGCGATCGCTTCAACCAGTCACAGGGTGATTACGAAGTCGTCTGCACCAGCCAGGGCAGCTATGACGCCTCCCTGCAGAACACGATTGCCGCCTTCCGCGCCGGCAAGCAGCCGACAATCGCCCAGGTTTCCGACGCCGGCACGCTCGACATCATGCTTTCCGGCGCCTTCTACCCGGCAAACCAGCTGATGACCGACATGGGCTACACGGTCGACTGGAAAGACTATTTCTCCGGCATCGCAAACTATTATGCGACGTCGAAGGGCGAGATGTACTCCTTCCCCTTCAACTCGTCGACCGCTCTGCTCTATTGGAACAAGGACGCCTTCGCCAAGATCGGCAAGGACCATGCACCGGCCACCTGGCAGGAAGCCGGTGAAGATTTCAAGGCTCTGAAGGACGCCGGCTACGCTTGCCCGCTCGCCTTCGATATCTCCAACAACGAAGTCTGGCAGTACATCGAGCAGTTCGAAGCCGTCAACGGCGAAGCGATCGCGACGAAGAAGAACGGTTTCGAAGGTCTCGACGCCGAGCTGGTGTTCAACAAGAACCCGCTTCTCGTCAGCTACATCAGGGACCTCAAGTCCTGGTACGACAACAAGCTCGCCGTCATCAAGAACAAGACCGTTGGCCAGACCTTCGTCGAAGCCTTTGCTGCCGGCGACTGCCAGGTCATCCTGACCTCCGTCGGCGACCATGGCAATATCGGCCGTACCGCCAAGCAGGGCATGAACTGGGGCGTTTCGATGCTCCCGACCTACGGCAATGCAACCCGTCACAGCTCCTTCGTCGGCGGTGCTTCGCTCTGGGTCTTGAAGGGTCACACCGACGCCGAATACAAGGCGGCCGCTGCCTTCTTTAACTTCATCGCCAAGCCGGAAGAAGCTCTGACCTGGTCGACCGTCACCGGTTATATCCCGGTTCGTAACTCCGGCTTCGAATATCTGAAGAAGCAGGGCTTCTACGACAAGGCTCCATACGCCGGCCGCGAGCTCGCCATCCAGAGCCTGACCGCATCGCCCGCTGATGATACGGCTCCGCACGGCATCCGCCTCGGCGGCCTGCTGCAGGTTCGCACCGAGATCGCCAACAGCCTGCAGGCGATCTTCGTCAACAACGCCGACGTCCAGGCTTCGCTCGACGGCGCTGCCGATCGCGGCAACCAGCTGCTGCGCCGCTTCCAGCAGACCTACAAGAACGTTCAGCTTCCCTGATCAATCGATATGAGCCGCCCCCGGTCCACCTTGCGGACCGGGGGCGTCCTTATACATTCATACCGGCTGCGGAGGCGAAGTCGTCGCCCGCGCCTAAACCAAACCGGGGCGAAAACGACCACCCATGGAAAAGCGTGTCACTTTCTCCTCGACGACGATCGGCATCCTTTTCGCATTCCCGATGCTGCTGCTGATCTTCGTCTTCTTCTATTGGCCGAGCGCGCAGGCGCTTTATTGGGCGTTCACGCTCGAACAGCCATGGGGCGGCGGCAATGCCTGGGTTGGTTTCGACAATTTCAAGCAATTGCTCAGCGACCCGATCTATTGGGAATCGATCAGCCGCAGCATGGTTTTCGCCTTTAGCTCGACGATCATTGCCATGGGGTTTGCGCTCATCCTGGCGCTTTTGACGGATCGTGAACTGCGCGGCCACAAAATCTATCGGTCGGTCTTCATCTGGCCCTATGCGATCGCTGCTCCCGCTCTCGGCCTCGCCTTCCGCTTCATTCTGGCGCCGGAGGCCGGCCTCCTGTCTGTTATCAATCACGTATGGCCCGGCCTCTGGAACCCGGCGCTCGATGGCAAGGACGCGATGATCGCTGTCATCATCGCCTTTTCCTGGAAATATATCGGCTATAACTTCATCTTCTTCCTCTCGGCCCTCCAGGGCATCCCGCGTTCGCTGATCGAGGCCGCAGCCATGGACGGTTCCGGGCCGCTGCGCCGCATGTGGGACCTCCAGCTGCCGCTGTTGACGCCGACCTTGTTTTTCCTGCTCGTCATCAACATCACCGAAAGCTTCCAGGATTCCTTCGGTATCGTCGACGTCATGACGCAGGGCGGTCCGGCCCGGGCGACGGAACTGATGGTCTACAAGATTTATTTCGACGGCTTCAGGGGGCTCGATTATTCGGGCGCCGCCGCCCAGTCGATCATCCTGATGGCGCTCGTCGTCCTTCTCACCGTCTTCCAGTTCCGCTTCATTGAGCGGCGGGTGCACTACAAGTGAGGTCGCTGACATGATCGAACGCACGCCGATATTCAACTTCGTCTGCTATACGCTTCTGGCGCTCGGCATGGTGATCGCGCTTCTGCCTTTCGTCATCGTCATCATCGCATCGACGCTCGATCTGGAAACGGTCAATCGTGTGCCGTTGCCGCTGATGCCGAGCTCACATTTTTGGGAAAACGCAAAAGAAGCTTGGATTCGCGCCGATCTCGGCAACAAGCTGATCCATAGCATCATCTTCGCCACGTCGGTCGCCACCGGCAAGGTCATCCTTTCTGCGATGGCGGCCTTCTCGATCGTCTATTTCCGCTTCCGCGGCCGGCATCTGATCTTCTGGATCATCTTCATCACGCTGATGCTGCCGCTCGAAGTCCGCATCGTGCCGACCTATTCGATCGCGGCCAATGCGCTGGCGCCGTTTCAGGCGATCCTCGACGTCACGGGAATTACCGCACTTGTCGCCTGGGTGTCCGGCATCCAGATCAAGCTCGAATGGGGCTTGCTGAATTCTTACACCGGCCTGGTGGCGCCGCTCGTCGCCACCGCGACCGGGACCTTCCTCTATCGCCAGTTCTACCTGACCGTCCCCGACGAGCTCGCCGAGGCCACGAAGATGGACGGGGCAGGCGCCGTCCGCTTCTTCGTCGATATATTGCTGCCGCTGTCGCGGTCGAACATGATCGCGCTGTTCACCATCATGTTCGTCTGGGCCTGGAACCAGTATCTCTGGCCGCTGCTCGTCACCACCGATCCGAATTTCGGCATTGCGGTGACGCAGCTCAAGACCCTCATCCCGTCCGAATTCGGCCTGCCCGACTGGAACGTCGCCATGGCCGGAACCCTGATCATCATGTCGCCGCCGCTGCTGCTCGTCATCCTGATGCAGCGTTGGTTCGTGCGCGGCCTTATCTCCACCGAGAAGTGAAGGAACAGTCCTGTGGCACCGATCTCAATCCGTGATGTGAAGAAGAGCTACGGCAAGCATCCCGTCGTTCACGGCGTCGACCTGGAGATACAGTCCGGCGAATTCATCGTCATCCTCGGCCCCTCCGGCTGCGGCAAGTCCACGCTGCTGCGCATGATCGCCGGCCTCGAGGAAATCAGCGGCGGCGAAATCGCCATCGACGGCCGCGTCGTCAACCAGCTCGAGCCGCGCGAGCGCGGCTGCGCCATGGTGTTCCAGAACTACGCGCTCTATCCGCATATGACGGTCGCCGAGAATATCGGCTATGCCTTGAAAGTGGCAGGTGTCTCGAAGGCTGAGCGTAGCCGGCGCATCGCCGAGGTCGCCAAGGCGCTCAGCCTCGAGCCGTTCCTCGATCGCCGCCCGGCGGCGTTGTCCGGCGGCCAGCGCCAGCGCGTCGCCATGGGCCGTGCGATGATCCGCGAACCGAAGGTGTTCCTCTTCGACGAGCCGCTGTCGAACCTCGACGCCAAGCTGCGCATCGCGATGCGTGCCGAAATCCGCCGCCTGCACCGGCGCCTCGGCGCCACCTCGATCTTCGTCACGCATGACCAGACCGAGGCAATGACGCTGGCCGACCGGCTGGTGGTGATGAACGGCGGCAGGGTGGAACAGGTCGGCACGCCGGAAGAGGTCTATCATCATCCGGTTTCGCGCTTCGTCGCCGGTTTCGTCGGCACGCCGGCGATGAACCTGCTCGAAGGCACGATCAACGATGAAGGCGTCTTCGTCTACGACCAGAGCCGCAAGATTGCGCTGCCGCGCGAACGCGCCGCGCCGCTGAAAGGCAAACGCGTCGTGCTCGGCATGCGCGCCGAGGCCGCCCGGCTGGTGGCGCCGGATGCACCCGGCGCATTGGTCGCGACGGCCGATTTCATCGAAGAACTCGGCGCAAGCCGCGTGGTTCATGCCGATTTCGACGGGCTGCCCTTTGCCGTGGCGCTGACCGAGGCGGTGACGGTGAAATCGGGGGATCCGATCGGCATCGCGATCGATCACAATGCGATCCACCTCTATGCCGCCGATAGCGGCCGGATCATCGAAAACCCGGCGGTGAACAGCGCCGGCGCCGTTCACGCCTGAGCGGCGTCAGCGGTGGATGGGATCGATCCAAGCGACGTCTTCCGGCTTTTCGACCGGTTCGATATCCAGATTGACCACGACCGGTTCCTGGCCTGAGCGGACGAGCACGCATTCCAGCGTCTCGTCGCGGCTGGCGTTGATCTCCTGGTGCGGCACGAAGGGCGGGACGTAGATGAAATCGCCGGGGCCGGCCTCGGCGGTATATTCCAGATGCTCTCCCCAGCGCATGCGGGCCTTGCCCTTGACGACGTAGATGATGCTTTCGAGATCGCCGTGATGATGGGCGCCGGTTTTCGCATTGGCATGGATCGTCACCGTGCCCGCCCAGATTTTCTCGGCGCCGGCACGCGCATGGTTGATCGCGGTCGCGCGGTTCATCCCCGAGGTCTGCGCGGTGTTCGGGTCGAGCGAATTGCCGGGAATGACCTTGACGCCGTGTTCGCGCCAGTCGATGTGAGAATGCTCGTGGTCGCCGCTCATGCCTAGCCTCTGCCTTGATCGGGTCAGTCTAGGCGGGAGTACCGCGACGGCCAAGCGGATTTACCTTGATACAGCAGAAAGAGCGGAGCCGATGAGTCATCTCCCGCAGATCGATTACGACACCGCTTCGCCAGAAGTTCGCGCGGCGCATGATGAAGAAATCAGGCTGCGCGGGCGCATGACCAACATGAAGCGGACGCTCCTCCATTCGCCGGTCGCCCATCGCATCTATGCCGAATGGTTCACGCTGCGGGCCGAGCTTGATCCTGTCACCAGCGACCGCGAGATCTGGATTTTTTCGCTTGCGATCTCGAAGGCGGCGAAATCCAAGATCGCCATCACCTTCTTTCGCCGTGCCTTGATCAACAAGGGCTTCGATCCCGACGCGCTGGAGCTTTCCGAAGCGGAAGCGTTGCTCGCCGCCTTCGGCAAGGCTGTTGTCACCGATTCCAATGCGGTTCCGGCCGAGCTCTGGGCGAAGCTGAAAGAACGCTACGAAACCAAGGCGCTCGTCGATCTCGTCGCCTTCGCCGGCATCATGCTGGCGACCGCCGTCTTCAACAATGTCGTCGAGGTCGAATTCGACCCGGAGCTTGAGGCCTTCGCAGAAGGCGCCGGTTCCTAGCCGCCAAGTGAGGCGATTGCGGCTTTGACCGCGTCCGCGCCGGCCCTCGTTGGCCGGTATTCGAGGCCGACGGCCCCGTCATAGCCGTTGGCGAAGATCCAGTCGAGGCGATGGGCGAGGTCGATGCCGCCGGAGCCCGGTTCGTTGCGGCCGGGATGATCGGCGACATGGACGTGGAAAACACGGTCGAGGCGACCGTTCAGCACGTCTTCGGTGCATTCGCCCATCACCGCGGAATGGTAGATGTCGTAGACGATGCCGATCTCGGGGCGGGCGACGTCGTTTACGATGTCGAGGCCTTCGCCGGTCGAATCGAGGAAGTAGCCGATATGATCGATACGGATGTTGAGAGGCTCGACGCCGAGGCGCACGCCGCTGCCTTTGAGGATATCCGCGCCTGATTTCAGTGTTTCCGTGAGGGCCTGGCGCTGTTCTTCACGGCTGAAGCCGGTGAGGTCGTCGCCGGCCTGGGCGATCAGCACCGGCGCGCCGAGGCGTTTGGCGACTGTGCCGGAATCGGCAAGGCCTTTCAGCCAGGCCTGCCGGTTGGCGGCATCGGTCAGCGCGATCATCGGCTCGGCGACGAGGCTGGTGACGGCGAGGCCGGTTTCCTTCAGCGCCGCCTCGATGGCATCCAGATCCTTGTCGGTCCAGCGCCAGAATTCGACCGCCTTCAAGCCGCCGGCATGGGCGCGGCGGATGCGGTCGGGAAAGCTGTCGCCGTTCTCGGCAAACAGCCATTCTATACAGGCTGAATAACGTCGCATGAAAACTCCTCCCGGTGCGGATGCAGGCTGCGACAGAACGGAGCCTGCCGCAAGAGGCGTTTGGGTGCTTGACGCCCGGATTCATTGGCGGAACACTCGCTGCCATCAAGCCGGGATCGCCGGCGCTTCTGGAGGAAGACATGGATCTGGGATTGAAGGGTAAGATCGCCGTCATAACGGGTGCGTCGGTCGGCATCGGGCTGGCGGTCGCCGAAGGGCTGGCGGCTGAGGGCGTGGACCTCGTGCTGGCGGCGCGCGGCGGCGATCGGCTGGAGGCGGAGGCCGCCCGCATTGCCGAGAAATTCGGCGTCGACGCCACCGCCGTCGTCGCCGACGTCGCGACGGCTGCGGGAACGGAGGCGATCATCGCGGCGGCTGCCGAAAAGGGCGGCGCCGATATTCTCATCAACAATGCCGGCACTGGATCGAACGAGACCGTCATGGAGGCGCCTGATGAGAAATGGCAGGCCTATTGGGATCTGCATGTGATGGCCGCCGTCAGGCTTGTGCGCGGCATCGCACCGCAGATGAAGAAACGCGGCGGCGGGGTGATCCTGCACAATGCCTCTATCTGCGCCGTCCAGCCGCTCTGGTACGAACCGATCTACAATGTCAGCAAATCGGCGCTGATGATGTTTTCGAAGACGCTCTCGACCGAACTCATTCAGGACAATATCCGCGTCAACTGCATCAATGCCGGCCTGATCCTGACGCCCGACTGGATCAAGACCGCCAAGCAGCTTACCGCCGAAAGCGGCGGAAACTGGGAAGGGTACCTGCAGAGCGTTGCCAATGAACACGCTGCCTCCAAACGCTTCGGCACGCCGGAGGAACTGGCGAACGTCTTCGTCTTTCTGAGTTCGGAGCGGGCGAGCTATTGCATCGGATCGACCTATTTCGTCGATGGCGGCATGCTGAAGACGATTTGATCGAAGCTGTCGCAAAAAGCAGCACGGCAAGCCTGTTCTTCGCAAGACTGCCGGCCGGCCGTGGACGTTGCCGATACAAGCTATAAATATTAGCTATTTTGTTGTATCTTCACGCTTTCGACGTTATTTGCCTGCTATTGGCGGACAAATATTGCGATTTCCAAAAGGCGACGACCATGCTGACGAAGAAGGGAAAATACGGCCTGAAGGCACTGGTCGATCTGGCGCGTCTGGCGCCGGGCGAGACCGCCTTCATCAATGACGTCGCGGCGCGCAACAATATTCCGAAGAAGTTTCTCGACACGATCCTGCTCGAACTGCGCAACGTCGGTATCCTGCGTTCAAAGAAGGGACCTGGCGGCGGGTATTCTCTATCGCGGCCGGCTTCCGAGATCCGCATCGGTCACGTTATCCGCACGCTCGATGGTCCGCTGGCGCCGATCCGCTGCGCCAGCCGCACGGCTTACGAGGCCTGCGACGACTGCGCCGACCCCGAGACCTGTCAGGTGCGGCGTTCGATGACCGATGTTCGGGACGCGATCGCCGCCATTCTGGACAATATGACCCTCGATCAATTCGTCGCAGCCGGCGGCCGGATTGAAGACACCGGGGACGAATTGCCGATCTCCGCCGCCAGCTGAGACGCTTCGGTTTCATACGGTTTACGGCGCCGTGCTGGTCGTTCAGGGCTCATCTCGACATATGGTCGCCGGCGCGGCGCAGCAATCGATCGCGCGGTAGCGACAGCGCATGAATGCGTGCATTGCGCCAATGGCGGTCGAGATTGAGGCCGATGCCGGTTGATGCTTCGCCCGCGAGCTCGAACAGCGCGTTTGCGGTGCTGAGGGCCGTTTCCCTGGCAGTGATCGCGGCCGCCGAGGCGGAAAAATAGGCATCCGCCATCGCAGCCTCTACAGGATTGACCTGGGCAATATCGAGTTTGCGGCCCGCCCGCTCCAGAGCTGCCGCCGTGATTTCGATGCCGACAGCGTGTTTGCCGAGCTGAGAGGGGGAGACGGTGCGATCGCCAATGGCTGTCATCAGGTCGGCCCATGCGGCCCGCGCGATGCCGAGGCCTACGCCCGCCTTAAGCAGCAGTCCGAGCGAAATGCCCGTCGAATATCCGGATGAGGAGGCCGGCGCAATCGTGCCGGCATCGACATGCACTGCGCCGGCGATCGTCGTTGCCGATCCATTGGTGCGCTGGCCAAAGCCGTCCCAATCATCGACTACCTGCACGTCCTCGTTGTTGCGGCTGAGGTAGAGCGTCACAGGGCGGCCGGGCGGGAGCGTGAGGGCAGCGGCAATCCAATCGGCATAGAGAATACCGGCCGCCGGCCGCATCCGTCCGCTCAGACGGTACCCCGGTCCCTCGGCCGACAGCTCGCTGCCGTCGGCGACCGTTGCGCCGGCGAAGCGGTCGCCGAGCAGCGCACGGGCAAACAGCGATGCCTTCAGATCCTCGGCAGCCTGGGTGCGGAGCGTCTCCAGAACGGAAAAGTGATTTTCCAGGGTCTCGCCGATCGAAGCGTCGGCCTCGGCAATGATCGCGATGATCTCGGCAAGCAGGGCGTTCGGCACGTCAAGCCCTTCATACTCCGGCGGAACAGAGATTGCCGTCAGCCCCGATACCGACAGCGCGTCGAGCTCGGCAAAAGGCAGGATGCGGTTGATATCGCGCTCGCTTGCCTGTTGACGGAATGTGTCGGCGAGGTTGCGAGCCGTGGCTACCGCCTCCTCTTCGTTTTCGATGCGGCGTGCCGGCGGCCTGATGCGGTCTTGAAACTGCGATACTGTTCCCATCGCTCACTCTTTCCTCGACGGGTGACAGGAGTGAGGGATTTTCCTCCGGATGATAAGAACGGTTTTTCCAGAAAAACCCAAAGCTTCGAATTTTCTCACCAACTTGATCGCCTCGTCTTGCACTCTACTTATGGTTAACCGGGCTATCCAATTGAGGAATATGATGGGTGAAGCACTTGCTCGCCATAGCGAGGTTTGGAAAATGGGGCGCCAGCCGAGACCGCGCCTGACGCTGGATATCGCCGAGATTCCAACTTATGCGATCGGCGACATTCACGGCCGCTATGATCTGCTTTTGAAAGCCGAGGAGGCGATCCTGCAAGATGGCGCGCGATTGCCCGGGCAAAAGCTGATCGTGACGCTGGGCGACTATATCGACCGGGGCCCGGAATCGGCGCAGGTCATCACTCACCTCATGGAGCCGCCGCCTGATGGTTTCGACCGTATCTGCCTTGCCGGCAATCACGAGATCGCCATGCTCGATTATGTCGACGGTTGGCTCCCTTATGACGACTGGATGCGGATGGGATCGGCGGAATCGCTTAAATCCTATGGACTCGATCCGGAGCATCTGCCGCTCGTCTTTCCCTCCGGCGCGCAGCTCGACGCCTTCCTGCGGCAGTCGCTGCCGCATACGCATATCGATTTCATGCGGGCACTGCCGATCATGCTGGACACGCCGAGCGTGCTGTTCGTGCATGCCGGCATCGATCCGATGCTGCCGCTCTCCGCGCAGACGGAGGAGGACCTGGTCCTTATCCGCCACCGCTTTCTTGAAAGCAGGGTTCCTTTGCCGAAGCTTGTCGTGCACGGCCATACGCCCAGCGACGAGCCCGACATTCGCCCGAAGCGGCTCAATCTCGATACGCGCGCCTTTCGCAGCGGCAGGCTGACCGTCGCTCGGTTCTGGCAGAGCCGGGTGCATCTGTTTTCCACCTGACATCGTCCCACCGCAAGTCACACGGTGATCAGACCGTCTCACTTTCGCTCGGAACGGTTTCGACCGGCTTTTCCGCCGAGCGGCTGCGGCGCCGGCCGCGCAGGACGACGTAGAAGACCGGCGTCAGGAACAGGCCGAAGAGCGTCACGCCGAGCATGCCCGAGAAAACGGCTGTTCCGAGCGACTGACGCATTTCGGCGCCGGGGCCGGTGGCGATGGCAAGCGGCAGAACGCCGAAGATGAAGGCGAATGCCGTCATCAGAATCGGGCGCAGGCGAAGATGGCTGGCCTCGATGGCGGCCTCCACCGGCGACTTGCCTTCCTCTTCCGCCTGTCTGGCGAATTCGACGATCAGAATGGCGTTCTTGGCCGCCAGGCCGATCAGGACGATCAGGCCGATCTGGGTCAGGACGTTGTTGTCCATGCCTCTGAGCGACACTCCGATCAGCGCCGCGAGCACGGCAAGCGGAACGATGAGAATGATCGCAAGGGGCAGAACCCAGCTTTCATATTGGGCGGCCAGGGCCAGGAAGACGAAAATGACGGATAGGGCGAAGATATAGACGGCGGTGTTGCCGGTATGAGTCTCCTGATAAGCGAGTTCCGTCCATTCGAAGGTCGTTCCGGGCGGCAGGATCTTGGCCGCCAATGCCTCCATTTTCTTCAGAGCATCGCCCGTCGAGGTGCCGGGCGTCGGATTGCCCTGAAGCGGCACCGAGACATACATGTTGTAACGCTGGACGAGCGCCGGTCCGCTGGAATCCTGGATGTCCATCAGCGTTCCCAAAGGCACGAGTGCACCGGTCGCCGAGCGCACCTTCAGGGCGAGAATATCCTCCCTGTCCATTCGGTACTGCCGGTCGGCCTGGGCGCGAACCTGGTAAACGCGGCCGAACGCGTTGAAATCGTTCACGTAGGCGACGCCAAGGTTGATCGAAAGCGCGTTGAAGATATTGGGGATCGGCACGTTCAGGAAGCGCGCCTTGTCGCGGTCGATCGAGAGGAAATATTGCGGGCTGGCATCGGAGAACGTCGTAAAGACGCCGGTGAGCCCTTCGGTCGTTGCTGCCGCCCCCATCATCTGACGGGCAAGGCCGAGCACGCGCGTCATGTCGGGGTTTTCGAGGTCGGAAATCTGCATCTTGAAGCCGCCGGAGTTGCCGACGCCGCGCACGGACGGCGGCGGGATGGCAATGATGAAGGCTTCCTGGATGCTTTGCAGCTTGCCGAAGAGCTCGCCGATGATCTTGTTGGCGTTCTCTCCGCCTTCCTCGCGTTCGGCAAAGGATTTGAAAGGAACGAAGACAACGCCCGAATTGGAGGCATTGGTGAAGGTCGCGCCGCTGAAGCCGGCAAATTGCACGGCGTTGCCGACACCGGGTACGGTGCGGGCGATGTCGCCCACTTTTTTGACGACGGCATCGGTGCGCGCAAGCGAGGCGCCATCGGGAAGCTGCACGACGATGATCGCATAACCCTGGTCCATGGTCGGGATGAAACCCGAGGGAACGCGGGTGGTCATGTACCAGGTTGCGCCGAGAAGGGCAGCGAAGGCGACCATCGAGCAGGTCAATCCTACCCAGCTGCTGACCAGGTGCCGGACGGTCCACGAATAGCCGGAGCTCATCCGGTCGAAGCCGCGGTTGAAGCCGTTTGCAATGCCAGTTCCCAGGCGCGACGCAATGCTCTTGCGTTTCCTCTCGTGATCGTGGGCCTTCAGCAATATGCCTGCGAGGGCCGGCGAAAGCGTCAGGGAATTCAAGGCAGAGATCGCAGTTGTCACGGCGATCGTCACTGCGAATTGCCTGTAGAACTGGCCTGATATGCCGGGGATGAAGGCCGTCGGCACGAACACCGCGATCAGCACCAGCGAGATCGCGACAACCGCGGTTCCGACTTCGTCCATTGTGACGTGAGAGGCCTGCTTCGGCGTCATGCCGCGGGCGAGATTGCGCTCGACGTTTTCCACCACGACGATCGCATCGTCGACGACGATGCCGATCGCCAGCACAAGGCCGAAGAGTGTCAGCATGTTGAGCGAAAAGCCGAAGGCCAAAAGCACCGCGAAGGTGCCGATCAGCGAGACGGGGATGGCGACGATCGGGATGATCGCGGTGCGCCAGGATTGCAGAAACACGAGAACGACGATCGCCACCAGGATGGCCGCTTCGACGATGGTTTTATAGACCTCGTTGATCGAGGCTGAGATGAATTCGGTCGTGTCGTAGACGATGCGATACTCGAGACCCTCCGGGAAATTCTGGGAGATGTCCTTCATGAGTGCCTGGACCTGATGGGCCGTATCCAGGGCGTTGGTTCCCGGCCGGGCGAAAATGCCAAGCGCAACCGCCGGATCGTTGTTGAGGTAACTATTGGTGACGTAGTCCTGCGCGCCAAGCTCGATGCGGGCGACATCCTGCAACTGCACGAGCCGGCCCGATGTCGTCGACTTCACGATGACATAGCGGAATTCGCGCACATCGGAGAAGCGTCCGTCCGTGCGCACCGTATATTCGAAGGCGTTCCTGCCTGTGACCGGCGGCGCGCCGATCTTGCCGCCCGAGACCTGGACGTTCTGGTCTCTCAAGGCGGAGACGACGTCGTCGGATGTCATGCCGTAGGCGGAGAGTTTTTCCGGATCCAGCCAGATTCGCATCGAATATTGGCGTTCGCCGAAGACCTGCACGTCGCCGACGCCATCGAGGCGCACGAGCACGTCACGGATGCGGTTGCGGGCGTAGTTCGAGACGTAAAGCTGGTCATAGCGGTGTGATGGCGACAAGAGGTGCACGACCATCATCAGGTCGGGCGAGCTCTTGTCGGTGGTCACGCCGAGCCGCTGGACCTCCTCGGGAAGGCGGGGCAGCGCGATGGAAACGCGGTTCTGGACGAGCACCTGGACCTTGTCGAGATCGGTGCCGAGCTTGAAGGTGATCGTCAGCGAAATGGCGCCGTCGGCGCTGGAATAGGAAGACATGTAAAGCATGTCTTCGACGCCGTTGATCTGCTGTTCGAGCGGGGTCGAAACGGTGTCGGCGATGGTTTGCGGGTCGGCGCCCGGATAGGAGGTGCGCACGACGATGGTGGGCGGCGCGATCTCCGGATATTGGGCGACCGGCAGCTGTGTATAGGCGATGCCGCCGACGACGAGGAAGAGGATCGAGATGACGGCGGCAAAAATCGGCCGGTCGACGAAGAAATGCGCGAACCTCATTGTCCGCTCTCCGCGTTTGCGGCCTCCGGCGCTGTATCCTGCCGCTCCTGCGGCAGTTCGCTCATCTGCGGGGTGATGGTCGAACCGGGCCGGGCGCGTATCACGCCGTTGACGATGATGGTTTCGCTGCCGTCGAGACCCTCGCGTATGACGCGATAGCCATAGAGCCGTGGTCCGGGTCGCACGGGCTTGGTCGAAACCTTGCCTTGCGCATCGACGAGATAGACGACGCGTTCATTCTGGTCCGAGCCGATCGCTTCGTCGGGGACGAGAACGGCCTTGTAAGTGTTGGAGGCTTCGACCTGAACACGGCCGAAGAGGCCAGGCTGGAGGATGAAATCGGGATTTGGGAGACGGGCGCGGATGCGGATGGTGCCGCTCTCGTTGTCCACCCGGTTCTCGGCGAAATCGAGCTTGCCCTTGAAGGGTTTGGCGGTCGGGTCCGAGATCGTGACGGAAACATCCACGCCGCCGCCGCCCATTTGTAGGTCCTTGCCCTGCTTGCGCGCCGTGTCGGCGAAATTCAGCAGGCGGCGCTCATCCACGTCGAAATAAAAATCAATCGGATCGAGGGAAACGATGGTGGTGAGCACCGTCTGATCGGCCTGCACCAGGTTGCCGGGCGAGATCAGGCGGCGATCGATGCGGCCGCTGAGCGGCGCTTTGATCTCGGTATATTCCAAATCGAGGGCCGCGCGGTCGGCTGCGGCTTGCGCGCCGCGGACATTGGCCTCGGCCGAATCGAACTCGCGGCGGCGGTCGTCCAGCGTCTGCGCGGACTGGCTGCCGCTTGACGCGAGTGATTGGGCGCGCTTGTACTGCGCATCGGCAAAAACGAGGGCGGATTGCGATGCTTCGAGCGCCGCCTTCGCTTGGTTGAGTGCTGTTATAAACGGCCGCTGGTCGATGACGAAGAGCAGGTCGCCCTGCTTGACCAAGGCGCCGTCTTCGAAATGAACTTCCTGCAGGTAGCCGCCGACGCGGGAGCGGACCGAGACTTCGTCAACCGGCTGGAAGCGGCCGATGAACTCGTCATTGTCGACGACATCGCGCACCACGGGTTTTGAGACGGTGACGGGAGGCGGGGCGGACGGTGCGCCCTGCGCCATCGCGGCCAGAGGCATGAACGTGGCGATGCAGCCGAGCATCAATATCCGTCGAAGCGCGAAAGTCATATCGGTCCCTCCAATCGCGGCGGCCGATCGACTGCCACCGAACTTAAGATGAAGTGATGCTATTCATGTCTTGCTACTTTGAACGAAAGCCTTGGGCTCCCGTGATCTCCCCGGCGCTCAATCGTTGGAAGGGAAAGCCGGTATGCGATGCACAATGGAAAATCATAACGCTATGGAACGGGATATAAGCGGCAGCGACGAAAAATAGCAAATGCCAATTATTCGCTTTTCTGGATTCCATGAACTTCATGGAGCGGCATCAGCTTTCGACGATCTCATCTCGGCCGGGCGGCAGAACGGCAAGCTCAGCCCAATCAAGCTCCTGTTCCAGCATGTGAAAGACGTCGTCGTCGATCTCGCCGGCGCGGCGCATCGCGGCCAGTTTGCGCCGTTTCGCACCGATGACATTGCGGCGCTGTTTGTCGAGCCTGCTGACCTCGCGCGGGTGTCTTCCGTCGGCAGCAATCTCGCGCTCGGAGGTGTAGACGTCGCGCAGGATTCGGGTGGATTTGTCCTCGCCTTCAAGCTCGGCAAGCGCCGCGTCGATCAAAGCCACGCGGGCTTTGGTGAGATCGCGGTTCAGGGAAGTGTCCGGATCGAATTTCAGGAAGCGGATCAGCGGCCCGAGCGTCAGCCCCTGGACGATGAGCGTGCCGAGAACGACGGCCAGCGCGCTGAGCAGGATGATATCGCGATCATGGAAGTCGATCGGCAGGGCGAGCGCAGTTGCCAGCGTGACGAGACCGCGCATGCCGCACCAGCCGGCAAGCAGGCTCGCGGCAAATGTGGGAGCGGCTTGTGTCGTGAGGCCGCGCTCGGCAAGAAAGGTGATGGCGCGGTTATAGACGAGCACCCAGGCCAGGCGCACGGCGATGACGGTGACGAAGACCGCGGTTGCCAGGGCGATTGCAAAATTCAGCCGGCCGGGATCGAGATCGAGGACGATCTGGCGGACCTGCAAGCCCATCAGCAGGAAGGCGAGCACGTTAAGCAGGAACACCGCGGCTTCCCAAACCGAATAGGAATGAATGCGGTGGCGGGCCGTCTGCCGCTCCGGCATGTAGCGGGCGATCACCATGGCATATGCGACGATCGCCAGGATCGCCGAAAGGTGCAGTCGCTCGGCGATGATCCATGTGCCGAAGGTGGCGACGAACTCGAGCAGTGTGCCGCCGAGCGTGCCGGCGAGCTTCAGACCCACGATCATGTAGAGACGGCCGAGAAGATAGCCGAGGATGAGACCGCCCGGCGCTGCCAGCGTCAACTCTGCCAGGATGCCGGTGAAGAAGGCGGGATTGGTGGCGGCCGCCACTGCGGCGCTGAAGATGAGGAGGGCGACGGCGTCATTGAGCAGGCTCTCGCCCTTGAGGATTACATAGGTCTGACGCGGCAAATTGAAGCGATCGAGCATGACGGTCGCCGCGACCGCATCCGGTGGCGCGACAATGGCGCCGAGTGCGACGGCCACGGCAAGCGGCAGGCCGGCCATTGCGACGCCGACGGCGGCGACGGCCGCGGCCGTCAAAATGACGGCGATTGCGGCAAGCGAAAAGAGCGGCAGCCAGTTGCGCTTCAACGTCCTCGGCGGCAAATCGTATGCGGCATCGAAAAGTACGGGTGCGATGAAAAGCGCCAGCGCCAGCCCGGGATCGATCGCCACCTCCGGAGCCCACGGGAAGGCAGCGACAATGATGCCGGCGATCGCCAGCATGGTCGGATAAGGCACACGGAACTTCCTGGAGAATTGCAGGAAGATGATCGCCACCAATAGCAGCGTCAGCATGCTTTCGAAGAACGCCATAGGCCCTCCAGAGCATTTCAGCGGATGGTTCTTGCCAGAAACTAGGGCCAGGCGATGCCGCGGCTACCGTTCGAGCCTAAAGCTGTGAGGGACGGCAAGCCGCCGGCCGCAGCCTGCGGCATTTTGGCCGCGGTTGCAGAATCTGCGGCTTACGCTCTTGTGCGAGCGTCTGCGCTCAATATATGTGAGCACATCATAAGTATGCTTATAAATATCCGGCATAGGTTTCCATGAACGCCACGCCCACACTCGGTTTCCTTCTCCACGATGTCGCACGACTGCTACGCAAGCGCTTCGAACAACGTGCTAAGTGTCTTGGGCTGACACGCTCGCAATGGCAGACGCTCGCCTATCTCTCGAACAACGAGGGCATCCACCAGAGCGGCCTTGCCGAAATTCTCGAAGTCGAGCCGATCACGCTGGTGCGCATTCTCGACAAGCTCGCCGAACGCGGGCTCATCGAGCGCCGCCAGCATCCGACCGACCGGCGGATCTGGCTGCTCTACATGCGCGACGAGGCGCATCCTCTGCTCGCCGAAATGCGCGAACTTGGCGATGTCACCCGCGCCGAGGCGCTGGAAGGTGTCTCAGCCGAGCAGCGCGAGCAGCTTTTTCATATCCTGTCCGTAATGAAGACCAACCTGGTCCAGGCATGCCGGACCCCGGTTGACGAGAATGAGATGAACGATGGCTGATCAATCTCCCCTGCGCGTCGTTGCCGACGCCAATGCCAAGTCTCCTATTGAAGAAAATGAAGCGAAACAGCAGGAAACGGTAGCCGAAGCGCCTTCATCCAATTCAGCGCCGGCTGTCGCCGTGGCTGCGCCTGGCGGTAGCAAGGTCCGCCGCCGGCGCAGTCTCACGCGGCCGATCCTGTTCGCGCTCCTGCCCGTGGCGCTCGTCGTCGGCGGCTATTATTACGTCAATGGCGGTCAGGTGATGTCGACCGACAACGCCTATATCCAGGCCGATATGGTCGGGGTCACCACGGATGTCTCCGGCATCGTCGACCAGATCGACGTGCATGAGAACGAGGCGGTCAAGGCGGGGCAGGTGCTGTTCAGCCTGAAGGTCGACTCCTTCAAGATCGCACTTGCCGGCGCCGAAGCGCAGCTCGGCGTCCAGCGCAACCAGATCATGAATCTCAAGGCGAGCTATCAGCAGTCGCTCGCCGAGATCACTCAGGCGCAAGCGGACCTGCCCTATTACCAGGATCAGTTCGACCGGCAGCAGAACCTCGTCAACAACGGCAGCGCGACGCAATCTGCCTATGACGAGGCCAAGCACAATCTCGAAGCCGCGCAGCAGAAGGTTGCCGTCGCCAAGGCGGAAGCCGCAACCACGCTCGCCCAGCTCGGCGGTTCTGCCGACCAGCCGGTCGAAGAAAATCCGCTCTACCTGCAAGCCAAGTCGAATGTCGACAATGCCCGGCGCGAACTCGACAACAGCGTCGTCAAGGCGCCCTTCGACGGTATCGCCACCAATGTCAATGCGCTGCAGGTCGGTTCCTATCTGCAGGCTTCGCAGCAAGCCTTCTCGCTTGTCGCCACCGATCATCTGTGGATCGCCGCCAGCCCGAAAGAAACCGAGCTGACCTATGTCAAGCCAGGTCAGACCGCCGAGATCTACGTCGACACCTATCCCGGTGTGACGTGGAAGGGTAAGGTTGAGAGCATCAGCCCGGCTTCCGGCTCCAGCTTCTCGCTACTGCCGGCGCAGAACACCACCGGCAACTGGGTGAAGGTCGTGCAGCGCATTCCGATGCGCGTCAGCATCGAGGATACCGCAGGCAAGCCGCCGCTGCGCGTCGGCATGAGCACCGTGGTCGACGTCGATACCGGCCATATCAGAGGCCTGCCCGACTTCGTCAACACGCTTCTGGGCCGGCCTCAGGGCAAGGATGATGAATAACGCTCCCGCATCTCCGGCGACCCCCGTCGCCAATCGCGGTGCGATCACGGCCTGCGTCATTCTCGCCGTCATCATGCAGGCGCTGGATACGACGATCGCCAATGTGGCGCTGCCCTATATCCAGGGCAGCGTGTCGGCGTCGGCCGACCAGATCAACTGGGTCCTGACCTCCTATATCGTCGCGGCAGCGATCATGACGCCGCCTTCCGGTTTCCTCGCCGCCAAGTTCGGTCGCAAGCGCGTGCTGCTCGTCGCCATCGCCGGTTTCGTGGTTGCTTCGGTGCTCTGCGGCCTGGCGCAATCCTTGAACCAAATCGTTGCCTTCCGCCTGCTTCAGGGCCTGTTCGGCGCATCGCTGGTGCCGCTTTCCCAGGGCATCCTCCTCGACATCTATACCGTGGAGGAGCGCGGCTCGGCCATGGCCCTCTTTGGTGTCTCCGTCATGGTCGGGCCAGTGCTCGGCCCTGTCATCGGCGGCTGGCTGACCGACAATATCAGCTGGCGCTGGGTGTTCTATATCAACGTGCCGATCGGCGCGCTCGCCTTCATGGGCATCGTCATCTTCGTCAGCGAGACCAAGCGGGATCTGCTCGCCAAACTTGATTGGTTCGGCTTCGGGATGATGAGCCTGTTCATCGCCGCGCTGCAGCTCTTTCTCGACCGCGGCGAGCAGCTCGACTGGTTCTCCTCGGGCGAGATCATGGTCGAAGCGATTGTCTGCGCCGCCGCGTTCTATCTGCTTCTGGTGCACACGCTGACGGCGGAGAAATCCTTCGTCAATCCGAAGCTGTTTCTCGACCAGAACTTCACGGTCAGCATGATCTTCATCTTCGTGGTTGGCGTCACCTACCTCGCCTCGCTGGCGCTGATGACACCCTATCTGCAGACGCTGATGGGCTATCCCGTCATTACCGCCGGCATCGTTATGGGGCCGCGCGGGCTCGGCACCATGCTCTGCATGTTCATCGTCGGGCGGCTGATCGGCAAGGTCGATACGCGCGTGTTGCTGGTGCTCGGTCTCGGCCTGACCGCCTGGGCGATGTACGACATGACGGGTTGGACGCCAGATGTTTCGCAATGGACGATTGTCTCGGTCGGCTTCATCCAGGGCGCTGGCCTCGGCTTTCTCTTCGTGCCGCTGACGACGATTGCCTTCGCGACGCTGCCCGCCCAAATGCGTGGCGACGGCACCGGTCTCTACAATCTGTCGCGAAACATCGGCTCGGCGGTCGGTATCTCGATCGTCTCGGCGCTGATCGTCGAGAACACGCAGAGCAATCACGAGTCGATTGCGGCCTATGTGACGCCTTTCAACCACGCCTTCAATGCGGTGGCGGCGCAAGGGTTGAGCCCCCTGACGGCCACTGGCCGCGCTTCGCTCAACGAGATGATCACCCTGCAATCAACGATCATCGCTTATATGGACGATTTCAAGCTCTTGATGCTGATGTCGCTCGCGGTCATCCCGCTGGTGCTCTTGCTGCGCAAGCCGAAAGCGGCGCCCGCCGTCGACCATAGCGCGGTCATGGAGTAGACTCGGACGTTTACGCAATTCCTGGGAAAAGCCGGTTTCCCGGTTTTTCCCGACAAAACCGCTTCACACTTTTGCTGGAATTGCTTAGCGAAACGGCTTGCTGAGATACCGCGATCCCTGAATGCCGAAGCGCCACGGTGCTTCGGCATTTCTAGTGATGCCGATGCGTTTTCCCGAGACAACAGGCACCGGCGCAGACGGCGTCAGCGCATAGGGCGGACGGTCGAGCAGCCTATCGTTGATTTCGATGTCGACGCCAAGCGCCTGACAGAGCTTGCCCGGGCCGGTGCAGAGCGCCGTCAGCATATCGGTGCCGCGCCGCTCCATCATGGCGGCAATTCCTGTTTCCGGCTCGAGCGCCCGGATCAGCACGGCCGAGCCTGGATGGCAGACGAAGTTCAGGCACCAGTACATGCCATAGATGCGGTAGATGTAGACATTGCCGGGCCGGCCGAACATGGCGCCGTTGCGCCTGGTGGGCCCGCGAAAACTGTGCGAGGCTTCGTCATCGGGGAAATAGGCTTCGGTCTCGGTGATGCGGCCGCCGGCGCCATCCACGGTCAGATGGCAGCCGAGCAGGTCGCGGGCCACAGTGATCGCGTCGCGCTCGAAAAACGCCCTGAGGCCTTCGCCGGCAAGCGCGTCGGCGCCGATCGCGCCCTTTGTCATTCCACCATCGGTCATAACCGAGGCAGATAACATTCGCTGCCGCCGCCGTCATCCCAAAACCATTTGATGCCGCCTCAGCGGCCGGCATTCGGATCACGCATGGGGATCGAGGATGATGTAACCGAGACCGGATCGCTCGCTGGGAAGGAATCTTCCAGGCCTTCCTCCAGTTCCTCTTCGAGCAGGGCCGGATCCTTGCTGCGCGCGCCGTCGCCATGGGCTGGTTCGATTGCTGCCGCAAGCAGGACCTTGGCGCGCGCGACCGCGTTTTCCAACGTCAGTTCGGGTGCGCTCCGCAGCGTTACGGCAATGCTGTCTTCACCTTCACCGCCGAACTCGACGACGAAGCCGTCTTCCGTCTGGTAGACGGTAATATCGCTGAGTGCCATGGCCCTTCCCCCAACCGCTCATATTAGCAAAGCGTGTTTTTGGAATTTTGTCGAGCGAAGACCTTCACCAGCCAATCGATGAAGACGCGCACGCGCGGCGAAAGCTGGCGGTTGCGGGGATAGAGCAGGGAGACCGGCGTCGGGGTCAGCGGAAAATCCGGAAGCACTTGGACCAGGGTGCCGTCGGACAGGTCTTTTTCGGCGTGGTAGCGCGGGATCTGGATGAGGCCGAGGCCCATCCTCGCTGCAGCAACATAGCTTTCGGCGGCGTTGACGGTGACGGTCGCGGGAATGATTATGTTGCGTACGGTGCCATCGACGATGAATTCGAGCGGCAGCAGACCGCCGGTGCTGCTCGAGCGGAAGCCGACCATGCGATGGCCGGCAAGCTGGTCCGGATGCTGCGGCAGGCCGCGGGCGGCGACATAGGCGGGAGCGGCGAGCGTGATCTCATCAAGCATGGCGACACGCCTGATGATCATATCGCTTTCGGCAGGCGTACCGACGCGCAGCACGCAATCGATGCCTTCGCGCACCAGATCGACCAGCCGATCGCCTTCGCTCATATAGAACTCGATCTCGGGATAGGTCTCCAGAAAGGACGGCAGGCTCGGCAGCACGAAATGGCGCGCGAGCGTGCCGTGCACATCGACGCGCAGCAGGCCTTTCGGTCTGGCGCCGGCAAAGGCCCCTTCCGCATCCTCAATGTCGGCGAGGATCGACAGGCAGCGCTGGTAATAGGCTTCGCCGTCGAGCGTCGGGCTGACATGGCGTGTCGTGCGCTGGAGCAAGCGAACACCGAGGCGGGCCTCGAGCTGCTTGACCGCGTCGGTAACGGTCGAGCGCGGCAGGCCCGTGTCTTCCGCTGCGAGGGTGAAGCTGCGGCGCTCCACAACGCGGCAGAACACACGCATGGCATCGAATTTGTCCATCTTGTTTGTTCGTATTCTCCGGATAGTGATGCCGGAGAATGCACGATTATGCGCCGCAGGAAAAGGCGCATCTTCTTCTCATCGAAAACGCCCGTGGCGCAGAAGGAGAAGAACAATGGCTTCCAACAAAAACAACAAGGTCGCACTGGTCACCGGCGCTTCCCGTGGCATCGGCGCGGCCGTTGCCAGACGCCTCGCCAGCGATGGTTTCACCGTCGTCGTCAACTATTCCGGCAGTGCGGCCGCGGCCGAGGAGCTCGCCCGGGAGATCGAGCAGGCTGGCGGCAGGGCGCTGACGGCAAAGGCGGATGTCAGCGATGCTGGAGCCGTCCAGCGGATGTTCGACGCTGCGGAAGGCGCCTTTGGCGGCGTTGATGTGCTCGTCAACAATGCCGGCATCATGATGCTGTCGCCGCTCGCGGAGGCTGACGACGAAAACTTCGATCGCCAGATCGGCGTCAATCTCAAGGGCACGTTCAATACGCTCAGGGAAGCGGCCCGGCGCCTGCGCGACGGAGGCAGGGTCATCAACTTTTCGACTTCGGTCGTCGGGCTGAAGCTCGAAACCTACGGCGTCTACGCCGCCACCAAGGCCGCCGTCGAAACGCTGACGGCGATCATGGCCAAGGAGATGCGCGGCCGTAACATCACGGTCAACGCCATCGCGCCCGGGCCGGTGGCCACCGATCTTTTCCTCAACGGCAAGACGGAGGAACTCATTGCCCGCATGGCGAAGATGAACCCGCTGGAACGGCTCGGCTCGCCCGAGGATATTGCCTCCGCGGTCGCCTTTCTCGCCGGCCCGGACAGCGGCTGGATCAATGGCCAGACACTGCGCGCCAACGGCGGCGTGATCTGACGAAGGCGCCCTCATCGCAATCATGTGAACGAAGATTGTAGGTCTTCCCCCTTACAATCGTGTGGAGAGTGCCTATAGTTGCTTTATCGGCGAGAGAGTGGAGTTCCCTGACGCTCTCTCCCGAACCTCCAGAGCCTGCCGCGCCCAGTCTGCGGCGCGACAGGTCCGATGTTCAAAATTTTACGGCCCGTCGAAGGTTTCCCTTGCCTTCCGGGCCGTCTCTGTTTTGCCGCCGCGCGACATGCTCTAGAAATCGTTCAGCTTGGCCTCGACCAGGAGCTTGACCAGCCAATCGACGAAGACGCGGACCTTGTTGCTGAGGTGGCGGTTCGGCGGATAGACCACATAGAGCGGTATCGGATCGCGGCGCCAGTCCGGCAGCACGCGGACGAGTTCGCCCCGCCGCATCGGTTCACGCGCCATGAAGGTCGGAACCTGCGCGACGCCGAGCCCCGTCAGGGCCGCGGTCAGATAAGTGCGGCTGTCATTGACCGAGGCGATGCAGCGCGGGGTGGTCTCGACCATTTCGTTGCCCCTGCGAAATTCGAAGGGCAGCGTCCGGTTGTTCTGAGCGCGGAAATAATTGACGGAATAGTGCGTGGCCTCAAGATCCTCCGGCCGTTCGGGCATGCCGAATTTCTGAATGTAGCTCGGCGAAGCGCAGGTGATCAGTTCCATCTCCGAAACCCGTCGGGCGATCAGTGACTGATCGGTAGGCGTGCCGGCCCGCAGCGCGCAATCGACGTTTTCGACCAGGTAGTCTACCGTGCGGTCGCCGACCCCCAGGTCCAGACGGATATCGGGATAGCGCTGGTAGAAATCGCAAAGTGCCGGAACGACAATGGCGTCGGCAAAGGCGCCGCTCATTTCGATGCGCAACCGCCCGCTCGGCAGGCTTTGCGAATTGGAGAGGCTGCCATCGAGTTCCTCCAGCTCGGAGATGATCTGGGCGGCGCGTTCGTAATAAAGTGCGCCGTCCGTGGTCACCATGACCCGGCGCGTGGTGCGGTTCAGGAGCTTGGTGCGCAGATGCGCTTCGAGGCCCTGAATGAGGTTGGTCACCGTCGCCTTGGGCATGGCGAGCATGTCGGCGGCGCGGGTGAAATTGCCCGTCTCCACGACGCGGATGAAGACGCGCATTGCCGAGAGCTGATCCATCGGTTTCAAGTCCGCAGTTTGCGTTGCACCATTATTCGAAAATCGGAACAGTGTAATCGCGATATTGCTTCTTATTCCCTGTGCTGAATAACAATATCTTTTTTGTGCAAAATGCAAGCGGCGGAATGTGCCTGTTTGCTCCCATGCGGAAAGAGACCGGAAGCATGACGGTGGAGTGGAAAGATATGATGCTGGACAAGGTGGCCATTGGCCCCGTTTCCGCACGTATCTACCAGGGCGCCGATTATGGCAAGGGTCCGCCGATCGTGCTTTATCTGCATGGCGGCGCCTTTCTCGACAGCGAGACCAATGTCGATCGCCCGGTGGCGATGAGCCTCGCCAAGGCTGGCGCCATCGTCGCCGCCGTCGACTATAGCAGCCTGTCCGACAACCTGTTTCCGAAGGCATTGGAAGTTTCCTTCTCGGTTTTCAGCTATCTCGCCAACAAACGTGCTGCCGGTCTGGGCGACCGCAAGTCGCTGCTTTTTGTCGCCGGTGAGGAGGCGGGCGGCAATGTCGCCGCCGGTGTGGCACTGAAGGCGCGCGACCAGTTGCCTGATGCACTCGATGGCCAGGTGTTGATTTCGCCGCTGCTTGATCCGTTCATGGGCACGTCCTCCATCCGCAAGGCGGAAGCCGTCGGTATGCGCCAGCGCTGGACCGATGGCTGGAGTCATTACCTGAGCGGCGGTGGCTGCCATCCCTATGCGGCGCCTTGCCTCTGTTCGCGTCTTTCAGGCGTCGCGCCGGCACTGATATTCACCGCCGAGGACGATCCTCTGCACGATGAAACAATCGGTTATGGCGCCCGCCTGAAAAAGGCCGGTGTCGGTGTCCGCCAGCATGTCCTTCCCGCCGGGACGGGCTGGCCTTCGATTTATGGTGGGAAATCCGGGGAAGCGCCCGGTTGGCAGGAACACGTCAGCCGCCATTTCGGGAGTTTCCTTCAGGACGTAAGCGTCCAACCGCAATTGCATTGAAGAAGATCTGATATTTCGGCGGCTCGAGGCCGCAAGGAGAGTACTGATGACGTCCAGAAGCAAGCGCTGGGCCCTGGTGGGTGCCGGCTTAGGTCTCATTGCGTCCGTTTCGGGCGCTGCATTGTTTTTCGAATTGCCGATGAGCACGGCTGCCACGGCCGCATCCGAGCCGGCGCAGCCTCCGGCCGTGCCGGTGACGGTTGCCGTGGTCGCGGCGCGCGACGTGACGGCCTGGGAAAGTTTCTCCGGTCGCCTGGAAGCGGTCGACCGCGTGCAGGTGCGCTCCCGCGTTGCCGGGGCCATTCTGTCGGTGGCGTTCCGTGAGGGCGCACTGGTCAAACAGGGCGACCTGCTGTTCACCATCGACCCGGCGCCCTACCAAGCGAGCGTGGCGCAGGCGCAAGGCCAGGTCGCTTCGGCCGAAGCCAAGGTCAGCCTGGCGCAGACCGAGCTCGATCGCGGCCGCAGGCTTTCCGACAACCGCACCATCTCCCAGAGCGATCTCGATCAGCGCCAAAGCGCACTGGCCGAGGCGCAGGCCGGCCTGCGTTCGGCGCAGGCCACATTGCAGTCGGCCCAGCTCGATCTCGATTACACGCAGGTTCGCGCTCCGGTATCGGGCCGTATCGGCAAGATCGAGGTAACCGCCGGCAACCTCGTTGCAGCTGGATCGACCTCGCCGGCGCTGACGACGCTGGTTTCGGTCGATCCGATCTATGCGAGCTTCAACGCCAGCGAAGAGATGGTGACGCGGGCGCTTGCCCAACTGCCGCAGACCGACAGCGCTCTGCCCCCGGTCGAGCAAATCCCCGTCGAAATCGGCACGCTGGCCGATGACGGTACGCCGATCAAAGGCAAGCTGCAACTGATCGACAATGAAGTCGACGCATCAAGCGGCACGATCGGCGTGCGCGCCGTCTTCGACAATCCGGGCGGACGCCTCATTCCCGGCCAGTTCGTGCGCGTGCGCATGGGCCAGCCGAAAGCCGAGAACAAGATCGTCATCAGCGACCGGGCCGTCGGCACGGACCAGGACAAGAAGTTCGTCTTCGTCGTCGACGGCGAGAACAAGGTGGCCTACCGGCAGGTCCAGCTCGGCACGCTGGCTGACGGCCAACGGGTGGTCGAAAACGGCCTGAAGGCCGGCGAGAAGATCGTCGTCAACGGTCTGCAGCGCATCCGTCCCGGTGCCGTCGTCGTTCCGCAGATGGAAGAGAAGGTCGCGACCGCTCAGTAAGATCCCGCCTTCCCCTGCGGGGGAAGGCCGACACCCGAAATATTATGACCCGCCGGCGGCGTCTCACCCGCCGGAAAGGGACGTTGCATCCATGTTCACCCCGGAGAGGGCTTTGATATGAACATCTCCAGATTCTTTGTCGACCGGCCGGTCTTTGCCGGCGTTCTTTCGGTCCTCATCGTGGTTGCCGGCCTGATCGGCCTGCGGGCGCTGCCGATTTCCGAATATCCCAACGTCGTGCCGCCGTCGGTCGTCGTGCGCGCCACCTATCCCGGCGCCAATCCGAGCGTCATTGCCGAAACGGTGGCAACACCGCTCGAAGAGCAGATCAACGGGGTCGAGGACATGCTCTATATGTCCAGCCAGGCAACGTCGGACGGCGTGCTCAACGTAACCGTCACCTTCAAGCTCGGTACCGACCCAGACAAGGCGCAGCAGCTCGTCCAGAACCGCGTCAGCCAGGCCGAACCGCGCCTGCCGGCGGAAGTGCGCGCGCTTGGGATCACAACGGTCAAGAGCTCGCCCGACTTCATCATGGTCGTCAACCTTGTCTCCGATGGGAACAGCCACGACATCACCTATCTTCGCAACTACGCGACCTTGAACATCAAGGATCGGCTCGCCCGCATCCCTGGCGTCGGACAGGTGCAGGTCTTCGGCGCCGGCGATTATTCGATGCGTGTCTGGATCGACCCGCAGAAGGCCGCTGAGCATGAACTCGCCGCCAGCGACATCAGCAACGCGATCAGCTCACAGAATGTCCAGGCGGCCGCCGGCATCATCGGCGCGTCACCGAGCCAGCCGGGCGTCGACCTGCAGCTTAACGTGAATGCCCAGGGCCGCCTGCGCACGCCCGAGGAGTTCGGCAACATCATCGTCAAGACGGGCGCCAATGGCGAGATCACCCGCCTTCGCGACGTCGCCCGCATCGAGCTTGGCGCCGCCGATTATACGTTGCGGTCGCTGCTCGACGGCAAGCCGGCCGTCGCCGTAGCCGCCCTTCAGGCGCCCGGTTCGAATGCGATCGAAATCGCCGATAATGTGCGCGCAACCATGGATCAGCTGCAATTGGCCATGCCTGAGGGCGTCAAATACGAGATCGTCTACGATACGACGAAATTCGTGCGCTCCTCGATCGAGAAGGTCATCGACACGCTGCTCGAGGCGATCGCGCTCGTCGTCCTCGTCGTCATCGTCTTCCTGCAGACATGGCGCGCCTCGATCATCCCGCTGATCGCGGTTCCGGTCTCGATCATCGGCACCTTCGCGGTCATGTATGTCTTCGGCTTCTCGATCAACGCGCTCAGCCTGTTCGGGCTGGTGCTGGCGATCGGTATCGTCGTCGACGACGCGATCGTGGTGGTGGAAAACGTCGAGCGCAATATCGAGCATGGCCTGTCGCCGCGCGCGGCCACCTATAAGGCGATGAAGGAAGTGTCCGGTCCGATCATCGCGATCGCGTTGGTGCTCGTAGCGGTCTTCGTGCCGCTCGCCTTCATCTCTGGCCTGTCGGGTCAATTCTACCGTCAGTTCGCGCTGACGATCGCGATCTCGACCGTCATCTCGGCCTTCAACTCGCTGACCCTGTCACCGGCGCTTGCCGCCCTTCTGCTGAAGGGCCACGACGCGCCAAAGGACTGGCTCACGCGCTTCATGGACGCGATCTTCGGTTGGTTCTTCCGTGGCTTCAACCGCGTCTTCGGCGCAGGCTCGAATGCCTATGGCAAGGGTGTTGGCGGCCTGGTGTCGCGCAAGAGCATCGTCATGGTGGTCTACCTGGCGCTGGTCGGCGCGACCTGCAGCATGTTCACCACGGTTCCCGGCGGCTTCGTGCCGTCGCAGGACAAGCAGTATCTGATCGGCTTCGCTCAGCTGCCGGATGCCGCAAGCCTCGACCGCACGGAAGACGTCATCAAGCGCATGACCGATATCGCGCTCGCGCAGCCCGGCGTCGCCAATGCAATCGCCTTCCCCGGCCTGTCGATCAACGGCTTCACCAACTCCTCGAATGCCGGCATCGTCTTCGTGACGCTGAAGGATTTCGAGGAGCGCAAGACGCCGGATCTTGCGGGCGGCGCCATCGCCATGGCGCTCAACCAGAAGTTCGGTGCGATCCAGGATGCCTTCATCGCCATGTTCCCGCCGCCGCCCGTCAACGGCCTCGGCACGACGGGCGGTTTCAAGCTGCAGATTGAGGATCGGGCGGGTCTCGGCAACCAGGCGCTCGACGAGGCGACCAAGGCGGTGCTTGCCAAGGCCTATCAGACGCCTGAGCTTGCCGGGCTGTTCTCGAGCTTCCAGATCAACGTGCCGCAACTCTATGCCGATCTCGACCGCGCCAAGGCCGAGCAGCTCGGCGTTTCCGTCACCGACGTCTTCCAGACGCTGCAGATCTATCTCGGCTCGCTCTATGTGAACGACTTCAACGCCTTCGGCCGCACCTACAGCGTCCGCGTGCAGGCCGACGCGAAATTCCGTGCCCAGCCGGAAGATATCGGCCAGCTGAAGGTTCGTTCGGCATCGGGCGAGATGATCCCGCTGTCGGCGCTCCTCAAGGTGGAGCCGAGCACGGGTCCGGAGCGGGCGAACCGTTATAACGGCTTCCTCGCTGCCGATATCAACGGCGGTCCCGCGCCGGGCTTCTCGTCCGGTCAGGCCCAGGCGGCAATCGAGAAGATCCTTCGGGAGACGCTGCCTGCTGGCATCGATTTCGAATGGACGGATCTGACCTATCAGCAGATCCTTGCCGGCAATTCGAGCGTCGTCGTCTTCCCGCTCGCGCTGTTGCTGGTGTTCCTGGTACTGGCCGCCCAGTATGAAAGCCTGACGTTACCGCTGGCGATCATCATGATCGTACCTATGGGTGTCCTGGCCGCTCTGACAGGCGTCTGGCTCACCGGTGGAGATAACAATATCTTCACCCAGATCGGCCTCGTGGTGCTTGTTGGTCTATCGGCGAAGAACGCGATCCTCATCGTGGAATTTGCCCGCGAACTGGAGTTTGAGGGCCGGACGCCGCGGGAGGCGGCGGTCGAGGCCAGCCGCCTGCGCCTTCGCCCGATCCTCATGACCTCTATGGCCTTCATCATGGGCGTCGTGCCGCTGGTCGTCTCCACGGGCGCCGGCGCGGAAATGCGTGCGGCCATGGGTGTCGCGGTTTTCTCCGGCATGATCGGCGTGACCTTCTTCGGCATCTTCATGACGCCGGTGTTCTACGTGCTGCTGCGACGGCTGACGGGTAATCGTCCGCTCATCCAGCACAAGCCGGACGAGCACAAGGAGGAAGAGGCCGAGGTCATCCGGCTCGCAGCGGAATAGACGGAATTCAACCTTCCTTTGTCGAGTAAATCGGGCGGGAACCTCGGTTCTCGCCCGTATCGTTTTCTGACACCCGACGAAAATGCGTTACGTTCATCAAAACGGTTGCAACCGTGGACGAGGGGACTATCAAAGACGGATAGGAGTTGGGAGGATCGGCGCCATCTCCACCATCTGGATAGGCGATGTCGGCAAAGCCAGCGTGCTTGCGGAAGACGGTGAGGCGGACTGCAGCGCTCCGCTTCTCGACTTCGAAGAGAAGAGTGGCCGATCGGGAGGATAATGATGACGGACCGCCAACCGAAGAAACGCCGCCTGCGTTCGCAGGATTGGTTCGACAATCCCGATCATATCGACATGGCGGCGCTCTATCTCGAGCGTTTCATGAATTACGGCATTACGCCGGAAGAGCTGCGCTCCGGCAAACCGATCATCGGGATTGCCCAGAGCGGCAGCGATCTGACGCCCTGCAACAGGGTGCATGTCGAACTCGCCAAGCGCGTGCGCGACGGCATTCGCGACGCAGGCGGCATCCCGATCGAATTTCCGACACATCCGATCTTCGAGAACTGCAAGCGCCCGACCGCCGCCCTCGACCGCAATCTCGCCTATCTCGGCCTTGTCGAAATCCTCTACGGCTATCCGCTCGATGGAGTGGTGCTGACCACCGGCTGCGACAAGACCACGCCTTCGGCGATCATGGCTGCTTCGACCGTCGATATTCCGGCCATCGTGCTCTCCGGCGGGCCGATGCTCGATGGCTGGCACGAGGGGGAGCTGGCCGGTTCCGGCACGGTCATCTGGCGGATGCGGCGGAAATATGCGGCAGGCGAAATCGATCGGGAGGAGTTCCTGCAGGCCGCGCTCGATTCGGCTCCATCCGTCGGCCACTGCAATACGATGGGCACAGCCTCAACGATGAATGCGCTGGCGGAAGCACTCGGCCTGTCGCTCACCGGCTGCGGCGCCATTCCGGCCGTCTATCGCGAGCGGGGGCAGATGGCCTACCGTACCGGCCGGCGCGCCGTCGAGATCGTGTTCGAGGATCTGAAGCCATCGGATATCCTGACGCGGGCTGCGTTCCTCAATGCGATCCGCACCAATTCGGCGATCGGCGGCTCGACCAATGCGCAGCCGCATCTGGCTGCGATGGCCAAACACGCCGGCGTCGAACTCTATCCCGATGATTGGCAGGTGCACGGCTTCGATATCCCGCTTCTGGCCAATGTCCAGCCCGCGGGCGCCTATCTCGGCGAGCGCTATCACCGCGCCGGCGGCACGCCGGCGATCATGTGGGAGCTGCTGCAGGCCGGAAAGCTCGACGGCGACTGTCGCACGGTGACGGGGAGGACCATGGCCGAGAACCTCGACGGGCGCCAGGCCAGCGACCGCGAGGTCATCCGGCCCTTCGACGAACCGCTGAAGGAGCGGGCCGGCTTTCTCGTTCTCAAGGGCAATCTCTTCGATTTTGCAATTATGAAGATGAGCGTCGTCTCGGAGGATTTCCGCCAGCGCTATCTTCTGGAGCCCGGGCGGGAAGGTGTGTTCGAGGGCAAGGCGGTGGTTTTCGACGGTTCCGAGGATTATCACAAGCGCATCAACGACCCTGAACTCGGCATCGACGAGGATACCATCCTCGTCATCCGCGGCGCGGGGCCGCTCGGCTGGCCGGGTTCGGCCGAGGTCGTCAACATGCAGCCGCCGGATCATCTGTTGAAGCGCGGCATCCGCAGCCTGCCGACGATCGGCGACGGCCGTCAGTCGGGCACCGCCGACAGCCCCTCGATCCTCAACGCATCACCGGAAAGTGCGGCCGGGGGCGGCCTCGCCTGGCTTCGCACCGGCGATTTCATCCGCATCGACTTCAACCAGGGGCGCTGCGATATGCTCGTCGACGACGCCGAGATCGAGCGGCGCAAGGGTGACGGTATTCCGCCGGTGCCGGCGGATGCAACGCCGTGGCAGCGGATCTACCGCCGTTCGGTCACGCAACTGTCGGACGGCGCGGTTCTGGAAGGGGCTTCGGAGTTCCGCCAGATCGCGAAAAACCCGCCGCGGCACAACCATTGATCTGGCGCAGGGCAGCCATAGTGGCTGATTTCGGCTGAAATGCTTCCTCGTCCTCCGGGTTGAGTAAGCGGAGATTTGGTCGCGACATTTATTCGCGCCGGCAGGAAGTTATTGGGCGCCAAGTAATTTTCTTGAGCTTGCAACGGCATTGTTTCATGGTAATGCGGAAACGAAGCTTACTGCATTGCATCGAAAACGATTATACGCGTGGTCAAGACCATCGGCGCGGCTTCTCCATCATTCGTCCGGTGCGATCGAATGGCGGTGATCTGACAATTGCTTTGCCGTTGGCGGGATGGACTTGCGGGACATTCAATCTGGGAAGGTCGCATGAATTCGGAATTTGCCGTTCGTTCGATGCGGCCCGGCGAATTGGAGCTCGTGCTCGAATGGGCGCGTCAGGAGGGGTGGAATCCGGGTCTCGACGATTCGATTGCGTTCCTCGAAGCCGATCCGTCAGGATTTTTCGTCGGCTCCATCGGTGAAGTCCCCGTCGGTTCGATCTCGGTCGTCAAATATGGCGACAGCTTCGCCTTTCTCGGCCTCTACATCGTCCACCCGGATTTCCGCGGCAAGGGTTACGGCAAGGCGATCTGGGAAGCGGGGATTGCCACGGCGGAAGACCGGACGATCGGTCTCGACGGCGTTGCCGCGCAGCAGGGGAATTATCGGAAGGCCGGCTTCGAGCCCGCCTATACCACCATTCGTTACGGCGGTGTTGCCTCCTCTTTGCCGACTTCGACGCTTGCCGCGCAGCCGGTGCTGGATTCACGCCTGGAAGGGCTGCAGCGTTATGATGCGGCGGTCTTTCCGCAGCCGCGGGATGCCTTCCTCGCCGCCTGGTGCACCGCCCGTAAGGGGCGCCGCACTGCCGTGGTCCGCAAAAGCCACAAGATCCGCGGCTACGGCACGATCCGCCGCTGCTACGAGGGCTATAAGATTGGCCCGCTTTTCGCCAACGATGCAGACAGCGCCGCGGCGCTGCTTGCCGAATTGATCCCCGAAGCAAAGGGGACTCAGATATTCATCGACATCCCGGTCGAAAACCGCGAGGCGATCGCGCTTGCCGAAGGCATGGGCCTTCAGCCGGTGTTCGAGACGATGCGGATGTATCGCGGGCCGGCGCCAGCCATCCCGCTGAAACACGTCTTCGGCGTGACGACGCTGGAGCTTGGTTAAGCCTAATCCACGGGTGAGGCAGGCACGGTGGGAGCGGACGCTTTCGGCCGGCCCCTTTCGGCGATCGCGATGCCACCGAGCGTCAGCATCAGCGCGACCATATGGAAGGACTGAAGCCTTTCTCCGATCAGGACGACTGAGAGCAGTGTTCCGAACACCGGCACGAGATTGATAAAGAGACCGGCGCGGTTGGCGCCGATAGCCTCGACGCCTTTGATATAAAGGATCTGCGCCAGCAATGAGGGGAAGATCGCCGTATAGAAGGTGATGCTCCAACCGGCTTGGTCCGGCCACTGCGCCGCGCCGCGGCCGATCTCCCAAAGAAGCAGCGGCAGCGAGGTCAACATGGCGGCGAGGGCGGGGAAGACCATCAGCGTGCGCCAATCAACCGCCGGTTTCCAGCGTAGGAAGATGGTGTAAAGCGCATAGGCGGCAATGGCGATCAGCATCAGCCCGTCGCCGCGGTTGAGCTGCAACTGCAGCAGCGTGGCGAGGTCGCCATGGGCGGCCGTCAGCGCCACGCCCAGCAGCGTCATGCCGAAGCCGAGACATTGCGCCAGCGAGATGCCGGTGCGGAAAAAGAAGAAGTTCAACAGGAAGATCAGCATCGGAATGCCGGCCTGCTCGATGGCGACGTTGATCGCCGTCGTATATTGCACCGCCGAGTAGAGCATGGCGTTGAAGAGAGTGTAGCCGATGGCGCCGTAGCAAAGGAGCAGCGGCAGGTTTTTCCTCGCCACCGGCCAATCCTTCTTCAGCTGCGGCAACGAAATCGAGGCGATCAGTGCGACGGCGAGGAACCAGCGCAGGAAGGTCAGCATCATCGGGCTGATATGCCCGACCGCAAGCTTGCCGGCGACGGAGTTGCCGCCCCAGCAGAGGGTGGCGATGACGAGGCAGATATAGGCCGTGGCTTGCAAGAGCGTTCTTCCTCGTCTTTTTGCTAGAAATAATCGGCTTTTTCCCAGGGGAAATAGACTGCCGGCTGCTGATTTGTCACGTAAAAAGCCCAATCGGCTGTGACAACAGGGTCGCTTTCCCAAAAACAAAGCTTTATAGATGCGCGGGTTTGAGCAGGTGCGCGGTTCTGCGCCGGTAACAGGAAGAGTTAGATGACGAACGTAGTCGTGGTCGGTTCGCAATGGGGTGATGAAGGCAAGGGCAAGATTGTCGACTGGCTTTCGGAACGTGCGGATATCGTCGTGCGCTATCAGGGCGGACACAATGCCGGCCATACGCTCGTCATCGACGGCACGAGCTACAAGCTCTCGCTGCTGCCCTCCGGCGTCGTGCGCGCCGGCAAGATGGCCGTGATCGGCAACGGCGTCGTCGTCGATCCGCACGCGCTGATCGCCGAGATCGGCCGACTGGAAGCGCAGGGCGTGACTGTTACGCCTGACAATCTGCGCGTCGCCGACAATGCGACCCTCATCTTGTCGCTGCACCGCGAACTCGACGCGATGCGCGAGGATGCGGCGTCCAACAGCGGCACCAAGATCGGCACGACCCGCCGCGGCATCGGCCCGGCCTATGAAGACAAGGTCGGCCGCCGCGCCATCCGCGTCATGGACCTTGCCGATCTCGATACCCTTTCCGGCAAGGTCGACCGTATCCTGACGCATCATAACGCGCTTCGCCGCGGCCTCGGGGTCGCCGAAGTCAGCCACCAGGCGATCATGGACGAGCTGACCTCGATCGCCGAGCGCGTCCTGCCGTTCCGCGAGACCGTCTGGCTGCTGCTCGACCGGGAGCGCCGCAAGGGCGCCCGCATCCTGTTCGAAGGCGCGCAGGGCAGCCTGCTCGACATCGACCACGGCACCTATCCCTTCGTGACCTCCTCGAACACGGTGGCCGGTCAGGCGGCAGCCGGTTCCGGCATGGGTCCCGGCTCGCTCGGCTATATCCTCGGCATCACCAAGGCCTATACGACACGTGTCGGAGAGGGGCCTTTCCCGACGGAACTGAAAGATGAGATCGGCGAATTCCTGGGCCAGAAGGGCCATGAGTTCGGCGTGGTGACGGGGCGCAAGCGTCGCTGCGGCTGGTTCGACGCGGCGCTGGTGCGCCAGTCGGTCGCCACCAACGGCATCACGGGGATCGCGCTCACCAAGCTCGATGTGCTCGACGGTCTCGAAGAATTGAAGATCTGCGTCGGTTATATGCTCGACGGCGAACAGATTGATCATCTTCCCGCAAGCCAGGCAGCGCAAGCTCGGGTCGAACCGATCTATATCACGCTCGAGGGATGGAAGGAATCGACCGTCGGCGCCCGCAGTTGGGCGGATCTTCCGGCGCAGGCGATCAAATATGTTCGCCAGGTCGAAGAACTGATCGGGGCGCCGGTCGCGCTCCTTTCCACCAGTCCGGAGCGGGACGACACGATACTTGTGACCGATCCGTTTGAGGATTAAGGTCACGGCCCACTGTTGAGGACAGTTCGGCAGAAGGCCGGACTTCTTGAGAAAGTAAGAATGGCGGATTTTATTGCAGTTATTCGGCGGGCTGTCGACGGCCTGGCTGAAAACACCCCCGAGATGCGGGTGAAAGTCTACGAACGTGCTCGCGGCGCGGTGCAGCGGCAGCTCGAGAACATGAAGCCGCGTCCGCCGGAAGCCATGCTGCAACGCCAGCTCGAAAAGCTCGAGGCCGCCATTCGCGAAGTGGAGGCTGAACACTCCGAAGCGTTGCCCCTCGATGAGACGGCTGGCGCCGGTGCTGCGCCGGAAAGCTTTGAAGAACAAGCGGTTCCTGACGAAAGCACGTCACCGCCTGCGCCCCAGACAGCTATCGACGAGCCGGCCGGTGAAGCCGATGCGGGCTCGCCGACGGCCGACGCCGTCCACGAGCCCGATCACCTGGAAGCCGACGCACGGCAGGAAACTGAGGAAGAGGTCGCGGCCGAGGAGCCGCCTTCCGCGGAACCTGAGCCCGAACAAACGCCTGTTTCCGCTGAGACAGCTACACCCGTCGAGACCTATTGGCATCCCTCGCATGAGGAGGAGGCGCCGGCTGAGGAATGGCATGCCGGCGAGGCGCGTGACGTCGCCGCCGAAGAAATGCAGCCGGAACATCACGGCTTCGAAACGCCGCCTGCCGGTCATTCCTACGAGGAAGCCGACGAGCATCGTGCCGATGAAGAGCATCCTGTGGCGGCCGAGGAGATTCCGGCCGAACCGGCGACGGCGGAAAGCCACGAGCCGAAGGCCGAGGCGGCTTACGAGCCCATCGAGTCGTTTCAGCCGATCACACGCGGCATGGAGCATGCATCCAACCGGCTCGTGGAGCCGGTCGCCGATTTCGATCGTGCGCAGGAGTTCGTCGAACATAGCCGCGAGGAGCCGCTGCAGGCCGATGCTGCGGGACATTTCGATCCTGTCTGGGCCGAGCCTGCCGTCGAGACGCCGGCTCCGGCGCCCAAGGATGCCGAGACCGAATGGGCCGAAGAGGAGCTCCGGCAATATTCGGAAACGGCGCCAGTTACCGCCGACGCTTCGGCGCGTGCCTTCGAAGACGTCATATCGAATCTCGAGAAAATGGCGCCCGCCGCTGTCATGCCGGCCGCCAAGGAAGCTTTCTCCTGGGAGAAGGCTGCCTTCGACGACTTGCCGCCGATCGAGGCGGGCACCGACAAGAAGACGCCGGTTTCCTCGCATTTCGACGACGTTGATATCTTTGCGGAGGTGCACGACGGCAAGCCTACACCCGCCGGCGGCGCGCCGAGCGAGGGATGGCGCGAAGCGAAGGCCCTGCGTGGCTATGACCGCCGCGGTCCGATCGCCACTGACGATGACGACGCCAATCCGGCGATGGATATCGATCAGATCGTCGCCTCGAAGCTGCAGGGCAAGAATTTCCGCATGGAACCGAAGCGCCGCCGCTTCGGCATCGGCACGATAATAACTCTCCTCTTCGCACTTATCCTGATCGGTGGCGGCGCCTATGCCGGCTGGATGAACAGAGAAGCGCTGGTGGCGATGGTCGATGGGCTTGTCAGCTCGGCGCCATCGCAAGCTACGAGGAACGAGGCGGCAATGACGCCGTCGGGGTCCGAGACGCCGGCCCAGACCACGCCGACGCCAGCCCAGCCAGCTGCGCCGGAAGCGCAGAATACGCCGCCGGCACCGGCACAGCCGAACCAGCAAGTGGCGTCATTGAACAATGACGGCGCGGCGGCCAATTCCAAATTTACGCAACGACTGCTTTCCGACGGAACTGAAGTCGACAGCGGCCCGGCGACGGTGCCGGGAACGCCGACGGCCGAAGGAAAATCGGTGGCCGAGCAGAACGTCGCGGCAGCGGATACGCCTGCGGCCAGTGCGCAAGGCGATGCGGCTCCGCCGGAAACGCTGACGCCGAACGGTCCTGCGGCATCGCCGCAGCAGGCTGCGCCGGTTGGTTCATCGGAAAAAATGTTCCTCTATGAGGAGCGTATCGGCCAGAGCTCGCCGACGGCGATCGAAGGAACTGTTGTCTGGAGCGTCCAGCATGAGGCCGGCCAGGACGGCCGGCAGGAAGCGACGGTACAGGGCAATGTCACCGTTCCCGAGCGCAACCTCTCGGCGCTTGTCACCTTCAAGCGCAATTCCGATCCGTCGCTGCCGGCAAGCCATCTCGTCGAGATCGTCTTTTCGGTGCCGCCCAACTTTGAAGGCGGCAGCATCGAAAGCGTCCAGCGCATCTCGATGAAGCGCACCGAGCAGGATCGCGGCGACGCGCTGATCGCGGTTCCGGCCAAGATCACCGATGATTTCCACATGATTGCGCTCAACGACTACCCCGATGCACGCAAGGCCAATCTCGATCTGCTGTCGACCCGCAACTGGATCGATATTCCGATCACCTACCGCAACGGCCGCCGCGCGCTGCTGACGATGGAGAAGGGTGGTACGGGAACGAATGCCTTCAATACAGCCATCAAGGAATGGACTGCCCTCGGGGATGTCTCGACGAGCCAGTGAGTGGGTTCTCGGTGCGTTGTGCCACCGACACCCTCATCCGCCTGCCGGCACCAGCCGGGGTCGAGCCACAGGTCTCGACCCGTCCTTCGGACCCCCGCGCTGGGGAGAAGGGAATAGTGGCAGCGTCCTGTATTTCTTTAAGCATTCTTTTGGAAATGAGGACGAGCAGCTTGCTCCTCCTCTTCTCCCCAGCGGGGAGAAGGTGGCCCGAAGGGTCGGATGAGGGGTCTGCACGGCACGCCCTTCAACGCCCTTCCTGCCGGCATCGCCCGCCACAAAACAAAAACGCCACCTCCCGTCTAAGGAGGTGGCGTTTGCAATTCTCGAGTTCAGCCGATCAGGCCGTGGCTTCGACGACGCGAATGGCCTTGGCGCGTTCCAGGGCCTCCTTGCGAACAGCATCCTGCACTTTTTCAAAGGCGCGGACTTCGATCTGGCGGACGCGTTCGCGGCTGATGTCGAACTCGGCCGAGAGATCTTCCAGTGTCACCGGATCCTCGGCAAGGCGGCGGGCCTCGAAGATGCGGCGCTCGCGTTCGTTCAGAACACTCATCGCTTTCGCCAGCATGCGCCGGCGGGTTTCGAGCTCATCCTGTTCTATCAGCACGTCTTCCTGGCTGTCGTGGTCATCCACAAGCCAATCCTGCCATTGACCGCTGTCGCCTTCGGCCGCCTTGATCGGTGCGTTCAGCGAGGCGTCGCCGGAGAGACGGCGGTTCATCGAGATGACCTCCTCCTCCGAGACGTTCAGCTTGGTGGCGATTTCCGAGACGTGCTCCGGCTTCAGGTCGCCGTCGTCGATCGCCTGGATGCGGCCCTTCAGCCGGCGCAGGTTGAAGAACAGGCGCTTCTGGTTGGCGGTCGTGCCCATCTTCACCAGCGACCACGACCGCAGGATATATTCCTGGATCGAGGCCTTGATCCACCACATGGCGTAGGTGGCGAGGCGGAAGCCGCGTTCGGGATCGAATTTCTTGACGGCCTGCATCAGACCGACATTGCCTTCAGAGACGACTTCGCCGATCGGCAGGCCGTAGCCGCGATAGCCCATCGCGATCTTCGCGACGAGGCGAAGATGGCTTGTGACGAGCTTATGGGCAGCGTCGCGGTCGCCATGCTCGGCATAACGCTTGGCCAGCATATATTCCTGCTGCGGCTCCAGCATGGGGAATTTGCGGATTTCGTCGAGATAACGGTTGAGACCGGCTTCGCCGGCGGTAATGGACGGCAAGGTATTTCGGGCCATAGTGCACCCTCCTAAAGTGAATTCCGGCTCCCGATGGAAACGCGCCCCCCGCGTTAAAAGGCGAACCGGGACGTGCGGCTTTTGTTCCAAGCCCGCACTAAGTCTATATACAGATAAGTATGGCGAAACGGCGGTTCAAGGTGCCGCTCACGCAGGTGTGAGGCGGCGAGAGCGGTGTCCCGAAGCCGCCTTATTGCCGCAATGCCTCGACCAGTTTCACCATATCGGCCGGCAGCGGCACCTCGAAATGCATGAGTTCGCCGGTGCGGGGATGCTCGAATTGCAGCATGAAGGCATGCAGTGCCTGACGGCCGAAACCATTGACGACCTTGCGGATCTCTTCGGGCAGAAGATTGGCCTTGGTCCTGAAGCCGGCGCCATAAACGGTGTCGCCAACGAGCGGATGACCGATATGGGCCATGTGCACGCGGATCTGATGGGTGCGGCCGGTTTCCAGGTGGCACTCGACCAGCGAGGCGAGCGCGGTCGCGTCGGGGTTCTCCTGGAAGCGCTCGATCACTTCATAGTGCGTGATCGCCGCGTCGGCATCCTGGCTGTCGGGGCGCTTGACGGCCCGGCGGGTGCGGTCGCCGGTGGCGCGGCCGAGAGGCGCATCGATTGTTCCCGACAGAGTGCGGGGACGGCCCCAGACGACTGCCCGGTAAGCCCGCTCCAGCGGCATGGTGCGGCCGTGGTCGGCAAATTGAAGCGAGAGGTGGCGATGGGCGACGTCGTTCTTGGCGACGACCATGACGCCTGTCGTGTCCTTGTCGAGACGATGGACAATGCCGGGACGGCGCACGCCGCCGATGCCGGAGAGCGTATCGCCGCAATGATGGATCAGCGCGTTGACCAACGTTCCTGTCCAGTTACCGGAGCCGGGATGGACGACCAGACCTGCCGGTTTCGATATGACGATAAGGTCATCGTCCTCATAAAGGATGTCGAGCGGGATATCTTCGCCCTTTGGGGTCGGGTCTTCAGGCTCGGGCAGGGTGATTTCGAAGCTGTCGCCGACGCGCACCTTGCGCTGCGGATCGGTAACCTGCTCGCCTCGCAAAAAAACCAGCCCCTCCTTGATCAGCGCCTTGATGCGGCTGCGGGAAAAATCCTCACCGACTTGCGCGGTCAGCCATGCGTCGAGCCGGCCTTCGGCGGTTTCATCAGCGGTCAGGACTTTTCTAATGCCGGCTGCTTGTTTAAAGGGGTCGCTCAAGACGCTTCTTCTCCGACGTATTTTTAGAACGGAACGCACAGATGACAGCAATCGAGCCAGACGACCAGGAAGAGAAGCCCCTTGATCCGGCGATGGAAAGTGTCCGGCGCAAGATGGTGCGCCTGCAGATTGTATCCGGCGCCATCATGTTCGTCAGCCTTATGGCGGTCTTCGGCGCTGTTGTCTACAAGACGATGCGCGAGCCCAAGGAGACAGCGTCCACTGCCGCAGCCTCCGGTGTGCCCTCGGATGCACCGCTTGCGGCGACCCTTTCCCTGCCGCTCGGGTTCAAGGTGCAGTCCACCTCGTTTTCGGCGGGACAGATGCTGTTCTTCGGAGAAACGGTTGAAGGCACGAGGAAGGCGCTGGTATTCGATCTGAGGACCGGCCGCACGGTCGCCGACGTCACCGTCGCGGGGAATTGAGGCGGGATGGCCGCCCCGATCGTCATCGACAGCGCCAACGATCCGCGCATTGCTGAGTTTCGCGATATAAGAGAGCGTGACCTGACGGGCCGGGAAAACCGCTTTATCGCCGAAGGCACTGTCGTGCTGCGCATGCTCGCCGAGGCGCATGCGGCACGTCGCGGCTTCTCGGCCGAGAAAATCCTGCTGCTGCGCAATCGCGTCGACGGCCTGCAATCCATCCTGGAGCGGTTTCCGGCTAGTGTGCCGGTTTATGTCGCCGAGGCTGAAGTGCTCGATGGTATCGTCGGCTTTCATCTGCATCGCGGCGTTCTCGCCCTCGGCAAGCGAGAGGACCGCGGCGAGGCAGCACTTCTCGACGCATTGCCGGAACGGGCGCTGGTGCTGGTCGGCTGCGGCATTTCCAACCATGACAATGCCGGCTCGATGTTTCGCAATGCTGCCGCCTTCCGGGCGGATGCCGTGCTACTCGACGAAACCTGCTGCGATCCGCTCTATCGCAAGGCATTGCGTGTATCGGTCGGCTCGGTGCTGAGCGTTCCGCACCGGCGCGGCGGCAAGGCGCTGGACCTGCTTCTGGCGCTTGCCCAACGTGGCTTTACCATCTGGACGCTTTCGCCGCATGGGAAGACCGACATCCGCGCCATTCCGGCTGCGGCACGCATGGCGCTCGTCATCGGCACGGAGGGGGAGGGCTTGCCGGAGGAACTGCTGGCGCGCTTTCAGAGCGCCCGCATCCCGCAATCGGACGAGCTCGACAGTCTCAACGCGGCGACTGCGACGGGGATCGCATTGTTTTCCATGGCCTCCGCCATGGGGCGGCTATGAGCTTAACGCCCCGGATTGGCGATGATGGCGGCCGCCCTGTCGGCAAGGCTGACGCGATCGCTCGGGTTGTTGTTGCCGGCGTCCGGCAGCAGCGCGTGGATCGGTGAGGAAGGGCCTTCGTTGATTGCGGTCAGCGCCACCATATTGGCGGCGATCGAAGCGATCTCCTCGCGAATCGCACCATCGCGTCCGGTGACGGACTTTGCCTTCTGCAGGCGCTCGGCAAGGGCGGCGCTGCGCTTGCGGACATCCTCGCCTATCTCAGCCGTCACAGCGGCGGTGTCGAGTACGGATGAGGTCGTGTCTTCGGCCGTCAGTTCCGCCGGTAGTTCCGCCGCTATCTTCGCCAGGCCAGCATCGCGCAGCACCCGGTTGATCTTGCGGATCTCGGCATTGGCGGCTTTCAACTGCTCCTTCAACTTGGCGATCTCCTGCTGACGGCGGGCGAGCTGCGTTTCCTTCTCGGCGGCGGAAGCGCTTTCGCGCGCAGCCTTGTCCTCCAGGCGGATCACCATATGCTGCTGCTGCGTCAGTTTCTGCTCGGCATCCCTGGCCCGCTTCTGCAGCAGGTTGACGTCCTGGCGCAATGTGTCGCGTTCGTCCCGCAGCGTGTTGGCGCGGAATTTCAGGCTTTCCGCTTCGGTCTCACGCGCGGCGAGATCGATTCTCAGCCCGTCAGCCTGTTCGCTGAGTTTGCTCAGCCGCGTCCGCATTGCCGCCAGTTCGCTCTCCTTGTTGGCGGCGGATTGTTCGGCAATATGCAGATTGGTCTTCAACTGGCTGATATAGTTCTCATCCTTGCGCAAGCGCGAGCGCTGCTCGGCCGCCTCGACATGCATCTCGCCGATCTGGGCCTGCAATTCGCCGATCTCGGCGGCGAGCCTGCCGGCATCGACGGCGAGCGCATCGTGGCGCAGCTGGAGCGACAGAGATTTCTCGCGCTCACGCAGAAGGTCCTGGGTGGTGCGGGCATTTTCGGCGGCATGAAGCGCGCGCACCATATCCTTCTGAGCACGAACCTCCTGCGGGCTCAGCGGCATCGTCGCCTTGAGACGGTTTTCGGTATACCAGACAATGCGGCGATGAACGGCCGGCGAAACCAGAAAGACGAGGAAGGCCGCGGTCAGGAAGCCCAATCCGAACAAGAGAGCGTATTCGATCACGGCGCGGCCATAGGTTCGACAGTTAATGCGGGGTCAGCCGCGATGATTAAGCACGCATGGCACGCATGGCAAGGCCGCCGATGCCGGCGGCGGCCGATTCCTGCCGATTTACGGCCTCAGAAGGGGTTCCAGGTCGGCGCCTGGGTGATCTTGAGATAACCGACATTGACGCCGAGACGGGCGCCAACACCGGTGCGGATCGGTACGACCAGGACGTCGTTGTTTTTCAGCACCGTCATGCCGAAGCCGGCGATCACATAGGCCGAGCCGCTGACGCCGCCGAAGCGGGCGTAGATGCCGTCGATGGAAGGCAGATCGTAGACCAGCATCATGACGCGCGAGCCCTGGCCGCCGTAATCGATGCCGAGAGACGGGCCCTGCCAGTAGAGCGGATGCTCGCCGGCGTTCTTGGTGTTGAGCTGGCCTTCGCCATAGGTGAGACCGGCGATAAAGGCGCCGCCGCCTTCCTGCCCGAGAATATAACCGTTCGGCAGGCCGTATTTCTGGAAGGCGCTCTCGACCACCTTGGCAAGGCCGCCGCTCGCGGACCCGAAGAAGGAGTGGCCGGTATCGATGATTTCCTGCATCGTATACTGACCGTTGTTCTGGGCGGCGGCCGGCCCGGCAATCATCAGCGAGGAGAAGACGAGGGCCGAAAGCAACCTGCAGAAGCCAATGAATTGGTGCGGAAATCGAGGGCGCATCATGTCATCCGTTCGTCGTTTGCTGGAGCGGGCACCCGCTCGCGTCGATTGCTGCATTTTGCGCCGATGATCTTAACAATCGGTTAAATATACAGTTTGTTAACCTGTTGATTTCATTGGTAGGCGTTACATGGCGTTACTGGTGGCGTTACGATGTGCCACCCAGTGCCTTTTTTCATTTGGCGTCTCGCTTGCTCGCTCGTGCATCAGCAAAACGCTCAGCGGCAGCCAGCGCGGCTCGGTCATATACAGCAGAGGTCGTCTTAGTCGAGGCGTGGCCGGCGACCTTTGCGGCGTCATCGGTTGCGACGCCAGCCGCGCGCGCTTCAGAGATTCCACTAGCTCGCAGATCGCGCGCCCAGATGCTGGTATCTATTCCTGCCGCTTTTCGATCGCGAGACCACATGCTGGAGAATACCTCAGATAGGTATGGGCGGCCATTGACCTCGTAGACGATCACCGGTCCAGTTCGTTGCTCAAGCGGCCACTTCTCCAACTCCTCCATCACCATAGGCGCCTTGTTGAGAGGGTAGGTAACGGCTAGGCCTGTTTTCATGGATGTCTTCGATGGTACGTAGCGAAGCACCATATGCTCATCGATATCCTCCCACCGCAGACCGAACCACTTGTTCCCGGTGCGGGTATTGATGACATCACTGACGCCTTCAGATTGGATTGGCACCCACTGGCCGATGACATCCCATAGCCGAAGGGTCGTTTCGTAGACCAAGGCGTAGGCTAATGCAGATGACGGACGGCCAGCGGCATGGGCTGCCTTGCGAAGTGCGATTACCTGATTGGCGGCGATGACAACCTCTCGCCGTTTTGGATTGGGCAGCTTGCGGCTTGCCGATTTCAAGACCTCCTTAAGTTCAAGGCAGTCTGGAAGGCGCGTCATGATCCCATATGATACGGCCGCGTCTACAACTGCGCGCGACATCTTGGACGCAGCAAGGCGCGTACCTCCTTTTGACCAGACGCCATGCCACTTCTTTAGGTCGATGCCCGTTATCTCGTTGAGGCGACTGCCGCCGATGTGGTTTATCAGCTTTGGTATGTAGAAATCATACGGTTTCCTTGACTTGGGCCTTAGCGAAAAATACGGGCTATCTGGGTCTGATTGATACCTTTTCAGTAGCGTACCCATCGTCCCGTCAAACGTGTTTAATGTCGACCCTTCAGATGCCTCTACAAGAGCTTCTAATTGCCCTTCAAGATAGTGGCATCGGGAAATTAGCTCTTCTGGCCGGTCCAATAGGTGCTTTAGGTTTTCGCCCTTCATCAGCTTGGAGAGGCGTTGAGGCGGACGCCACCGTGGCGTCCACGACTTCTTGCGCCACTGCCAAATTAGACCCGGCGCTTGAATTTTCGGGTGCGGGGGCCTGCTGTCCATGATTCTGGATCCTCCGGAGTTCGCGCGCCTGTAGAGACATAGTTCGCGTTGGCGCCGAGATAATTATCATAGTATCGCTTCACGAGCGGAACTGGCCTGCCATCGTGAAGCGCATCAATGCGTGGGAAACCTCTGGCCTCAAGTATTGGCAGGGTTCGCTTTATCCAGGTGTCGGCCCGGCCTCTGCCGACGAGGGCAACAGCCAGTTGCTTGTCGGTGGCAAAGAGTGGCAGGGCGTTTAGCCCCACCGCCGGTTCGTTGTCGTTGGCTGGCTGGCGTGTCATGTCAGCGAAGCCACTTGTCGACGATGAAGCGCTTGATGGTGCCGGTTGATGTGTTGCTAAATTCAAATATTTCCTCGATATGCAGCCGCCGGCGGAAGCCATCGCCGATCAGGTCTTCTTCGATGTCGCGAAGTTCGCTGCGGCTGACGATCCGGACCAGCACATGTTCATTTTGAGCTAGGGATGGGCTGCCCGGCAGCGGATCAGACACCCCGACTGCGTATTCGGGCGGCTCGACCTTCCGTCCAAGTGCGTTTTCGATCATCTTGGAAATGTCGATATGTGGCGGATGCTCGGCTGCGTCGCTGGTGTTTTCGCACGTGACGCACTCGGCCATGATCTTGCCGAGCCTTCGCTCAAGCTTGTCTATGGCTTTGTCAATTTCAACCTGCTTTTCATGCGGGATGTCGAGGCCTAGTGAAACTTTCATGTCGTGTCTCCTTCTTCGTGGTGGTGGTGCGGGTGGGCGGAAGATCGACCGGGTAAGCGTATGGTCCGGCTCCCCATCTTCCGCCCAAGCATCAAGCCGCAGCGTGATGCTTTTTCTCGTTATCGTTCGCGGTGGGCCACGCCTCCGGCGGGATGGCGACGTTGGTGTTGTCGCGCACCCATTCGAGGCCGGACAGAATTGAGACCCTACCGCCAGCATCGCAAGGCAGCCCGCTTTTTGCATATAATGTAACGGAAGCGGGAGCCCTCCCTATCCTTTTTGCAAACTGAGTTTTGGTTTCGTGGGTTTTCCGATCGAACGTTCCCTTGATCCATCCGCGATCTTGCGCAATCTGCATGGCGGTCGGGATGTGCACCCACCCGTTGCTGGCACGTGGCAGACAGGCAAATTTGCTACTTCTGAAATTCCAGCGACCGAGACGTTCTCGAAAGAACTTGTGCACTGGTTCGTAGTTTTCTGGGTCGTCTACGTCTGATGGGGGTCTCCCAATGGTTCTTTTCGCGATGGCGTTTAATCCGTCCTGAATATGAATCCAGCCATTCCTAGCACTGGGAATCTCACCAGACGCAACGAGTTTGTTAATGCGCCCTTGTGACCACCCAGATCTCCTCGCAAAAGCAGCCTGGGATTCGTACTCATCTGCGTTCTTTATGCCGATCGGCGGCATGCTGCTGGGCGGGTTCAGAGAAAGCCAGGCAACCGCATCTGATACTGGCACATACGCACCGTGCATGGGCATGCCCTTTTTAGCCCACTGTTGAGGCGACGATGAGCTCTTAGCTCCAACCAAGCGTGCGAACTCTGCCTGTGTGACGCACCCATCCGGCACATCGCCGCTAACCTCGTGCAGAACCCCATCATACTCACCAATCTCGCGACCCGTCGGAAACTCATATCCACAAGCGCACGCCTCGACACGTTCGCCACGAACCTCCTTGCACTCAGGACAACGGCGGACTCCGTCGCCGCCCATGCGGCGAGTCCTGGCGGCGCCGCCATCAATAGACCAATCCCATTCCCTGGCGAACCATCCGTGATCACGATGCAGCCCGGCATGATCCATTATGATTGCGGTCTTTCCGCCAACTGGCCGGAGCGCGCGGCCGATCATCTGCAAGAGCAACGTTGTTGATCTGGTTGGGCGCATGAGGATCACGGCCTCGATGCCAGGGACGTCAAAGCCCTCCGTAAAAACGTCCACGTTTGACAGGATTTTGACCTCTCCAGACGTGAACGCATCGATAGCCGCTCGACGCTCGTCATCGCTCGATTTGCCGTCTACGTGTATGGCCGCAATGTCATCGCGGTTGAAGCGATCCACGAGAGCCTTGCTGGCTTCGACCGACGTGCAAAACGCAATGGCCCGCTTGCCGTTGGCGCTCCTGCGATATTCAGCCACGGCGTCACCGATCAGGACGGGAGTATTCATCGCGGCATCTGTATCTTTCTTGCGGTAATCGCCAGCTTGGAGTTTTGCGGCCGTCAGGTCTGGGTCGCTCGGCGCGAAATATCGGAATGGCGACAGGTACCCGTCCAGGACAAGCTCAGAAATTGAAGGGCCGATCACAAGTGCGGAGAACCAATCTTTGAGACCCTTGCCGTCGAGTCGTTCCGGTGTTGCGGTAAGGCCAAGGTGGCGTGCAGTGGCAAGCTTCCGGTGTAGCTCAGCCCACGATTCGGCCGGCACGTGGTGGCATTCATCCCAAATGACCAGAGATGGGTTTGGTATCTCGTCGAGACGTGCAACGGCCACTGACACGATCTGAACGCCCTTGCCGTAGTCGGGGCTGGCTCGCGGGGAGATAATGCCGAAATCGATGCCCGCCTTGCGGAAGGCCTCGGCAGTCTGCCGTTCTATTTCTTGGCGATGGCAAATGAACCAAACCACGCCGGAAGAACGCTTTACGATCTCGGCCGCCGTCCGCGTCTTGCCGGCGCCGGTCGGCATCTGCAGAACAACGCTACCGCTCCTTGTTAGCGCGTCGAGCGCGCTAACAACTGCGGTTTCCTGGTATGGTCGGAGGGATGTCACGCCGCCACCCTCTCATCATCCTGCTCAGCCGCCACGGCGCGCAGCCGCGCGGCGATCGTCCGATTGCGGCCAGCATGCTTGCCGTCGTGCCACTTGGCGATTTCGAGTAGCCGCCAACTGGGCGCAACGCCAGGCGCCAGGTCGTCAACGACCTCGGTGCCAGTGCCGGCGTACGGCAAGAACTCGTAGTTGCTGGGCCGCGCCTGCTGCGGCCGGTTGTTGTTGGCGGGCTTCGGTCTTCTGTTGTTGGTGGTCATGGTGTCTCCTTCTCGTGGTGGTGGAATTGGTGAGAGCGCGGCACGGAAACGAATAGTTGCAGCCATCATCACCGGCCGCGCTCTATTGCCCTCGGGGCAATTAGTAATTCTCTGCCTCGATGCGGGTGATGAAGAAGTGGATGCCCGGCGCGCATTCCTCCATCCAGTTTTCATCGAAGCGGTCGGGTGTCACGCGCTGACCGGCGCGGTATTCGGTGCTGTAGTCGTGCATGCTGACGCCGACTTCTGCGCCGATGACTTCGACCACGTCGGCGAACTCGGCACGGCACTTTCGGCCGAAGGCGTGCGATCGTTTCGCCTCTTCCGGAATGCGCAGCTTGACGATCACGCCGTTCTGGCACTTCTTCCAGCCGATGATGCTACCTTCCGGCAAGATGCGAGTTTGCGCGATGGGAAGCTCAGCATTTTTCGCCTCGCGCAGGTCGGCGCTGCCCAGGTCGGCGCTGCCCAGGTTGGCGCCGCGCAGGTCGGCGCCGCCCAGGTCGGCGCTGCGCAGGTCGGCGCTGCCCAGGTTGGCGCCGCGCAGGTCGGCGCCGCCCAGGTCGGCGCTGCGCAGGTCGGCGCTGCCCAGGTTGGCGCTGCCCAGGTTGGCGCCGCGCAGGTCGGCGCCGCGCAGGTCGGCGCCGCCCAGGTTGGCGCTGCCCAGGTCGGCGCCGCCCAGGTCGGCGCTGCGCAGGTCGGCGCTGCCCAGGTTGGCGCTGCCCAGGTTGGCGCCGCGCAGGTCGGCGCCGCGCAGGTCGGCGCCGCCCAGGTCCTTCTTTTCCTTGATCGCCCACTTGACGGCGAGGCCGAGCTTTACGGACGGAATCGTGTCTGCGGCGCAATCAATCTCTGCAGAGATCTGCACTTCGCCGGAAAATCTGTTCAGGATATCGAATTTCACTGGTGGTCTCCTCTAGCGGTGTGGTGGTTGGTTGGTCAGTGATGCTGCGCGAGATACGGCAGCCAGATGGATACGGCCGCGACGAACACGCCTGCCGACGCTGCGCCGATCAGATCCTTGATAAAATCGCGGATGGTCATGAGCGACCCTCCACTTTGGCGATGGCAGCACGATACTTTAGAGCCGCATCAGTCCACAAATCTGTGCTTGTGTCGGGGCCGGCATCGGTTGCCTTCCAAAGTGTCTTCAACGCATCGAGAAGATCTGGCGCCGCCGCGATCAGCCTTTTGTTTGCTTCTGCCGAATGGCCAAGCCCAGGGCATTCCTCGGTGTGCATGAGGTAATATCCGTGCTTGCCGCTGATGAGCGAATTTCCGTTCCAGTGCCAGGGACCGGGGCTGTGCTTGAGGTCGCTCATTCCTCACCGCCAATCTCGGCCAGCACACGGCCCGGCTTTTGACGGCGCAACGCAAAACGGCCGCGGCAATCTACGTTGCGCGGCTTCGGGTGGCGTTTAGCTTTGTGGTCAGGCTTGCGGAAGGGCTCAACACTGCCGGCAGCGATGGCCAGCGGAATGTAGTCTTCCTGTTCGATATATCTTCTGCCTTGCATTGTCGTCTCCTCAGTGGTGCCAGCCAAGGTGCGGCTGTGAGGAGACTTATAAGCACTTATAGCAAGCGTGTCAACCTTGATTGTGAATTAAGCATATTTTCCAGAAAGAATGATTGGATGCACGCTTATGACCTTGCCGCGATCGAATTCGATTCGCTTTTGCGGATTGTGCTGATGCAGCACAAGCTTGTTTCCGGTCCAGCCGACAAACTCCTTAATGAAGCCGTGCGGAGCCGCACCTTCCTCGCCGGGCTTGATCTGCACAATCACGTCATCGCCGCGCCGAGGCGGCTTGTTAGGGTGGACATAGACTGTCTCGCCTGGCCGATACCGCGGCGACATCGACTCGCCATCGACATAGACGCTATAGGCGCCGTTGACATTGACGAGCGAAGGCGGGCAGGCGACCCAATCCTGTACCTGACCATTGAAAATGTACTCGCCGTCATCACCGCCGACGACTTCGCCAAGCACCGGAATCATCTTGCCGGGGCGGGTAAACGGCACAACTTCAACCATTTTGGCGTTCGGTTGCGGCGGTTCGTCGTCGGGAACATTGTTGGCGAACGCGGCGCTCGATGTAGAGACGGCCGGCGGCAGTTTCGTCTTGCGGTCCGGATCTCGGCCAGCTTCGATCATCATCTCGCGCATTTCGGCTTCGTCGATCTGCAGCATACGTGCGATCTCGCGCCAGTATGACGACGACTTAGCCCTGCCGTTGAAGAGGTTATTGACTGCCTGCTGTGTGATATCGAGTTCGCGCGAAATGTCGGCCTGCGTCACGCCGGTCTTCTTCGACTGCTCATGTAACTTTTCGGTCAATCGAGACATTAAAAATTTCTCCTATTTATCAATTGCTTATCATAATCATAATCGAAACACAACAGAAAGCGCTTGCACAATCAATTGAGTCGTGGCATTCATAATCTCATCAACGGGGCGACGAACGGGTCAGATAAGGAGGTCTCCGATGCTGGCATTGCTCGACGACAGAAGAGTTTAGTGTAACCGAGTTTCAACCGGTGGTATACCCACCATCTTTTCACAGGGCATCATTTCTAGATACCGCCATTTCAGGGAGTGCATCATGCGGCAAGAGAAAGAAACCACCGTCAGAAGAGTCTTAGCGCCCAAGGGGCGCGCACCGCCAAGAAGAGGGCCGCCATGAGGGCGGCCTTTCCTTTTTATAGAAGCACCTGATGGAGGGGAATTTGAGAAGCAAGATCCACGACAAGCCGAAATAAAAATAGCGCCGCTGGCTTAGCCTGCAGGCGCTTTTTCTGTGTTCCATTTTCCCCGGCTGACCCGAAGGCCGGCACCACCCGCTTAGCAGCTCGGGGGAAACGGTTCGTACTATCTCGGGGGAGGAGACTTGCGGTCAAACCCCGGAGTTCCATATCGCCACCACAGCGACGTGGGATGTCTACCAAACATCTCACAAATTTGTCAAGCGCATTCTTGCCGCTATCGCGACCGCGTCACGCGCCAGCGTCAGCCGGCAGGAATACGCTCAGAAAGGACGATGGCATGCACAGCTTCGACATCGCGAACCGTAACCGGCTGGCCGTTGTCCCTTCCAAGCGACGCCGTGCCATCGCCCAACGACTGCAGCCGGCCGAGCCACGCCGCTCCGCCCTTGGCGTGCACCAGCACTTCATGCCCTGGCTTCGGCCAGACGCCTGGATCCACCCATGCGCGGGTGCCGACGGGCAGGGCCGGCTCCATCACCTTCGTATCGATGTCGATCCAGTATCTGCCTTCCGGAATGCGCTTGCGGCCGTTGTTGAACGCCTCGAACGCATACTTGCCGTCTTTTCTGTCGCTGACGCGGCCGTAGGTCTTGGCCGTGTTGAAGACGCCGGTTCTCGGCACCGGCGAAGCTGCGGCTTGCCGCGCCTCGATGACCAACGCCTCGAGTTCGTCGTGCGGCACGCCGAGGAATTCGGCAAGCGAGGCGTACATATCCGGACGCGGCGTGCCGCCGTTCTTCCATCTGTTGTAGGTCTGCTGCAGCCAGCCGTGGCGTTCGGCGACTTCGCGATCGGAATCGCCGCCTTGCTTTTCGATAATCAATCGCGCCAGGCGAGTTCTCTGTTTTTGCTGACGCGGCATATTCCACCTTGCGCATAAGGAGATGTTTACACTACACCTAAACTCACCAACAAATTTGTCAAGCAACCGGCTCGGCAGATTCACCACAGAGGAGACACATGGAACCGACAGAAATGATGCGCTCGCTGAGAGCGCAAAAGCTTTCGCTGCGCGAAATCGCAGACAGATTGGGCGTCAGCCACCAGACCGTTTTCTACGCCCTCGGCGGCAAGCGTAGCAAAACACCAAAACGCACCGCCGCAAACGACAACAGCACAGCCGGACGCGTGGTCCGTCTGTCTCCCTGGAACGGCGGCTGCTCGACGACGAGCGGCATGGCGCCAGTCACCCTTCCGCACATCCCCACCTTGGACACGGCCGAAGTCGAGCCGTCCGCCCGCGAGCTGCTGCTCGCAGGGCTGCAAACACAGCAGGTGGCGGCATGAGCGAACAATGCGAATGCGATTTCATCAGTGTTGGCGATGTCGTCGAGCACAAGATGAACACAAGCGTTTTCGGCATCGTCATCGGCATTGCGGGTAGCCTTATCTACATCCGCACCAGCCCGACGCTTGCCGTTCTCTCGTTCCACGAATGGGAGCTCCAGCTCACCGAGGACGACGAGCTGCCGCCGACACCGGCCAAAGCCGAAGAAAAGCCCAGCAACGTGATCGCCGTGGACTTCACCAAGCCGCGCGTTCTCAAGAAATCCACCAAGACAGCAGGGGAGGCATGAGCATGGCGAAATTTAAGGTTGGCGATCGGGTGCGGTTCGTCGAGAAGTATGGACACGCAAATGTCGGTGACGAAGCCACAGTTACGGGCTTCTGGTCGGATGACGGCGTGAGGGTAGTTGTCGACAACGACAAGGGTTCACACAGTTGCCTCATGAGCCGCGTCGAACTCGTGCCGGCATGGCAGCCGAAGGTCGGCGACCGGGTGCGGTTTACGAAGAACAACCCGAATGGCGGCGCATCATACGGCCGGAAGGGCGAGGAATATGAAGTCGTCCGGACTGCGACCACATCTGATTACTATGGCGATCAGGTGAAAATTTCCCATCCGTCTCACGACTTCAATCCGAGCGCTCCGCTGTCGGCAATCGAGCCCGTTGCCGCGGAAGCGCAACCGGCAGTCCTCACCATCGAGGCTGGCAAGTTCTACAAGACGCGCGACGGCTGCAAGGTCGGGCCGGTCAGCCGGGCGCCGTGGGGCGGCTTCAGCGACTCCAGCCGCAGCATCACGTCGCAATCGTGGAATGAAGACGGCTCGTTCATCAAGGGCGCGGTTGGAAATCTAGACCTCATCGCCGAATGGGTCGACGAACCCGTTGCGGTTGCGGCAAGCAACGACAACGCGGCGCCGGCCAAGTTCAAGGTGGGCGACAAAATCCGGCATAAGTCTCTCGGGCACACCGGACACATTACATCGATCATCGGCACCAATCATGCCAAGGTGTTCTGGACGAACGTCGGATGGGGCGCGACAGATCAATTCGATGCGATAGAGCTGATTACCACGCCCGCTCCAACCGCCATCGTCGCCCTGATCGAAGACGGCCAGCCGAAGCCCGCCGACCGGCCGCACGTCCACGCGACAGAGGCCGCTGCAGCCAAAGAGGCGGCGCGCCTTGCGTCCGTTCACAAGGGCCAGCAGTTCGGCGTTTACGTCCTGACCACCACCAGCCAGGAAGCGGCGCCGACCTACAAGCACGAATGGCAGCGGCTTGCCGCCAAGGGCGAGAAGATCGCGGCGATCAAGGAGCTGCGCGGCATCACCGGCCTCGGGCTGAAATCGACGAAGGATGCCGTCGAGTATTGGCTCGCGAACGACGAGCCGCGCTCGCGCATCGCCGCCTAACGCCTCCACCAAACCCACCACAGCAACGCCGTGCGCCGACCAAGCGCACGGCTGAGAGGAGACTTATGACCAGACAGATGAAGCGGGCCGCCGCACGCCGGCAGGCCAAGATCGATCGCGCCAACGAGCGTCAATCTGGCAGTTACCCGGCCAGCAGTTATGTGCCATTCCTCGCAACCGGCAAGACTTATCGTCCGAACGGCACGCGTGAAGTCGCCCGCCGCAACGCGAGGGCAGCAGCATGAACGCCGCCAGCATCTTCGCTATCGTCATCGGCGCCCTCGTGTGGGGCGGCCTTATCGTCGGATCCATCGCCGCATGGATCACGCACGTCATCGTGTGCATCAAGACCAGCGCATGGGTGCTTCTTGCCTTCGGATGCATCGTCGCGCCGGTCGGCGTGATCCACGGCCTCGGCGTCTGGCTGGGAGTATTCTGATGACCATCCTCCCACCACTCACCGGCACGCCGCTGGATTACGTGCCGATCGACGCACCAGTCGGCAAGCGGTCTGCTCAGGACAAACCCACCCGCTTCAAAGCGCCAGTCATCCGCCGCGCCGCCATCGCGGCAAGTGTGGCAGGCGTATCCGTCGCGCTCTTCATCCTTGCACCGGCCGTGTTCGTCGGGGCGATTGCCATTGCTTTCGTCAGCGGCTGCGTCTGGGGAACCGACAAGCTCATCAAGGCGATCGACAGCCATGACCAAACCTGATGCGGCCGGCATGTGGCCGCCCAATCCGTTCAGCTGGTGGCCGGTCATCGTGATCGTCTGCATCTTCGTCGCAATCTGCTTTTTTCCAGGAGGGAAATGAATGGCAATTTCGCTTGGCTCGCTGAAGAGCACGAAAAGAAACGATCCGCCCGTCATCTTGCTGTATGGCGTCGACGGCATCGGCAAGACTTCGCTCGCGGCGGAGTTCCCCGATGCGATCTACCTCAACACCGAGGGCGAGCGACCGCCGTCCGACGTCGAACTCGCGACACCCGGCACGATCGAAAGCTTCGACGCGCTGCTTGACTTCTTCGGCGAGTTGCTCACCGAAGAGCACGACCGCAAGACCGTCATCCTGGACAGCCTCGACGGGCTAGAGCCGCTTGTCTGGGCCGCCACCTGCCGCCGCATCGGTGTCAACACGATCGAAGAGGCCGGCTTCGGCAAGGGCTATGTCGAGGCCGATTCCGAATGGAACGAGCTGATGGCTGCCGTCTCAGCTCTGGCGCAACGCGGCATCTGTGTCGTGATGCTGGCGCATCCGGAAATAGTCCGCTTCGACAGCCCGGTCACCGACCCATACAGCCGCTACCAGCCGAAGCTGCACAAGCGCGCCAATGCGCTGGTCCGCGAGAAGTCCGACATCGTCGCCTTCATGAACTATCGCGTTTCCATCAAGGAGAAGGAAGTCGCGCGGCAGACCAAGGTGGCGCACGCCGAGGGCGGCAAGGAACGGCAGATCCACCTGAACGAAGGCGCCGGCTTCCAGGCCAAGAACCGCTACAGCATGCCGGACTCGATCGCCTACCGGAAAGGGCAGGGCTTCACCGAGCTCGTCAAGCACTTCCCGGCGCCGACGGGGATTTCGGCATAAAGCCGTGGACGTAGCTAACGACAACGAAAAGCTTCCGCGCACGCGCGCGGAGGCAAAGGCACTGGGCGGCATTCATTACTACACAGGCAAGCCGTGCAAGCATGGGCATATCGACGTTCGCTACACAACTGACGGCGCTTGCGCAGAATGTGCGCGGATCAAAGGCCTGCGCAGGTACTATGAAAACTGGGAGGAGAATAAGTCTAAAACAAGAGAATACATGAACCGAAGGTATGCTGAGGATGAAGCATTCCGAAACGCCGCAAAGGCCAAGCAAAAAGCCCCAGAGATTCGCGAGAAAAAGAAAGAATACTATCGTGCATGGAGGGCAGCTCTAACTGACGAGGACAGGCTGCAGATACGGACTTACATGCGTGAATACCAGCGCGAGCTTCACCGCACATCCGATAGGGCTAGACTCAACAGGTCTATTTATGGCGGAATTTATAAAAGCCTGTCAGATGGAGCAAAGGCCGGAAGAAAGTGGGAGCTACTCGTCGGATACACCATTGATGATCTAATGGCGCATCTGGAGAAGAAGTTCACTCCAGGTATGTCTTGGGACAATTACGGTGATTGGCACATAGATCATGAAGTGCCGAAGAGTGCATTCAATTATGAGACGCCAGAGCATCTCGACTTTAAACGATGCTGGGCACTCAACAACCTTCGCCCAATGTGGGCGAAAGCGAACATAAGTAAGGGCAACAGACTGAGCGCGCCCTTTCAGCCAAGCCTGTTGATCGCGACCAACGACAACATGATCAATTCACCACAGAAGGAGACTACGCATGGCCTCATTGGGCAAAAAATTTGATGCAACTCAGCATGATACCGAGCAGACCGATTTCGAGCTCCTGCCGAGCGGCACGTACAAGTTGGAAGTTTCCGCCAGCGAGGTGAAGGAGGAGGGTCGCAACAAAACGCTCTCACTCACCTACGACGTCATTGAGCCGGAGGAATACAAGGGCAGAAAATTCTGGGGCTATATCGACCTGGAGAACGACGACGCTGTCAAGCAGGAGCGAGGCCAGAAGGATTTCGCTCGCCTTTGCCGCGCCGTCGAAATCAACGACATCGAGGACAGTGACGAACTCCACTTCATCGCCTTCACAGCGAAGGTGAAGAAGGGGGAGGCGGGCGTCAACAAGGCTGGTCGTCCGTACAAGGCCCGCAACAGCATTTCCAAATTCTATTTTCCTGACGAGGGCAACATCCCGCCGGCAGAGATCGACGCCAACCAGCCCGCCCAGCGCCCAGCTCCCGCCAACGACAACCGCCAGGCACAGCGCAGTGCGCCGGCGCAGCAGCAGGAAGGCAAGCCTGCCGGTCGCCGGCCGTGGGGTTCAAAATAACAGCAACGCGGGCCGTCACCAGCGGCCCGCTGTTCACCACAAGAGGAGATGAAGCATGGGTGACAAGATTTTTAAATGGTGCGTCGCCGATAGCATCGACGCGGATGTCTTCCACAGCCGGCACGACACCCGCGAGGATGCTCTGAAGGAAGGGTATGGCGTCTATGACAAGGATCCATTCGTCCTCATCGAGGCCGATCGTTCCGTCGTGAAGCCGAATTTCCACGCCGACTGGCTTATCGAGACGCTGCTTGAGCAGCTGGAAGAAGGCAATCAGGAGTGTTGGGGCGACGACGGCGCAGACGGAGCATGGCAGGATATCCCGGCGCTCGAGCGACTTTTGCAAGAGGCCGTAGCAAAGTGGCTCGTCGACCATCCGCCGAAAACCTTCTGTGTCGACGAATTCCGCACCACGGAATTCTTCAACGGCGCCACGGCCTAAAACACCCGCCGCATGGCCACCACCATGCGGCAACCCACCACAAGAGGAGACCAATATGAAACTCACCATCGTGAGAGCCGAGCTCGCGCGCGTCCTGACTAATGTCGGCCGTGTCGTCGAAAGCCGCCACACAATTCCGATCCTCGGCCACGTCAAGCTGTCAGCTGTCCCGGGACAGCTGCGCGTGACCGGGACCGACCTGGATATCGTCGCATCTGACGTCGCGCCGGCGGAAGTAGACGCGACCGGCGAGATCTGTGTCGATGCCAAATTGCTGGCCGATATCGTCAAGAAGGCCGGCGGCGACATCTCCATCAGCCTTGAAGCTGAAAATCTGATCGTAAAATCAGGCCGCAGTCAGTTCAAGCTGGCGAAGCTCGAAGCCATCGACTTCCCCGATCTGCAGGACGGCAAGTACGACGCCACCTTCGACGTCGACCTCGCGGCGCTTTTCGCGCCCACGGCGTTTGCGATCTCCACGGAGGAAACGCGCTATTACCTCAACGGCGTCTTCCTTCATCTCCATGAGGACGGCGACCAGTGCCTGCGCGCCGTAGCAACGGACGGCCACCGTCTGTCTCGCCACCAGGTCACTTATCCAGGCGAGGACGCATTCAAGGGCGTGATTGTTCCGCGCAAGGCGGTCGGTCTCGTGCCGAAGGGCACGGTCAGCCTGTCAGTCGGAGAGGCGAAAATCCGCATCGCCAGCGGCGAATTCGTTCTCACCAGCAAGCTGATCGACGGCACGTTCCCAGACTATGAGCGCGTCATTCCGCGCAGCAACGAGAACCGTGTCGTTGTCGATCGTGATGCCTTCATGAAGGCTGCCGACCGCGTTGCGACAGTCAGCAGCGAGCGCGGCAAGGCCGTCAAGCTCACCATCGCGCCCGGTTCGGTTGGCTTCACGGTCAATAATGCTGACGCGGCCGCCACTGACGAGATCGAGGCGGAATACAGCGGCGAACCGATCGAGATCGGTTTCAATGCAGCGTACCTGCGTGATCTGTTCAGCGTTCTTCCGTCTGGGCCAGTCACCATTGCGCTCGCCGACGGAGGATCGCCTGGCCTGTTCACCTCGGCCGGCTTCGAGGGGCTCATGCTCGTCGCAATGCCGATGCGGGTGTGACTGATGAGGTTCGACGGAAAAAAGTACCGAGATTGCCGATGGTGCGCTGGGCGTGGATGCGTCTACTGCGAGAGCGAGGCAGATAAGGACTACAATGCGGCCTTTCCTAACGGGCCAAAGCCAATCGCAACGTTTCGCCTAGACACGCCAGAAGGGGCCGAGAAGGCGCGGCTGGCGCTAGGCGTCGAGGCTCTTCAAAAAGCTTTCGGCGTGGGCGGCGGCGGGATGGCTGAATTCATGGCCAACCTTGAGAAGGTAGGGAAAATATGAAGCCGCTACCAGAGGCACAAGTGGCAGCAACCATTTCCAAAGCCGTCGCGTCGCTCGCGGCGGCCAAGGAGGCGTTGCAGACCGCCCTCTCTGATGCGCGGGCATCGTGCGAGCACCGCATCGTTTCCGAGATGCCATACCGGGCCGGCAATTACTTCGGCAGCCGCGCCGCTCACCGCATCTGCAATCATTGCCGACTGATCGAAGAGGGCTCGCACTGGAGTGGCGGATCAACGTGGTCCAAGCACGACCACAGCGCATCCGACCTCGGCAACGTCAAAGGCCGCATCGTCGTGCCGATCGATAACGATACATTCTGGAAAATGCGGGTGGCTCCGTAATGTCCCCACTTCCCCGCGCCGAGTCCAGCACGGTCAGAGCAATCTACGCAGCCTACGAAGCAGCCGCCGAATCCTGGGACAGCCTCGGCATATCGGTCGGCGAGGCCAACGGGCCGTGCGATCGCCAGCTCTGGTATTCGTTCCGTTGGTGCACGCCGCTTGAAAAACACAGCGGCCGACAGCTGCGCCTGTTCGCCACCGGCAACTTCGAAGAAGATCGCCTCGTCGAGGATCTGCAGCGCATCGGCGTAGACGTTTACGGCCAGCAGGACAAGATCCGGCTCGTCGGCTCGCACGTCCGCGGCAAGTGCGACGGCAAGGCCATGGGCGTGCCGGAGGCGCCGAAGACAGAGCATCTGCTCGAATTCAAGTCGAGCAACGCGAAGAACATGAAGCTGATCGTCAAGGACGGCTGCAAGGTCGCGAAGCCGCTTCACTATGGCCAATGCCAGCTGGGAATGCATGCCTTCAGCTTGTCTCGCTGCCTGTATCTCGTCAGCTGCAAGGATGACGACACGCTCTATGCCGAGCGCATCGAATATGACTTGGAGTGGACGCTGCGGCTGCTGGCACGGCTAGAGCGCATCATCAACTCATCGGAGCCGCCGGCGCGTATATCGGACAAGCCGGACTGGTTCGAATGCACATTCTGCAAGCACAAACCGATCTGCAAAGACGCGGCGTGGCCGCGCGTGACTTGTCGCTCGTGCCTGCATTCGACGCCGGAGATGGGCGGTGACGGCCACTGGTCATGCGCGCGGTGGGCGAAGCCGATCTCGTTCGATGAGCAGAAAGAAGCGTGCCCCACCCATCTCCATATTCCGGCGCTGGTGCCGGGCGAACTCGTCGATAGCGACGAGGATGCCGAGACGGTCACCTATCGGCTGGCTTCCGGAGAACTGTGGATCGACGGCGCGAGCCACGAGGAGGCGGCATGACTACCCGCCCCGCAGGCTTCGACGCCGCCCTGCTTGCCTATCTGCCTGCCCTGCGCCGCCAGGCCAAATACATGGCCGGCGCGCGGCACGAGGATCTGCTGCAGGACACGATCGCAATGATGCTGAGCCTTGCCGACAAGTGCCGCGTCGAGACGTTCCGCACGTGGGCGCAAATCATGATGCGGCGGGCGGCCAGCAACCACAAGCGGGCCATGCGGGCCGAAAAGCGCGTCGCGCCTACCGTGGACCTCAAGGCCGCATACAGCGTCGCCACACCGCCGGCGCAGGAACATGCCGCCGATCTCGCGATCGTCACCGAGGCGCTGGCCGGCATACGACACGGCGACATCGTGCTGCGCCGGGCCGACGACGAGCTCTTGCGCGAGATCGGCGAGGAGCGAGGCGTCGGCCGCGAGGCGGTGCGACAACTCGAGGCCAAGGCCCGGGCAAGACTTTTCGATGTTCTCAATATGAAGGAGGCCAACAATGGAAGCAGCAAACGATAATCGGCCGGCAGAGTTTGACGCGCGGGTGATGCAATACAAGCAGGGCCTTGAGGTTCTGGCACGAAAGCTGACGAAGACCAAGGAAGAGCGCGAGGATCTGGTCACCGACACGATTATCTATTGCCTCAGCCATTGGCGCTCGTTTCGCCCAGAGGGCGGCTTTTACAATTGGCTCTATTGGTCGATGCGCGGCGTTCTCAGCTTGCGCAGAGATGCGGCGCGCCGGCAGTTAAGCATCGTCGAGGATCCAGAAGGCAGGCTGATGGCGCTTCGCGGGACGGCGCCGGCCCAGCTTGATCGCGTCCAGTTGACGCAGACCCTGGCGGCCATGAGCGAACGCGGCGGTGGCGTAGTTATTCGGCGCGCGATGGGCGAGACCTTGCCGGTGATTGCCGCCGACCTTGGCGTTACGGCGGAGCGCGTGCGCCAGATTGAGGCAAAGGAACTGGCCGAGCTGCGGTGGAAGCTGAAGCGGGAGGCGGCGTGATGGCGAAAGTGCACGAAACGATGACCGAAGAAGGCGTCTGCCCGCGATGCAGCGAAGGCAGCCTTTGGCGCGAAGAAGCTGACGTCGGCGTGGGTATCATCTACGGACCATGGGGCTGCGAAAGCTGCGGTTGGTCGGAATCGGAGCGATACGACTTGGAGTTCGGCGGCGGAGTTCAGGCGAACGGCTCGTATCTGGATCCCTACGGTGGATTGACACCGGCGTCCAATCCCATCGCCAAGATGCTCGCGCGTGAAGCGAAGCAGGAGGTGCGCTGATGCCCTTGCGCTACTACCAGGAAGACGCGGTTTCCGCGCTCTTCGATTATTGGCAGGAAGAGCCCGGCAATCCGCTCATCGATCTCGCCACCGGCACCGGCAAGAGCATGGTGATGGCCACCGTCATCCAGCGCCTCGTCGAGGGCTGGTCAGACATGCGCATCATGGTGGTGACGCACGTCGCGGAATTGATTGAGCAAAACTACCTTGAGCTGGTCGGCATTTGGCCCTTCGCACCGGCTGGCATCTATTCTGCCGGACTTAGCCGGCGGGATGCGCGCAGCCAGATCATCTTCGCCGGCATCCAGACGGTCTGGAACAAGGTTGACGAGATCTGCAGCGTCAGCCGCGATGCCGCCGGCGGCCTTGTCGTGGCGCGTCACCCGGTCGATGTCGTGCTGGTCGACGAGTGCCACCTCATCCCAAAAAACAGCAACACGATGTACGGCAAGTTTTTCGCTGCCATGCGTGAGATCAATCCCGATCTCAAGATTGTTGGTTTAACTGCCACGCCATTTCGCCTCGATAGTGGTCGGCTGGACGAGGGCGAGGATCGCATGTTCGATCGCGTCGTCTATACCTACGGCATCGGCGACGGCGTCCGCGATGGCTATCTCGCGCCGCTGTCATCGAAGCATACCGCGCTCGAGCTCAACACCAATGGCGTTGGCAGGTTAGGCGGCGACTTCAAGCAGTCGGCGTTGCAGGCTGCGGTCGACAAGCTCGACGTGACCCGCAAGGCCGTCGACGAGATCGTTGCGAAGGGCGCCGACCGCAAGTCCTGGCTCTGCTTCTGCTCCGGCGTCGAGCACGCCGAGCATGTGCGCGACGAGATCCGATCACGCGGCATCAGCTGCGAAACCATCACCGGTGACACACCGAAGGAAGAGCGCCGCCGCATCATTGAGGATTTCAAGGCGTATCGCATCCGTGCCCTGACCAATAACTCGGTGCTGACGACCGGCTTCAATCATAAGGGCGTCGATCTCATCGCTGCTTTGCGGCCGACGCTTTCCGCGGCACTCTACATCCAGATGATGGGCCGCGGCACGCGCGTACTCTATGCGCCTGGCATGTCGCTGGAAACGCCGGAGGAGCGGCGGGCAGCGATTGCTGCCGGGCCGAAGCCGGCATGCCTTGTGCTGGATTTCGCCGGGCTGGTCAACAAGCATGGACCGGTTGACATGGTACAGCCGAAGGAGCCGGGCAGCGGTGACGGCGAGGCGCCGATGAAGATCTGCCCGCAAGAGGGTTTCGACAAGCACAACCGGCCAGGCTGCGGCGAGAAGCTGCATGCATCGGTGCGCGTCTGCTCGTGTTGTGGATTTGAGTTCGACATTGACGACAGCCCGAAGATCTCGGCCACGGCCGCCGATGTCCCGATCATGACTACGGTCGAGCCGGAGGCGCGCACGGTTTCGTCGAGGTCGTTCCGCTTTCACGAAGGCAAAGGTGACAAGCCGCCGTCGGTCAAGGTGAGCTACATGATCGGCATGAACGCAATCAATGAGTGGCTCTGCCCGCAGCACAGTGGTTTCGCCAAGTCTAAAGCCGATCGATATTGGCTGGCGCACGGTGGCCAGCGGCCGTTCCCTAAGACGCCGCTTGAGTGGCTGGAGCGGCAGGACGAACTGGCCGAGACTGCGGAAATCATGGTCAAGCCACGAGATCGGTATTGGGATGTGGTTTCGCACGTGGTCGGCGAGCGTGTCGAGCGAGTGCATGCACCGGCGAACGACAATCGCAGCATTGCCGAGGATTGGGAAAATGACGTGCCGTTCTGACGCGCGTTGACAAATTTGTATGTTTACACGAAAGTGCAAATACCAGACCACCACGAAGAGGAGATGCAACATGTGGAAATTCAGATTCGGCAAGGTGTCCGCAAAACAGGCGCCGCCCGCACCGGCAAGAAGACCTATTGTGCGGGCAGATGCGGCTCGATCGTCGAGTGAGCCAACGCGCCGCGATGACAGTTACGATCTCACGAATCCGCTCAACATCATGAGCCCGTTCTCGCCGCTCAATCCGGCCTATCAGAGCTGGGACGCACCTTCCTCTGGCTCGTGCGATAGCCATCATTCGTCGTCCAGCTACGACAGCGGATCGTCGTACGACAGCGGCTCGTCCAGCTGCAGTTCTGACTGACGCGATGACCGAACTCACCAAAGAGGAGTTGCGAGTGCTCGCGGAAGCGCAGTTCGCCATTATCATCGCCAAAGACGATAAGCGGAAAGACACTGAAACGGTAACGCTAAAAATCACGATGAAGCGGTCAGACTATCTCGCGCTTCACGCCATTAATATTTAGCGCCTCACCAGCGCAAGACCACCACGACGAAGAGGAGACGACGATGAGCGAGAGAAGAGCCGAGGACGGATGGATTGAATGGGCGGGCGGTGAGCAGCCAGTGGCCGATGAGGTGTTGTTGGAAGTCGTCCTGAAAAACGGCATGCAATACGAAGAATATAGCGATGAAATTCGCTGGAGCACGCGCAATGACAGAGATGTCGCTGCCTACCGCGTGGTGTCGGCATGACCAAAACCGACAACACCAGATTTCTCGCCGCCGACGTCGCCAATCTCGAGGCCGAGATCGACGCGCTGCTCGCCGCGTTCCTCGATCTGCAGGAAGACGAAACGCTCCGCGCCGACATGTTGGACGGCGAAACCAACCTTGGCGGCGTGCTCACCCGCCTGCTCGGCCACGAGCGCGAAGCGGCCAGCATGGTCACCGCCATCAAGAAGCGCGCCGACGAGCTAGACGCCCGCAAGAAGCGCCAGGAGCGCCGGCAGGCCGCGATGCGCGCGCTGATGTTGCGCCTGATGAAGGCAGCAAGCCTGCCGAATGTGCCGCTGACCGAGGCAACGATCTCGGTGACGAAAGGTCGCGACTCTGTGGAAATAGTTGATGAAACGGCCGTGCCGGCGCGGTTCCTCAAGGTTGTGAAGACGCCGGACAAGACGGCGATTAAGGCGGCGCTGGACGCCGGCAAGAAGGTGAAGGGCGCGGCGATCAAGACCGGCGATGATATCCTGACGGTGAGGGCGGCTTGATGGGCCTCGCTGACGGAATGGCATGGGAGCGTGAATTCGGCGTTCCCGAGCGCGGCCAGGCTGGTTGCCAAACAACCAGTCGAAGATCGAACACGCGAAGAAATCATTGTGGCGATTAGCGAAGAGCTAAAGCACCACGAAGCGTTCGACGGCAAGGTTGTGTCGCAACTCGTGTGGGCTACCCGTATCTACGATAACGCAATCCGCCCCACTGCCGCGCCCTAGCGCGCAGTCGGCGCCACCATACTACTAACCGCGCGCCACCAACGCGCGGGACTGCACCACAGAGGAGACACCAGCCCAATGGGCATTATTGACATCAACGTTGCGCCGACAGCGCAAGCGCAGGCCTATGCCGCGTTCCTAGCCAGAAAGGCGATCCTGGATCCGCCGACTGGCCTCTCAGAGATTCCGGAACTGCCCGCGGTTCTGTTTCCATTCCAGCGCGACATTGTGACCTGGGCGATCAAGCGCGGTCGGTCGGCTTTGTTTGCCGGAACCGGTCTCGGCAAGAGCCTGATGGAACTGTCGTGGGGCAGGGCTGTGCACGGCGCCACCCAAGGCGACATTCTGCATTTCGCGCCGCTGGCAGTCGCGGCCCAGATGGTGCGCGAGGCCGAGAAGTTCGGCATCCCGGCGCGTCACGTCCGCTCGCAGGCCGAGGTCGGCCCGGGCATCAACATCACGAATTACCAGAAGATCGAGCATTTCAAGCTTGATCAGTTCTCTGGCGTCATCCTCGACGAGAGCAGCATCCTCAAATCGGAGAGCGGCCACTACCGAAACGAGCTCGTGGAGGCCTGCCACGGCATTCCGTTCCGGCTGGCCGCGACCGCTACGCCGGCGCCGAACGACTTCATGGAGCTCGGCAATCACGCTGAGTTCCTCGGCATCATGTCCTATTCCGACATGCTCGCGACCTTCTTCACCCATGACGGCGGCGAGACGCAGAAGTGGCGGTTGAAGGGCCACGCCGAGAATGACTTCTGGCGTTGGATGGCATCGTGGGCCGTCATGCTGCGGAAGCCGTCGGACTTGGGATATGACGACGGCGCCTATCAGCTGCCGGCGCTGCATCAAATTCACCACACGGTGGCAATGCCGGCAGACACCGCAGATCTCATCGGCGGCCGGGCGTCGACGTTGCAAGAGCGCATCAAGGCTCGCCGGGATAGCGTCGAGGATCGCGTAGCATTCGCTGCCAACTTGACACCTACTGATCGGCCGTTCGTCTGGTGGTGCAATCTGAATGCCGAGAGCGAGGCGCTGACGAAGGAGATTCCCGGCGCCGTCGAGGTGCGCGGATCCGACAAGGAAGACGTGAAGGAGCGAAAGCTAATCGACTTCAGCGAAGGCCGCATTCGTGTGCTGGTCACCAAGCCATCGATCGCAGGCTTCGGCATGAATTGGCAGCACTGCGCCGATACCGGTTTCGTCGGGCTCAATGACAGCTTCGAACAGGTCTATCAGGCGGTGCGCCGGTTCTGGCGCTTCGGCCAGCAGAACGAAGTCACGGCACATTTCATCGCGGCCGAGACGGAGGGCGCTGTCGTCGCCAACCTCAAACGGAAAGAGGCTGACGCCGACCGCATGGCGGCGGCGATGGTTCTGCACACCGCCAACATCACCAAGGCGGCCATCAACGCGCAGGCGCGCGAGAAGGCCAGCTACGATCCGAAACTGCCGATGCAGATCCCAACATGGCTAGGAGGTGCCGAATGATTTCCGCTGAACAACTGCGAGAAGCGTTGCACTACGATCCCGGCACTGGAATTTTTACATGGCTCAAGAAGGTGAGCGCAAAGACCGTCATCGGCCGTCGAGCGGGAACCATCAATAAGGATGGCTATCGCCAGATCTCTATCTATGGACGCAGGTACTATGAGCATCGGCTGGCGTGGTTTTACATGACAGGCCAATGGCCTTCCGCTCTCATAGACCATGAAAATCTGCTGCCAGGTGATAACCGATGGTCAAACCTGCGCAGCGCGACGAAATCGCAGAACGCTGCGAATACTCACGTCAGCGCCGGCAATTCAGTCGGCATGAAAGGCGTTAGCTGGCACAGCGGCGCGCAGAAATATCAGGCTCATATCTGCGTAGATGGAAAGAGCATCTACCTCGGTCTGTTTGAAAAAGCTGATGCGGCTCATGCGGCATATCAGCAAGCGGCAAATGATCAGTTCAAATCTTTCGCGAGGGCAGCATGAACACGTCAGCAATCAACTGCGTAAACCAGATCGTCACCGACAACTACGCCATCTATGAGGGCGATGCGTGCGAGCTGATCCGAGCTATTCCAGGCGACAGTGTGCACTTCACCATCCACTCGCCGCCGTTCGAAGGTCTCTACAAGTTCTCGAGCTTCGACCGCGACATCAGCAATAACGAAGGCGATAGCTTCTGGATTCACTACCAGTTCCTGATCCAGGAACTGCTGCGCGTGACCAAGCCCGGCCGCGTCCACTCCGTGCATTGCATGCAACTGCCGACCAGCAAGAGACGCAACGGCTTCATCGGCATGCGCGACTTCCGCGGCGAGATCATCCGCGCCTACGAAGACGCCGGCTGGATCTTCCATTCCGAGGTCTGTATCTGGAAAGATCCGGTCGTAGCGCAGCAGCGCACGAAGTCGATCCGGCTCCTGCACAAGCAGATCACGAAGGATAGCTGCATCAGCGGGCAAGGGCTTGCCGACTACATCGTTTCTTTCCGCAAGCCGGGCGACAATCCGGAGCCGGTCGAAGGCATGTTCGATTGCTGGATTGGTGACGAAACACTCGACATAAGCCGCGAGGCATACGACCGGCACGCCACAGAGACGATCGCCGACGGCCGCAAGCCCTGGAGCTTTGAGCAGTGGCGATCGGTCTTCGTGTGGCAGCGCTACGCGTCGCCGGTGTGGAGCGACATCCGCCAGACCCGCACCCTGCAATATCGGTCGGCCCGCGAGGAGCAGGACGAGCAGCACATTTCGCCGCTGCAGTTGGATGTAATCGAGCGCTGCATCGATCTGTGGAGCCTGCCGGGCGAGACAGTGCTGACGCCATTCCTCGGAATCGGCAGCGAGGTCTATTCTGCCGTCGAGATGGGCCGGCGCGGCGTCGGGTTCGAACTCAAGCCGTCCTACTTCCGCCAGGCTGCAAAGAACATTGCTGCGCTCGGCACCAAAGAGCAGCCGGTGGCCGATCTGTTCGCCGCGAATGACAACATGCCGGCGAAGGTGGCAGCATGAGCCCGGCAGAGATGGAACAGTTATGCCTGAACAGCATGACCGGAGCCAAGGATTTTGGCGGCACCGAAGACACTGCGGTCATAACGCTGGTGACGCCGAAAGGATGGAAGGCTCCGTCGAAGTTTCCGCGCGGCTACCTGCTGCAGGTCAAGGATGACGGCAGCCGGCTTTGGCACTTCAAGTCAAAGCGCGTTCTTCAGTGGCTGCGGTCGCAGGCAGGTGACGCATGACCTTCACGCCAACCGCAACCGCGGAAGGCCAGCCGACGACGTGCCGCTGCTGTGGGCGGCACGCGATCGGAATGGGCATCAGCCGCATGGCCAAGTCAACGGACGATCCCGGCTATCTCTGCGGCGAGTGCATCCTGCTGATCGAAGAGATCAAGCGCGTGCGCCGCATGGATCCTTACGAGCTGGCCGCGCTCGACGGCGGAGTTGATGCCGTGGGTGAATACATCGATTCCATTGGCGGCCTCACCGAGCTCGCTGAGTTCGACGAGCTACAGCAGCGCATGCTGGTCAAGGCGGCATGGCAGGGCTGCGCCGATCGGCTGCGGGAGTTGATCAGGAAGGGGGATTTACCGTTTTGAAGCACGCAAACGATAACGAGCGGCGGCTGCTGGTCTCCTTCAGCGGAGGTGAAACAAGCGGACTTATGGCGCGGGTCGTCAAGGAACGCATGGCTCATCTCTACGATCGGATCATCTACGTCATCGCAAACACGAGCCAGGAGAACGAGGAGACCTTGGTCTTTGCCGATGAATGCGATCGGCATTTCGGCCTGAACTTGGTTTGGGTCGAAGCTGAAATTCGTCCTGAGGCTGGGCACGGAACCAGGGCGAGAGTGGTCGACTTCACGACGGCCAGCCGCAATGGTGAAGTCTTCGAAGCCATGATCGACAAATATGGCATCCCAAATCGCGCCCATCCTCATTGCAGCAGAGAACTAAAGGCGCGAGTTGTCCAGGCTTACGCGCGCAGCATCGGGTGGGCTGCTGGGTCTTATGACACGGCCATCGGCATTCGCGTGGACGAAATCGATCGGATTTCTCCGTCAGCGAAAGAGCACAGGCTGATTTATCCGTTGGCGGAAAGCCAGATGTTTCCATCCTCAAAAGCCGACGTGAACGATTTTTGGGCGAGAATGCCGTTCCGATTGAGGCTCAGAGGATATCAAGGGAACTGCAAATGGTGCTGGAAAAAGTCACTCCGCAAACACCTGACAATCATCTCGGAAAATCCATCAGCATACGACTTTCCGGAGCGGATGGAGGCTGAGAAAGGCCATTGTGGAGCGGGCGACAAAAGGAGGGTGTTCTTCCGCGAGGAACGAAGCACCGCTGATTTGCGACGGTTGGCCGCCATCACAAAATTCACACCCGCAACTGATGACGCCAGGCAGTACCAGCCCAGCCTATTCTCGCCATTCTTAGACGTTGGCGACGGCTGTGAGGATACCTGCGAAGTTGACTACGAGGAGGCAGCATGACCGAGACAACCAGAAAGACAGCGCCGACAATCAAGATCGAGATATTCATCGCGGCCGACATCGAGCAGGCCAAGCAGGTCTGCCGCGAATACTGCATGGAAGTTGGCGCATGCGTCACGGTCGAGCCGGCCGACTATATCTACACTGGCGGGCAGGAGGCTGGGGTGCGGGTCGGCTTCATCAATTATCCGCGCTTCCCGGCTGACGTGTGGGCTATCAAGGACAAAGCCGGCGAGCTTGCGCGCCGATTAATGGAGCGCCTTTGTCAGCACTCATATTCGATCGTTGATCCAGAAGAGACTGCTTGGTATTCGAGGCGCCCGGCATGATCGCAGCGAACGATAACAGCCGTGGGATTGTCATTCTACTGTGCAACCTAACTGACGCGATGGCATTGCCGTGGCTCGATGGCGGCTACGAAGTCGTGATGATCGACCCACAACATGGAGAGACGACCGTTAGAGACGGAGTGACGCGGTTCGCCGGCACCATCGTCGAAGCAGGTGATCTGCTCGGTCGCCTCATCAGGTCGGGCCGCGTGGTGTTCGTTGCCGGCTTCCCACCATGCACTGATGTCGCCGTTTCCGGTGCTCGCTGGTTTGAAGCCAAGCGCATGGCCGACCCATATTTTCAGGCAAAAGCATCCATCGTCGCGGAGCAGTGCCGGATGACCGGTCTGCTATCTGGCGCGCCGTGGATGTGGGAAAATCCAGTCAGTGTTTTCACCAACATCTTCGGGCCGGCAAAACATACCTTTCACCCGCACGAGTACACCCAGTTTTGCGCCGACGACAACTACACGAAAAAGACGTGTCTTCGCGTAGGGGGGGGGCTTCCGCATGCCGCCTAAGTGCCCAAACCCATCCCTCGGCAAGCCCGACAATCGCATCCATGCAGCGCCTCCTGGCGATGACCGGGCAAACTTCCGCAGCGCGTTCCCGCATGGATTCTCGCGTGCCGTATATCTGGCAAACGCGCCTCATCTTCGTTCCACCGTAAGGGAGGATCTTCTTGCAAACGCCGCTTGACCTAGCCAAACACTACGTCGCCAAGGGCTATCCCGTATTCCCATGCCGGGCCAAGCCGGAGGATGTGCCGGACCCGACGACTGGCGAACTCGACACGAAGCACGAAAAGACGCCATACACCAGCAACGGCCTACGCGGCGCCAGCAAATATGCCCGCATCCTGCATCGCTGGTGGGGCGACAATCCAGACGCATTGGTCGGCGTGCCTACGGGCGCGCCTTCCGGCTTTTGGGTGCTCGATCTCGATCTAAAGCCTGGCGTCGCCGACGGTCACCAGTGGCTTGAAGCTATGGAGAACGCCAACGGCCCGCTGCCCGAGACAGCGCGCGCCAAGACAGCAAACGGCGGCACGCATATCTTCTTCAGGCATGTGGCTGGCGTCCGCAACCGCGGCGGTCTGGGTTCTGGCGTCGATGTGCGCGGTGACGGCGGCTATGTCATCATGCCGGGCTCGATCATGGCCGACGGCCGGCATTACAAATGGGTGTCTGAAGCGCCTATCACCGACGCTCCGCAATGGCTGCTGGATCTCGTGCTGCCGCGGCCGGCCGCCCAAGGCCCGGCAATGCCCTTCAGCTACCAGGCCGGCACCAATGACCACTACGTCAACAAGGCCGTCGACGACGAGCTGGCACTGCTGGCGACGACGGGGCAGGGTGGCCGAGGCCAGCAGCTGAACGCCAGCGCCTATGCGCTCGGCCAGTTTGTCGGCGCCGGTGCGATATCGCGTGGCGAGGCAGAGCAGGCGCTCTATGCGGCGGCGCAGTCGAACGGCGTGGCTCAGAAGGACGGTGAGCGAGAGACGTGGTCGAAGATCCGGCGCGGCCTTGAAGCCGGCATGCGGCAGCCGAGGCAGATTCCCGAGTCTGAATTCCAGCAGGACAACACTCGCCTCGTCGACATCAGCCGGATGATCAAGAACGGGCTTGAGAAAGGCCGCAAAGAACGTGCCGCTGCGGTCGATGAGGATGTGGTGCGCGAAGACGTGTCACCAGCCGGTGACGTCGAGCCGCAGGACGAACCAGACGAACCCGAGAACGACAACGCCCAACCGGCCAGCCCGATCACCGCAACGGCCTTCAAGTGGATCGACCCGGCCAGCTTGCCGCGGCGCGAGTTCGCCTACGGCAACCACTTCATCCGCAAGTATGTATCGGTCACGGTCAGCCCTGGCGGCCTCGGCAAGACCTCGGCCAGCATCGCGGAAAGCCTCGCCATGGCATCCGGCCGGGCGCTGCTCGGCACGAAGCCGCCGCAACGGTTGCGTGTCTGGGTGTTCAATGCCGAGGATCCGCGCGACGAAATGGAGCGGCGCATCATGGCAGCCTGCATCCACTACAATCTCAAGCCGGAGGATATCGAAGGCCACCTATTCCTGGATACCGGCCGCGAGCAGGAGCTCGTCATCGCGATCGAAGACAAAAAGGCCGGCGTGAAGATCCAGGAGCCGATAGTCGAGGCCGTCGTCGAGCAGATTGAGCGGCACGGCATTGACGTGCTGATCGTTGACCCGTTCGTATCCACCCACGGCGTCAACGAGAACGACAACGGCGCGATCGACAAGGTGGCGAAGCTCTGGGCGCAGGTGGCCGATTATACCAATTGCGCCATCGATATCGTGCACCACCTGCGCAAGGTTGCCGACCGTGAGGCGACCGTCGAAGATGCTCGAGGCGCCGTGTCGCTGATCGGCGCGGCGCGGTCGGTGCGCGTTCTCAACCGTATGTCGGAAGAGCAGGCGTCACAGGCCGGCGTGCCGCCAGAGGACCGCTTTGGCTACTTCTTTACGACCTACGGCAAGTCCAACCTCACGCCGCTGTCACACAAGGCAGAATGGCGGCATCTCGTCGGCGTGCCGCTGGGGAACGGGCGCGGGCTCACGAAGCCGCAGGACTTCGCGCCGGTCGTAACGGAATGGAAATGGCCATCCAGGGAGGAGATCGCTGAATCGATCCCAGCTGACATAAGGCGGGCCATTGTCATCAAATTCGGCAACCAGAGCTACCGCGAAAGCTCTCAGTCAGAGGACTGGGCTGGCTATGCGCTCGCCGCCTTAATGAGCGAGCCGGTAGACGTCACGAAGGCCATGACGGCTGAGAAAAAGAAGGTCAAGGCGATGCTCGATGCCCTCATTTCTGATGGCACTTTGGCAGTCGTTGACGAGCCAGATCCGAAGCATATCGACCGCAAGATCAAGTTCATCCGACCAGCTGAAATGGCCTAAAAATGGCGTTTCACACCACCTCGCTCCCACCTCGTTTTGAGGTGGTTGAGGTGGTGAAAACCACCACCTCCCACCTGCCATTTTGAGGTGGTGGGAAATCACACCACGAGACGTAAGAATCCACATCCCACCACCACCTCCTTCCCCTTTAGGGGTGGAGGGTGGTGTGGTGGTGGTGGAGTGAAGGTAGAAACCGCACCACCTCGACACCTCCACCACCTCTGAGGTGGGAGGTGGGAGAAAATAGGAGACGGCCACCATGGCAAAGCGGCAAGTCCAAACAACGAAGATCGACGGCAAGCGCGTTCGCATCGTGACCACCACCGGCGCCAACGGCACCCGCGTTCAAGTCACCGAGGCCGAGCCGAAGGAATGGGAGTTGCAGGCTGCCCAGGTGCGCGCCCTGCGCGGCATGCCTGAGTACGGCAAGCAGTTCCTGTTGGCCGGCGATCAGAATTCAGCAAAGCGCGGCCCGCGTGCCCAGATGGAGGCGAGTGCCGCAGGCATGACGCCCGGCGAGGCCGACATGCGGATATACATCGCTGGCGGCCAGCTGCGCATGATCGAGAACAAGGTCGGCCGCGGGCGCTTGTCGCCGGCCCAGGTCGATCGCCACGCGGCGTTGGCTCGCATGGGCTTCACTGTCGATGTGCTGCGCGCCGTGACCACGGAAGACGCAGCACACCAAGCTGTGGCTCTTGTCCGCGGCTGGCTGGCCGAGAATGACAATCAGTCCGGCCAAGGCCAGCCGCGATGCTCCAGCACGGCCTGCGCATGATCGATCGAGTGATCTGGTATCAGGCCACTTAAGGCGCCCTTGATCTGGATCTCGGATGTTTTGTCCACCCGAGCGAGATTATAAAACCGCTCGACAGCATCCGGAAAGTCTTCAGCCCAGACCGTCCATGGGTTTCCCCATTGGCCGTTATGCGATTTGAAGCGGATCAAGAACAGACGCAGAGGATCATCGCTCTTTGTGCGGTCCTTGATGCGGATGAGGTAGGCGGCATAGTTTGCTGCCGCCTCATGAACCGGCCGAACAGGGTTTTTCCCAGCCTCAATGTCCTGATAGCTGCGCAGCGGCATGCCCATGGCCTGCGCCATTTCCTGCTGAGTAAGATTGAGGCTGATGCGGTGGGCCTTTAGATCGAACATTGAAAGTTTCCCGCCTTTTCGCTATATCTTGGGAACCGGAAGGGTGTGCTAGACCCCTCCGGCCCCCAGTTACCGGCCGATGGAGATCGTTACTCTCCACTTGCCGAACCGGACTTGAAGGGTGAGCTTGACGCTCATGGGTGCCTCCTAGTCCCCGAAGCGGGATTGCTTCGGTAAGATTGTTATCGCATGACCACGTATTACGTGCAAGGACTATTTGCACGTAATACGTATTTTTTGTCTGCTGCCTCTTTGACAAATTTGTTATTTGGCGCCGCCAAGCCTATATACCTGTCACCACCACATGCGGGAGACGACATGGCAAGACACGGATCACTGGCGGAGCAGCTGGTAGCGCTTCGCAAATATGCGACTGAGCCGGACCATGATCCGGAACCGCTTCAGACAAACTGGTCGGTCGTGCCGGCCAATAACAACAATCCAGACGAAGTCGCTGACTTCGGTCACGAGCGCTTTCTACGCATTTCGCCGAGCCTGGAGGAGATTATGCGCAGCGTGATCGGCCACGAGCCCGAACGAAACGCAACAGGCCAGATCATCAAATGGGGTTCGCTGCGTTTCAGCGACGGCACGCAAACAGAGCGCTGCATCATGTACGGGATCGACGGCAAGGCCATCAATGGCGAAATCACCATGCCAGCCGGCGCAATGCTTCGGTGCCGCGATGAGATGGAAGCGAATCTTGGCGCATCCGGCAAGACCGGGAAATATATCGATCTGAGCAATGCATGGTTCGGCGAAACGCTCGGTAGCTTGCCGCATCGGTTCATCAAGTCTGGCAAAAGGCGCAAGGGCAAGAACTACAGCCGCGATGAGGCTATCGCCATGCTGGAAGAGGCGAAGGCCAATACCGCAGTTATGCCGGCCGTGACCGTCTATCCAACCGGCCTGCCGTGCGGCATGAAGATGGTCGCCGATGCCTTCGTCGGAATGAAGAAGGGCAAGAAGGGAGAGAGCGGCTCGATGGCCTGGCAGGACTTCGCGACGCTGAAGTCTGGCCGTGAAGCATGGCGCGACGCTCTGCGGGCCATCCCTGCCGAAACCAGGGACGTTCTCGACACGTCGCTCCGCGCCAAGAACATGCAGGAGATCGGCATGTCCCTCGGATTCCAAGGAAAGCATGCCGAGCGCAAGGGCAAGCAGGCTCTGATCGCAGCGAACGACAATGCGGCCGACGTCATCGAGTTATATGCTGCCTGATGTCCCTTTTTCAGAAGTTAATCGGAGTACAGTGAAGGGGTTCGCTTGAGCCCCGCACTGTCCCGTGCGCAAGAGCGACGGACCCATCGCCATGCTGCACTTCGTTGCAGCCGCTGAGCTTTGGGTAACTATAGGACGCGATGCTATGTGCATAGGCACGGCTAACGTCCGGCCAGCATTGCTGGCTGTGAATTGCCTGGCGCTGCCTCCTCTCGGCGACGGGTAATCCTGCGCCGGGCTCCCTTCGGGTTGAGCTCGGCGCTTTCGTTTTCATGCAATCGGCGCAATTCTCGACCTCTTGCGCTGGTTCTGCGGGTGAGCTTCGGCTCACCCGCTTTCACATGAGGTCGACAAGGAGTCGAGACCTTGATGGATGCGCTTTTCGGCGGGCCAGTGGCCGCCAACGATAATGGCAGGAAGTGCGCCTCTTGTGGCGCCGCGATAACTGGGCACGCTTCCAAGAAGTATTGCGGAGCAGCCTGCGCTCGGGCGGTTGATCGCTCAAAGCGTGATACTGCTCGTGAAAAGAAACTGGCTCTGGCCAGAGCGCCAGAACGAATTTGCGAGTTTTGCGGATCTGCATTCAAGAAGGTGCAGAAAGATAAGGCTCCACCTAAATTTTGTTCGAAGACCTGCTCCGGGAAGGCTGGAATAGCCAGGCTTATAGGTCCGCCGAAGCCGATTTCTTTTGTTGTTTTCCGTCCACTGTGCGGACAGTGCGGACTGCGTTTTACTGCCAGAAGCATTCAAGGCAGATTTTGTTCTGATGAGTGTCGCAAGGCTGACGCCAACAGCAAGGCAAGAAAATATGCTGCGGCAAATGACAATGTAGACAGATCGCCTAGGCCGTGCGCCGAGTGCGCCAGTGTCTTCTCACCCAGTTATGGTGACAAGCGCAGTATGTATTGTTCAAAGGCGTGCGCCCGTCGGAATGCCGGTCGTCTAAATCGAAAGAAAGAGCGGGCTAGGCTTCGCACACAGGCCATAGAGAACGTCGATCCGATAAAGGTATTTGATCGCGACAAGTGGAAGTGCCAGATCTGCGGATGTACCACACCACGAAAGCTACGCGGCACATACGATGATAGGGCGCCTGAGCTTGACCATATCATGCCGCTCAGTCTTGGGGGAGCGCATAGCTACATGAACACCCAGTGCGCATGCCGCAGGTGCAATGCAGCAAAGAGCAACACCCCACCTATTCAGGCCAGTCTATTTGCTCATGTCGCATAGATCGAGGGCAGATAGTGCTGCGTGGCAGCACCTCTATAAGACGGCAAGGTGGCGCAAGATACGCGAGGCTCAGCTTATGACTGAGCCTCTTTGTCGTATGTGTCTTGAGGCTGAGGATGTAACGGTTGCAACCATATGCGACCACATCACGCCACACAAGGGCGACCTTGGGCTGTTCTACGGAGGACCATTCCAGTCGCTATGCAAGTACCATCACGACAGTACGAAACACAAAGAGGAGAATGGCAAGAGTGTCGTTCGCTTCGGTGCTGATGGATGGCCCCTTTAGGGGGGCGGGTCGGACCTTGACGGAAGCGCACCCCGAGGGAGCGGCGTGGGCCATTCGCGCACATTTTTCCAATTCAAAAGTTGAGGGCATGAACCATGGCAAGGCCGAGGACGCCGAAGGCGAAGGCCGCGGTGACCGGGCAGGCTACGGTTCGCCGAAAGAAATTTGAGGAGCGCGTCGAGCCAGCCGTCAGTGACGATCTCGGCGACCCGCCGGCATGGATGCCGGAAGGCCAGCAACTAGCATGGCGCACGATCGCCAAAGAAATCCCATGGCTCAATGCATCGCATCGAGCGCTAGTTGAAATCGCAAGTTACGTGCGCGGAAGGCTAATGGCCGGCGAGGACGTCGGTGTGCAGGCGCTCAACCTGCTGAGGCAATGCCTCGGGCAGATGGGGGCGACACCCGCGGACGCATCGAAGGCGGGAGCTAAGCCAGGTGGCGAAGAAGAAGATCCCGCCGACAAGTATTTCTGATCCGACGACGGACTACGCGAAGGCCGTAGTCAGCGGCGAGATCGTTGCCGGGCCGCACGTCCGCAACGCATGCCGCCGTCATCTCGACGATCTGCGAGACGGCAAGAAGCGCGGCCTGATCTGGGATCCAGCGGGCGCGGCCCGTTTCATCGGCTACTGCCGCGATGTGCTCCGCCTCAATGGCGGCCAGTTCGAAGGCAAGCCCTTCATCCTTCAGCCGAGCCAGGCGTTCATCGCCGGCTCGCTGTTCGGATGGAAGCGCACCAACGAGAACGGCAAGGTAGTCCGGCGCTTTCGGCGCGCGTACATAGAGCAGGCAAAAGGGCAGGGCAAGTCGCCATTCGCTGGCGCGGTCGGCCTCTACTGCATGACCGCTGACGGCGAGGCGGCCGCCGAGATCTACGCCGCCGGCAAAGACAAGGCGCAGGCTTTCGTTCTGTTTCGCGACTCGGTCGCGATGTACGAGCAGTCGCCGAAGCTGAAGCGCGAGTTGACGCCGTCGGGCGGAAATCCGGTCTGGAACCTGGCGCACATCAAGTCGCGATCGTTCTTTCGTCCGATCTCGCGCGAGCAGGCGCACAGTGGCCCTCGTCCATATGTCGCACTTTGCGACGAGATCCACGAACACCCGAACGGCCATACGCTTGAGATGCTTGAGCGCGGCTTCAAGTTTCGCGACCAGCCGCTGCTGCTGATGATCACGAACTCCGGTTCAGATCGCAACTCGGTCTGCTGGGCTGAGCACCAGTGGGCCGTAAAAGTGGCGGCCGGCACCGAAACGCCCGACGAGGAATTCACCTACGTCGGCGAGGTGTTCGGCACCAGTGATGAGTGCTTTTCGTATGTCTGCGCTCTGGACAAAGACGATGACCCGTTCACGGATCCGTCGTGCTGGGTGAAGGCAAACCCGCTTCTCGGCGTTACGCTCAAATACGAATACATCGAGGGCGTTGTGGCTCAGGCCCGCGACATCCCGTCGAAGCGCAATAATATCCTGCGCCTGCATTTCTGCGTCTGGACTGAATCCGACACCGCCTGGATACCTAGACCCATCCTCGAAAAAGTCATGGTCGACTTCGACCCATACGAGGAGCATGCCGGCAAGCCGATTGCGGCCGCCGGTCTGGACTTGTCTGGTGCGAAGGATCTGACCGCAGCAGCGTTCGTCGTGGAGACCGGCACGAAGCGTATCACCCGGGCTGACGGCACCGAGGCGGATCTTCCGACTTTCGACTTGTGGATCGAGGCGTTCACGCCGCGCGACACAATGGACGAGCGATCGAAGGTCGACCACGTCCCTTACCGGCTCTGGCTCGAGCAGGGCTACATCAATGCGCCGGAGGGCTCACGTGTACGATATGATCATGTTGCTGCTCTATTCGCTCGTCTCAACACCGAGCATGGCATTGGTGTCCTGGCGTACGACAATTACGCATTTGACAAGTTCGCTGAAGAACTTGATGCGTATGGCGCCGAAATCCAGACCGTAAACCACCCGCAGGGCGGCAAGAAACGCGCCGCCCCATCGCCGGAAAAGGTAGCAGCGGCTGAGGCGGCCGGCCTTCCGAAGCCTCTCGGGCTGTGGATGCCGGGCAGCGTGGCTGCGCTCGAGGAGCTCATCCTTGAGGAGCGCATCAGATTGCGGCGATCGCCGGTGCTTCTGGGCGCCTTGATGGGCGTCGCGATCGAAACTGACCCGCTCATGGGCAATCAGTGGTTCTCAAAGAAGAAATCCACGGTTCGCATCGACCCTGCCGTTGCTGCGGCGATGGCTGTTGGGGCAGCGGTGGATGGCGTTGTCGAAATCAAGCCGGCGACGTCACCTTGGGAAAATCCAGACTTCAAAATTGCCGTCGTGTGACGGCGGCAAGGAATATGCATGTGGCCTTTTAAGGATAGGGTGGCGACGGAGACGCGCGCCACCATGGAAAGCCCGAGCGTTTCGCTTTCCGACCCGAATGCATGGCGCACACTGTTCAATGAATGGCACAGCGTCGCAGGTGTTGTCGTCAACTATGAGACGGCACTTGAGGTGCCGGCCGTCTGGTGCGCCATCAATTTTATCGCTGGCACGATCGCCAGCCTGCCGCTCCAGGTATTTCGCAAAGGCGAAAAAGGCCGCGAGACAGTCGAAAACGACCCGCTTTATGGCATTCTTCACGACGCTCCGAACGACGAGCTGACGTCATTCATGTGGCGCAAGGCCATGATGGTGAGCGTTCTTCTGCGAGGGCGCGGCGTCTCGTTTATCGAGCGCAATAAAGCCGGCAGGGTGATGAACATCTGGCCGCTTGACGTCGACAAGCTGACGATCGAGCGAAATAACGGCCGCAAATCTTACCGTTACCGGGATGGCGAGCGAACCGTCACCTACGCGGCCAGCGAAGTCATCGACCTGACATTCATGCTGAAGCCGGACGGCATCACGCATGTCGATCCCGTGAGCAAGCTCAAGGGCGCCGTCGGTCTGGCGCTGGCCCTTGACGAGTACGCCCGCAAGTTCTTTGCCAACGGCGGCGTCCCTCCACTGGCGCTTTATGGCCCAATGCCGTCGCCGGCAGCCGCAACGAGGGCAGCGCAAGACGTCGAGAAGGCGGTTAAAGACGCCAACGCCGAGCGTCGAAACGTCATGATCATGCCTGCAGGGCATGAATTGAAGCCGGTAGGCGTCGATCCACAGAAATCCCAGATGGAAGAGGCTCGCCGCTTCCAAATTGAGGAAATCGCGCGGATTTTCGATATCCCGCCGGTGTTCTTGCAGGATCTGACGCACGGCACGTTTTCGAACACTGAACAGCAGGATCTGCACTTCGTCAAGCACACGCTGACGCAGTGGATCAAGGCGTGGGAGCAAGAGCTCAACCTCAAACTGTTCACGGCGCGCAACAAATCGAAGTTCGTAGAGTTCAACGTCGACGGCCTCCTTCGCGGCGACTTCAAGACCCGCATGGATGGCTACGCGACTGCGATTCAGAACGCCATCAACACGCCCGACGAAGTGCGTGGCATGGAGAACTGGCCGGCGCAAGGCGGCGAGGCGGCAAAGCTTCACATCCAAGGGGCGACCGTGCCGTTGGGGATGCAGAGCACCATCAACGCGCCCAAGCCAGCCAACGACAACAATCAGAATGACGGGGCGCAGGCCGCATGACCACAAACATTGAAAAGCGCGCGGCCGGCCTCGGCGTCGAGACGCGCGCTGAAGACGACAAGCGAACGCTGGTTGGCTACGCAGCCGTGTTCGAGCGGCTCGCCATGATTGGTGGGTACTTCCAGGAGAAGATCGCGCCGGGCGCGTTTGCGACGGCCATTAAAGGCGATATCCGCGCGCTCGTCGATCACGACTCGGGCCGGGTTATCGGTCGCACCAAAAGCGGCACACTGCGGCTGGCCGAGGATGGCACCGGTCTCAAAGTTGAGATCGATGTGCCGAACACCACAGATGGCAACGACATCTGGGAGCTCGTAGAGCGCGGCGATATCAGCGGCATGTCGTTCGGATTCAGGGTGACCAAAGAGACCTGGGACGAAACTGGCGATGTTCCGGTGCGCACCATCCAGGCTCTCGAGCTGATGGAAGTCTCGGCGGTTGCCTTCCCGGCCTACGAGGACACCACGATTGGTGTTCGATCGCTGGAAGAGTGGCGATCGGCAAATCCAGCAGAAATTACGCCTGAACCGGGCGCAGAAGATCCGGCGGCAGCGCCGGTAAGCAAGGCCGCTCACCGCGCGCGCCTGAAGATGGACCTGGAACTCAAGGTCCGCAGCATGCGCTGACCAAAGCGCTGTCACCGCCAAGCACCACCACAACGAGCCCGCTTAACGCGGGCTTTTCTATGGGAAAATCACATGAAAATCTCTGAAATGCGCGAGAAGCAGCAGCGTCTCGTCGCCGAAGCCCGCTCGCTCCGTGACGAAATCAAGGACGACACTGCCGAAGCTCGCGTCGCCGAAATCGACGCTGCGCACGACAAGGCAATGGCCGAGTACGACAAGCTCGAAGAGCGCATCAAGCGCGAAGAGGCTCTTGAAGCCCGCGAACGCGACCTCAACGCCGCAGACGAGCGCCGCCCGAATGGCGAATCCCGCACCGTCAAGCCGGGTCAGGTCGAAAAGACCGCCGACGAACTCTATGCGGAAGCTTTCCGCGGCTTCCTTCGCGGCGGCCGCGCCAGCCTTTCGCCTGAGCAGCGCAGCATCCTGAAGGCGGTCGAAGAGCGCGGCCAGTCCGTAGGCACCCAGACGCAGGGCGGCTATCTCGTCCCCGGCCAGTTCCTGGCGGAGCTCATCAAGTCGCTGAAGGCTTGGGGTCCGATGATGGATCCTGGTGTGACCCGCATGCTGAATACCGCTACCGGCGCCACGATCACGATGCCGTCGATGAACGACACCGGCAACGAAGGCGCGCTTATCGGCGAAAACCAGCAGGTTTCCGTATCGGAAATCGCGTTCGGCACCAAGTCGCTCGACGCCTACAAATACACTTCCGGCGTCGTCCTGATCTCCGATGAGCTTCTGCAGGACGCCGTTATGGACGTCGAGGGCATCGTTCGGGATGCAATGGCTGAGCGCATCGGCCGCATTGCCAACCGGCACCTGACGACCGGCGACGGCGCTTCCAAGCCGAACGGTATCGTTTCCGCTGCCGGCACCACTGCTGCGGCCGGTGCATCTGCCATCACCTTCGACGACCTCTTCAACCTCGAGCACTCGGTCGATCCGGCCTATCGCTCTGATCCGTCGGTTGGTTGGCAGTTCAACGACGCCACGCTGAAGGCGCTGCGCAAGCTCAAGGATCTGAACGGCAACTACATTTGGCAGCCGGCAGACGTCAAGAGCGGCGCGCCCGCGAGCATCAGCGATTACCGGTACTCGATCAACCAGGCTATCGCTGACATCGGCACCGGCAACAAGTCCGTGCTGTTCGGCGCGATGAACAAGTATGCCGTTCGCGTTGTCAGTGAATTCGCGATGAAGCGTCTTGTCGAGCGCTATGCTGACTATGGCCAGGTCGGTCTGATTGGCTTCATGCGACTCGACGGCGAGCTGCTCGATTCCGCGGCCGTCAAGACCCTGCTGCACCCGTAATTGAAGCGGCGCCGTCAGAAATGGCGGCGCCCACCACATGGAGGGCGGCATGCTCGTCAAGGTGAATACAAGTTTGGCCGGTGCCGACTTTTCGTACAATTTCGGCGATGAAGTGGATTCCGAGGAATTTGCTGCACGTGTCGGCAACGGCTGGGAAAATCTTTGCAACACGATCGCTGAAAAGGCAGTCGTTCCGGCTCCATCCGAATCGGCTGTTGCGGCCGCTGAGGTCGAGACTGCTGTTGTCGTGTCCACCAAGGAACGCCGAGGCCGCCGCAAATGAACGAATGGACGCGACTGGTCAGGACGGTAGCGCCAGCCTCTCCGGTTGTGTCCGTTGACGAGGCCAAACGTCATCTGCGGGTTTTCCACGATGACGACAACGCCGATATCACGGCGATGGTTGCGGCCGCCGAGGCTTCAATCGAAGGGCCGAATGGCATAGGGATAGCGCTTTCTCCGCAGACGTGGCGCATGTCTCTTGACCACTTTCCGTGTGAGATAATCGTGCCGCTTGGCCCGGTCACCTCGGTCACCTCGGTAGCCTACACGGATGCCAACGGATCGCCGGCGACCGTCTCTGGCCTGAGATTTGATCTTGACGCAAGTCCATTGCGTATTTGGCCGGCACGAGACACGGCATGGCCAGAAATCTACTGCGAGCCTGGCGCCGTCAAGGTCACTTTCGTTTGCGGATACGCAACATTGCCGCCTGATCTGCGCGCCGCAATCCTTCTCCTTGTCGGTCACTTCTATGAGCACCGCGAGGCCGTCACCACCGACCTAAAGGCAGTCGATCTGCCGATGGGCGTATCATCAATTCTTGAAAGATATCGGGTCGGCCGCTTCGCCTGACCGAAAGGAACCACCATGCCAAATCGTGAAATTCACAACACCCTGCACGTCGTGCCGCTGATCGTTCCGGTCGCCGCACGCACCGACAACACCGCCATCGTCTCCGCCATTATTGACACGGCCGGCTATAATGCCGCCGAGTTCGTTATCGTGACCGGCACCAACACCGACACGAACGCGACTTTTGCCGTGACCGTCGACCATGGCGATGCCGCCAACCTTTCTGACGCGGCGGCCGTATCGGCCAGCCAGCTTGTCGGGACGCTGACGCAGGCGAGCTTCCAGTTCGACGATGACAACGAGTGCCGCAAGATCGGCTATATCGGCACCAAGCGCTATGTGCGCGTGACCGTGACGCCGTCCGGCAATGATTCGGGCAACATCTTCATCTCAGGCGTTGCCGTTCTTGGCTATCCGGCCACCGGCCCGACTGCCAACCCTCCGCAATAATTGCCTGATGGCGCGTCTTCGGGCGCGCCTATTCCCTCTTTTGAATAGGAGCCATCATGGCAGATCTTGTAATTACGGCAACTTCAGTTGTTGCCGGCAGCAACGCGACGCGTGACGCAGGCATTGCCGGCGAAACGATCACGGCCGGGCAGGCCGTTTATTTCAGCTCCACCACGAACAAGTGGATGCTCGCAGACACCGACTCGGCAACAGCAGAGGCGCGCACAGCGAAAGGGATCGCACTTAATGGCGCTGCACTCAATCAGCCGATCGCCATCCTCAAAGAGGGCGATCTTACGCTCAATGCGGTCCTGACCAAGGGCGTCGGCTATTACCTGTCCGGCAACGCCGGCGGCATTTGCCCGGCGGCTGATCTCGCAACCGGCGACTATACCTGTTTCCTCGGTATCGCGAAGTCGACGACTGTGCTTGCCGTCAAGATCCAGAGCGCTGGCGTCGCGATCTAATGCCTTGGGTGAAGTTCACGACGAGCTATTGCTGGACAGCGACGCCCGCCGTGAGCGTCGTCTTTAAGCCAGACGGCGGCAAGATGAATGACGGTCGTTATCTCGTCACACGAGAATGCGCCGCGAAGGCCATCGAGGCTGGTGCAGCGGTAAAAGCAGCGCGGCCAGCCGGGAGTGTGTGATGCCTGCAGGCAATTTGCGCGAGAGGTTGCACTTTCAGACGCGCGCGATCGTCGATGACGGTTTCGGCAATGAGCAGTCCGGAGATTGGGAGACGGTTTTCACTGCCGCGGCCGAACTGAGGCCGCTCAAGGGCAGTGAACCCGTCATTGCCTCCCGACTATCCGGCGTGCAGCCGTTCGTGATCCAGATCCGCAGCTGTATCGAGGCTCGAGTCGTCACGACAGCGTGGCGCGCGGTCGACGCCCGCAATCCGTCTCGCATCTTCAATATCACGTCTGCGGCCAATTTCGACGAGAAAAACCGCTACATCGACATGATGGCAACGCAGGGAGTGGCGACGTAGTGGCTATCACCGCTGAACTGAAGGGGCGCGACGCACTGATGCGGCGCCTTAGCCAGTTGGCGCCCAACGTTGAGAAGTACGCAGCCACGGCGAAGCTCGAGGCGGCAAAAGAGATTGCCGACGCTATTCAAGCGCGCGCGCCTCGGGGCGCCACACTTGAATATGCGGAAAGCATAGAAGGCGATCGCCTGTCGAGCAGGCCGCAGCAAGAGACTGTCGGAACAACCGCCACCAAAGACCCGTCGGCCGCAGGCATCTTTGCGGAATACATCTGGCGGTTCCTAGAATTCGGGACTGCGCCTCATAGCACAGCGAAGGGCGGCGGAACGGTTCTCGGCAAGAAACTGGCCGCAGCGTCCGGCACCGGCATGCATCCTGGCACCGCGGCGCAGCCCCACATCTTTCCGACCTATCGCGCCATGAAGCCGGCAATCCGCAAACGAATTCGCGCGGCCGTCAACAAAGCGGTGCGCGAGGCCATGGGCAAATAGCCAGAAGGCAGGACATCTCATGGCAAGCCCCGACCTGGAGTTACAGGGCGCTATAGTGGCGCGACTGAAGGCTGACGCGACCCTCGTGACGCTCATAGCCACTCGTGTCTATGATCAGCCGCCGGAAGGCGGCACCTTCCCCTATTTCACGATCGGCGAGGCGCAATTCCTTCGTGACGACGCGACGTGCGTCAGTGGTGGCCAAGTCTATCTGACGATGCATGCGTGGTCGCGCGCCGTCGGCTTCCCCGAAGTCAAGCGCATCGCTGACGCGGTTGTTGAAAACCTGCACCTCGCGCCGCTGACGCTCGCAACCAATCATCTGATTTCGATCAATCACCGCCAGACGCGGGTTTTCCGCGATGCTGACGGGCTCACTTCGCACGCGGTCATCGAGTTCGTTGCCTACGTCGAAAAGCCGGCTGCGTAGCGCGAGCGGCAGAATAACCATCGCGCCCACCGCGCTAATCATCACCACATCAGGAGACTATCATGGCATCAGTCGGACAGGTTCTCGGCAGAACCCTGCTCATCAAAATCGGCGACGGCGCTGACCCGGAGGTATTTTCGAACCTCTGCGGCCTGAAGACGCGTAGCTTCAATCTTTCGGCCGGCGAGGTCGATACGACCATTCCGGATTGCGCAAACCCTGGCAATGTCGTCCAGAAGACGAGCCGGCCCGGCATTGCAAACCGCACATTCACCGGCTCAGGCGCATATGTCGCCGGCGCCAACATGTCGGCGTTCATGACGCACGTCATCAACGCGACCGCCTTCAATGCGCAGGTCATCGTTCCCGGCCTCGGCACTTTTGCCGGCACCTGGTTTGTGACCGATTTCACCGCATCCGGTGACGTCGAGCCGAACATGGAATTCAGCGCGACCTTCACCGCGGGTGACACGCTCACCTTCACGCCTGAAGTCTAATCGATCAGAAAGAGGAGAGTTTTATGGCTGATCAAGAATACAAACATCCGGTAAACGAGGCGCGCGGCGAAGCGCGCCTCATCATTGACGGCGTCGAGCTCGTAATTGCGGCAACGATGGGCGGCCTCTCGGCTTTGTCGAGCCGGCTGCAGTGCAAGTCTCTGAATGATTTGTTCCTGCGCCTGTCTGGCGTCGAGGCGGCCGCCACGGTTGCAGCCATCGAGCTTTTGACCGTCAAGGGCAACGCTGTCGAGGCGATCACGAAGCTCAAGCTGAAGCACTTTCCGGCCTGCGCAGTGGCCTTTTCTGCGATCCTGGCGCACCATTTCGATGGTGACGAGGGAAACGTGGAGGCCGTCGGCGAGGCGGCGTAGACGGCGAGAACGCGGACGACGGCTTGGACGACAGGCCGTTCCCTTGGCGACAATGGATGAGGATCGGCATCGGCGGCTTAAAATGGCGGCCGGCTGACTTTTGGGACGCTACGCTGACCGAGTTCTTTGACGGTATCGAAGGTCACAACGAAGCGCAGGGCCTCGACGAGCAAGGCGCCGATGCGCCAAGCGATCGCGAGATAGAAGCGCTCGTGGCGAAGTATGGCTAAAGACCTGCGCGATAAAATTCGTCATCGGTGATATAGCCATGGTCGCGGCAAAACATGCGCATTTCTCGCATGCCTTTGTCTGCCAGTGCGTCTCGGCATCCTCCGCGCATCGTTTCTTCCTTGGCCGCCGCCAGACGGCCAGATCGCTCCTGGTTGATGTCGTATGCCATATAGGCGCCGCCAGCGATCACCACGATGCAGGCGGAGGCAATTAGTCCTTTCAGCCACCCATCCATCATTTCCTCCAAAGCCCGCAACCACCGCGGGCTTTTCCATTTTAGGATGCGCAACGCATGGCTGACAATACCGATGACCTGATTATTTCGATCAGCACCGATCAGGCCACGCTCCGCCGCAGCATCCAGCGCATTGAGCGCGACCTGGCCGGCCTGTCCGGATCCGTGCAGAAGCAGTTCACGGCTGTCGGCAAGTCGATCGACAGTTCCATCTCATCGACGATGCAGAACCGGATCGATGCCATGGTCGGCATCGGAACGAAGGCGTCGAAGGAGTGGACCGGCGCTCTCGCCGATCAGGGCAAGGAATTGGAGCGGCTCCGCGCCAAGTACAACCCGCTCTTCGCGACGATCACCCAATACAAGGCCGCTGTCGCAGATATCAAGCAGGCCCACGCCGTTGGCGCCATCTCGGCGAATGAGATGGCGCTCGCGATCAGCAAGGAGCGCCAGGCTGCGCTTGCATCTACAGCAGCCATAAAGGGTCGCAATGCCGCCCTTGAAGCGACTCCCGCACAGCGAGCTGCCGGCGGCGCTGGCGCATTCCAGACTGCAAATATTGCGGCCCAGTTCCAGGATATCGCCGTTCAGCTTCAAGGCGGCAGCAAGCCGCTGACGATTGCGCTGCAGCAGGGCACCCAGCTCGCGTCTGTTTTCCAGACAATGGGATCCGGCAGGCAGATAATTGCAGGACTCGGCGCGGCGTTCGCTAGCCTAGTGAGCCCCGTCTCACTGGTGACGATCGGCCTTATTGCTGCGGGCGGCGCAGCCTATCAGTATTTCAGCTCGGTCGGTGAAGGCGGAGAGAAGTCCGAGAAGGCGCTCAAGAAGGAGGCCGAGCTCATCCAGAGCGTTGCTCAGAAGTGGGGCGACGTTCTTCCGGAGCTGAAAAAGTATGCCGATGAGCGACAGAAGCTTGTCGATCAGAAAGAGCAGAAGGACGCATCCATTGCGGCGGCAGACCAGCAGTGGACCGATCTAAGAAAGAACATCGGCCTTACGCAGGCCAAATATGCCGAATTCCTGCAGACGTTCAACGACCAAGCGGCAGACACCGCAAAAATCGGCGCGCTGCAGAAGGCATACAAAGAACTCAGCGACGGTATCGCCAACGGCACGGCTACGTCTGAACAAGCGAAGGCTGTTCAGGCTGCGCTGTTGGCTCTCATGCAGGAAACCGGCATTAAGGCTGTCGGCGACTTCGCGAAGACTTTCGATGGCCTTGCGGAATCGATTGCCGGAGCGAGAGCAGAGGCCGACAAGCTTAAAAATAGCCCGCTTTTCAATGAAAACGTAAACAAGAGCCGCCTTCCGACGCTCGGCACCCTCGGACCGATATATTCCGACAACGGCAAGCTGCTGACCGATCCGAATGAGATCGAGCGATATAAAAAGCAGCAGGAGGAAAACCGGAATCCGACGATCGATACCGGTCGCGGCCTTCCGGTTCCGGTTCCGACGCCGACGGCAAAGCCGATCCAGCTTGGCGAAGAGCCAAACAAGCAGGCCGAGACCGCGGCGACCAAGGCGGCGAACGCATATCGCGACCTGGTGAAGATTGCCGATGACCGGATCGGCCAAGTGCAGCAGGAGATCGACCTCCTCGGCAAGTACGGCGTCGACGCTGATGCTGCCCGCTTTGCGTTGGATCTGTTCCAGCGCTCAGAGGATAAGGGCCGGTCTCTCAGTGAGCAGCAGCGCAAGGAGATCGAAAAGAAAGTTGCGCTCTACAAGCAGTATTCCGAGACGCTGTCGAAGGCAAAGCTGCAGCAAGATCTGCTCATGGATGCGCGATACAACTCGCTGTCCAAGCAGGATCAGCAGATCACCACGACGCTTCGCCAGTACGGCTTGCCGGAGGATCTGAACAGCCCAGAAGCCGGTAAGATCCGCCAGTCTTTGAACATCGAGGACGCGCGATCCGATCTTAGGTCATTCTTCGGTGACTTCAAGAACGCGCTGCTAAATAACGGCGGTGACATCGGCAAGGCGTTTGCTGACGCAATCCAAAACGCCGCACTGAACCAAATATCGAAGATTGCCGATAAGTTCATTGATCAGTTGATCAATGGCATTCTCAGGACGACGCCAGGCGCCGCGCCTAATGGGATCAGCGGTGCCATTACTGGATCCATAAGCGGTGGCTCGTCCACCAGTAATGCGCCCGCGGCAAGCAAGGCAGTCGTCTCCAGCGCAGGCTCAGCGGTAGATAAAGCATTTTCGCTGCTCGGTGCCAACGAGAACACAAATACCTCGTCGATCAATGCCTTTCTGAGGCAGGGCGGCGTTGATTTGAACGCCGCGCAGCAAGCCTGGTGCGCTGCTTTCGTCAACTCGTCACTGGAGCAGGTCGGCGTCAAGGGCAGTGGTTCGAACGTCGCCAATTCGTTCTTGAATTGGGGAACGAAGATCGATCCTAGCCAAATCCTGCGCGGCGACGTGCTGGTGCAGAATCGTGGCCTTGGAGCGTATCAAACCGGTGGCCATGTTGGTTTTGCAACCGGTGCAACTCGCTTCTATCAGGGCCAGCAGCAGATAGAGATGCTTTCCGGCAACCTCAACGATGGGGTCGGGAAAGAATGGGTCAACGCGATCGGCGTTCAAGCTCGGCGCGCAACCGATGCTGCGAATTCATTGACGAGGCTGACTAGTTCGTCTGGCGCGGCCACCGATGGACTCGGCCAGTTCGGTAACGGCCTTGGAAAGCTCGGAAACACTCTGAACACCGCCGGTAGCGCTGGCTCTTCCGGTGGTGGTGGCGGCTTGTTTGGCTGGCTCGCTGGCATATTCGGTGGCGTGAGTTCGGGTGGAGCGGCCTCCTCGGCGTTCAATACCCGCACTTATGCTGATGGCGGTCACGTATCCGGCCCTGGCGGCCCGACCAGCGATAGCATCCCCGCGATGCTCTCAAATGGCGAGTTTGTCGTCAATGCTGCATCGGCGCGCAGACACCGCAGGCTGTTGGACGCGATCAATTCCGGATCTATCGCAAGGTTCGCGAGTGGTGGATTGGTTGGGGGCGGCGGTTCTCGTGTTGCCGGCAAGGCGTCGACTGGCGCTTCTGGTGTCGTGGTGAACATCACGAACAATGCAAACGCGCAGGTCACGCAAAAATCGCGGCAGACGTCGAGCGGTACGCAAATCGACGTGCTGGTCGATGAAATGGTGGCTGACAAGGTCTCCACGCCGGGATCGAGGTCGCGCGGCGCAATGCAATCGCAGTTCGGTCTGCGCGGAGGATTGGCAAGGCGATGACTGTTCCAGCTTGGCCGGTGACCCTGCCGAAGTTTTTTACGGCAACATCATACGACGAAGGGGGCGCAGACAATGTTCTGCGCTCCGAAACATCTATCGGCCCGGCCAAGACCAGACGCCGCACGACGGCGAATGTCTGGATACAAAGCGGGCAGATGGTCATGTCTTATGCCGAATATGGCGATTTCCTCACATTCGTGCAGGATTCCATTTCCGACGGTGCAAAGGCCTTCACGTTCCCAGACCGCCTCGGCGGGTCGGATCTCCTGGTCCGACTGAAAGAGCCTCACAAGGCAACACTAGACGGCAATTCCTGGGTAGTCTCGTTTTCCCTTGAGGTATTGCCTTAACAACCTGGATATTCGATGAGCCGTATTCTTTCGCCCGGATTTCTTGCTGGGATTTTCTCACAGGAGACAGACGAGGTTCCGATCTGTCTGCTGACCGTGACGCACGACGAGCTCGACGAGCCTATCTATATCTCCAGCGATCCGACGACGCGCCTGTCAGATGATCCACTGGTCTATGGCACGGAAAGTCGTGGCGAGCAGTTTATCTTTCTGCCTTTCGACTTCACGCTGCCGGACGATCGCAGCGATGCTCCGCCGCGCGTCCAACTCACGATGGACAACATCGACCGCACACTGGTCACCATTCTTCGCACATTCACAACGCCGCCTGCTGTCAAGCTCGAGATCATCCTCGCGTCAGATCCTGACGTGGTCGAGATCACCATGCCGGTGCTGCAAATGTCTGACGCGACCATGGATGACCACGCGATATCGGTCACGTTGGTGGCGGATGCGCTGGTCAACGAGCCGCATCCCGCCGGCCAATTCACGCCGGGATCGTTTCCCGGTCTGTTCTGATGGAGCGCTTCATCGGCATTCCCTACGTGCCCCATGGGCGCGATTACACCGGCGCGGACTGCTGGGGCGTCTTGTTTCTCTACTATCGCGATGTGCTCGCCACGCCCGTTCCATCCTATTCTGCGGAAATGGACGCTCGTGAGTTTCACCGCGGTGCCATCGGCCCACTGGTCGCCGAGGAGCGCGAGAGGCACTGGCACGCCGTTGATGTCCCGCAGGTTGGCGATTGCGTGCTGATGCGGGCAGGGCGCCACGACAGCCACGTTGGCGTGTTTCTCGGGCATGGCCTCATGCTCCACAGTGAGGGGCCGCATCCCTCAGTCATAGACCGCATCGGCGACATGCGCTGGCGAAACCGGATCTCCGGATTCTACCGCCTCAACCAATAAGGCAGATCCATGCAGCTTGTACCGGCGACGGCGCCTATTGAAATCATTGCGCCGGGCGAAGGCGTGGACGTTTATCTGCGTCGATCTCCGCTGCGCTCGGAACGGGAGCACCTCTGCGTTCCAGCCTGCCTTTCGATTGAAGAGATCATCGATCGCTGTGATATTGAGCCGAGCAGGCTCTACGTTGCGATCAACGGGCACTCCATCGAGCAAAAGAACTGGAACCGCGTCCGCGTCAAGCCGGGCGCGTCGGTCACGATAGTCAAGGTTCCAGGCAAGGGCGCCCTCCGCGCCATCGCCGGGCTTGTGGTCGCCCTTTTTGCCGCCGTTGTTGCTCCCTGGTTGGTCGGCGCCCTGCTTCCTGGCCTGGTCGGCACGACGGCAGGCGCAGTGGCGACGGGGCTTATCGGCGCCGGGATCTCGATCGCGGGCTCGCTGGTCGTCAATGCTCTGTTCCCGGTCGCAAAGCCATCCTCCTTGCCGAATACGACCACACTCTATTCGATCGGCGGCGCGCAGAATTCGGCAGCCCAATACGGCTCGATCCCAGAGATATTCGGTACGCACCGCATTTCTCCGCCCTACGCGGCGGGCGCTTACACCGAACTCGTCGGTGACGATCAATATCTGCGCATGCTCTTTGTGGTTGGCTATGGGCCGATCGCCGTTTCGGATATCAAGATCGGCGAAACGGCCATCTCGAAATTCGATGACGTCACCTATCAAGTCCTCGAGGACCATACGGTTACGCCGCCGACCCTCTACACGAAGCCGGTTTACCAAGAGGACGTTTCGATCGAGTTGGATGCCGGCACCGGGTGGGTCCAGCGCACGACGGCCGATAACATTGACGAACTTTCCGTCGACGTCAGCGCGCCGAGCGGCATTTATCGGCTGAAGGCAAAAGACGGCAAGCGCGTCAATTACACCGTCACGATTGATGTCCAGTACAAACTTTCGAGCAGCGGCACCTGGCTGCCGTTCGGTACCTTCGACCTAACGGCGAATTCGCCTCAAGCGCTCCGCCGGACGCAGAGACTGGCGGTCGCCCGCGGGAAATACGACGTCCGGCTGTCCAAGTCGTCTTCTGATTATAGCGGCAAAGACACGGTAGGCGAAACGGTCTATTGGACGGCAGTCCGCGGCCGGCGCAACGAACCGGTCATCAGCTTTCCGAAGCCACTGACGTTGATTGCCATGCGCATCCGCGCAACCGGTCAGCTAAACGGCACTGTCAATACCCTGAACTGCATCGCTAGCCCGAAGATCAGAAAATGGAGTGGGGCGACGTGGTTATCTGGGCAATTTACTCGCAACCCGGCAGATCACTTCAGGCAGGTGCTGCAGGGCAACGGAAATGCGCGACCAGTCGATGATGCAGCGATCGACCTAGAAAGCCTTCAGGAATGGCACGACTATTGTGCCGCCAACGGGTTCACTTTCGACCTCGTGGCGAATGAGCCGAAGTCGGTCTATGAGCGACTCACCGAAATCGCCGCCGCCGGCCGCGCCGCCGTTTCGTTCCGCGATGGTCGATGGGGTGTCGTCTGGGATGTCGCAGATTCGCCGATCGTGCAGCATTTCACGCCGCGCAACTCGTCGAACTTCTCATCGGTGCGCGCTTTTGCAGACTTGCCGCATGGCTTCCGCGTTTCGTTCATCAACCGCGACAACGGCTATCTGAACGACGAGCGCGTCGTTTACGACGATGGCTACACGGAAGACAACGCCACGAAATTCGAGGGCATCGACTTTTCTGGCGTCACAGACAAAGATCTCATCTGGAAGCATGGGCGATATCACCTGGCCCAGCTTCGGCTGCAGCGGGAGACCTATTCGCTCGATACAGATTTCGAGCATCTTGTCTGCACCAGGGGCGACCGGGTCCGTGTCAATCATGACGTAGTCCTCTGGGGCGCAGGCGCCGCAAGGGTGCGGTCTGTTTCGGCGGCGCCGGATGGCGTTGTCCTCGACGACCTGCTGACGATGCAGGCCGGCAAGACATACTCAATGCGGTTCCGCGCTGCTGATGGCTCGTCTATCAGCAGGACGATTACGGGTGCAGATGGCGAGTTCAACTCGTTCCAGTTTTCGGACACCGGCGATCTTCCGGTGCCTGGCGACCTGGCAATGTTTGGCGAGAATGGATTCGAGAGCGTCGTTCTGCGTGTCAAGAGCATCACGGCGAGGCAGGATCTTTCTGCGCGCCTTGAACTCGTAGACGACGCGCCGGGCATTCTGCAGGCCGACACTGGCACGATTCCAGAGTTCCAGACGGGCATCGCGCCTGTTCCTGACTATCGGGCCTCGGCTCCGACTGGGTTCTCGTACGCCGAGACCCTCTGGACCACGTCGCCGGCGACATCGACAATCGATATGGCTTGGCAGGCGCCGGATGTCGGGGCCGTTGCATCCTATATCGTGCAATACAAAGTAGCGGGCGACACGCAATGGTTTACAGCGTCAAGCGTTAGCGCTCCATCTATTCGCCTCGTCGATCTTGCGACTGGCGTCTATGACGTCCGCATACGGGCGGTTTTCGCCAATGGCGAGCTGTCTGGATTCTTGGTCGGATCATTCGTCTGCGCGATTTTTGCTGCCAACCCAGCCGACATCGAAGACTTTAGGATATCGGTCAGCGGTGACGTTGCGACACTGCAATGGAGCATGGTTGCCGACCAAGCGACGTCACATTGTGAGATAAGGTTTTCGCCGGCCACTACCGGCGTGACATGGCAGACGGCATCCCAGCTTAGGACCAACATTCTTGGCTCGCAGGTGCAGGTGTCGGCCATGGTTGGAACCTACCTCATCAAAGCAGTCAATTATGCTGGCCTGCAATCCCTGAACGCAGCGCTGATCGTTAGTACCGTCAATCCTCTTACGTCTTTCAACGCGGTTGAAGAGATGCAGGACGCCCCAGACTTCCCTGGCGTCAAGACGGATGTGGCAGCCGTCGGCGGGCAGCTTCGCCTTGAGAATATTGGCGACGTTTTTGACCTTGCGGACTTCTTTGAAGTGCCAGACTACTTCCTGTTCGGAGGTGGATTCCCGTCCGATGGGCTCTACGAGTTTGCCAACATTATCGACCTTGGCGATATCTACACGTCGCGCGTCTCTGCGGAAGTCTTGGCGTACGGCGAATTGACCAGCGAGGATGTGTTTTCGCTCCAAGATTGGTTCGGTTCTGATGAGTTCTTTGGCACCGCACTGGAATCTCTATGGGATGTCTCGGTAGAAATTTCCACCACCAACGACGACCCATCAGGCGCGCCGACGTGGAGTGATTGGACTGAATTGGTGACGGCCGACATCTCTGCGCGTGGCTATCGATTCAGGGTTTTGCTGCAATCGCTTCAGTTCGACGTGACTCCAGTGATTTCCGGGCTTGCCGTTAAGGTTGATATGCCGGATCGCGTTATCGCTGAGAATGATCTCGTCGTTTCAACGGGGGGATTAGTGATTAATTTCACGCCACCATACTTCGTGCTCAGCGGAGTTTCCATCTCTGCCCAAGGCCTCCAAACCGGTGATTACTACGAGATCACGGCCAAGGACGCCGATGGCTTTTCTATCATCTTCCGCAATGCTGCCGGCTCGCCGGTAACGCGGACGTTTGACTATGTCGCAAAAGGATACGGGTCAGTTCAATGACGCAAGCCACCATTTATAGCGTGCCCCTGGTTGGTCCGGCGACTCCTACCGCCATGGCGCAGCGCATCGATGACAACTTCGATGCAATCATCTCTGGCCATTCCGGGCCTTCGCGACCGACTTATGCCGTGGCTGGCACGGTTTGGGAAGATACGTCGGTCGCCGGGTCGGTGAAGTACTATCATTACGACGGCTCCGACGACATTCTGCTCTACACGATCGACACGACTAATAATCGTGTCGATCGTCCTCCACAGCCATTCGGAACGGTGGCGTCGGCCGCAACGACCGATATTGGAGCCGTGACCAGCGAGAACGTCACGGTTACCGGAACCACGACCATTACCAGCTTCGGCACGGCGCCTGCCGGCACGACCCGCCGGCTGGTATTTTCTGGAATCCTCACACTCACTCGCAACGCGACGTCGCTCATTCTGCCTCAAGGTGGCAACGTCGTCACTGCGGTAGGGGATAGTCTTGAGGCCGTCTCTCTCGGTTCCGGCAACTGGCGGGTGACGAGCTATACGCGGGTAGGGGCTAACGGACTGGTCTCGGGAGTCGTGCAGTCGGCATCCGGCACGGCCGTCGATTTCACCAGTATTCCGTCTTGGGCCAAGCGCGTCACCATATCTTTTTATGACGTCTCAACAAGCGGTACAACTGGTATCGGTATCCAAATCGGGCCTAGCGGCGGCCCTGAAACAACGGGATACGCTTGCTCTGCAAGTACCGGTATTCTGTCTACTACACAGTTCGCTCTGGCTGGCACTACAGCTGCTGCTGGTGTCTACCAAGGGATGGCCATCCTCACGCTCATTGGTTCGAACACCTGGGCATTCTCTTCTCAACTTGTAAGAACAGATACAGCAGGTTACGTCGGTGCCGCCGGTTCTAAAACTCTTGCCGGAACTCTTGAACAGGTTCGCTTCAAAACAGGTAACGGAGTCGAGACCTTCGACGGCGGCGCTGTCAACATTCTTTACGAATAAGGATATAAAATGCGCCTCTCGGTATCAGCAGATGAATTCCCCGAAACAGATATCACGACAGGCATCCTCTATTATGGGGTTGAAACAATCGACATTTCCAGCGCTCTCGCTGGCAAGTGCTATGATGTCTTTCTGACTGTTGACGGCCTTGTTATCGGCCCGGAATGGACGAACAGCACCACGCGCGCACTTCAGGTGCAGAAGGACGGCGACAGGATCGTCAACGCGATCTCGTTCAGCGGGATCGACGCAGGCGATGCCGAGCTGGTCGGCGGCTTCCGCTGCCATGCTGACGGACTGACGCGCAGCACGAAGCAATCCCGGCTGGTCTGGAGCCTTCACGACGCGATCCTGCTGCCAGTCTGCCGGGTAGAGGCGGCGACGGGGTGGGCCTATTCAGCGGCGCAATGGCGTCAAGCAAACGGCAATGCCCTCAATCAGATCGAAGTCTTCTGCGGCGTTTCCGGCCGGATGGTCGATGTGACGGCCTCTGCCTACATGATCAGCGGCACGTCATCCGTCACCGCTGGTTTTGTCGGGATCGGCCTCGACACGTCGTCCGCCGATAGCTCACAGGTAAAGAACCCTGCAGCCGCTGGAAATACATTTCCGGTCTTGCCAGCATGGGCGCGATATGTTGGATACGTCGGGATCGGCTACCATGAATTGCGGTGGCTTGAGCGCGGCAACGGAGGCACGCAAAATTGGTACGGCACTGGCGGACAGCCCAACGGCTATCAAACCGGTATTCTTGGTTCGGTGGTGCTTTGATGGCGGCCATGCTCTTCGGCGGCGCAGGTCTCGCCTATAATCGCTTCACGGCGAATGGTGCCTATTATATCTATCCTTCGGATGGCGTGATCACTGGAACGGCTCCCTACCTCGATCTCTCCGACCGACAGGAAGTCACGCTGGGTACGATCGACGATCGAACCGCCGTCATTGTCTTCATCGGCCAATCTCTCAGCGTCAACAGCGTGAAGTGGGCTTATACCCCGGTAAATGCCGATATCGACCAGCTCAACATCTGGGACGGAAAGCTCTACAAAGCCAAAGACCCGCTGCTGGGGATCAACGGCGGAAGCAATGGTGGCGGCACGTGGCTGCTGCGGATGGCTGACAAGCTGATCAGCGATGGTCACTATGACCGCGTTATCATCGTTCCTATGGCGGTGGGGAACACCAACATCGGGCAGTGGTCAGATCCAAATCTAGCACCATATCTCTTCCGGCGCATCAACACGGTCGGTCTGCGCATGCGGGATGCCGGCCTGCCTTGCACCGCAATCATGTGGGGGCAGGGCGAGAGCGACACACGCGACGGCACGTCTCAGGCTTCATATGCCGCAAGCCTGCAAAAAGTGATCGCCGAATTCAAGCGGGCCATCCCCGGCTGCCCGATGCTTGTTGCCCAAGAGTCGTATATCTATGGCACCACGTCGCCGGCTATCCTTGCGGCACAGGCAAGTGTCGTCAACAACACGACCGTCTTCGCCGGGGAGAATGTCGAACTGATCGGACCATCCGGCCGCTACGACAACACGCATTTGAATGACGCCGGCGCCGATCAGCGCGCCACGCTTGCTGTTGCCGCGCTGGTGGCCGCGCTAGGACTATAGCCTGACAGCGCGCTTAGGCGCGCCAATCACCCTCAAAAAATCGGAGCCACCATGCTTCGCACGCTTTTCACAGGCGCGCGTGACGCTGTCGCGCGCGTGCTCATTCCCGATGCGACCGCAACAGCCAAGCGCGCCTGGTCGCTTCGCTTCATCGAGCTGGCGGCTCTTGCCGACGTCATCCTCAATGTCGTGCCGGTCGTCTCCGACTACCTGCCGTGGTGGCTGACGCTCGCGCTGCTCGGCGGCGCATGGGTCGCGCGCCTGCTCACACAGAACAAGGAGGCACCAGTTGCCGATCAATAAGATTGTCGCCACGAAGCGCGGCAAGACGGCCATTGCGGCTGCGATGTTCGCGGCGGTGCTGGCTGGTAGCGGCTCGTATTTCGCCGAGCCGGCGCGACCGGCCGCAGTTATCCTCGCCACCGACACACTGATCAAGCCGTGGGAGGGGCTGGTGCTCAAGTCGCACTGGGATCCTTATGCCAAGATCTGGGACATCTGCCACGGCGAGACGCAGATCGACGGCAAGCCGGTAAAGCCTGGCGTCACGAAGACTGCGGCCGAATGCGATGCCATTCTCGAGGCGCGCGTCAAGAACGACTATTACGAACCGCTGACAAAACAAATCAAGGGCTTCACGCGCTTCCCGATCGGCGTGCAGGCAGCGATGATTTCCGGCGCCTATAACTTCGGCGTGTCAGGCATGGTCAACTCGACTGCGGCGCGCCTGGCTATGCAGGGCCGCTGGCGCGAGGCCTGCGAGGCGCAGACGGCTTGGAACAAGGCCGGCGGCCGAGTGGTGCAGGGTCTGGTGAAGCGCCGCGAGATGGGCGACGCCCAGCGTGCCGGCGAGGCTGAAGTCTGCGTCTCGGGGCTTAGCCAATGATCGCGTTCGCCCTAAGCCCAATTGGGCGCCGCCTGCTGGGTGCCTTGGCTGCGTTTGCGCTGCTGCTTGCCGCTTATGCCTATGTCGATCACCGTGGCTACGCTCGCGCCGAGGCGCACTATAAGGGCGTCATTGCGGCGGAGCATGCTGCTGCGGCAGCCGAAGCCGCCGCCGAGACCGAGCGCCAGGTGGCTGCCAACAACGCCGCCAAGGCGCGCGAGGCCGGCCGTATCGCCGAGATGCAGGCTCAAGCCGAAAATCTTCAATCTCAAATCGAGGAACTGCAGCGTGAAGCTAGCGAAGATCCTGATGCTGGCCGCGTTGCTCTTGGCGCTCCCGGCGTGCAGCGCATTAACAAGGTCCGATAGGCTGGTTGTTCCGCCGGCGCCGCCAAAACTGATGCGGCCGGACGGCGCCTTGACTGCGCGGTGCGCCGGCCCGGTCGATCTCGGCAAGGACGCACTGACACAGGCGAAGCTCGAGCAACTGTGGATCACCGACCGCCAGCGTCTATTGACGTGCATCCGGCGCCATCTGGCGCTGCGCGACTTCTACGCCGACCGTGACGCGGCGCTGGAAGGCGGCAAGCCATGACCGGCACAGAAATCATGGCCGTTGTCGGCTTTGGCATGGCTGTCTTCGGCACGCTGTTCGGTATCTGGAAGTACCTGGACGGCAAGCTCATGATCCAGCGCCGCGACACCGAAAAGGTTTCCAACGACCTGGCGGCGCACAAGCTGCACGTGGCTGAATCCTACGTCACCAAGGCCGGGATGCAGGAGCAGACCAGCCAGATCATGAAGGCAATCGAAGGCGTCGGCAACCGTATCGACGGCCTCAACGAGAGGCTAGATCGCCTCTACGAAACCCAGCCACGGCGCACCACCACGCGCGGCTAATCACGGCGAACCAGCCGACTAACACCACCACATTTCAGGAGACTACCCATGGCTTTCTCAGGCCTTCATGTCGTTTGCGGCTATCCCGGTTCTCTGTTCGCTCGAGACAAGTCTCAGGCAATCCTCGGCAAGATCGCATGGAGCGAAGCGCCGGCCACCGGCGTGACGTCGACCAACGTCGCTCCGACCGAAAGCGCCGGCTCAGGTCAGGCAATGTTCCGCATTCGCGCTGCCGCGGACTCATGGGTCTCCGTCGGCCCGACACCGGACGCGACGACCGGCAAGCGCTTCCTTGTTCCGGCCGCGACCGACTACGACGTATACGCTGAGCCGGGCGACAAATTCCAGTGGATCGCCGCATAACATGGCGGGGCTCAAGACGAGTTTGAGGCGGCAGTCATTTTTGACGCCGCTGATCTCGGTAGGCGCTCGCCGGCACTCGGCGAGCAGCCCCGGAGGCAACAACTACCCACAATTCACTAACCCGAAGATAGGCACAATCGGCGATAGCCTTGTCGCCCACGGCGTCGAAGGTGCAAGCCCCGGCACGACCAATGCATGGGCCACCAATGCCGGCGAACTGAACCTCGCCCTGATGATGCACCAGCGGTTCCGGCACGATAACTGGCCGGCCGATACCACGGCTTTTACGCCGTCAAGCGACCGGTACACGACGGGCGCTAATCAGGCAATTTCAGGGTCGAATGCCGCCAGCCATCGGGCGATGCTCCAGAACTATCTGCTGCCGATGCACCCTGATATCCTGTTCTACAGGCCGAGCGTCAATAACTCGGTCGGCTCGGGAACCGGCCCGGCAACGTTCGCCTATTTCCAGGAGACTGTGCAAATCGCGATGGACGCTGGCGTGTTTGTCGTCATCGGGACAATGTGCCCTTGGGTGAACGACCCGTCGAACGCCTTCAACGGGTCGGACAATAACGCCAACCGAGCCTACATCAATGCCGCTATCCGCGCATGGGTGCCGACCCTGCCGAAGTCCAAGGCCATCCTGGTCGACTACGACATTGCGCTCGATCCGACCGGAACCGGTTGGACCGATCGTTCCAACATGTCGGATTATATCCACCTGGGAACGCAGGGCGCGCTGAAGTGCGCTCGGCTTATCAACCAGATCCTGGATCTTCTTATCCCGGCGCGGAACTATGCACTGGAGCTGTGGAACACCGGCCTTAACAAGTATCCGTTCCCGACCCTTCTGGGCAACGGCGGCGTCACGGCGAACGGCACCGGCTCGACGCCTACAGGTATGCGGACACAGAAGGGCGGAACAGGAAGCTCGACGCTCGTTCTCTCGTCTGAAGACAATCTCGAAACGGGCGGCAAGACCCGCATTTTCGATATCACCGGCGTCGGCACTGGTGCGACGGCTTATTACCAGCTCGGCATCGGCACGACTGGCGATTTCACCGTGACGGGCCAAACTGGTCAGTGGGTGCGGTCAATCGCCGAAATCGAGGTCATGGGCAACGACGCTCTTCTTGTTCCGCAACTTTGGGCGAACGGCCGGCGCGCGCTCTATGAAAACGGATGGAGCGGGTTGATCGGGGACGCACAGCAGCAGACCTATTGGCTGATGACGGACGCGGTGCAAGTCAGCTCCGACACGGCCAATCTGTCAATCAGGCTCTATCCGAACGCCGATCGCGCCATCGCAAGCGGAAACGTCCACATGATCGCCAAGGTGAAGCGGCTTGGGTATTTCTTCGTCGACAACCCTCGCACGGCGTGGGCTTAAATGGTAAACAGGGACACTTCTCGATAAAATAAAATGAGAATTTTTGCCGCGCTCATCGGAGCGTCACCTACAGGAACGCGCGCATTACGCTTCACAGGCGGTCAGTGATCCCTAAAAACAGGGATTGCGAAGAATAATGCAAATGGTATTCGACGGCTTTAACTCCAAGGCCACAAAGGCTCAGCCTATATGTTGAAGTCAATTGCAAACAAAATTCTCGATATTCTTTGCTCAAAAGAATGGGATCCGCATTTGAGGAACCGTAAGCTCTTGATGCGGCGCCGCGTCCCCGGCGGATGGGAATATCGGGAAATGACCCCAGAAGAAATGGAAGACTCGATAGCTTGGCATGTGATGAAATGATCCAATGAGGATATAATTCCGAAGCGGAACCTTTTGGATCACTTGCCGCGTCAGCCGCCTCTCCTTAACCGGGGAGGCGGCTTTTTTCGTTTATGGTTGGCCGACCATTCCATGCCATAACGGCGCGCCAAGCCTCGTGCTCGCGTTGCGTGGCTGGGTCGCGAAAAAATGGCGGCGTTTCGATGGTGATTTCCTCGCCGCATCGGCAAGACACGACCGAGACGGCGCCGAATATAGCCTGCGGCCGGTGGCCTCGGCAGCAATGGAAGAGGCGCGCGTCACCCATCCAAGTAGCTCCCAAAAAGCAGGCGGCCGGCTTTCGAGCCGCAGGCCGAGCATTTCAGATGCGCCTCGATTTCCGGTATCAGCGCGAATTCGAGCCGCCGTGGCACGCTTTGCCGATCGAACTCGCGCTCAGTTCCGCAGGCCTGGCAGGCGGCCATGATCGTCACGTGTTGCGGAGCCACATAGAGATAGCCGGGCGACCATCCTTTGATTTCCAGAAATCTGCGCATCTGTTCTTCTTACGTTCTAATTGCGTCTTCGTCAATCTCTGTTGACAAATTTGTATGTTTACATCAGCGTCTTCTTGCTGAGGTCCACCAAACCTCTGCTTCCCATTCACCACAGAGGAGGCGCAGATGAGATATTACAGATTCGCGGCCATAGCCGTTGTCACACTAGCCATTGTCCTGTTCGGCGCCGTCAAGTTGGCGCCCAGCCAGCCGGTCTACACCACGGTCACCAACACGATCGTCCAGGCGCCGGCAACCACATCCGAAGATTCGTCCATCAAGATTTCCGTGGGCAACGGCCTCGGCTCTGGCGTTCACATCGGCGGCGGAAATATCGTCACGGCGGCCCACGTCGTCGAGGACGCCAAGGCGGTAAAGATCAAGACCAACGCCGGCGTCGAAAGCGATGCGGCCGTTCTCTGGATCAACAAAGACTACGATATTGCGCTGATCCACACCGACGGCAACGTTGCCGGCTCGAGCGAGCTTGATTGCCGCGAGCCCCGCTTCGGCGAACAGATCCAGGCCGTCGGAAATCCGCTTGGCATGGAATTCATCGCATCGTTCGGACGCGTCGCCGGCGCCGGTCGCCGGCTCGGCAACTGGAAGCGTGTCGTTGTCACCGACATGACTACGGTCATGGGGCAGAGCGGCGGAGGCATCTTCGCAAATGACGGCCGCGTGGTCGGCATCAATGTTGGCGTTACGCTCGCGCCGCTCAAGTCAGGCAAGGATGCGGCCGGCGCCGACACCTACACGCCAACCATGACCGGCTTCGGCTTCGTGGTTCCTGCTTCGGTTGTTTGCGATCTGCTGGCGCGGAGGGCTTCGTGATGCGGGCGCTATTCACATTTTTTACTGTAACGTGCGGTCTTCTATCTGTTGCGTTTTCAAATGCCGACATGCGCGGCGGAACATTGTTCATGGTGTTCTTTTGCGCCTTCTTCGCCGCCGCGCGGGAGGCATCCATATGACCGGCCGCCTCATCATCCTCAACACCTGCTGGGCAGCGCTCGTCGTCTGGGCCACGGTCATGGGCTACACGCAGTTCGTCTTCACGCACGACATTTCGGGGTTGTCGTATGTGATTTCCGGCCTACTGGTTGCCACGCTGGCCGCCGTCTTCTTCGGCAAGACTGGGCATCTCGTTCGGACAGAAGTCTGGCTGGTGACGCTTGGCCTCATCGGCAATGTCGTCGGCTTCATCATTGCCTTGCAGCACATTGACACCGGCTCACTCGGCTCACCTGAAGGCGTCCAGCGCGTCGCTGCTTCGTTGTTGGCGGGAATGGGCGTTGCGTTCTGCTCGACGCTGGTGGGCGCGATTGCCGCACTGTGGGTGTCCACGGTGGCATGGGTCGCTGGCGAGAAGGGGGTGGAGTGATGGTATCCTCTACGGAAGAAAAAGCGGCCGCATTCGACAAAATTGTCGCGGCTCACAAAAGGCACGTTGACGCGGTTTCGGCATACAATCAACGTTTGAAGGTAGCGCGGGCAGAGCGAGAGTGCGGTGACTGGAGCACCAAGCTTGACGCCGAGTACAGCGCAATGAGCGATGCGCAGTCCGGCTTCATCGGAACGTGTCAGGACTTGGCGGATTTGGCACTGTCTGCACCCGCCATGCAGGCAACATCATGAACGCCATTCTCTTCCGCGACCTGCTCATGAACATGCTTCTGGGTCTCGTCGCACTGGTGGTGTTGGTTCTCGCCAACATCGCCCCACCGGCCGAAAAAGAACCAGCCCAACTGCCAGGCAATCTCGTCGCCAGCATAGCCTGGCCGGCCGGCGCGATCGACGTCGATCTATGGGTGCAGCAGGGCGACGATCTCGCCGTCGGCTACAGCAACAAGAGCGGCCGCGTCTGGTCGCTCCTGCGGGACGACCTCGGGACGGCCAATGACGACACGCCTTTGAATTATGAGAGCGCGTTCACGCGCGGTCTGCCTGATGGCGAATACGCAATCAACATCCGCTGCTTCGGCTGCGCCGGCCATGTGCCAGTTCTGGTCTCGGTGGAGGTGCGGCTGGCCGAAGGCGGCGTCGTCTGGCGCGGGACCGTCGAGCTTCTCAAAGATAAGCAGGAGCGGACGGCGATCCGTTTCCGCATGGCGGGTGGTCAGGTCATCAATGGGAGCGCGTCGAGTGTTTTCAAGCAGATGAAGAGAGGAGAGGGGTGATGGATAAAATAATTATCGTTCGCCATTTCGGAGCGGCCAGCAGGACGGACGATGGCCACGTTCCGCACACTGCCGTAGAGTTGATTGCGGCGCTACAGGATGCTCTGTCTGACATTCCGCCGGAATATCGCGCAACCGCTGAAGTTGATGTTTCCGAAGATCCTGACCCGTATGACGGATGCGGCTACGATTCCCTGCGCATCACCTACAGGCGCCCGATGACGGATGGCGAGATGGATGAATACAGTCAATCACGTCGGGCTGATCTGACGGCAGAAATCAAAGACTACGAACGCCTCGCCGCTGATCGGCGAGCAGAGTTGGCGGCCCTGTCATGACCACCGCCATCACCCTCTGGCTCGCCTTCGTGCTGGCCGCCGGCGTAATCGCCTGGTTCGGCACGAAGCGGCAAGCCCTCTGCCTCGCCCTCGTAGCCATCCTCACGGCACCATCCACACTCCTGCCGCTCGGCCATCCCGCCATCACCGCTCCTCCGGCCGGCCGCTACACCGTGCTCGGCGCCCGCATCGATATCGACAAGGCAATCTACGTCCTGCTCGACGGCGGCACCGGCGAGCCACGCTACTACCGCTTGCCGTACACCACGGCCACTGCGAACAACCTGCAGAACTCTCTCGACCAAGCGGCTGGCAATGGCGGCTCGGTAGGCATGCGGCAAGGCGAATCTGGAAGTCCAGGCTTCGCAGAAGAAGGCCAAGGTGGGCGCGAAGAACCGAAGCCGCAGGAAGCGCAGCCGATTATTGGAGTGCAGTGATGGACAAGCATATTTACGAAGGAATGTGGAGCTTCGACGGATCGTGTGCGCCGCCTGAGAATGGGGTGTCGCGGCATTTATACGGAACATTCACGCTTGGGTGCTTTCAGTGGGTGAAGAAGTCTTCCGGGAAGGGGCTGAAGCGCGGCAAGGTTCAGCATCGCGTCAAAGGCAAAACCAGCGATCCTAAGCCAGCCTACGAAGCGGCTCGCGAATACTGCGCCAAGAAAAACAGCCAAGGAGCATAACTTTGCCCGCACCCAGACTCCCAGACGAACTAGCCCAAGAAGCCGCCGATGCGTTCGAAGCGCTCGGCAACAAGTCGCAGGCCGCCGAACTGCTCGGCCTGCCGCGCAACACGTTCAACTCACGCCTGAAGGTCGCCGCGGAGCGCGGCATGTTAGGAACCAAGCCAGTGCTGCCGGGCTTCCGCATCAGCCAGGTCACGAGCACGCCGAATGGCGATTTCGTCCAGCAGAAGCCGGAACATGGCGGACAGTTCTCCGTTCCCGACGGTCAAAAGATCAAAGGCGTGTCCGCGCTGGTCGACGCCGACGGCCGCGAAGTTATCAAGTGGATCAAGACTTCGGCTGATGCAGAGCGGCAGGATGCTGCTTTTGCCGCTACGGTCGCCGCACTGAAAGAAGAACTGCCGCGCGTCGAGATGACTCCTCCGCCCGCGGAAGTCGAGGCGGATCTGCTAAACCAGTTCGTTGTAACGGATAGCCATTTCGGAATGCTGGCATGGCGCGAAGAGACCGGCGCAGATTATGACCTCCGAATTGCCGAACAGCTCCTCCTTGATTGGTTCTCTGCGGCTATTGCAAGCGCTCCGACGGCTCACACTGCTGTGCTGGCGCAGCTCGGCGACCTGATGCACCATGACGCGCTCGAGAGCGTCACGCCTGCCCACAAGCACGTCCTGGACGCGGACAGCCGCCTGCAGAAAGTGATCCGCGTCGTCATCAGAACCGTGCGCCGCATCATCGACATGCTCCTGCAGAAGCATCAGCACGTGCATGTGGTCATGGCGTCCGGCAATCACGATCCGGCGTCGTCCGCGTGGCTGCGCGAAATGCTGGCCGCCATGTACGAGAACGAGCCTCGCATCTCGGTCGATAACTCGCCGATGCTCTATTACGCCTATGAGTGGGGTGGCACCGCGCTATTTTATCACCACGGCCACAAGAGCAACATCAAGACGCTCGACGTGAAGTGCGCCGGCATCTTCCGCGAGCTCTTCGGCCGGTCGAAGTTCGCCTATTGTCATCACGGCCACTTGCACAGCGACGAAGGCGTCAAGACTGACCTGATGTATGTCGAGCGCCATGAAACGCTAGCCGCGCAGGACGCCTATGCAGCTGGCGGGCCGTGGCTGTCCGGCAGATCGGCGAAGCGCATCACCTATTCGAAGATGTTCGGCGAGGTGTCGCGCAACACGATGCGGCCAGAGATGGTTGCTGGCGCCTATGTCGCGGCCAATGACAACGAGCCGGCGGAGCAGAGGATGGTGGCGTGAGCGAGGACAGGATCTTGTCGCGCCTTATCGACGAGCACGCCAGCTTGTCGAGGCGGCACGAACTCTACACGTCACCTGGCCATGGAGCGCCAGCTTTCGCGGCTGAGATCAGAAGACGTCTCGACGGAATAGAGGCGACCATGTTGGAGCTCAGGCGCATCAACGCCGCAAACTAAACCACCACCTGCCGCCGACCACCAATCGGCGGCAACCGCCACTAAGAGGAGACCACATGAACTACGGACAGGCCATTGAGGCCATGAAGAGAGGCGGATCCGCCAAGCGCAGCATTGCCGGATCCATCCGCATCGCCCATCGCGACACGCCGTTGCAGTATTTTGCATACGAGGACGGCATGCCGTTCAATCCGAGCGTTGCCGATCAGCTAGCCGAAGACTGGCAGATCACGCAGGTTCCGGCGGCGGCCAACGACAACACGTCCAGCTTTACCAGTCTTCGCGCCGCAAACGTCGCCCGCCAGAAAGAGTGGGACGGCGACAACCAGATCGACCTCGCCTATCGCGGCAATGAGCTTGCTGGTGAGGTTGGAGAGGCGTGTAACGTCATCAAGAAGCTTGAACGCGAGCGCCGAGGCATCGCTGGATCTCGCGATACGGTCGAGCACCTGGCCGAGGAGTTGGCAGATATCGTCATCTGCACCGACCTTGTAGCAATGCAGGCCGGCGTTGATCTCGATGCGGCAGTGCGATCGAAGTTCAACGCGACCAGCGAAAAGGTCGGGCTGCGCACACGCATGGTGGCGGCATGACCGTTATAACCGCCCAGCCAAAACCTTATAACGACGAGCCGCTCATGATCCCGGGCTACGGTGCACAGCCAGTCCCGCCGCAGAAATACGTGCCGGCGAATGACAATGTGCCGCAGGAGCGCGGCCAGTATATCGGGCTCCGACGCCCTGCCGCCGGCGGCAGCAAAGGCGGTTTTGACGTGCCGCCACACCTTCATCAAGTTTTTGCTGAGCTGGTCCGCTACGGCGACTTCATGCAAACCGCCACCGGCCGCAAATTCTGGCCCATGGACCCCAAGGCCGATGAAGTCTTCATCGAGGACATCGCCCACGCGCTGAGCCTGCAATGCCGCTACGCCGGCCACTGCCTGCGCTTCTATAGTGTCGCCGAGCACTCGGTGCTGATGGCCCGCCATCTGCGCTGGGAAGGCGTAGACGTGGCGCTGCACGCGCTTCTGCACGACGCCAGCGAGGCGTTCCTCGTCGACGTGCCGCGGCCGGTCAAGCCTTACTTAGAAGGCTACAAGGCCGCCGAGGCGAAGGTGATGGCCGTGGTGTGCGACAGGTTCTCCTTGCCGCACGAGATGCCGGCCGTCGTTCACGACGCTGACAACCGCATCATCGCCGACGAGCTCGAAAACCTCGTGCAGATGGAATGGCACGGCAAGCACAATGAGCCGCTCGGCGTGCGGCTGCGCTACTGGTCGCCGGAGAAGGCCAAGGAGGAGTTCCTGGCGACATTCGAGGCGCTGATGGATTGCCGGGCGAGGGGGATGGAAGCGTGACGATGGAGGAATTTGAGCGAATAGCGGATCAAGCCTTGGTCAGCATTGCGGCCGGCCATGATGCGTTTTGGCAGGGCAATCTTCTTGAGCCGAGGCTTTGGGAAGATCTCCGCATCGAGATGCAGCGCCGGCTACGACGCTCGACTGGTGAGCCACACGCCATCGTTACCTTCAGTTTTGGTGGGGAATCAGCATGACCTACGCCCACCAATTCTACGTTGGCCAGGAAGTCGTCTGCATCGACGCCAAGCAGCCGGCCAACACCACACTGCCGTCAGAGCTAACTGAAGGGCAGATCTACAAGGTCCGCTGGGTAGGCCCGTTCGTCCATTATCTCGACGGCGAATACATCGGGCTGCGGCTCGATGGCATCAACCGCGGTGTTTGCCCGACCTGGGGCTATGTCGACCAGCCGTTTCGCGCCACCAGGTTCCGGCCGCTTGTTGCGGATCGTTTGGGAAGCCTGCGGGCGCTGCTGGTGCCCGGTCAGCCGCTGGCGCCCAGCGTGGAGGAGCCGCGGCGGAAGGCGCCGGCGAAAGAGGAGGAGAAGGTATGAGCGAAGATAACCAACCACGATACACCACCGCCCGCCTCCGTCTGGAGGTGGACAAGGGAAAGCGGCTCGCTCGCATCCATGCGCTTGAGGAGGCGGCTAAGCTCGCCGATGACTTCAGCATCACGACCCACATGCACTGGGATGACGATCTGCAGGAACCAGTGAAACGAAAGTCTCAAGACGGAAGTACCATCGCCGCAGCTATCCGCGCTCTAATGACAAAGGAGACCGCATGACCGAGAACCAAGTACCAGCCTGGACGCCAGCCGGCGAGCTCACCGCTGTGCCGGCCGAGCTAGAAGCGTTAGCGAGGGCGATCGGCAAGGAGCCGGCGGCCAATGACAACGCGCCTGACGGCAGCTTCTTCAATCGCGTCATGGGCATTGCATCGACGCCATCGACGAATCCAAAGCGAGCATTCGGCGTAAGGAAGCCATCGGCGCAGTTTATCCCGCCGGTTGCCATCATTGAGGAAAGTGTCGTGATGGCGCTCGGCGCATCTAAGTATGGCGCATTCAACTGGCAGGACGATCCAGTCGACGCCACGACCTACTACAGCGCGGCAATTCGCCATCTGCTGCAATGGTTCTCCGGCGAGGACATCGATCCGGAAAGCGGCTCGTCTCACCTTGCGCATGTTCGGGCCTGTATGGCTATCCTAATCGATGCGCAGGCGGGCGGGACTCTCATCGACGACCGGCCGAAGTGTGCGTCGGCGGGCGAGGCTATTGATCGGTTGAAGGTGGCGGCGTGACGATACCGGATGATGTCTGGCGCGCCGCATCTGAGGCGGCTTGCAGCTTGACGCCGAGGTGCGCTGGGCACATGCCCGGCGAGAAGCACTCGGCCTCGTGCAATCATGCCGCTGAGTTTATCGCCCGCGCCATCCTCGCAGAGCGCCAGCGTTGCGCGGATGTTTGCGAAGGGCGAGCCAAAGAGTACGATAAGATTGCCAGCCGAAATGCTTCCGCCGGTGATCCACATGAGCCGGAAGGCAAGTTGGCATATGAGGCGCGCCGATGCGCCAGAGACATCCTAAAAACATAAAAGGAGATTGGGCGGCACTGTCCGCCCATTTTTTATTTGAGCATTCTGGCGTCCACCGTCCTGAGTGGGCGCCCATGGGCTTCTCCCGAAACCCATATCTTACAGATCTCTTTTCCCATTGCGCTCCGCATCCGCCATAAGACGATTGCGGCCATTTCATCGAATTTTACTGCTTGCCCGATTTCGAAGGTCCAGTCTGCCTCATAAACCTTTGACCGTCTCTCGGGCATTTCACCCGCGGCCGCCCCTGCCGCCTGCACTTCCATCAGCATCATGCTGCATCCCTGCCAGAACACGGCGCTCGGCACCGTAGCCGGGGGTTTAACACGCGCTTCACAGACACGCCGATGCGCCTTTAGGCCGAAGCCCTGGACATACGCGCACCGCCCGCCGGCCACGTAGTGGCCCAGGCAATGCGCCGCCGCTAAGCTGCGCACGTGTTCGGCTTTCGCGCTTGCGCGAAGCCTATGTGAAGTCAGGGTGTTAAAGCCCGAGTCAATTAATACCCCAAAAGTAGTAAGGCGCAACATCGTAACTTTTGAGGAGCGTTAGCTGTTGCTAATGAGTCACTAATGGTGTGTCGATGTGGGAATCGGCGCGGGAACGAGAGGGGAACCAAAATCAGTAACGCCCAACACAAAAAAATAACGCCTTGAAACAAATTCAAGGCGTTAGATTTAACAATCGGTTTACCAAATATGGTGTCATTATGGCACTGAATACGATCGCAAACTTCGCGCAATTTTGATGAAGCATATTGCGGGCGCGATGAGATTGCCGCCCTTCAGGAGACGATGATGTCCAAGAACCCGAACCTCACCCTGTCCGGCCCGGATCTGGCCGCGCTTCTATGCAGCCGCGTTTGCCACGATGTCATCTCGCCCGTCGGCGCGATCAACAACGGCCTGGAACTTCTGGATGAAGGCGGCGCTGATTCCGATGCAATGGATCTGATCCGCACCAGTGCGCTCAACGCTTCCGTCCGCCTGAAATTCGCGCGCCTCGCCTTCGGCGCATCGGGTTCAGTCGGCGCCTCGATCGATACCGGCGAGGCCGAGCGGGCCGCCAAGGATTTTGCGATCGCCGAGAAGAAGACCGAGGTGATCTGGAACGGACCGCGTGCCATCGTGGCCAAGAACCGCGTCAAGCTGCTGCTCAACCTCTTCCTCGTCGCCTATTCGGCGATTCCGCGCGGCGGCGTGCTCGAGGTCACGCTCGAAAATCCCGAATTCGATGCCAAGTTCACGCTCACGGCAAAAGGCAAGCTGATGCGTCTGCCGCCGAAATTCGTCGAGATCTCGACGGGCACGATCGAGGAAGCGATCGACGCCCATTCGATCCAGCCGTACTACGCCGTGCTTCTGGCCGAGGAGTGCGGAATGACGCTCGACCACAGCGCAAGCCCGGACGAACTGGTGTTCACGGCGACGGTTGCTGCGGTCTGATTTTCGGGGTGCAGCAGCATGCTCTCGCCCGTCTGGTAACGATTCCTTAGCCTGATGGACCTATTCTCTTAGGTTGTGGAAGACCCCTCGTTGCGACGAATGCGGGGAAAGGAGCAGTCATGCAAAGGTTCATGATCACCGATAATTCGGACATTGTCCGTAAGGTCGGCAAGCGCATTCTCTCCGAACTCGACTTTCTCGTCAGCGAGGCCTCCAATGCCGCCGAGGCGCTGCAGCGCTGCCAGACAGAGTTGCCGGAATACCTGATCGTCGATTCCGGCATGGAAGGGGCGCTCGACCTCATCGCGGCCATCCGCGCCATGGACGGCGGCAAAGAGGTCAAGATCTACTACTGCGTCATCGAGGCGGATCTGAAGAAGCTGATGGCGGGTAAACGAGCTGGCGCCACCGATTTTCTGCTGAAGCCGTTCGATCGTAAGATCCTGACCGCCGTTTTCGGAAACCGCGCGATTGCTGCCTGACGGCAGCTTTCTTCCCGGCCGCATCGGTCGTCCCTGAGCAGAGTGCCGAAAGCGCCGCCGGGCTCCGGCTGACGCTGCGCTTTTCCCTGCCCGGGATATCAACCTGTTCGGTCAGATCAGGCGGGATCCCTCTAACGCGGCGGCAGCGCCGGCAGCACAAACGAAAAATCCCGCCGAAAGGGCGGGATTTCGTCATCCGATAAGGGGGATCGGAAGATCAAGCGGTTTCCGCATATTCGGTGCCATCCGGCTCGCGAAGAACGTAACCACGGCCCCAGACGGTTTCGATGTAGTTGGCGCCGCCGGCGGCGTTGGCCAGCTTCTTGCGCAGCTTGCAGATGAAGACGTCGATGATCTTCAGTTCCGGCTCGTCCATACCACCGTAAAGGTGGTTCAGGAACATTTCCTTGGTGAGGGTGGTGCCCTTGCGGAGCGAAAGCAGCTCCAGCATCTGGTATTCCTTGCCCGTCAGGTGGACGCGCTGGCCGCCGACTTCGACGGTCTTGGCATCGAGGTTGACGATGAGCTCGCCGGTCATGATGACCGACTGGGCGTGGCCCTTGGAGCGGCGAACGATAGCGTGGATGCGGGCGACCAGTTCATCCTTGTGGAACGGCTTGGTCATGTAGTCGTCGGCGCCGAAGCCGAGGCCGCGAACCTTGTCCTCGATGCCTGCCATGCCCGACAGAATGAGGATCGGTGTCTTGACCTTGGACAGCCGGAGAGTGCGGAGCACTTCATACCCGGACATGTCGGGCAGGTTCAGATCGAGAAGGATGATGTCGTAATCATACAGCTTGCCCAGATCGACGCCTTCTTCACCGAGATCGGTGGTATAAACATTAAAACTCTCTGATTTGAGCATCAATTCGATGCTCTGCGCCGTAGCGCTGTCATCCTCGATGAGAAGTACCCGCATAATTATCCCCTTTACCGCCGCCGAAAGGTGGTCTGGCCCCCTACACGCTACCCGAACAAGCTACGTGATTTGGAAGCTGCCACGAAATGGTTAACAAATTCTAATTCACTCTGGCAAGGAGTATCGAATTTATTAAATAATTTTTCCATTTCTCTGTTTTCCAATAGGAATCTCAAAAAGGTGCTCCTCAACATTAACATTAGGAAACAGCGCTAAGTGATTCATCCGACTCGCCAATGAAAAGGTTCGAACTTCATGCCGTGGCATTTACCGACCCTTAAATCATCGGGTCTATCATTAACGATGCCCGTAAACGAAAGGTTACCAGCGGTAGGTTTTTGTTAATATCGCAGGAAATTTTTTAGCAAACCGTGTCAAAGCGGCGCGCAGGGCGGTTTCAAGTTGAGCCGGGGTCTCGCATCACGGGAGTAATGCGTATGAAGTCGCGAGAAAGTCTCGTTCGCCTGAAAGAGTTTCAGGTGAACGAAAAACGACGTCAATTGCAGCAATTGCAGATGATGATGTCCGAATTCGAACGGATGACGAAGGATCTGGAGAGCCAGATCGTCGTCGAGGAAAAGAAGTCCGGTATATCCGACCCGAATCACTTTGCTTATCCGACCTTCGCCAAGGCCGCGCGTCAGCGGGCCGACAACCTGCAGGTTTCGATCAAGGAACTGAAGATGCAGGAAGAGGCGCTGGAACTGGCGCTTGAGGAAATGCAGGCGGAATATGCAAGGGCGACGGCGCTGGAAGAACGTGACAGCGGCGCCCGCGCCGCCAGGGCCTGAGAGAAAATGCGGGCGCCGGCGTCGGCGCCCCGGGAATTGCCACAGAGAAGCCATGTATGATGGGCGTGCCGTCCGTCATACATGGCTTTTGGTGTTTCCCGCGTGTTGCGTCCGCACGCCGCCGCTCCACACGGCGACCGCTTCAGGCGTCGCGAATCAGTTCACGACATCCTGCCATTCCGGATGACGTTGGGCCTGCGCCTTGAAGAACGGGCAGAGCGGAATGATCTTCCAACCGCCGGCGCGAGCCGCTTCCACCGCGTGCAGCGCCAATGCCTGGCCGACACCCTTGCCGCGCAGGGCATCGGGAACCGCCGTGTGATCGATGATGACGAGCTTTGGCGAGGCGCGCGAATAGGTCATCTCCGCCTCGTGCCCCTCGACGTCTACGGCATAACGACCGCCGGATGCGCCTTCCTCATTTCGAATATCCATCGTCTTTCCTCGTACACAGATATTTATCGCAGCCGACGGTGACACGGCGGCGCGGTCGTGCCAAGCCGGCGGAACAGTTCCTCAGGGAGACGCAGTGTTCATGAAAAATGTCGCATCGGCGCGAGGTTTGGGGCAATGAGCGCGCTTTCGATCGTCCGCCCCGCTCTTCTCGTGGCAGCGCCGTTCCTCCTGGCGCTCGGGCTGATCTTGCCGCTGGTCCGTTTCGAGACGCTGTATTTCTTCGATCAGACCCCTTCGCTCATCGACATCGTCGTCTCGCTCTGGCAAGGCGGAGATGGGCTGCTGGCGGCGATCGTCGCGCTGGTCTCGATCGTGCTTCCGTTTCTGAAGATGATCGGGATTGCGGCGGAAGCGACGGCTGCCGGCAGCGGGGCCGGGAGCCTGTTCTATCGTCGCGTCGTGCCGCATCTGTCCAAGTGGTCAATGATGGACGTGCTGCTGGTCGCGATCGTCATTGCTGCGGCGAAGACAACGGGGTTGGCGGATGCCTTCACGCAGCCCGGCCTCTGGTGCTACGCCGCCTCGTCAATAATTTCGGGCCTTCTTCATTCCCTGATGGGAGATGCGTCCGGCCCGAAATAAATGTCGACGATGGCGTGCGATCAGTGGCGATATTGCTGGATGCGCGTGGTGCGCAGGCCGGCGAGGCCGTGGCTGTTGATCGACGATTGCCAGGAAAGGAATTCTTCGACCGTGAGCGTGTAACGCTCGCAGGCCTCTTCCAAGCTCAACAGGCCACCGCGCACAGCCGCGACAACCTCTGCCTTGCGGCGGATCACCCAGCGCCGCGTATTGGGCGGCGGAAGGTCCGCGATGGTCAGGGGGCTGCCATCGGGGCCGATGACATATTTCACTCGGGGACGTATCATTTCGGTCATTGGACTCTCTACACAACGCAAGACCACGAGCGCCACTCTAGCCTGCCACATTTAAAAATTGCCTAAGCCCAAAGTAAGACTTTGATAACAAATTTAGATGCCCGGAGCGGCCGGTGAACGAGCGACGCAAAATCCCGCCGGCACTCACGAGCACGTCGATCTCTTCTAAGGCACCGGTGACGGCGATGAAGCGGACGGTTCCGCCGATCTTCTGCGAGGAGGAATCGATTGCGGACGGTGCGGCCGATCAGGAAAATTGCCGCCGCGGCGCGCTCTTCCAGGTGGCCGGCCTGAAGAACGGCTCCGCCTTCGCTTTGCACGACACTGACCTGAAACAATACATTTTCGCTACCGGCCAGCCATGTCGACATGGGAGCATTCTATGGCAATGCGCTGTGGCTGCGTGAGCTTCTGGACCAGCTCTCACGCAACAGCAATCCCGAAGATGGCTCGCCGGAACGTCTAGCCGGCGCCAGATCGAAGGGCTGCGCTGTCGGCGAATCGCAAGAGCAGCGATGAGATTGCGATCATTCTCGATCTCTCGTCGCACGCGGTCGATGGTTATCTGAAGAGCGCGATCTACACGCCATATACGGTCAACCGCACACAGGCGGTCGCCAGAAAGGAACCGGCCGCCCTGAGGCAGCCGGTCCTTTCTCACAAAAAGGCTAGAACAATTCCAGGCAAAGCGCGAAGCGCTTTTGCCGGGAATTGCCTAAAAATACAAAGGTTAGAGCGGTTCTGCGCTTCCGCGGAAAGCTGAACCGCTCTTAAAAGCCTTTTCCGCCGGCCACTTCTGATACGACGGTCCCGACGATGATGCGCATGTCCATCAAGATCGAGAAATTCCCGACATAATAAAGATCACAAGCGATGCGGGCGCGCGCCTTGGCGGGACGATCGGTCGGACCGCGCAGGCCACGCATCTGGGCAAGACCGGTCATGCCGGGGCGCATCGCGTGGCGCTGATGATATTCCGGCACGAGCTCTTCATAGAGCATGCCGCCGGCGCGCATGCCGATTGCATGGCAGCGAGGACCGACGACCGACATGTCGCCCAACAGCACGTTCAACAGCTGCGGCAACTCGTCGATATTCGTGCGGCGCAGAATAGCGCCGATACGGGTGATGCGGGGGTCGTTCTTCACCGTCTGGGCAACGCCCGAGACATCGCAAAGATCGGTGCGCATGGAACGGAACTTGTAGACCTTGATGGCCTTGCAGTTCTTACCCCAACGGGTCTGCTTGAACAGCACCGGTCCGGGGCTGTCGAGCTTGATCAGCAGGGCGACGAGGAGAAGGAAAGGGGCGAGGACGAGGAGGGCGCTCAACGACGAAACTATGTCGAACGCCCGCTTCAGGGCTAGATCCACCAACGGCGCCTGGGAGGCATCGCTATGGATGACAGGGGTTTGAATCTTCAGGCTCGGCTGCTGGCGGCGGCTCGGCCGGAAGGAATCAGTCGAAATGGTGTTGTTTAATTCCGTGATGCTCAAGGATCGTACTCTGTTGTCTTCGAGGGGCGCGGCGGCAATAGGCGATCAATGGTTTGCCCTGTGACCAAGGCTGCACTCAGGTGTTGGTAACCCTACTAAAACGGAAAAATGCGACAATTGTGTAATGGTGTCCAGAGAAATATCGCATCGCAACAAATCTTTCGCACTTGCGTTAAGTTGAGGCAACCTCATGATATTTCGTTAATAATTGCAATTTCGTCAAGGTTTTTAGGCCCTTGGCGAGGGCTTCCACAGGTCTGTCCTCGTGTTGTTTCGACACGCGACCGACGGTTGGCAGGCGGCGTTTTTAACGAATTCCGACGTGAATTTTTTTGCCGGATATGTTCGGCCGTTCTCAAAATGTGTCAGAATATGACAAAATCAAGGCCGAATCGACAGGGCTCAAAATCGTGAGGGATGGAGAGTCAGCCAGGCCCGGAATCACGCGACCCCCTCGGCCAAATCACCTGCCGGTTTCTGCGAGGGTCTGCTGTGCGGCTCGAACGCGGCAGGGAATGCCGCGGCAGGCGCAGAACATCATAATGAACGGGATCGCACTATCACGCCATTTGCCGAATGCCTGGACGGTCACGCCGGTTCGAGGACGCGTTTCCTGCCGCCCCAGGAGATGAAGTTCGGGTTGGCAAAGTCGAAATCGGCCGCCGTCCCCGTCTTGCCATAGGTCAGCAGCGCCCCGTCGAGCGTCACCGTCGATCCCCCGGCGGCGCGCAGCACCGCATCGCCGGCCGCGGTGTCCCACTCCATCGTGCGGGTGAAGCGTGGATAGACGTCGGCCTTGCCTTCCGCCAGCAGGCAGAATTTCAGCGAGGAGCCGATATTGGTGCATTTGGAGATCGCGTGATCGGCGAGGAAGGTTCCCGTCTCCGGGCTGTTGTGACGAAGGCTTGCGAGCGCAAGCCGATCGTCCGGCTGCTCGCGCACGGCAATTGCGGTGCGCGCCCCGATGGTGAAGTCCTCGGTGACATCAAGCCTTTCGGCACGGCCGCGCTCTCCTAAGAAGGCGAGCCCGAGCGCCGGCGCGTAGACGATCCCGGCGACCGGGGCGCCGTTCTCGATATAGGCGATGTTGACGGTGAATTCCTGCCGTCCGTCGACGAATTCACGGGTGCCGTCGAGCGGGTCGACCAGGAAGAAGCCCCTGCCGCTGATGTCGGGCACGTTTCCAGCGGCAACCGACTCTTCCGCCACGACGGGTATATCGGGATAATCCCTGGACAGATGGGCGAGGATGATACGTTCGGCCTCCTCGTCGGCAACCGTAACCGGGCTCGCATCCGCCTTCATGGCGATGGGAAAGCCTTCGCATAAAACCGCGATGATGGCCTTACCGGCTTCGAGCGCCGCCTTTTCAAATGTCGTCAGCATTGTCCTTTTGCCGTTCGCCGCGCGGCGAGCGCCCGCTGTCGCTCGTCGTCAACCATCCCTGTCGCACCAGATATCGATATGGTGGTTCTCGCCGCGCCCCGCACCCCCGATGACGCAGATTGAAGATGCTACCATAAGTTCCCGCAGCTGTCAGGCGAGGATGGCGGCATTTACCTGTGAAATACCATTCGCAAAAAATACGGGCTCAAGGGTTGAATTTGCGCTTTCTTCCAGCCTTGTGGAATAGCTTACGCGGGAAGCGACGCAGGAAAGCGAAGCCGCGCTTGCCGGATGGTTAAGCCGGCAGCAGGTTTTGGCTAAAAATGGGTCGGTCTTTGCCGATTTTCTGTGGATTTTGGTTCAAAATGCGCCATTTAGGCCTGTTCGAACAAGAATCTGCTGGAGTAAATCCTTTTTGTCTTCACATTTTCAACGAAACCGCTATGCATGCGGCCTATGAGGTTCCTTGAACGGGGAGCCGAATAACCAAAAAGAGATGCAGCATCTTCGGCTCGCATCCAGGGGAAAACGACATATGGAGTATTTCGTCCAGCAGCTCTTCAATGGGCTGACGCTCGGATCCATCTATGGCCTCGTGGCTATCGGCTATACGATGGTTTATGGCATTATCGGCATGATCAATTTCGCCCATGGCGACATCTTCATGCTCGGTGGTTTCGCCGCTCTTATCGTCTTTCTCGTCCTCACATCCATCTTCGCAGGTCTCCCGGTGGCAATTTTGCTGCTGGCGATGCTTGTCGTCGCGATGCTGATGACGAGTTTGTGGAATTGGACGATCGAGCGTGTCGCCTACCGTCCGCTGCGCGGATCCTTCCGCCTTGCACCGCTGATCACCGCGATCGGCATGTCGATCGTGCTGTCCAACTTCATCCAGGTGACGCAGGGGCCGCGCAACAAGCCGATCCCGCCGATGGTGAGCACGGTTTACCAGTTCGGCAACATCTCGGTGTCGCTGAAGCAGATCATCATCATCCTGATCACGGCGGTGTTGCTGACGGTCTTCTGGTATATCGTCAATCATACCGCGCTTGGCCGCGCCCAGCGCGCCACCGAGCAGGATCGCAAGATGGCTGCACTGCTCGGGGTCAATGTCGACCAGACGATCTCGATCACTTTCGTCATGGGGGCGGCGCTGGCTGCCGTCGCCGGGACGATGTATCTGATGTATTATGGCGTCGCTTCGTTCGCCGATGGTTTCACGCCGGGTGTGAAGGCATTTACCGCAGCCGTTCTCGGCGGCATCGGCTCGTTGCCGGGTGCCGTTCTCGGCGGGCTGATGATCGGCCTGATCGAGTCGCTGTGGTCAGCCTATTTCACCATCGCGTATAAGGATGTGGCGACCTTCGCCATCCTCGCTTTCGTGCTGATCTTCAAGCCGACGGGCATCCTCGGACGGCCGGAAGTCGAGAAGGTATAACGTCATGGCAAACATCGAGAATTCCGCAGGCAAGCCCGATGCCGGACTTGTCCGCAAAGGTCTTATCGAAGCCCTTTTCGCCGCCGTTCTCTCCCTCGGCATGTTCGTTCTCTATGTCGGCCTGAAAACCGATCAGAACATCAACAACGAGCTGATCATCGTCCAGCGCTGGGGACTGCTGGCGATCTTTGTCGCTATCGCCGCGATCGGCCGTTTCGCAATGGTCGTTTTCGTCAAGCCGAATATCGACCGCCGAAAACTCCGCAAGGCGCGGGAAGGCGATCTCGACATTTCGACCGAGAAGAGTTTCTTCCATCGGCATTTCCTGAAGATCGCGCTGCTGGCGCTGCTGCTTTATCCCGTGGTGATCGTGGCGCTTGTCGGCGCTCAGGGCTCGCTGAAATGGGTCGACAATTTCGGCATCCAGATCCTGATCTACGTGATGCTCGCCTGGGGGTTGAACATCGTCGTCGGCCTCGCGGGTCTCCTCGATCTCGGCTATGTCGCGTTCTATGCGGTCGGCGCTTATTCTTACGCGCTACTGTCGAGCTATTTCGGCCTGTCCTTCTGGTTGCTGCTGCCGCTTTCCGGCACCCTCGCAGCGCTCTGGGGCGTCATTCTCGGCTTCCCGGTGCTGCGTCTGCGCGGCGACTATCTCGCCATCGTCACGCTCGCCTTCGGTGAGATCATCCGCCTCGTCCTGATCAACTGGACCGACGTGACCAAGGGAACCTTCGGCATCTCGAGCATTCCGAAGGCGACGCTCTTCGGCATTCCCTTCGATGCGACGGCCGGCGGCTTTGCCAAGCTCTTTCACCTGCCGATGTCTTCCGCCTACTACAAGATTTTCCTTTTCTATCTGATCCTGGCGCTGTGCATGCTGACGGCCTACGTCACCATCCGCCTGCGGCGCATGCCGATCGGGCGTGCCTGGGAAGCGCTGCGTGAAGACGAGATCGCTTGCCGTTCGCTCGGCATCAACACAGTGACGACCAAGCTGACGGCGTTCGCGACGGGAGCCATGTTCGGTGGCTTCGCGGGCTCGTTCTTCGCCGCTCGCCAGGGCTTCGTCTCGCCGGAATCCTTCATCTTCCTGGAGTCGGCCGTCGTTCTCGCCATCGTCGTTCTCGGCGGCATGGGCTCGCTGACCGGCATTGCGATCGCCGCGATCGTCATGGTGGGCGGTACCGAAGCGCTGCGCGAAATGAATTTCCTGAAAGCAGTCTTCGGGCCCGACTTCACGCCGGAACTCTACCGGATGCTGCTCTTCGGTCTCGCCATGGTGGTCGTCATGCTGTTCAAACCGCGCGGTTTCGTCGGATCGCGTGAACCAACTGCCTTCCTCAAGACACGCAAGGCCGTATCCGGAAGCTTCACCAAGGAGGGCCACGGTTGATGAGCCCCGTCACCAATACGATGTCGAGCGACACGCTTCTCAAGGTCGAGCACCTGTCGATGAAGTTCGGCGGCCTGATGGCCATCAACGACTTCTCCTTCGAGGCCAAGCGCGGCGACATCACCGCGTTGATCGGTCCGAACGGCGCCGGCAAGACCACCGTCTTCAACTGCATCACCGGCTTCTATAAGCCGACGATGGGGATGATCACGCTTAATCAGAGAAGCGGCAAGCAGTACCTGCTGGAGCGCCTCCCGGACTTTCGCATCACCAAGGAAGCCAAGGTGGCGCGCACCTTCCAGAACATTCGGCTGTTTTCCGGCCTGACCGTTCTTGAAAATCTGCTCGTCGCTCAGCACAACAAGCTGATGCAGGCGTCGGGTTATACCATTCTCGGCCTCATCGGCATCGGCCCTTATAGGCGAGAAGCCGCAGCAGCCGTCGAGTTGGCGCGTCATTGGCTTGAAAAGGCCGATCTGATCGAACGTGCCGACGATCCGGCAGGCGATCTGCCTTACGGCGCCCAGCGCCGTCTCGAGATCGCGCGTGCAATGTGCACGGGCCCGGAATTGCTCTGCCTGGACGAACCGGCCGCGGGCCTCAACCCACGCGAATCTGCTAAGCTCAACGAGCTTCTGCAGGGCATTCGCGCCGATACCGGAACCTCCATTCTCCTTATCGAGCATGACATGTCTGTGGTTATGGAAATCTCCGATCACGTCGTCGTCCTTGAATATGGCCAGAAGATTTCCGATGGCACGCCGGATCATGTGAAGCACGACCCGAGGGTCATTGCGGCGTATCTCGGCGTCGAGGATGAAGAAGTGGAAGAGGTGATCGCAACCGTCGAGCAGCTCGAAGGAGGCGCAAACTGATGGGCGATGCAGTCATGACGGGTCAACCGCTCCTTCAGGTGAATGGCGTCGAAACCTACTACGGCAATATCCGCGCGCTGGCCGGCATCGATGTCGCCGTCAACAAGGGCGAGATCGTCAGTCTGATCGGCGCCAATGGCGCCGGCAAGTCGACGCTGATGATGACGATCTGCGGCAGCCCCCAGGCCCGTAAGGGCTCGGTCGTCTTCGAGGGTCGCGAGATCACCCGTATGCCGACCCATGAAATCGCACGCCTGCGCATCGCGCAGTCGCCGGAAGGGCGCCGCATCTTCCCCCGCATGACCGTCATGGAAAACCTCCAGATGGGCGCGGGTCTCGATAATCTCAAATATTTCGCCGAGGACGTCGAGAAGATCTTCACGCTCTTCCCGCGTCTCAAGGAGCGTCACGCCCAGCGCGGCGGCACGCTTTCGGGCGGCGAGCAGCAGATGCTGTCGATCGGCCGCGCGCTGATGGCGCGTCCGAAGCTCTTGCTGCTCGACGAACCTTCGCTCGGCCTGGCGCCGCTGATCGTCAAGGGAATTTTCGAAGCGATCCGGAAGCTCAATGAGCTGGAAGGCCTCACCGTGTTTCTCGTCGAGCAGAACGCATTCGCGGCGCTGAGACTCTCGCACCGCGCCTACGTGATGGTGAATGGCAAGGTGACGATGAGCGGCTCCGGCAAGGAACTGCTTGCAAACCCGGAAGTCCGCGCCGCCTACCTCGAAGGCGGAAGACATTAGTCAAAGGGAGAGTTTGACATGCAGGGACTTTTCTTCGAAAGCGACGACGGCGTCCGGGTTGTCATTCGCGCCCTCGTCGTACTGATCGGCTTCTGGACGGCTTGGCGAGCCGGCAAGGCGGTTGCGGACGGCTGGAACAATTATCCGCTCGCCGTCGTCTACACCTTCCTCCTTGCCTGGGCGATGCAGTTTCTACACCATGCCCTGTTCAATGGACCGATGCTCAGCGGCCTCTTCTACGGCATCGACTTCGTGACCTTGCTGGTCTTCTCGACGGCCGGCTACCGCTTTCGCCGTACCAATCAGATGGTCAACAACTATTACTGGCTGTACGAAAAAACTTCCGCGTTTTCGTGGAAGGACAAACATTGACAGTCCGTTGAAACTAGGCATGAATTGCCTTCAGAGTGGAACAGCTTTCCTGGCGCAGTCAATGGTGGGTAATGCGCCGGGCCTTGGACCGGAACCCGCCCAAAAATTGGGAGTAACAATATGAAGAAGTCTCTTCTGTCGGCAGTGGCTCTGACGGCGATGGTCGCCTTCAGCGGCAACGCTTGGGCCGACGTCCTCATCGCTGTCGCTGGTCCGCTGACCGGCCCGAACGCCGCTTTCGGCGCTCAGCTTCAGAAGGGTGCCGAGCAGGCAGCCGCCGACATCAACGCTGCTGGCGGCATCAATGGCGAGCAGATCAAGATCGAGCTCGGCGACGACGTTTCCGACCCGAAGCAGGGCATTTCGGTCGCCAATAAATTCGTTGCCGACGGCGTCAAGTTCGTCATTGGCCACTTCAACTCGGGCGTTTCGATCCCGGCTTCGGAAGTCTATGCCGAAAACGGCATCCTCGAAATCACCCCGGCCGCCACGAACCCGAAGTTCACGGAACGGGGCCTCTGGAACACGTTCCGTACCTGCGGCCGTGACGATCAGCAGGGCGCCATCGCCGGCAAGTATCTCGCCGACCACTTCAAGGACGCCAAGATCGCCGTCGTTCACGACAAGACCCCCTACGGTCAGGGCCTTGCAGACGAAACCAAGAAGGCGATGAATGCCGCCGGCCTGACGGAAGTCATGTACGAAGGCATCAACGTCGGCGACAAGGACTTCTCGGCCCTCATCGCCAAGATGAAGGAAGCCGGCGTCTCGATCATCTATTGGGGCGGTCTGCACACCGAAGCCGGTCTCATCATCCGTCAGGCCGCAGACCAGGGCCTGAAGGCAACGCTGGTTTCCGGTGACGGTATCGTTTCGAACGAACTGGCCTCGATCGCTGGTGACGCTGTCGCCGGTACGCTCAACACCTTCGGCCCCGATCCGACGCTGAACCCGGCGAACAAGGAGCTCGTCGAAAAGTTCAAGGCCGCCGGTTTCAACCCGGAAGCCTATACGCTCTACTCCTACGCTGCCATGCAGGCGATTGTCGGTGCCGCCAAGGCTGCCGGTTCGGTGGATCCTGAAGCGGTTGCCACGGCCATGAAGGAAAAGGGTCCGTTCCCGACGGTTCTCGGCGACATTTCGTTCGACGAAAAGGGCGACCCGAAGATTCCTGGCTACATCATGTACGAATGGAAGAAGGGCGCGGACGGCAAGTACACCTACGTGCCGCAGGGCATGTAAGCTTTGCTTCCTAGGAATATGATCATTGAAGCCCGGTTCGCCGGGCTTCTTTTTTGGCGGCGCTTCATCCACGGCGCGGTCAGGCGGTGAAGCGGCGCTGTTCGGCGCTGGCTTGGATGGATGGAGAAGGCGATACTGCTGCCGCTTGTCAGCGGTGCGGTGGAGGAGACGTGATCCACGGAACGCCGTCCGCTATCCCTCAGATCTCATGCAGAACATGCGTCGCCTTCACGGCCGCCGACGCCCGGTTTTCGACGCCGAGTTTCACGTAGATCTGTTCGAGGTGTTTGTTCACTGTGCGCGCCGACAAGCCCAGTATTTCGCCGATGTCACGGTTTGCCTTGCCCTTGGCGATCCAGAGCAGCACTTCGGATTCTCGTTGGGTGAGCGCAAAACGCTGGCGCAGCATCTCGTCGTCGCTACGCTGGCTGGCGGCGGTGAGGCGGAATAGATATTCATCCGGGCCGATCGAACCGAGGAAGGCAAGCTGCAGCGCCGCCTGGCCGGCATGGGTGATTGAGATGATGCCGTCGCGCACTGCTGCCATGCGATCGCGCATCCAGCCGGCGATATGGCGGACGACGATCTCCATGCCGTCGTCACTGCCCATGGCGGCATTGACCAGCCGGGTCGCCTGCGGCGTCGACCAATGTATCGCGCCGTCGCCCTTGACCGCCAGCAGATGACGGCCGGCAGCGTCGAGCGCAACGCGGGCGCTCTGGGCCGAGCGGGCATTGCGCAGATGGACGCGGATGCGGGCGCGCAGTTCGTCGATGTTGATCGGCTTGGTGAGGTAATCGACGCCACCGGATTCCAGCGCGTGCACGACATGCTCGGTCTCCGTCAGGCCGGTCATGAAGATGACGGGCACCTGCGCTACAGTGGCATTCGCCTTCAGCCTGCGGCAGGTCTCGAAGCCGTCCATCACGGGCATCACGGCGTCGAGCAGGATCAGATCGGGCGTGATCCGCTCGACGATGCCAAGCGCTGCCGTGCCCGAGGTGGCGATCAGCACGGAGAAGCCGGATTGTTCGAGCGCGTCTGTGAGGAAACCGAGCGCTTCGGGCGAGTCGTCGACCAGCAGAACGATGTCGCGAGGGAGGGCCGGCTCAGCCAATGGATTCCACCTTTTCGTCGAAGTCGTGCAGGAAGGACATGAAGCCGGCCAGATCGAAAGCGGCCACATAGGGTCGAAGAGCCTCGGTGAATGGCCGATTTGCCTCCACCTTGGCAAGGTCCGAAAGCTTGGCTTCGATGCCCCTGATGTAACCGATCTCGCCGAGCCGCAGCAATTCCTGCACATGGGCGGCACCTGGGCCCCGCATCGGCGCCTCCATCTTTGCAGGAGCGGCGGGCGCGTCATCGGCATAGATCCAGTTCAGGCCGAGATGCAAAGCGAGCTTGTCGCGCAGCTGGCGGATGTCGACCGGTTTGCCGATCGCATCATTGTGGCTGTCGTCGCTGTCGCTCAGAACCGTCGCATCGCCGATGTTGGCCGAAAGCATCACAACCGGTGCTGTCTGACCAGCCTCACGCAGACGCGAGACGAGCTGCCAGCCGCTCATGCCGGGCATCAGTATATCGACGAGGAACAGATCGGGCAGGATGCCGTCGATCAGTGTCAGGCATTCGGCGCCGCCTGCCGCTGTCAGCACGATGAAATCGAGCGGCGCCAGGATTTCGCGCATCATCTCGCGGTGATCCTCGTTGTCGTCGACGACGACGATGGTGCGGCGTGGGCCGTCGTAACCGACGATGCGTTTTTCCTGCGGCGGCGCGGCGGCGCGCAGGACGGCGGACAGCATCAGCCGCACACGGAATGCCGAGCCTTCGTCCTTGACGCTCGAGACCGCAATCTCGCCGCCAAGCGTATTGGTCAGAAGCCGGGTGATGGTGAGGCCGAGACCGAGGCCCGGCATCGGCCGCACGCTGTCTGCCTCGCCCCGCTGGAAAGGTTCGTAGATGCGCGTCAGGTCCTTCTCGGCGATGCCGCGGCCGGTATCGGTGACGGTGAAGGTCGCGACCTGGCTGCGATAGGCGACATCGAAGGTGACGCTGCCTTCGTCCGTGAACTTGATGGCATTGGAGAGCAGGTTGACGAGAATCTGGCGCAGGCGCTTTTCGTCGGTGCGGACGAATTGCGGCAAGGCGGGCGAGCGATCATCGATGAAGGCGAGCCCCTTTGCCTGCGCCTGCGGCCGAAAAAGCTCGATGATCTGGTCGAGGAAGTCATGGATGTTGATCTCGTTGGAATAGACCTGCAGGCGGCCGGCCTCGATCTTGGAGATATCGAGCAGGCCGTCGATCAGCCCCGAGAGATGTTCGGCGCTGCGGCGGATGACCTTGATCGAGGATTGGCGCGGCGCCGGGATCGTTTCGTCCCGTTCGAGGATCTGGGCATAGCCGAGCACGGCGTTCAAAGGTGTGCGCAGCTCGTGGCTGAGGCCAACGACATAGCGGCTCTTGGCTCGGTTGGCTGCCTCGGCCGTCTCCTTGGCGTTCTGCAAGGCGGCATCGGTTTTCTTGTGGGCGGCGATTTCCTTGAGCAGCAGCGTGTTCTGGCGCGAGGATTCCTCCTCGGCGACGACGCGGCTGTCATGGGCGAGCACATAGAACCAGCAGACGACGCCTGAAATCACCGAGAAGACAAAGAAGACGATCAGAATGGTGCGATCGACAACCTCTGCCGTTTCCGGCGAGGCGGAGGCGACCTGATGGGCGATCATCGCCAGGATGGCGCCGATGGCGGTCAGCGCCAGGGCGACGGCGATGGCATAGCGGCCGAGGCGCGTCGTCAGCTTGCCCAGAATACTCTCCGGCAGCAGCGTCCTCGCGACCGTACCGACCTGGGCGTTAAAACGCGCGGCCGGCTTGCACATGTCGTGGCAGCGGCTGTCGAGCGAGCAGCAGAGCGAGCAGATCGGGGCGGCATAGGCCGGGCACCAGGCCATATCCTCCGGCTCGAATGGGTGCTCGCAGACGGAACAGGTGATGTTCGTCTGGTTCTTCCAGCTCTGGCGCGGCTTGCGCGCGAGGTAGAATTTCCCCTTTGTCGCCCAGGCGATCGCCGGCGTGGCGATGAGGGCGATGACGAGGGTGATATAGGGGGCGAGCGAAGCGGCTGTCTCGCCGAAGGCGCCGAAATGGGCGACGAGCGATATCGTCGCCGAAAGCGTCATGGCGCCGAGGCCGACCGGGTTGATGTCGTAGAGATGGGCGCGCTTGAACTCGATGCCGGGAGGGGCAAGCCCCAGCGGCTTGTTGATGAAGAGATCGGCTGAAATCGTGCAGAGCCAGGCCATGGCGATGATCGAGAAGATGCCGAGCGTCTCTTCCAGCAGCCTGTAGATGCCGAGTTCCATCAGGAGCAGGGCGATTGCGACGTTGAAGACAAGCCAGATGACACGGCCGGGATGGCTGTGGGTCAGCCGTGAGAAGAAATTCGACCAGGCGAGTGAGCCGGCATAGGCGTTCATCACGTTGATCTTGAGCTGCGAAACGACGACGAAGGCGGCCATCAGCAGCAGTGCAGCGTTATGCCAGGGAACCATGTAGCCGAAGGCGGTCAGATACATCTGCGCCGGATCGGCGGCACGGTCGAGAGGCACGCCCGAGGCGAGGGTCAGCACGACGAGAAACGAACCGGCAAGCAGCTTCGGTGCTCCGATGATGACCCAGCCGGGACCGGCGAGGAAGACGGCGAGGCGATGGCGCCACTTGCGCTGCGGGACCGGCGGCAGGAAGCGCAGGAAATCGGCCTGTTCGCCGATCTGCGACATCAGCGCCAGGATGACGGCGGAGGCTGCACCGAATTCAACCAGATCAAAGCCTGCGACGGTGCCGGGAGGACCCGAAGCATGATGGATGCCGGCGAAGGCGCGCCAGAGATCGAACTTTTCCCAGTCCATGAAGGCGATGAAGATGAAGGGCAGGATGTTCAGCACGATCCAGAAGGGCTGGGTCATCAGCTGGAACTTACTGATCAGCCGCACGCCGTGCGTCACCAGCGGGATCACCATGACGGCGCTGATGATGTAACCGATCCAGAGCGGAATGCCGAGGGTGAGCTCCAGCGCCCCGGACATGATTGAGGCTTCGATCGCAAACAGCATGAAGGTGAAGCCCGCGTAGATCAGCGAGGTGATGGTCGAGCCGATGTAGCCGAAACCGGCGCCGCGCGTCAGAAGATCGATGTCGACGCCGTGGCGGATGGCGTAGCGGCTGATCGGCAGGCCGATCGCCAGCATGGCGATCGAGGCGACGATGATGGCGTAGAAGGCGTTGGTGGTGCCGTAAGAGAGGGTGATCGCGGCGCCGATCGCTTCGAGCGCCAGGAAGGAGATTGCGCCGATCGCCGTCTGCGAGATGCGCTCGGAGGAAAAATGGCGGGCGCTCTTTGCGGTGAAGCGCAGCGCGTAATCTTCCAGCGTCTGGTTGGCGACCCAGCGATTATATTCGCGTCTCACCGGAATGATGCGTTGGCGCGCTGTCATGCCTATTTCCGGCACTCTCGTTGGGCTCATCGTTTCCACGGCAGTTTTGGCGGGATGGACGGGAAAGGCAAGGGGTGAGCACTGGCGGATTTGCAGAACAGTCATATTTTTGAAAAGGCTCTGTCACGTATCCGCTCTAACCCTACCGCCGTTCGTTAAACCATTCCGGGTATACTCATGTCTGTTTCAAAACTTTGCCGCCTGAGCACCGCTCTCGTCAGCCTTCTTTCGGTCGTGCCCTCGCTTGCCGCGGCAGAGCAAGCCACAAGCGCGAAAGCGCCCTATGCCGAGACCGGAAACACCAACAAGCGCGGTGACGCTTGCTTCTCGACCGCCGACACCAACGCCGCCGTCCATCTTCTCTCCGGCTTCTTAGAAGTATGGAGGCCGCGCACGCCCTTCGTCGATGCCGGCGTAGAAGCTCCGGCCAAGGACAATTGCCCTGCAGTCGCCAAGACAGATTGGGACGGCATCCCCTTCAGCAAGACCGACGGCCAGATCGTCAACAAGCTCGTTCATGATGCGAATATCGGCTATGTCATCAAGGCGACAAAGGCGCGTACCGCCGAACAGGCGGTCGCGGCCTATCTCGACGACCGGCGCGGCAAAAATGCCAGCATCGTCGATGGCCTCGGCCCGCTGACCGATGCCTGGAAGGCCGGTTCCAAGCAGACCACCACGATCACCGAAGTAGCGGCCGATGCGACGACGGTCAAATATGACGACAAGGGGAACAATCGCGGCGCCGGCAGCAAAGCGGACGCGGAAAACAAGACCGACGCCAACCCGGACATGGGCCTCGCCATCGACTTCATCAATGCCGCAAGCGGCGATGGCTCGACGGAGCCCGCCAAGCGCTATTTCAAATATGGCCGTCCCTATCGCTGGAGCCCGGACGTCTCGGTCGTCCCGACGCTCGAGCCCGCCAAAAGCAGCAAGCCGGTCGAGGACGGTGGCTTCCCCAGCGGACATACGGCGGAAGCCTGGCGGGATGCGCTCGCCATGGCCTATTTGGTGCCGCAGCGATTCCAGGAAATGATCGCGCGCGCCAGCGAAATGGGTGAAGACCGCATCCTTGCCGGCATGCACTCTCCGCTCGACGTGATGGGCGGCCGCATGCTTGGCACCGCCACGGTCGTCTATAACCTGAACAAGTCCGACAATTCAGCGCTGAAGAGCGCTGCCTACGCCCAGGCGCAGTCATGGCTGATCGCCAAGTCGGGTGTTGCGGATGCGGGTGCGCTCGAAGTCGTCGCGCATGCGGCGCCGCTTTCGGCGGACCGTTTCGCCGATCACGAAGCCAATCGTGCCTATGTGCTGCAGCGCCTGAGTTACGGCCTGCCGACGATCCATGCGACCGATCAGCCGGCTCGCGTGCCGGAGGGCGCCGAAGCGCTTCTGGAAACCCGTCTGCCCTATCTCGATGGTGAACAGCGCCGCGAGGTGCTTGGCACAACGGAGATCGCTTCGGGCTATCCGCTTCTCGACGACGCGGAAGGCTACGGCCGCCTGAACCTGTTTGCCGCCGCCGATGGCTATGGCGCTTTTGACCAGGATGTGACGGTGACCATGGATGCGGCAAAGGGCGGCTTCAATGCGATCGACACCTGGCGCAACGACATCGGCGGCAAGGGCAAGCTGGTGAAGCGCGGCAGCGGCATTCTTGGTCTTTCCGGCGCCAACAGCTATGCCGGCGGCACCGTGCTGGACGAGGGCGTGCTGGTGGCCGGCTCGTCCTCAGCCTTCGGCGCCGGCGGGCTCACGGTCAATGGCGGTTCGCTCATCGTGGCGGCCGACAAGCCCTTAGCCGTGGGCGGCGACTATCAGCAGCTCGCCAGTGCAACGGCGAAGCCGACTCTCGGCGCGAATGGCGCCGGCACGCTGGTCGTTGCAGGCAAGGCGACGCTCGCCGGCGATCTGGACGTGGCGCTTGCCCATGGCTTTGCGCCGGCGCCGGGAACGAAGATCGAAATCCTGAAGGCTGCCGCCATTACCGGCACCTTCGGCAAATTCACCATCTCCGGCCACAGGGCGACTCTGTCTTACGGCCCGACCTCGGTCACCTTGACGATCGACGGCTAATATCGAACCGACCGGGCATCCCCTGCTGCGGGGATGCCCTGCTGGTCAAGACTGCGCATTCGACCCCTGCGCCTACGTCATTTTGCGTATGTGTTTTTGCGCTGCAGCACCCGATAGTCCCCTCGGCAACAGTTAACTCCGTTTCCGGCCTGTTGCGGAACAAGAGAGGGGATCAACCATATGAATCTCAAATCCACGATTACAGGCGCCGCGCTCGGCGCCGTCATGGCAGCGTCGGCTGCCTTCAGCAGCGCGATTGCCGCTGACGATACGATCAAGGTCGGCGTGCTGCATTCGCTCTCGGGCACGATGGCGATTTCCGAAACCACGCTGAAAGACGCCATGCTGATGCTCATTGACGAGCAGAACAAGAAGGGCGGCCTTCTCGGCAAGAAGCTCGAAGCCGTCGTCGTCGATCCGGCGTCCGACTGGCCGCTATTTGCCGAAAAGGCGCGTGAGCTGATCGAAAAAGACAAGGTCGCCGCCGTCTTCGGCTGCTGGACCTCGTCCTCGCGCAAATCCGTCCTGCCGGTTTTCGAAGAACTCAATTCGCTGCTCTTCTATCCCGTGCAGTACGAAGGCGAAGAATCCTCGCGCAACATCTTCTACACTGGTGCGGCTCCGAACCAGCAGGCAATTCCGGCCGTCGACTACCTGATGGAAAAAGAAGGCGTCAAACGCTTCGTGCTCGAAGGTACCGACTACGTCTATCCGCGCACGACCAACAAGATCCTCGAGGCATACCTGATTTCGAAGGGTATTCCGAAAGAAGACATCATGACCAACTACACGCCGTTCGGCTTCTCCGACTGGCAGACCGAAGTTTCCAAGATCAAGGAATTCGGTTCCGCCGGCAAGAAGACGGCGGTCGTCTCGACGATCAACGGCGATGCCAACGTTCCGTTCTACAAGGAACTGGGCAACAAGGGCATCAAGGCAACCGACATCCCCGTCGTCGCCTTCTCGGTCGGCGAAGAAGAGCTTGCCGGTCTCGACACCAAGCCGCTCGTCGGCCATCTCGCTGCCTGGAACTACTTCGAATCCGTGGAAAGCCCCGCCAACAAGAAGTTCATCAAGGACTGGCACGCATTCACCAAGAACGACAAGCGCGTGACCAACGACCCGATGGAAGCTGCCTATATCGGCTTCAACGCCTGGGTTAAGGCCGTCCAGGCTGCCGGCACGACCGATACCGATAAAGTTCTCGACTCCATCATCGGCGTCAGCGTTCCGAACCTCTCCGGCGGCTATGCCACCGTCATGCCGAACCACCATATCACCAAGCCGGTGCTGATCGGTGAAATCCAGGCCGATGGCCAGTTCGAGATCGTCCAGCAGACGCCCGCTGTCGTTGGTGACGAATGGTCTGACTACCTGCCTGACTCAAAGGACCTGATCTCCGATTGGCGCAAGCCTCTCTCCTGCGGCAACTTCAACGTCGCGACCGGTAAGTGCGGCGGCAAGGGCTCCTGAGGAGATCCAACTGTTGACAGCCTAAAGACTTCCGTCCGGAGCTGATCCGGGCGGAAGCTCCGTCCTTACCGCTGCGCCGAAAGGCCGACGACACTCAAGGCGAGAGAGCCGATGTTTCGCGCCATCAAGATTTTTCTTCTGACATTTTGCCTGATGCTTTCCGGCCTGACGTTTCCGGTGACCAGCCTGCGCGCCGAGGGTGACGTGCATGCTCTCGTCGATGCGCTCGGCGTCGGCGGCTTTCCCGAGCGCGACGCGGCCATCCGGGCGCTTGCCGCTTCCGGGGATTCGCATGTCAGCCAGATCCTGCAGCAACTGAGCGGCGGCCAGCTCTACGTCAATTCGGAGGGCGGCCCCGTTCTCGTTCAGGGCGGCACGGAGGACGAGCCCACCTATTCCGACCCGATCACCGGCGAGGCGGTTGCCGATGTCGACCCCGACATGATGTCGAAGGTCAAGATCAACAATTCGCTGCGCACCACGATCACGACTGTGATGAGCCAGCTGACGCTTTTGAGCCCGGATCACTCCGCGCGGCTCGCAGCGGCCGAGGGCATGCTGAGGGATGCCGATCCCGCCAATCTCGAACTTCTGAATTCGGCTCTTTCAGCCGAGAAGGACGGGGAGATCAAAAGCACGATGGAAGCGGCGCGGGCTGTGATGGTGCTGAAGAGCGATGCCGGGAGCGAGGAGAAGCGGGCCGCCATTGACATGATCGCCGCCCGCGGCGGCCGCGATGCGCTGACGATCCTGACGACCGCGATGGCGAATGCCCCTGACGATCTGAAGCCCGCGATCCAGACGGAGATCAATTCGATCAACCGCGACCTGGCGCTCTGGGACGTCGTCCAGAACGTCTGGTACGGCCTGTCGCTCGGCTCGGTGCTGCTGCTTGCTGCAATCGGCCTTGCCATCACCTTCGGCGTCATGGGTGTCATCAACATGGCGCATGGCGAGATGGTGATGATCGGCGCCTATACGACCTATGTCGTGCAGGAAACAATCGCTTCGGCCTTCCCGTCACTCGCCGATTATTCGCTGGCTTTCGCGGTGCCGGCCGCCTTCGTCTTTACCGGCTTTGTCGGTCTCGTCATCGAACGTGCAGTGATCCGCTACCTCTACGGCCGGCCGCTGGAAACGCTGCTTGCCACCTGGGGCGTGTCGCTGATCCTGCAGCAGGCGATCCGCAGCTATTTCGGCCCGACCAACCGCGAGGTCCGCAATCCGAGCTGGATGTCCGGCGCCTTCGATTTCGGCGGGCTCGTCATCACCTGGAACCGACTCTGGATCATCGTCTTCTCGATGGTCGTTTTCCTGACGCTGTTGATGCTCCTCAAGCACTCCGCCTTCGGCCTGCAGATGCGGGCGGTGACGCAGAACCGGCGCATGGCCTCGTCGATGGGCATTCGCACCGGCTGGGTCGATGCCTTCACCTTTGCGCTCGGCTCCGGCATCGCCGGCATGGCCGGTGTGGCGCTCTCGCAGATCGACAACGTCTCGCCGAACCTCGGCCAGAACTACATCATCGACAGTTTCATGGTCGTCGTCTTCGGCGGTGTCGGCAATCTCTGGGGCACGCTGGTCGGCGCGCTGTCGCTCGGCGTCGTCAACAAGTTCCTCGAGCCCTTCGCCGGCGCCGTGCTCGGCAAGATCCTGGTGCTCGTCCTCATCATTCTCTTCATCCAGAAGCGGCCGCGCGGGCTCTTCGCACTCAAAGGAAGGGCGGTGGAAGCATGATAACGGCCTTCCTTCTCCGGTCTCTCGATCGCAGGATCTCCATCGCCGTCGCCCTGTTGCTGGCGGTCGCCATTCTCGTGCCGGTGCTGAACCTTGCCACCGGCCCGACGCACCCGCTGCACATCCCGACCTATATCATGGCGCTGTTCGGCAAATACCTGACCTACGCTTTGCTGGCGCTGGCGCTCGATCTCGTCTGGGGTTTCTGCGGCATTCTCTCGCTCGGCCACGGCGCTTTCTTCGCGCTCGGCGGCTATGCGATGGGCATGTATCTGATGCGCCAGATCGGCTCGCGCGGCGTCTACGGCGATCCCATGCTGCCAGACTTCATGGTGTTCCTGAACTGGAAGGAACTGCCCTGGTTCTGGTACGGCTTCGACCAGTTCTGGTTCGCGGCGCTGATGGTGCTCGCCGTGCCCGGGCTGCTCGCCTTCGTCTTCGGTTGGTTCGCCTTCCGCTCGCGCGTCAACGGCGTTTACCTCTCGATCATCACCCAGGCGATGACATACGCGCTGCTGCTTGCCTTCTTCCGCAACGACATGGGCTTCGGCGGCAATAACGGCATGACTGATTTCAAGGATATCCTCGGCTTCAACATCCAGGCGGACGGCACGCGCGCCAGCCTCTTTGCCGCGACCGCGATCTTCCTGGCGCTGTCGCTGACGATCGCCTCGGCAATCGTGCGTTCGAAATTCGGCAAGGTGCTCGTCGGCGTGCGCGATGCCGAAAGCCGCACACGCTTCCTCGGCTACCGCGTCGAGCATTTCAAGCTCTTCACCTTCGTCGTGTCGGCGATGATGGCGGGCATTGCCGGCGCGCTCTATGTGCCGCAGGTCGGCATCATCAATCCCGGCGAATTCGCGCCCGCCAACTCCATCGAGGTCGTCATCTGGACGGCGGTCGGCGGGCGGGGAACTCTGATTGGGCCGATCATCGGCGCGATGCTCGTCAACGGCGGCAAGACGATCTTTACCGGTCTCTTCCCGGAGTTCTGGCTCTTTGCGCTCGGCGGCCTCTTCGTCGCCGTGACGCTGCTCCTGCCGAAGGGCGTCGTCGGCACGATCTCGCACTATTTCGCCAAGCGGAAGACCGTCTCCGAGCCCGCGCCGCAACCGGCGAAGGAAGACGGGATCGAGCCGAAAATCCAGGCAGCGGAGTGAGCACCATGATTCCCGACGTCAAACCCACCAGCGTGCTCTATCTCAGCGGCGTCTCCGTTTCCTTCGACGGCTTCAAGGCGCTGAATTCGCTCTCGATCGTCATCGAGCCGGGCGAGCTTCGCGCCATCATCGGCCCGAACGGCGCTGGCAAGACGACGATGATGGATATCATCACCGGCAAGACCAGGCCTGACGAGGGAGAGGTGTTCTTTAACGGCACTGTTGATCTCACCAAGAAGGATGAGGCCGACATTGCTCAGCTCGGCATCGGCCGCAAGTTCCAGAAGCCGACGGTCTTCGAAAGCCACACGGTCTGGGACAATCTGGAATTGGCGCTGAACCGCCGCCGCCGGGTGTTTTCGACGCTGTTCTACCGGCTTTCGGGCGAAGACAGGACGCGCATCGAGGAAATCCTCGAAACGGTGCGGCTGACCCACCGGCGCGACGAGCTGGCCGCCAATCTCTCGCACGGGCAGAAGCAGTGGCTGGAGATCGGCATGCTGCTCGCGCAAGAACCGAAGCTGCTGCTCGTCGACGAGCCCGTTGCCGGCATGACGGATGCGGAGACGGCGGAAACGGCGATCCTGCTCAAGGACATCGCCAGGACCCGTTCGGTCGTCGTCGTCGAACACGATATGGGCTTCATCCGCGACCTCGGCGTCAAGGTGACCTGCCTCGCGGAAGGTTCGGTGCTTGCGGAAGGATCGATTGATTTCGTCAGCTCCGATCCGAAGGTGATCGAGAATTATCTGGGGCGGTGATCAATGCAACTTGCTGGCTTGAACCTGACAAAAGAACAAGCTCTAAAACGAGTGGGTATTCTTGTGGGGTTTCAGCATGGCTTTTCTCGGCATTCTGGTCGCGGCGGTCAGCGGCGCGGTCATCTGGTATTGGCGTTTCAAAATGATGCGTGAGGCTGGAAACGAGATCATCGATTCCGTCGAGCGTATGCGGGGCGCTTATAGGCGCGGAAAGCGCCGCAGGCAGGCTGAGGCAGCGCCGCTGGCGTCGATTGCCGACCCGGCGATTGCGGCGGTGGCTTTCTTCTTCTGCCTTGCCAAGGAAAAGCCGATGTATGTCGACGCGGCGAAGGATGTCGTCCGCAGCCATATGACGGGCATCATCCGGCCAGGCGACATGGAAGAGGTGCTGGTGTTCGGCGAATGGGCGTCCAAGAACGTCACCAGTCCCGAAGATCCGATCCGCCGGTTTCGAGACCTCTGGATGAAGGCGCTCGACATGCAAGAGCGCCAGCAGCTGATCGGTATTGCCGAGGACGTAGCTGCGGTCGGTGGCGGGAGAACGAAAGAACAGGACTACGCGCTGCAGACGCTGAGGCGCAGCCTGATGAACTGATGGGGAATGGGTGAACGGATGCTGACAGTCGAGAACGCAAATCTGCATTATGGCGCGGCGCAGGCGCTGCGCGGCATCTCCATCAAGGCGGAGATGGCCAAGATCACCTGCGTCCTGGGCCGCAACGGCGTCGGCAAGAGCTCGCTGCTGCGCGCCGTCACCGGCCAGCATCCGCTGTCGGCCGGCACAGTCACTTTTAACGATGCGAAACTGAACGGCCTGCCGCCCTTTGCCCGCGCCAAGCAGGGCATCGGCTACGTGCCGCAGGGGCGCGAAATCTTTCCGCTGCTCACCGTGAAGGAAAATCTCGAAACCGGCTTTGCCCCGCTTGGCCGCCGCGACCGCAATATTCCCGACGATATCTTCAGTCTCTTTCCGGTGCTGAAGTCGATGCTGTCGCGTCGGGGCGGCGATCTTTCCGGCGGACAGCAGCAGCAGTTGGCGATTGGACGCGCGATGGTGACGCGGCCGAAGATCCTCGTGCTCGACGAGCCGACCGAGGGCATCCAGCCGTCGATCATCAAGGATATCGGCCGGGCGATCCGCTACCTCCGCGATTCCACCGGCATGGCGATCCTGCTCGTCGAACAATATCTGGATTTCTGCCGGGAGCTTGCCGATTACGTCTACATCATGGATCGCGGCGAGATCGTGCATGAAGGACTGGCGGAGACGCTGGACACGCCGGAAGCCCGCCGTCATCTGACCGTCTGACGGGCAGATGCCGTATTTTGCGGCAGTTGGAGCGGCGCTTCGCCGATCTGCTGCACCTTTCGGGCGGCATAGGAATTGCTTGCTTTCCGTTATCCGCGCGATGGAATGAAAAGCGGTAGCGCGACCGAAAGGGACGATATGACGATTGCGGCGGCCAGCACCAGACCGCAAAGAGCGGAGGGACGCGGGCATCTGGCGGCGAGGCTGCTCGATGGCCGCACGCGCATTCGCGAGCTCTATCAGGAGGGCGCGGCAAAGATCCGCCTGCCAGATACGTTCGATGTGTCGATGGAAGCCGTGATCATCAACACCGCGGGCGGGCTGACCGGCGGCGACCGGATGGATTGGAGCGTCGTTGCCGGCGCCGGCACGAAGATCGACGTCACTACCCAGGCCTGCGAGAAGATCTACAAGGCATCGACAGGCACCGCCGAGGTGACGACTCGTATTAAGGTCGGCCCGCGAGCACGCGTCGACTGGCTGCCGCAGGAGACGATCCTCTTCGACCGGGCTTCGCTTTTCCGCCGGCTCGATGTCGATCTCGACGAGAACGCTGAATTCCTGGCCGTCGAGGCCGTGCTGCTCGGCCGCAAGGCGATGGGCGAGGCGGTGGAGACCGGGCTCTTTCGTGACCGCTGGCGTATCCGCCGTCCGGGCCGGTTGATCCATGCCGAGGAACTGAAACTTTCCGAAGGTATTTCGGCGCTGGCTGCACGTCAGGCCGTGCTCGGCGGGCAGGTCGCCTTCGCGACCTTGCTTTACACCGGGCCGCTGGCGGAGGCCTATCTCGGCAAAGTGCGGCCGCTCGTCGAAGGGCTGATGGGTGGTGCCAGCGCCTGGAACGACAAGCTCGTCGTGCGTCTTGCAGCAGCCGACGGCTTCTCGCTCAGAAAAATCCTGATCCCGGTCATTTCTACCTTGCGCAATGGTGCGCCTGTGCCGAAAGTCTGGAATCTATGAATTTAAGCACGAAGCAGATGGGTATGTAATGAACCTCACTCCGAGAGAAAAAGACAAGCTGCTGATATCGATGGCGGCGATGGTGGCGCGGCGGCGGCTGGAGCGCGGCGTCAAGCTGAACTATCCCGAGGCGATAGCACTGATCAGCGATTTCGTCGTCGAAGGCGCCCGTGATGGCCGCCCCGTCGCCGAGCTGATGGAGGCCGGCGCCCATGTGATTGGCCGCGACCAGGTGATGGAAGGCGTTGCCGAGATGATCCACGACGTGCAGGTGGAGGCGACGTTCCCGGATGGAACCAAACTCGTCACCGTCCACGAACCGATCCGGTGAGGAAAGAGCATGCTCGAGCTCAGACCCAATTGCGAATGCTGCGACAAGGACCTGCCGCCTGATAGCGCGGAGGCGCGGATCTGCACCTATGAATGCACCTTCTGCGCCGATTGCGTCGACGGCGTGTTGAAGGGTGCCTGCCCGAACTGCGGCGGCAATCTCGTTGCCAGGCCTATCCGGCCGGCCGCCATGCTTGCCAAAAATCCTGCTTCGACAAAACGTGTGCTGAAGGCCGAGGGCTGCGCGCCCAAGGCGGCTTAAGGAGAACCCTATGATTCCGGGCGAGATCATTGCCGCCAGCGGCGACATCGAACTCAATGGCGGCGCGCCGACGGTGACGCTGGAAGTTTCCAATACCGGCGACCGGCCGGTGCAGGTCGGCAGCCACTATCATTTCGCTGAGACCAATGCCGGGCTTTCCTTCGACCGCGCGGCGGCGCATGGCAAGCGGCTCGATATTCCGGCGGGAACGGCAGTGCGCTTCGAGCCGGGGCAGACGCGCTCGGTGACGCTGATCCCGCTTTCCGGCAAGCGCGAGGTCTATGGCTTCCGCCAGCTGGTGATGGGCAAGCTTTAGAAGAACGGGAGAGGTGAATGCGTCTGAATATTTGCCTCATCGGGGCGGCGATGCTGTTTGTGGCCGGCGGTGCGTCCGCGCAGGATGTCGATTGCAAAAATCCGCAGACGCAATCGGGCATGACCTCCTGCGAAGAGGCGCGCCATGAGGCGGCCGACAAGGCGCTGAACGAACAATATAAGAAGACGCGCGCCGCCATGGTGGCGATCGACAAGGATCTCGACGGCGACATGAAGGGCGCGGAAAAGGCGCTGGTCAAGGCGCAGCGCGCCTGGATCGATTATCGCGACGCCGAATGCGACGCCTTCGGCTTTCAGGCCCGTGGCGGCACGATGGAGCCGATGCTGGTTGCCGGATGCCTGGCCGAAGAGACGGATAAACGCACGAAAGAGCTGAAACAGCTCGAAGACACGATGAGCAATTAAGGTGATCAAAAAGATCGTAATCGTCGGCAATGGCGAGGTCGGGGAAGGACAGGCAGGCATCATCGATGCCGCCGATTTCGTGATCCGCTTCAACGATTGCCGTTCCTATGGCGCCAGCGGCAGCCGCACGGATGCCGTTGCGGTCTGCAATACCGGCCGGCCGGCAAAGGCAATGCTCGGCTCGCCTGAGTGGCGCGCTCATCCCGGCATCATCGCGGCGCGCGAAATCTGGAGTGTGCGCGACCCGGAAAAATTCGCCGCGATGCGGGCGCCGCTTGCCGTCTCGCATCCGGAGCTCGACGATTTCTGCGACGACTATACCGATGCGTTCGCTGCCTTCTGCGCGGAGACCGGCAAGAGGCATGTCGTCATCGGCAAGGAGGTCCACGAGGCCGTCGACGCCTCGCTTTCGGCCTTTGCGCCGGCGCCCTACGTGGTGCCGAGCAGCGGCATGATCGTCATTGTCGAGGTGCTGAACAAATATGCCGAGGCCGAGGTAATGTTGGCCGGCTTTGGTCACGCCGGCTGGGAATGGCACCCGTTTGCTGCCGAACGGCATCTTGTCGATAGCTATATTACCGCCGGCCGCCTCACGCGGCTCGGCGAAAAAACACTTGTCTCTTCCTCCCACGGAGCCTGATGAATGCCCTACAAGATCTCCCGCGCCGCTTATGCCGGCATGTTCGGACCGACCATCGGCGACAAGGTGCGCCTTGCCGATACCGAGCTCTTCATCGAGATCGAAAAGGATTTCACCACCTATGGCGAGGAGGTGAAGTTCGGCGGCGGCAAGGTGATCCGCGACGGCATGGGCCAGAGCCAGGTGACGCGGGCGGACGGCGCGGTCGATACCGTCATCACCAACGCGGTGATCGTCGATCATTCCGGCATCTACAAGGCCGATATCGGGCTGAAGAGCGGACGCATCGTTGCGATCGGCAAGGCGGGCAATCCTGACATGCAGCCGGGCGTCAATATTATTGTCGGCCCTGGCACGGAGGCGATCGCCGCCGAAGGCAAGATCGTTACTGCGGGCGGCATGGACAGCCATATCCACTTCATCGCGCCGCAGCAGATCGAGGAAGCGCTGATGTCTGGCATGACCTGCATGCTCGGCGGCGGCACAGGGCCGGCGCATGGCACGCTTGCCACCACCTGCACGCCCGGCCCCTGGCATCTCGCCCGCATGATCGAGGCGGCGGACGCCTTCCCGATGAACCTGGCCTTCGCCGGCAAGGGCAATGCCTCGCTGCCGGGAGCATTGACCGAAATGGTGCTGGCCGGCGCCACCTCGCTGAAGCTGCACGAGGATTGGGGCACGACGCCCGGCGCCATCGACTGCTGCCTGTCGGTCGCTGACGAGTATGACGTGCAGGTGATGATCCACACCGATACGCTGAACGAAAGCGGCTTCGTCGAGGATACTATCGGCGCCATTAAGGGCCGCACCATCCATGCCTTCCACACGGAAGGGGCGGGCGGCGGCCATGCGCCCGATATCATCAAGATCTGCGGCCAACCGAACGTTATCCCGTCGTCCACCAATCCGACGCGGCCCTATACGGTCAACACCATCGCCGAGCATCTGGACATGCTGATGGTCTGCCATCACCTGTCGCCGTCGATCCCCGAGGATATCGCCTTTGCCGAAAGCCGGATCCGCAAGGAGACGATCGCGGCCGAAGACATTCTGCACGATATCGGCGCCTTCTCGATCATCTCCTCCGACAGCCAGGCCATGGGCCGCGTCGGCGAGGTGGCGATCCGCACCTGGCAAACGGCCGACAAGATGAAGCGCCAGCGTGGCCGGCTGAAGGAGGAAAAGGGCGATAACGACAATTTCCGCGTCCGCCGCTATATCGCCAAATACACGATCAATCCGGCGATCGCCCACGGTCTCAGCCATGAGATCGGCTCGGTCGAGGTCGGCAAGCGCGCCGACCTCGTGCTCTGGAACCCGGCCTTCTTCGGCGTGAAGCCCGACATGGTGCTGCTCGGCGGCTCGATTGCCGCCGCCCCGATGGGCGATCCGAACGCCTCGATCCCGACGCCGCAGCCGGTGCATTATCGGCCGATGTTCGCCTCCTATGGCAAGAGCCTCACCAATTCCTCCGTCACCTTCGTCAGCCAGGCTTCGCTCGATGCCGGGCTGAAAGGCAGGCTCGGGGTCGCAAAGGAACTCGTGGCGGTGAAGAATACGCGCGGCGGCATTTCCAAGGCATCGATGATCCACAATGACCTGACGCCGGAGATCGAGGTCGATCCGGAGACCTATGAAGTCAGAGCGAATGGCGAATTGCTGACCTGCGAACCGGCGACGGTACTGCCGATGGCGCAGCGCTATTTCCTGTTTTAGGCCAGCATCCGTGCGTGCGGGGCGGCTGATGAGGATGGGCATCCGCTGGCTGTTGCAGGCCCTATTCCTGCTTCTGATTCTGGCAGCGGGCGGGACCTTCATTCCCCGGCCGCTGATTGCTCCGGTCAAGGCGTCGTCCGCGATGCCACCCCACCAGGTGCTTCTGCTGTCGGGACCGATCCATACCGATATTGCCAATCCGCTCGATGAGGAGACGCGGGCGGCCTTTTCCTTCCTCGATGATCCCGATTTTCCGCTCGGCCACCCGAATGCGGAATGGCTCGTGGTCGGCTGGGGCGGTCGCGCCTTCTATCTGGAAACACCGACCTGGGCTGAGCTGAAGCCGCTGCCGGTGCTACGGGCGCTGACGATCGACCGTTCGGTGCTGCATGTTGATCTCGCCGGCCATATTGCCGAGCCGCAGCCTGATGTTACCGCATTCGATATTGGTGATGATGAATTGACGCGGCTGCGCCAATTCATTGCGGACAGCTTCGTCCGCAATGCGGGCGAGATCGCGCCGATCCCGGATGCGGGTTACAGGGAGATCGATCGGTTTTTCGAAGCCAAGGGATACTTCAACGCCCTCTTCGGCTGCAACACCTGGACTGCCGCTGCGCTCCGTTCGGCGGGGCTTCGGACAGGCTTATGGAACCCGCTTCCACAATCATTGCGATTGTCTGTTGGTGTCTACAATTGACGCATTCGCCGGGCCGTCCTCGCTTAAACGAAATTGTGAACGGAACTCTCCGTTCGGTTGTAGAAATCAGTGGGAAAACCTGCGTTTTCTCCGATTAGACCATTCTGGAACAGCCCGGCGGTAGGGCCTGAGAAAGCTATTATATATCAGTCCATTAGGTGCTTGCATGCCTTGTTCTATTCAGGGATTGGAGACTTGCAGCCCATGCTAGAAAAAATCTCTCCAGCGAATCGTCTGAAATCGTTCAAATTTTAGCGAGTCGATTAAGACACCCGCAGCAATTGGGCTCTTATCAATGCCTTGAAACGCCGGGCAGGAAGGTCGATTCTCATGAGAAACTGGATGTCGCTGCAGGCCGATTTTGGCGATTTTCACTATCGCAGGCATGTCTACGTCTTTGCGTTGAAGATGAGCTTTCTTGCCGTCATTTTCTCCGGCGTCATCACCGCGCTGACGATACCGCCACTCGGTTTTCTCGGGCTGCTGCCGGTGACCCTTTCGCACGCGATCGGCTTCGGCGCCATTTTTTCCTGGCTTGTCGGCGGCACGGTTTCCGGAATGCTGTCGCTGGCCACAGGCTTCACCATGCATGAGCTGACGCTATCGCGGGCGAAGTTCGAAAAGCTCAGCCGCACGGATACCCTCTCCGGCCTGTTGAACCGGCGCGCCTTCACCGAGGCGCTGGATCGGATCGAAGGCGACGCCTCGCTCGTCATTTTCGACGTCGACCGTTTCAAGGCGATCAACGATCGCTTCGGCCATGCCTGCGGCGATGCGGTTATCACGGCGGTCTCGGCGGTGCTGATCACCGCCTTCGACGAATCGTCCGTCGTTGCGCGCCTCGGTGGCGAGGAATTCGGCGTCATCGTCTCCGGCGAACCGCTGGAGAAACGCTTGGAGCGGATCCAGGCCGTGCAGGCCGATATCGCTGGCAGGCCGCTCGTGGCAGATGGAAACCATATTGCCATCACCATTTCCGGCGGCGTGGCCGATCTCATTCCTGGGCGCAACAAACAGCAGGTCTACGCCTCGGCCGACCGGGCGCTTTATCTCGCCAAGGCGCTCGGACGCAATCGCGTCGTGCACGAGCGGGAGGGGCTGCATCATGCCTGGCATGGGCTTGCCGAGGCTGGTCCCGACGCCGAGGGCAGGGGGCTGGGCAGCGACAACGTGATGCAGGCGTGCGGAATATAAAAGCCGGTCTTCCAAACGAAAGGCCATTGGTGCTTGCATCGGGAAAGGCTATTTTGCATGGTCGTCGTCTTAACAAAACGGACATATCATGCAGCGCGTCACCTCCTATCTTCCTGCCGGAACCCCTTCCTCCCACCCGACCGCCCAGGTCAAGCTGCCGCATGATCTGCGCCATCTGCGCCGCAAGCTGCTGCATCTGGAAAATGGCGAGATGGTCATGCTCGATCTCAAGGATCCGGTGCTTTTTGCCGATGGCGACCTTCTCGTGCGTGAGGATGGGGAACTGATCGAGATCCTCGCGGCCGACGAGAAGCTCTTTGAAATTCGCGGACGCAACCGCACGCATCTGGTCGAGCTTGCCTGGCATCTCGGCAACCGTCATCTGGCCGCACAGATCGAGGAAGACCGCATCGTCATTCTCCGCGATCATGTTATCCGCTCCATGCTGCAAGGGCTCGGCGCCACCGTCATCGACATCGAGGAGCCCTTCCAGCCGGCGCGGGGAGCCTATCATTCGCACGGCGGACATTCACATGATCACGGGCATGCCCATCATGACCACGGGCACGATCATAACGATGGTCATGACCACAAACATGATCACGGCCATGACCACGTGCATGGACCGGGATGTAATCATGACCATGACCACGGGCGGGATCACGATCACGACCACGGGCATCACGGCCACAAGCACGACTGAGGCTCGATGACCGAGGATTCTGAGCTGCAGGCATTGCTGCGCCTGACGGCATGGCTCTCGCCGGCCTTTCCGATCGGCGGTTTTGCCTATTCCGGCGGTCTGGAGCGTGCGGTGGCTGACGGGCTCGTCACCGATGCCGCCTCGCTTGCTGTCTGGATCGGCACGCTGATCGGCCATGGCTCGGTCTGGAACGATGCCGTGCTTCTGGCTGAGAGCCATAGGTGCCATTCGGAACCAGCGCGCCTTGCCGAGGTCGCCGCACTTGCCGAGGCGCTTGCCGGATCGCGCGAGCGCCATCAGGAAACCACGCTGCTCGGTGAGGCCTTCCTCGCGGCGGCGCGGGCCTGGCCGGACGAGGTTTTCGAAAAGCTGCCTGACAGGGCCGCCTATCCCATCGCAATCGGAGCGGTTGCGGGCGCCCATCGCATAGGGCCCGAGAAGGTGCTCGCGGTCTTCCTGCATGCCTATGCCTCGCAAGCGATCTCAGCAGGCATCCGCCTTGGCGTCGCCGGGCAGGCGAGTGGCGTTGCCATGCTTGCCGCTCTTGAAGAGCATATTGCGGAGGTCGCACGGCGGGCGGCAGGCTCGACGCTCGACGATCTCGGTTCGGCGACGGTTCAGGCCGATATAGCCAGCCTGCGTCACGAAACTCAAACTACGAGGCTTTTCCGCTCGTAGCGGACCAAATTATCCGTGCGACTGCGTCATTTGACGGTGGCGCACGCCGATGGCGTGGCTATCATCGGGATCCTATTGGAGTGAAACACATGAAATCAAGAAACGGACCTTTGCGCGTCGGCATCGGCGGGCCGGTCGGCTCGGGCAAGACGGCGCTGACCGAAAAGCTCTGCAAGGCGATGCGTGACGACTATTCCGTCGCCGTCGTCACCAACGACATCTACACGACCGAGGATGCGGAGGCGCTGGTGCGCATGCAGGCATTGCCTTCGGACCGCATCGTCGGCGTCGAGACCGGTGGCTGCCCGCACACCGCGATCCGCGAGGATGCGACGATCAATCTGCAGGCGATCGCCGGCCTCAACGAGCGGATTCCCGACCTCGACGTCGTCTTCATCGAATCCGGCGGAGACAATCTGGCGGCAACCTTTTCGCCGGATCTCGCCGATATCACTATCTATGTCATCTCCGTCTGCCAGGGCGAGGAAATCCCGCGCAAGGGCGGGCCCGGCATCACCCGCTCCGACCTGCTCGTCATCAACAAGAAGGATCTGGCTCCCTATGTCGGCGCCGATCTGGAGGTGATGGACCGGGATGCGACGCGCATGCGCGCCTCACGCCCCTTCGTCTTCTCCGACATGAAGCGCGGCGACGGCGTCAGCTCGATCGTTAGTTTCTTGAGAGAGCAGGGCGGGCTTTGACGCCAACTCCAGAAGGTTGAGGTTCGCTGGCCGCAGCGAGAACGGCAAAATGAAACGGGCCGGGAGATTGCTCCCGGCCCGTACCGTTTTCCACGCTCTGCTTATTCTGCGCTTATTCCGCCGCAAACGGCGGCAGGCGGAGCACGTTAGTGTCGTTGGCGCCCTTGCGCTTGCTTTCCGGTTTTTCGATCGCCGTGATGCGCCCCTCCAGCGCTTCGATGTCGCTGCGGTTCTCGCGAGTGACGCGGGTGAGATCTTCGCGTGATAGCGGCAGGTCTTCCTGATCCTTCCTGCCGACCAGGCGGCCGAACATCCAGCCGAGCAGGCGGGAGAGATCGTCCATGATCAGGAAGAAGGAAGGTACGACGACGAGCGAAAGCACCGTCGAGACGATGATGCCGCCGATCACCGCGATCGCCATCGGCGCGCGGAACGAGCCGCCTTCGCCGACGCCGAGCGCCGAGGGCAGCATGCCTGCCGACATGGCAATCGAGGTCATGATGATCGGCCGGGCGCGTTTGCGGCCGGCTTCGACCATGGCTTCGACCCGCGTCATGCCCTGATGGCGCATCTCGATCGCGAAATCGACGAGCAGGATGGCATTCTTGGTGACGATACCCATCAGCATCAGAATGCCGATCATCACGGGCATCGACAACGGATTGCTGGTGATGATCAGGGCTGCGGCGACGCCGCCGATGGCGAGCGGCAGCGAGAACAGGATGGTGAAGGGCTGGATCACGTCCTTGAAGAGCAGGATCAGCACCGTCAGCACCAGCAGCAGGCCCATCAACATGGCATTGACGAAGCTCTGCTGCATCTCGGTCTGCACCTTGGTATCGCCACTTTCGGCAAGATGCACCGCCGCCGGGATCTTGGCCTCGTTGACGATCTCCCGGAAACGGGCCGAGGCCGTATCGAGGGCCACGCCCTGCGGCAGGTCGGACCCGATCGAGACGACGCGGTAGCGGTTGTTGCGCTTGATCGAGCTTACGCCTTCGGAATAGTCGATATTGGCGACGCTCGAAAGCGGAACGGTGCCGCCGCTGGCGGTCTGGATCTTCAGCGCCCGGATCGCCGCGAGATCGCGCCGCATGTCGAGCGCCGCCTGTACGCGGATCGGGATCTGGCGATCGTCGAGCGAGATTTTGGCGAGAGCCGCGTCGACATCCCCGATGGTGGCGACGCGGATCGTCTCGGAGATCTGCTGCGGTGTGATGCCCAGGCGGGCGGCCTCGTCCTTGCGCGGGTAGACCTGCAGCTCCGGACGGGGCAGGGCGCCGTCGGCGCTGACATTGGCGAGCAGCGGATCGGCGCGGAGCTTCGATTCCAGAATGCCGACGGCTTCGTTCAGGTCCTTCTCGTTCTTGGAGAGGAAGTTGAAGGAGAGGTCACGTTCGCCGCGGTCGTTCAGCTTCAGGATATGGACGTCCGGAATGTCGCGCAGCTTGGCGAAGACTTCCTTTTCGATATCCCATTGCGGGCGTTCGCGGCCCTGGACTTCTACCTTCGGCAACATCGGCCCAATGGCTGGAATGCGGCCGAATACATCGTTGACCACCTTCTTGACCAGCGACTGGTCGAGCTTGTGAAGCGCCAGTGTGATGGTCGCACGGCGCAGTTCGAGATCACCCTTCGGCGACGCGCCGCCGAGAACGAAGACGCTTTCGACGCCATTGATGTCCTTGACCCTGTCATAGATCGCCTTCGTCGTCTTCTCGGTGTCGTCGAGCCGCGCATTGGGCGGCAGTTCGACGGAGAGAACGATGCGCGAGGCATCTTCCGGCGGCAGGAAGCTGCCCGGAACCTTCATCAGCAGGAAAACGGAACCCACGAGGAAGCCAACCGCAGCTAGCAGGGTCAGATATCGCGAATACTTGTGCCCGGTCGTACCTCGGATCAGGCGCGTATAACCCTTCATCAGCAGACCGTCATTGTCATGATGGTCTTCCATGCCGTCTTCGGCACGCATGAGATAGGCGGCCATCATCGGGGTAATGAGGCGCGCCACCATCAGCGAGAAGAAGACGGAGAAGGCGACGGTCAGGCCGAACTGGATGAAGTACTGGCCCGGAATGCCCGGCATGAAGGAAACCGGCACGAAAACGGCGATGATGGTGAAGGTGGTGGCGATGACGGCGAGGCCGATTTCATCCGCCGCCTCGATCGCCGCCCGATAGGGCGTCTTGCCCATCTTGATATGGCGGGCGATGTTCTCGATTTCCACGATCGCGTCGTCGACCAGGATACCTGTCGCGAGCGTCAAAGCGAGGAAGCTGACGAGGTTCAGCGAGAAGCCCATCATGTCCATGACCCAGAAGGTCGGGATCGCAGAGAGCGGCAGCGCGATGGCCGAGATCAGCGTCGCCCGCCAGTTTCGGAGGAACAGAAGCACGACGATGACGGCGAGTAGGGCGCCTTCCAGCAGCGTGTGGATGGCGGCTTCGTAGTTGCCGTAGGTGAAATAGACCGAATCGTCGATCATTTCGATCTTCACACTCGGATTTTCGCTTCGAACCTTGTCTAGGCTCTGCGCGACCGTCTCGGCGACGCTGACCTCGCTGGCGCCCTTCGAGCGGAAGACGCCGAAGGTGACGACGGGCGTGTCGTTGAAGCGCGAAAAGGATTTCGGCTCCTCATAGGTGTCCTTGATGACGCCGAGATCGGACAGCTTGACGAAGCGTCCGCTCGGCAGCGCAATCGTCGTGTCTGCAAGTTCGGCGACGTTGCGGGCGTCGCCAAGAACGCGGATTGCCTGTTCACTACCCGCCACCTGGCCGCGACCGGAGCCGAGATCGACATTGGTGCCGCGCAGCTGATCGTTCACGCTTGCAGCCGTGATGCCGTAAGCATCGAGTTTGCCGGGCGTGAGTTCGATGCGCACTTCGCGCTCCGCGCCGCCGTAACGATCGACGCGGCCGATGCCGGCCTGGCCCTGCAGGGCGCGCTTGATCGTGTCGTCGACGAACCAGGACAGTTCTTCGAGCGACATGTCGGGTGACGACACGGCGAAGGTCTGGATCGCCTGACCCTCGACATCGACCTTGGTGACGATTGGTGCTTCGGCCGTCGCCGGCAGATCGCTGCGGATGCGGTCGATCGCGTCCTTGACGTCCTGTACGGCCTGTTCCGTCGGCACTTCCATCCGGAACATGACGTTGGTCTGCGAGCTGCCGTCGGTTACCGTCGACTGGATTTCGTCGATACCGGTGATCGAGGCGATCGCGTCTTCGATCTCCTTCGTCACCTGCATTTCGAGTTCGGCCGGAGAAGCGCCGCTTTGCGTGACGCTGATCGAGACGAGCGGTACGTCGATGTTCGGGAAGCGCGTGATCGGCAGCGTGTTGAAGGACTGAATGCCGATGAAGATCAGCAGGCAGAAGGCCAGCAGCGGCGCGATGGGATTTCGAATGGACCAGGCTGAAAAATTCATCGGATGGTCTCTTTAGTTGGAAGCCGAAGGCTGTTCACGCACCGGCGTGATGTGGTCGCCGTCGCGGACATAAGCGCCCGCCTTGGCGACGACCTCGTCGCCGCTCTTCAATCCATTGACGACCTCGACATAGGCGCCGTCCTGGATGCCGGTCTCGATCTTGGCGAATTTCACTACGCCATCTTCGACCTTGCGGGCGGAGGAACCTTCATCGCCGGTGAGCACCGCAGTCAGGGGAAGCGATACGCCCTCGGTTTCGCGGACGATGATCTCGGCGCTGCCATACATGCCGGAACGCGCCTTGCTGTCATCGTCGATGGAGATATGGACGAGGCCGAGGCGGGTCACGGAATCGACGGTGGGTGAAACCAGGCGCACGGCACCGGAAAGCTTTTCGCGGCTGCCGGAAAGGGAAATCGTCGCCTTCTGGCCGGCCATGATCCTGACGATATCGCTTTCGGCGACTTCGGCGACAAGCTCGATATCGCCGTCGCGGATGATGGTGAACAGCGGATCGCCGTTGCCGGCGGCGATCGCGCCGACCTTGGCGTTCTTTGCAGAAACTACGCCGGCAACTGGCGTCTTTACGTCGGTGCGGGCGAGCTTGAGATCGGCGTCGGCGATCTGGCTGTCGAAGACCTTCAGATCGGCTTCGGCGACCCCGATCGCCTGTTCGGCGGATACGACGCGGGCATTGGCGGCAGCGGCGGTTGCATCAGCCTGCTCGACCTGGGCGGTGGAAACCGTCCCCTTCTTGACCATTTCCTGGGCGCGGGCCTGCTGCTGTCTTGCCTGTTCGGCATTGGCCTGCGCCTCGATGAGCTGAGCGCGCAACTGGGCGAGACTGGCCTCGCCCTTGGCCTTCGTCGCCATCATCTGGCTCTTCTCCAGGACCAGCGCATCGTCGTTAAGCGTCGCCAGGGTGCTTTCGGCCTGAACCTTGTCGCCGATATCGGCTTTCAGCGTGCGGATCGAAAGGCCTTCGACCTGCGGCTGGATATAGACTTCCTCGACCGGCTTGACCGTTCCGGTGCCGATGACACGGTCGACAAGAGTGCGATTCACAGCTGTGGTGACGACGATCGCCGGCAGGTTCTGCTGCGGCTTTGCGACCGGCGCCTCCTGCGAAAATGCGGTGGATGCAGCCAGCGCCGCTGCAAAAAGGGTGGATGCGCCTAAAATTCCAGTCGGCTTGCGTGCCATGCGTTTTCGTCCAATCTCGTCATAAGGTTAGCCGAATTCGCGCGTCTGCCATTGAGCTCGCGACCAGGCCACTGCCTTTCCTGCATTCTCAGGGGTATCCACACATCATTTGCCGTCTTCATCCCTCGCCGGCAAATCGGCTTCTAGTTGGTATCGATTTGCTCGATATGCAAGCCCGGCAGAAAACAATTCCCCATGAACCGATAATAATTACCATCAGAACCTGAATCAATCATCGTAGGATTATGCGAACATGACGATGATTGATCCTGCTTCTCCCCTAATGACGTTTGACGTCCGATAAATGCGACAGCTGCAAGGTATTTTTTTAGTGCGGGGAAAAACGGAACGCGCGGGAAATAGTCCCCGCGCGTTTGCCTCAAATGTAGCCGTCCTTACTTGGACGCGGCGTCGGTGATCTCGTGCGTCCAGGCGCCCGATGGCTCCTTGCTGATGATCTTCTGATCGAGCAGCGCCTTTGCCGTGCGGGCATAGAGCGACTCGTCCAGCTTGCCGGAGCCGTCGCCGACCAGCTTGGCAACTTCGCCCATCATCCGCTTCTGGTGGTTTTCGTCCTGGCCGCCATTGTCCACGACGATCTCTGCCGCCTCATCCGGGTTCTCGGTCGCATATTTCCAGCCCTTCATCGAGGCGCGGACGAACTTGACCATCTTCTCCTTGAAGGCCGGGTCCTTCAGCTTGTCTTCCATGGCGTAGAGGCCGTCCTCGAGAAGGTCGTTGCCCATTTGCGTATAATTGAAGACCGTCAGTTCCTCCGGCTTGAAGCCGGCATCGATCGCCTGCCAGTATTCGTTGTAGGTCATGACGGAGATGCAGTCGGCCTGCTTCTGGACGAGCGGCTGCACGTCGAAGCTCTGCTTCAGCACGGTGACGCCGTTCGGACCGCCTTCGGTGGAGAGGCCCAGCTTGTTCATCCAGGCGAAGAACGGATATTCGTTGCCGAAGAACCAGACACCGAGCGTGTGGCCCTTGAAATCGGCCTCGGTTTTAACAGGACCGTCCTTACGGCAGATCATTTCCAGGCCGGACTTCTGATAGGGCTGGGCGATGTTGATCAGCGGAACGCCCTTTTCGCGGGCAACCAAGGCGCCGCCCATCCAGTCGACGATGACATCGGCGCCGCCGCCGGCGATTACCTGCTCAGGCGCGATATCGGGGCCGCCCGGCTTGATGTCGACGTCGAGACCTTCTTCCTTGTAGAAACCCTTCTCCTTGGCGACGTAATAACCGGCGAACTGGCTCTGCGTGACCCATTTCAGCTGCAGCACCACCTTGTCGGCGGCCATCGCATGAGCAGCGGCCAGCGTCATGGCGCTTGCCATCATTGCAACCATCAACTTTTTCATTTTCTTGTCCTTACCCTCTGAAGTTATGCCCAGACCCCATTTGCGAAGCCTGCGCGCGCCTAGCCACCACGGATAGACGGATGCCAGAATGTCACCGCCCGTTCGGTCAGGGCGATGATGCCATAGAAGATCGAGCCGGCCAGCGCCGCGATGGCGATTTCCGCCCAGACCATGTCGACATTCATGCGACCGATCTCGGTCGAGATGCGGAAGCCCATGCCGACGATCGGCGTCCCGAAGAATTCCGCAACGATGGCACCAATCAGCGCCAGCGTCGAGTTGATCTTCAGTGCGTTGAAAATGAAGGGCATGGCCGCCGGAAGCTTGAGCTTGAACAGCGTCTGCCAGTCGCTTGAGGCATAGGTGCGCATCAGGTCGCGCTCCATGCCGCCGGAGGCGGAAAGGCCTGCGACGGTGTTCACCAGCATTGGGAAGAAGGTCATGATGATGACGACGGCGGCTTTCGACGGCCAGTCGAAGCCGAACCACATGACCATGACGGGAGCGATGCCGATGATCGGCAGGGCTGACACCATGTTGCCGATCGGCAGGAGGCCGCGGCGCAGGAAGGCGATGCGGTCGGCCAGCACCGCGACGGCGAAGCCGCTCAGACAGCCGACGATATAACCGATCAGCACTGCCTTGAAGATCGTCTGCCTGACGTCGTCGCCGAGGATGGGCAGAGAGACCATGATGCGGGAGCCGATGGCGCTCGGCGGCGGCAGCAGGATGAACGGAATGCCGGCGCCGCGCGTGATCGCCTCCCAGAGGATGAGAATCCAGGCGCCGAAAATCGCCGGAATCAGCAATTCGAGCAGCGATGCACCGAAAGCGGCGGCAGGCTTCACTTTCGAAAGTTCGGTGACGCATCGCCAGGCGAGCAGCCAGGCGGCGAAGAGCAGCAGGAAGTAGGCTCGGGTTGCCGTGCCCTCGTTGCCGGAAAGGGCGGCAAGCAGCAGCCAGGCGGCGCCATGCGCGCCGATGAACAGCACGGTGGCGCGATAGGCTGGCGATTGCGGCGCAAAGGACAGGAGAGCAGCCGCGGCGATGACGATGAAGATAAGGCTCGCGGTGCCATCGGTTAGCGGACGCGCTGCGCCGTCGGCCAGAAGGGGTAGGGTTGCCAGCGCCGCGACGCAGAAAAGAAGAGCGGCCGCGCCTTGCCAGGAGAAGGTCAGACGTCTCATGCCGGTCTCCCGCCCATGGCGCGGTCGACGATCTTGCCCGCAACGCCGACAATCGCGACCAGGACGCCTGCAAGCAGCGAGCCGGCGACAAGCGCCGCCCAAATATCGATCGTCTGGCTGTAATAGGAGCCGGCGAGAAGCTTCGAACCAATGCCGGCAACCGCGCCCGTCGGCAATTCGCCGACGATGGCGCCGACGAGGCTTGCGGCGATCGCGACCTTCATCGAGGTGAAAAGGAAGGGGATCGAGGCAGGAACGCGCAATTTCCAAAAGGTCTGCATCGGACTGGCATTATAGGTGCGCATGAGGTCGAGATAGAGGATTTCGGGTGACCGCAGCCCCTTCACCATGCCGACGGCGACGGGAAAGAAGGAGAGGTAGGTGGAGATCAGCGCCTTGGAGACGAGGCGGGAGGCGTCCGAATCGAGATTCAGCAGATGCGCCAGCGCATTGTCGCCGGTCAGCACGTTGTAGGAGATGATGACGATCATCGGCGCGATGGCGAGGATCGGTATCGTCTGGCTTGCCACTAGCCAGGGCATCAGCGAGCGGTCCATGGCGCGGTTATGCACGATCAGCACGGCGAGAAGAATGCCGAGCAGCATGCCGAAACCGAAGCCGAGCAGGGTGGAGGAGAGTGTTACCCAGCTGTGATAGACGAGGCTGCGGCTGCTCGAAAGGCTGCGCAGGAAGGTGTTCTCGTAGACATTCTGCGCCACCTGATGCGGCGCCGGCAGGATCGGCTTCGGCTGCGCCAGCGTCTTGCCGATGAATTCCATCGTGGTCGGCGTGACGCCGGCGCGGCTGTCCATGTCGCGCTGGAACGGCGCGTTCATGAGAATGGCGGCGACATACCAGATGGCGATGAGGGCGAGCAGGATGGTGGTGACGGGGACGATCTTGTCCTTGAGGGTGTCTGACTTCATGCGGCACGCTCCTTCAAGAATGGAGCGGCATGTTTCTCGATGGTGATGAATACGTAGTCAGGTCCATCAAGCACTTGGGCATTATCGAAGCGGAGCACTTTGAAACCTTGGTCGCGCAGGAATGCATTTCGGGCCAGATCGTGGCGCCGGCCAGCGGCGGTCTCGTGACTGTCGCCATCAACCTCGACGATGATGCGTGCCGACAGCCAAGCGAAATCAGCGATATAGGGACCGATCGGCGTTTCTCGTCGGAACCTGGCACCGCAGGGTCTGAGATCGCGAAGCATGTCCCACATGGCTGCCTCTGCCTTTGTCAGTTCGCGGCGGAGGCGTTTTGCCGTTTCGCGGGTTTTAGGGGTGATGTTGGAATGTGGCATCTAAACCCCTCCCATGCCGTTTGAGGCAAAAACCCCTCCCCAACCCCTCCCCACAAGGGGGAGGGGCAAGCCTGCGGCCCGCTTTGTCTTCCATGGCAAGATCACAGCTTGTTGTAGCGTTGCGTCAGAAGACGAGGGATTGCTGCGAGCGCCAAAGCCCCTCCCCCTTGTGGGGAGGGGTTGGGGAGGGGTCTTTTCCAACAACTCGCGCCTAAACCTCATGGCTATGCCCCGTCCTCAGCCCCTCGCGGACGCGGTGGGCGATTTCCAGGAACTCCGGCGTGTCGCGGATGTCGAGCGGGCGTTCGGCCGGAAGCGTGGAGTCGATCACGTCGGTGACGCGGCCGGGGCGCGGCGACATCACCACGATCTTGGTCGAGAGGTAGACCGCCTCGGGGATGGAGTGGGTGACGAAGCAGATCGTCTTGTTGGTGCGGGCCCAGAGTTTCAGCAGCTCTTCGTTCAGATGGTCGCGGACGATCTCGTCAAGCGCGCCGAAGGGCTCGTCCATCAATAGCAGGTCGGCGTCGAAGGCGAGCGCGCGGGCGATCGAGGCGCGTTGCTGCATGCCGCCGGAAAGCTGCCAGGGGAATTTCTTCTCGAAGCCGGAAAGACCGACGAGATCGAGCGCCTCGGCGATGCGCCTCGTCCGATCGGCGCCGCGGTAGCCCATGATCTCCAAGGGCAAGGCAATATTGTTCTCGATGGTGCGCCAGGGATAGAGCGCCGGCGCCTGAAAGACGTAGCCGTAGGCGCGGGCTTTGCGCGCCTCCGCCGGCGTCATGCCGTTGATCGAGATTTCGCCCGAGGTGCTCCTTTCGAGATCGGCGATGACGCGGAGGAAAGTCGTCTTGCCGCAGCCGGACGGGCCGATGAAAGAGACGAAATCGCCCTTGCGGACATCGAGATTGACATCGCTCAGCGCCCGCACCGGGCCGTCATTCGCCTGGTAGGTGAGACAGAGGTCCTTGGCGGATACGACGGAGGGTGCTTGCATCAATGCGACCGATCTTGTTTTCCCCGCTTGACGGCGGTTTGCATGTTACCATCGCTGCCGGCTTTGCCGGCGGCGCAATTCTTGGAGGAAGAAAATGGACGCGACATCAAAACCCACCTGCCACATCGTTCGTCCCAAGCACGCCTATGACGGCAAGCAGGGGCTCAGCTATTTCGAAGGGATAGCGGCCGAGACTGTCGGCGCCACGGGCATCTGCATGCACCTCCTGACGATCCCGCCCGGCGTGCGTGCCAAGGCGCACCTGCACGAGGCGCATGAGACGGCGATCTACGTGCTCTCCGGCGAGGCTCATACCTGGTACGGCGACCAACTGGAGAATCACGTCATCACCCATGCCGGCGAGCTCTTCTACATCCCGGCCGGCGTGCCGCATATGCCTGCGAACCTCAGCAGCACGCCCTGCACGGCGGTCATTGCGCGCACCGATCCGCACGAGCAGGAAAGCGTCGTGCTTCTGCCGGAGCTGGACGCGTTGGTGCCGGCGTGAGGTCATCCGCATGGAGGCGTCGTTCCCCGGTTGATGGCCGTATCGTCATGCGCCATCGTCATACGCCGGTTGCCGGGATGCCGCTGCGTTCCACTTTGCGCGGAGAGGTGATCTCCTTCCAGGTGGACAGTGCCTTGCTGACGGCTGTCACCGGTTCGCGCCTGACGAACTCGCCGTGCCCCTCGCGGGTCTTGATCGTGCTTTCCTCGATGGCCACCACGCCACGCGTCAGCGTGTAGCGGGGCAGGCCAGTCACTTCCTTGCCCTCGAAGACGTTGTAGTCGATCGCCGATTGCTGGTTCTTGGAGGAGATGACCTTCGAACGGTTGGGGTCCCAGACGACAATATCGGCATCGGCGCCGACGAGGATCGCGCCCTTCTTCGGATAGATGTTGAGAATCTTGGCGATGTTGGTCGAAGTGACGGCGACGAACTCGTTCATCGTCAGCCGGCCGGTATTGACACCGTGTGTCCATAGCATCGGCATGCGATCTTCAAGGCCGCCGGTGCCGTTCGGGATCTTGGTGAAGTCACCGACACCGAAACGTTTCTGCGCCGTGGTGAAAGCGCAGTGGTCGGTTGCGACCACTTGCAACGAACCGGAGGCGAGCCCGGCCCAGAGGCTATCCTGATGCTGCTTGCTGCGGAAGGGCGGCGACATGACGCGGCGTGCGGCATGATCCCAGTCGGGATTGGAATATTCGCTCTCGTCGAGCGTCAGGTGCTGGATCAGTGGTTCGCCATAGACGCGCATGCCCTTGGCGCGGGCCCGGCGGATCGCTTCATGCGCCTGCTCGCAGGAGGTGTGGACAATGTAAACAGGGCAGCCGGCCATGTCGGCGATCATGATGGCGCGATTGGTGGCCTCACCCTCGACTTCAGCCGGCCGGGAATAGGCATGCGCCTCGGGGCCGTTATTGCCCTCGGCGAGCAGCTTTGCCGACATCGAGGCGACGACATCACCGTTTTCGGCATGCACCAGCGGCAGCGCGCCGAGCTCGGCGCAGCGCTGGAACGAGGCGAACATCTCGTCGTCATCGACCATCAGCGCACCCTTATAGGCCATGAAGTGCTTGAAGGTGTTGATGCCCTTGTCGCGGACGATGGTCTCCATCTCCTTGAAGACCTGCTCGCTCCACCAGGTGACCGCCATGTGGAAGGAATAGTCGCAATTGGCGCGGGTCGATTTGTTGTCCCACATGGTCAGCGCCTCGAGCAGCGATTGGCCGGGGGCGGGAAGGGCAAAATCGACGACCATGGTCGTGCCGCCGGAAAGGGCTGCGCGCGTGCCGCTCTCGAAATCGTCGGAGGAGTAGGTGCCCATGAAGGGCATTTCGAGATGGGTGTGCGGATCGATGCCGCCGGGCATGACGTAACAGCCGGAGGCATCGAGTTCCTCGTCGCCCGAGAGGTTCGGACCGATTTCGACGATCTTGCCGCCGTCGATCTTGACGTCAGCCTTATAGGTGAGGTCGGCGGTGACGATGGTGCCGTTCTTGATGACTGTGGTCATGATCGTTCCCTACTCTTTATTCGTTGTTCGGCAGGCGAATAAAAGCTCGGCAATTGGGAGCTGAATTCGAGGCGGGCCTGTAATGCAGCCAGGATCGTTTCAAGAACCGAGCGTCGTTCGCGCGAGATTTCCTGATTCCAGAAGCGCAGGACCGAATAGCCGTTGGCATTGAGCCATTCGGTCCGGGGTTGATCGGTGACGCTATCGGCATGCTGGAAGCCGTCGACTTCGACGATCAAGCGTTTTTCACGACAGAGGAAGTCTACAATGAATGGGCCGAGCGGGACTTTCCGTGCGAATTTGTAGCCGTTCAGCCGACGCGCACGCAGGTCGCTCCAGAGGTGATATTCTTCTTCGGTTTCATTTTGACGAAGTTGTCGCGCTTGTGCTGTTTTGACCGGGCGAGGTTTGCGGATATCCTGTTTGATAATTTTGGTCGCGCCCGGAGCCCCCTCATCCGCCCTTCGGGCACCTTCTCCCCGAGGGGAGAAGGGGGAGGCCGCGACGTCCAACATTTCCTTCTCCCCAGCGGGGAGAAGGTGGCCCGAAGGGTCGGATGAGGGGGCTCCGGGCGCTGCGTTGGACATCACGCCACGATCTCCGCCGTCTCGACCACCGCATGGAACAGCACATCGGCACCCGCTGTCGCCCATTCCTTGGAAATCTCTTCCGCTTCGTTGTGCGAGAGCCCGCCGACGCAGGGGCACATGACCATGGTCGCGGGGGCAACCTTGGCGGCCCAGCAGGCGTCGTGGCCGGCGCCGGAGATGAGGTTCATGTGGCTGTAGCCAAGGCGTTCGGCGGCTGATCGAACGGAGGTGACGAGCTTTTCGTCGAAGGTGACCGGCGCGAAATGGCCGATCGCCTCGATGGAACAGCCGACGCCCAGCGCGTCGCAGACGCCAGGAGCCTCAGCCTCGATCTTTGCCCGCATGCGATCGAGCTTGGCCTTGTCGGGCGAGCGGATGTCGACAGTGAAGACCACTTTGCCCGGCAGCACGTTGCGGGAATTCGGCGAGAAGAAGACTTGGCCGACGCCGCCGACGGCGCCCGGCTGCTCGCTCATCGCGACAGCCTGGACCATTTCCAGGATGCGTGACATGGCAAGGCCGGCATTGACGCGCATGTTCATCGGCGTCGAGCCGGTATGGGCTTCCTTGCCGGTCAGCGTGAATTCCAGCCACCACAGGCCCTGACAGTGGGTGACGACGCCGATCTGCTTGTCTTCGGCTTCGAGGATCGGACCTTGCTCGATATGATATTCGAAATAGGCGTGCATCTTGCGGGCGCCGACCTCTTCGTCGCCGACCCAGCCGATGCGCTTGAGCTCGTCGCCAAACAGATTGCCCTCGGGATCCCTGCGGTTATAGGCGAAGTCCAGGCTGTGCACGCCGGCGAAGACGCCTGAAGCGAGCATAGCCGGGGCAAAACGCGCGCCTTCCTCGTTCGTCCAGTTGGTGACGACGATCGGATGCTTGGTCTTGATGCCGAGGTCGTTCATCGTGCGCACGATTTCGAGGGCCGAGAGCACGCCAAGCACGCCATCATATTTGCCGCCGGTCGGTTGGGTGTCGAGATGCGAGCCGACATAGACCGGCAGGGCGTCGGGATCGGTGCCGGGGCGGGTGGCGAACATCGTGCCCATTTGGTCGACGCCCATCGTCAGGCCGGCTTCGTCGCACCATGTCTTGAAAAGGCTTCGGCCCTCGGCATCCGAATCCGTCAGCGTCTGGCGGTTATTGCCGCCGGCGATTCCGGGGCCGATTTTCGCCATGTCCATGAGACTGTCCCAGAGACGGTCGCCATTGACGCGCATGTTCTCGCCTGGTGCTGCCACCATTCTTCAAGCCCTCACCTGTTTGCGGCAGTCATGCAAGGGGCATGCCCGCCTGTTCCCGTGGTCCTTTCCCGCGCCTCTTATTGGTTTTGTCGAGCGCTGGAAAATCGCCAGTTGCCTTTGTTTTTCATCTGACGGATATTTGACCGATTGGTAAACATTACAACTTCCACCGCTGGGCTCAAGACGAAAATCACGAAAATCGCCGATAAAAATGCGGTCAGTTGCTCAAGAAAACGGCAGGGGCCGCCTCAGCCGAAATTTGAGGGAAGAAGTTGAATATCAAGGGGAAACAATAGCCGATGGCTATTCCGAGAGCAGCGAAGACCCTGAGGCGAACGCGAATCCAGGAGGAGAAGGAAGAGCAGATTCTGGAGGCGGCGCTCGACGTGTTTTCCGCACGCGGCTTTCGCGGTTCGACCATCGACCAGATCGCCGAAGTCGCGGGCATGTCGAAACCCAATCTGCTTTATTATTTCCGCACCAAGGAAGCGATGCACCGGGCGCTGATCGACCGAGTCCTCTATACCTGGCTGGAGCCGCTGCGGGCCTTCGACGCCGAGGGCAACCCGGAAGAAGAAATCCGCAGCTACATCAGACGCAAGCTGGAGATGGCGCGCGATTTTCCGCGCGAGAGCCGGCTGTTCGCCAATGAGGTGCTGCAGGGCGCACCGCATATCGAGGACGAATTGAAGGGCCCGCTGAAGCAACTGGTCGACGAGAAGGCGGAGGTCATTCGCGCCTGGGCGAAATCAGGCAAGATCGTCGAATGCGATCCCTACCACCTGATCTTCTCGATCTGGTCGACGACGCAGCATTATGCCGACTTCGACGTCCAAGTTCGCGCGGTGCTGGGGCAGGAACATTCCGGCGAAGGGCGCTTCGAGGATGCCGCGCGGTTTCTGGAGCAACTCTTCATCGGCGGCCTGCGGCCGGAGCTTGGCTGACAGCTCGATTTCCTGAGAGGATGCCTTTTTCAGCTCATGATCGCCGGCAGTTCGGCAGCCAGCGTATCGATGGCAAGACGCACTTTCGGCAGCATTACCGGCGATCGCGGCCAGACGGCATAGGCTTCAAATAGGCTGGATGGTATATCGGTCAGAACCCGCACGAGTGCACCTGAGAGGACCTCGTCCCGCACCAGCCAGCAGGTCAGCCAGGCAAGCCCGCGGCCTTCAACCGCGGCGTCTGCAATCGAGGCGAGATCGTCGAGCCGCAGCCGTGATTTCGGCAGAACTTCGCGTGGGGGACCGGCCGGAGTCGGGAAGGTCCAGGCCTTGTCATTGTCACCCCTGCGATAGACGATGCCGTGATGGCAGGCGAGATCGTCGAGCGTTTGCGGCACGCCGTAGTTTTCGAGATAAGCGGGCGAGGCGCAGACCGTCATGGACTGCCGGGCGATCGTTCGCGCCATCAGGTCGGGATTGTCCTTCAGCGGACCGTTGCGGACGGCAAGGTCGAAGCCGTCCTCCAGGAGATCGACGACGCGATCGCTGAAGGATAAGTCCAATTCGAGATCGGGGTGGTCGTCGAGCAGGCGGGTCAGGATCGGAGCGGCGCAATGGCGCCCAAACAGCGCCGGCATCGATACCCTCAGCCTGCCGCGGACCTCGCGCCTGCCTGATTCAAGTTGGGCCTCGCCGATCCGGATTTCCTCGATGGCTCTTAGGCACCGCTCATAGAAGAACCGGCCCTCGTCGGTCAGGCTCTGGGTCCGGGTCGTGCGGTTGAAGAGCCGGATGTCGAGTCGCTGTTCGAGCCTTGCGATCGTCTTGCTGACTGCCGAGCGGGTGAGGTGAAGTCGTTCGGCGGCGGCGGAGAAACCGCCGGCTTCGACCGTTTGGACGAAGATCGCAATCCCCTTCAATTGCTCCATCTTTGTTTCCTTTATGGCACCAGTTTGACGACATAATATCGCAACAGGCGATGAATATTCAACGATATACCTGCCGCTCCTCCAATCGAGAAGGAGCAGGAGATGCAGACGACAAAGCAGTGGCAAACCGATGCCGTTGGGCCGGAAGCCAATCTGAAGATCGGTGAAGCGAGAATTCCCGACGTGTCCGGCAGGATGATCCGGGTGCGGACGCAGGCGGTTTCCCTCAATTTCCGCGACAGGCTTGTGCTCGAGAGCGGCATGGGACTGCCGCTGCAGTTTCCCTTTGTGCCGGCCTCGGACATGGCAGGCGTGGTCGAGGCCGTCGGGCCGGACGTCACACGCTTCAAACCCGGAGATCGAGTTATCTCCACCTTTTCCCCGGATTGGATCGACGGACGCGGGCCGGGCACCGCGCATAATCTACCCTACCAGACGCGCGGCGGTTTCTATCCGGGGGTGCTGACCGAACACACGGTGCTTTCCGAGGAGTGGTTCACGCCTGCGCCGAAAACGCTCGATGCCGCCGAAGCGAGCACGCTGCCCTGCGCCGGACTGACGGCATGGTTCGCGCTAATCGAATGCGGCAAGCTCAAGGCTGGCGACAAGGTGCTGGTGCAGGGAACCGGCGGCGTCGCGCTCTTCGGCCTGCAGATCGCCAAGGCGCATGGCGCCGAGGTCTTCATCACGTCAGGCAGTAGCGCAAAGCTCGACCGGGCGCTGGCGCTCGGCGCCGATCATCTGATCAACCGGCACGAGGGCGACTGGGTGGCGCAGTTCCATCAACTGACCGGCGATTACGGCGCCGACCACGTGCTCGAAATCGTCGGCGGACCACATCTCGGCCAAGCGCTGAAGGCTGTGGCGATTAACGGCCGCATTTCGGTGATCGGCGTCCTCGAGGGTTTTGAGATCTCGGCGCCGGTGGCGCCACTGCTTCTCAAGGCGCCCGTCCTGCAGGGAATTACGGTCGGTCACCGCAGGGCACTGGAGGATCTGGTGCGCGCCGTCGACCAGACCGGGCTGAAGCCTGTTATCGACAGGCGTTATGGCTTCGAAGAGCTGCCGCAGGCGCTCGATCATCTCTATCGAGGCCCCTTCGGCAAGATCGTCATTGAGTTTTGAGACATGAGGCTCCCTGCGCATCGTGGAGGGGAGCCTTCTGTTATTCGGCAGCGATGGTTTCGGTTTCGAAGGCAAAACCCTCATCGGCCCAGCCGGTCATGCCGCCGATCATCAGCTTGGCTCTGAGGCCGAGCTTGGCAAGGCGAAAGGCCGCCTTGTCGGCGCCGTTGCAATGAGGACCAGCGCAATAGACGACGAAGAGCGTGTTTCTTGCCCATTCCGACATGCGATGTGCGGTCATCTTGCCGTGCGGCAGGTTAATCGCGCCCGGCACATGGGACTGCGCAAACAGTGCCGGCGAGCGCACATCGAGAAGAACGAAATCGACCTTTCCAGCTGCGAAAGCGGCGCGGACATCCGAACAATCGGTCTCGAAGGCGAGCTTAGCGGCATAATGGGCGGCGGCGAGGTCAGGCTCGGCGGCGGGGATTTCGGAGACGGCGCTTGGCATCGGTCTTTCCTTTCGTGCTGGATTGCACCCTGATATCGCCGATGTTAAAGCTTGGCGAAATTGGCCATCATGACTGACAGCGTAAAGATCATGCCAAACATATCTCCGAAGACGAACGGACCGCTGGTCGCGGTGCTTGCCTATGACGGGCTCTGCACCTTCGAATTCGGGATAGCTTATGAGGTCTTCGGCCTGCCGCGTCCCGAGATGGGCGAGGGGTGGTATCGCTTCTCCGTCTGCGGCATCGAGCTGGGGCCGCTTCGCGCCGCCGGCGGATTGACGGTCGCGGTCGACAGGGGGCTGGAAGTGCTCGACGCGGCAGACCTGATCGTCGTGCCCGGCTGGCGGTCGATCGATGCGCCGGTGCCGGAACCGCTTGCCGCCGCTCTCAAGGCAGCGCATCAGCGCGGCGCGCGCATCATGTCGCTCTGTTCCGGCGTTGCAGTCCTTGCCGGCGCCGGACTGCTTGCCAACCGCAGGGCGACAACACATTGGCGCTATGTCAATTCGATCGCGGCGCGTTATCCCGACATCACGCTCGACGCGGATGTACTCTACATCGACGAGGGCAGCCTGCTGACAGCGGCCGGCAGCGCCGCCGGCATCGATCTCTGCCTGCATGTGGTACGCGGCGATTTCGGCTCGGAGGCGGCAAACAGCGTCGCCCGCCGCCTCATCGTGCCGCCGCACCGCGAAGGCGGGCAAGCGCAGTTCATCGGCGCGCCGGTTCCGGAGGAACGTGAGGGCATACGCCTCAGCCCGCTGATCGACTGGATGCGCGCAAGCCTTGCCGAGGAACAGCCGATCAGCCTGCTCGCCAAAAGGGCCGGCATGAGCATACGCACTTTCCAGCGCCGCTTCGAAGCGACGACGGGTCTCAGCGTCGGCGAATGGCTGCTGAAGGAGCGGCTGCGCCATGCGCGCGACCTTCTCGAAAGAGAACTTGCCGTATCGCTCGACGATATCGCGATATCAAGCGGCTTCGGCACTCTGGCGACGATGCGGCACCACTTCCGCAAGCGGCTGGGCACGAGCCCGCATGCCTATCGGAAGTCATTCGGCGGCTGATCGCGTCATTCCAACATAGGGTGCAACTTTTCAAAGGGTTCGAGATCGCCGAAAACCGTCACTCCGTCGGTTGGCAAAGCGCGCACCGGCGCGAGAGCTTCACTTACATTCTATCGCGAAGGTTTCGTACGGCTTGAGCTCAACAGTTTCGCTGATCATGTGCACTGGTTCATAATTGCAGATGAGGCATTCTCCGTTGATAGCGAGCTCCGTCGGCAACCTCAGCGTAATGTCCCTGGGTGTGAAGTTGGCGACCACAATGATCCAGCTCCTGTCGAGCGTGCGGGTATAAACGAAGACATCGGGGTGTTGGTCGAGCCAGGATCTGTACTCGCCATAGACAATGACAGGGTGGGTCTTCCGCAGAGCGATCAGCTTGCGATAATGGTTCCAGATCGACTTTTCGTCCTTGATGGCCGCTTCGGCGTTGACCTTCGGATAATTGGGATTGACCTCGATCCAGGGGACGCCTGTGGAAAAACCGCCATGGGGGGCGGCGCTCCATTGCATCGGCGTGCGAGCGTTATCGCGGCCGTTCTCGTTTGCTCCGCGGATGAATTCCTCCGGTGAAAGGCCGGCCTCCACGTGCAGCCTGTGCATGTTGATGGTTTCGATATCGCGATATTGTTCGATCGAGGTGAAGGGGACGTTCGTCATGCCGATCTCCTCGCCTTGATAGATGAAAGGCGTGCCTTTCAGGAGATGCAACACGGTCGCCAGCATCTTGGCCGACTCGACGTGATAGCCGCTGACATTGCCGTAGCGCGAAACGGCGCGCGGCAAATCGTGATTACCCCAGAAGAGCGAATTCCACCCATCTTCGGATAGGGCAAGCTGCCACTTGCTGAGGACCGTCTTGAGATTCACGAGGTCGAACGGCTTCGGGCGCCATTTCCCATAAACCGCGTCCCATTGCTGGGTGACGTGCTCGAACTGGAAGATCATCGACAGTTCCCGGCGTTCGCGCCCGGAATAGAGGAGAGCTGCGCCGGGTGTGGCGCTCCAGGCCTCGCCGACCGTCAGGATATCGCGGCTGCCGAAGGTCTTGGCATTCATCTCCTGCAGATAATCGTGCAGATGCGGTCCGTCCTTGACGAGCTCCCGGTCCACCTGCTTGCCGATATAATCGATGACATCCATGCGGAAGCCGGCAATGCCGCGCTCGAGCCACCAGTTCATCATGTCGTAGATTTCTGTCCGGACCCTTTCGTTCTCCCAGTTGAGGTCCGGCTGGCGGCGGGAAAACATGTGCAGGTAATATTCGCCCGTCGTCGCGTCGAGCGTCCAGGCCGGCCCGCCGAAGGAGGATTTCAGGCCGTTGGGCGGTCCCCCGTCCAGGGCGGGTTTGCGCCAGATGTAGAAGTCGCGAAACGGGTTGTCCGGCCCCTGACGGGATTGAAGAAACCACGGATGCTCGTCGGACGTATGGTTGACGACGAGGTCGAGCATGATGCCGATCCCACTGTCTTTCGCCTCCGCCACCAACTGGTCGAAATCAGCGAGTGTGCCGAACTCGGGGGCGATGTCCCGATAGTCGGATATGTCGTAGCCGTTGTCGTCCATCGGCGACTTGTAGATCGGCGATAGCCAGATGATGTCGATCCCGAGTTTCTTCAAATAATCGAGCTTGGAGGAGATGCCCGGGATATCGCCGACGCCATCTCCGTTGCAATCGCAGAAGCTGCGCGGATAGACCTGGTAGACAGTTGCCGTATGCCACCATTTCGGTTGGAGAGGTGATCGCACGGGACCTCCCAGCGGTGTCGTGGACTGATCCATCGGAAGCTTTCCTACTTGTTTGGGATCTTGGGAGAACACCGGTGATGCTTGCGGGTTCCACCGGGCCGGACCTTCATCCGGCTTCCCGTGGCCTCGGTGGAGCTGGCGCAACCCAAGGAACCCCCTCCTTCCGGAACCGTTAGAAGGTGTGCAACAGAGATTAACGGGAGACCGTCGCGGTGCCGAACCGAAGCAGCAGCTGGTATGAGGAGGCGGTGATCTACAGCATCGATGTCGAAAAATTCGCAGCGAATTCATCGAAATCTACGGACGCGAGGTGCTGCCCGCTTTCAGGGCCGACGCGACGGCTGCTGCATCCGATCTCTCAATCCGGGGGGACTTGAAGGGCAGACCAGGGATCAGCTGATGGGGAATTCAAATGCGGCTGATCTTGCACTCGCCGCACCAGTCGCCTGTCCAAAGGAGGTATCATGTTCAAGAAATACGCCTACGCCTGGATCACCGTCGGCTTCTTTCTATTTTCGCTCGCCGGCCATTGGTTATTTGGCTGGTTTGCTTTTGTCGGCGAGCAGCAGAGCCACGGTCAAGCCCCTGATATCAACGCCTACCTCATGGAGATGGGCAGAGACACCTTTGAAAATTGGCAGTCCGAATTCCTGCAGCTGCTCTGGCAGGTCGTTGGTCTTGCCTACTTCCTCTACATCGGATCTCCGTCTTCGAAGGAAAACGATGACCGTGCGGAAGCGAAACTGGACGCTCTGATCCGATTAAATGCCGGAGAGAACGCTGAAGCGATCATCGCCGAAATTGATAAGCACTTCATGAGAACCGGTGGACATGCGGGACCATACGCCCACGATCTGGAAACTCGTAGGGGGCCAGAGAGGATCGGCGGCGCCACCTGACTTGGCTCACGAAACGGAGCTGCCGATCAGCTACGCTTCATGGGACGGTTATGCGCAGTGATATTTGAGTCAGAGGCCAGCGTCTTCGGCTCGCGAAATACCGGCTTGCCAGCTCTTGATGGATACTTCTGAGGCGTTTCGTCGGTTGCCGACTTCTGCGGATGCGAGAACCAAAGCGATATCCCCGTTTAATACCCAACGCTTCTGGAAATCATAGGGCCGGCGACCGCTGCCACCATATAAGGGATCCTCACTTGACCACGAGAGACGCCATTGATGACCTTGTGGTGAAGCAAAAAGCGGATCCGGCAGACTGTCGATCACGAGATCATTGCCGAAGTTGATCAGCAATAGTCTCTCGTCAGAGGGCTCCTCCGCGAAGAATCGCAGGAGAAAGGCGGTGCTGGACAAGATACTGCCATCCATCTCGCCGTCGCGGGCGCAGGCCTGGCGAGCAAAAGCCTTATCCGTCTGGCGCAGATTCAGCAGGTCGCAATGAAGCTGAACGACTGCCGCGTTCCTCTCCCATTCAGCCCAATCAAGCTTCACCTTGTCGAACGTCGCGCGAGCACATGGGTCTGCCATGTGTCTGATGAGTTCTTCATCCCGCAGGTTCGGGAATTGGCTGATAAAACTGCGCCGTCCCTGCCGTACGATGTCGGCGATTTCTCCGTCGTGATCGGCGAAATAATAGAACGGAGAAGAGGAACCAAACTCCTGCCCCTGAAACAGCATGGGCGTCTGCGGCCCCAGCAGTTGGAGCGCCGTCAGGGCTCGAAGGCGAGCCGGCGATGTTATGTGACCGATCCTGGCTCCTGTGCCGGAGTTGGCGACTTGATCGTGATTTTGGAGAAAGTGTACGAAATTCCACGGCTTGAGATCGAGCCCCGCAGTGCCCCGTGGTTTGTCCTGCCAATCATATCTTTGTCCCTGAAACAGGCAACCATATTTGGCGGCGGAAACGAACTCCTGAGCCGTACCGCGATAATCATGATAATAGGCTTCGTTGCGGCCCGTCAGCGCCACTGTCGCGGAGCGGTGGAAATCCTCATTCCACAGGGCGTCCAGCCCATGCCCTCCCACCTCAGCCGGCCGCACCATATTGGTTTGTTGCGGCTCATTTTCGCTAACGAGATAGATTTGACGCTGTCTCGCTGCTGCGCGAGCTTCCCTGACGATAACCGTGACGATGTGTTCGCGGCTTGAGTCGAACAAGGCCTGCGTTGCATCGATGCGCAGGCCATCAAAATGAAATTCGTCGATCCAATAGGCCGCGTTCTTTGCGACATATTCGCGAACGCCACGGCTGTTCGGACCATCGAAGTTGATCGATTTGCCCCACTCGTTCGAATAACGCTCGGTAAAATAGTCTGGTGTGAATTCGCAAAAACGCTCGCCCTTACCGAAGTGATTGTAGACCACGTCGAGGATCACCCCGATGCCGATCCGGTGGGCTTCGTCGACGAAGGCGCGCACATCATCCGGTGGTCCATAGAGCCGGGTCGGAGCATAGAGCAACGTGCCGTCGTAACCCCAGCCGAACTCGCCTTCAAATTCGTTGATCGGCATTACTTCCAGGCAGTTGATGCCAATCGACCGGAGTCTTGCCAGCTTTTCCCGGGCCGCCGCAAAGGTCCCCTCCCTTGTGAAGGTGCCGACGTGCAGCTCGTAGAGAGCGGCTCCGAAGGGAGACATTCCTTGCCAATCGTGATCATTCCACTGATACCGCGCCGGATCCACGACAACTGACGGCCCCGATGGACCATCCGGCTGAAAACGCGAGGCAGGATCGGCAAGAAGATCACCTGCGTCCCCAAAGTGAAACCGGTATCGCGTCCCTGCAGCCAGACCGGGCAGATAGAGGCAGAAGTAGCCGCCTTCCTCCGCCGTCATCTCGTATTCGGAATTTTCCTCGATCACGAGGAAACAGCGTTCCCTGGCAGGGGCCCATAGCCGGAACGAAACGCCGCCGGCATCAACCTCCGCTCCGATCGGGAGGCGTCGGCTCCAATGGGGGGGTGCCGGTCTCGATTTTTCGTTGCTTGAGTGGTCGTGCATGGCTCTCTCGCGGAGATCGCCTGCGCTAACTTCGGCAGCCTCATGATGTTCCCGCTTCAGGGTCGTCCATCAAGCCGGAAATCCGGATTTGCAATCTAGCGTTACGCCGCGGACGCGCTGGTCCGCGGCGTTGCGAAGCCGTCACTCCGCCGCCTGGCGGGCCATCGGATTGTTCGGGTGGGTCGTCCAGTTGGCATAGTTCGGATCGACGACACGGCCGGTACGCCTGTCGACGGTGCCGGCAGCAAGCGGTTCCATGGTGATGCAGTTCTCGACCGGGCAGACGTTGACGCAGAGATTGCAGCCGACGCATTCCTCTTCGATCACCTCGAAATGACGCAGACCGTTGACGACGTTGGTGATCGCCTGGTGGGAGGTGTCCTCGCAGGCGATGTGGCAGCGGCCGCATTTGATGCAGGCATCCTGATCGATCTTCGCCTTGGCGACGTAGTTGAGATTCAAATACTGCCAGTCGGTGACGTTGGGCACGGCGCGGCCGGTAATATCGTCGAGGCTGCGATGTCCCTTTTCGTCCATCCAGTCGGAGAGCCCCGTTATCATCTCCTGCACGATCTTGAAGCCATAGGTCATCGCCGCCGTGCAGATCTGGACGTTGCCGGCGCCGAGAACCAGGAATTCGGCTGCGTCCCGCCAGGTGGTGATGCCGCCGATCCCCGAGATCGGCAGGCCGTAGGTTTCGGGATCACGGGCGATCTCGGCCACCATGTTGAGCGCGATCGGCTTGACCGCCGGGCCGCAATAGCCGCCATGGCTGCCCTTGCCGCCGACCGTCGGGTTGGGGGCGAAGTTGTCGAGATCGACGGAGACGATCGAATTGATCGTGTTGATCAGCGAAACGGCGTCGGTGCCGCCGGCCTTGGCGGCCCGCGCAGGACGGCGGATATCGGTGATATTGGGCGTCAGCTTGGTGATGACGGGCATGCGGGTGTACTGCTTGCACCAGCGCACGACCATTTCGATATATTCCGGGACCTGGCCGACGGCCGAGCCCATGCCGCGCTCCGACATGCCGTGCGGACAGCCGAAATTGAGTTCGATACCATCGGCGCCGGTCTCTTCGACCAGCGGCAGGATCGACTTCCAGGCCTGTTCCTCGCAGGGCACCATGATCGAGGCGATCAGCGCCCGGTCCGGCCAGTTCATCTTCACCTGCTTCATTTCACGCAGGTTGGTGTAGAGGTCGCGGTCGGTGATGAGCTCGATATTGTTGAGGCCCAGCAGGCGGCGGTCGGCGCCGAAGATCGCGCCGTATCGCGGGCCGTTGACGTTGACGACGGGCGGGCCTTCCTCGCCGAGCGTCTTCCAGACCACGCCGCCCCAGCCGGCCTTGAAGGCGCGCTCGACGTTATAGGCCTTGTCGGTCGGCGGCGCGGAGGCCAGCCAGAACGGGTTCGGGGATTTGATGCCGACGAAATTGTTGCGGAGATCAGCCATTGTTCATTCTCCCCTTCAAGCAACCGCGACAGCCGGAGCGGCTGTTGCGGAGAGGGCGCGATGGATGGATTCAGCCGCGTCGCGGCCATGGGCGACGGCGGAAACCGTGAGATCTTCGCCGCCGAACACGCAGTCGCCGCCGGCCCAGACGCCGTCGAGCGAGGTGCGGCCTTCGACGTCGACCGCGATGCGGCCGGACTCCATGCGCAGCGCACCGAGGCCCGCGGCATCAAAGGTCTGGCCGATCGCCTTGAAGATCTGGTCGGCGGCAATTACGCCGGTCTCGCCGGTGCCGACGAGGCGGCCTTCGACGATCTTGGTGTATTCCACTTCGATCGCGGCAACTTTGCCGTCCTGCGACAGGATCGATTTCGGCGCCAGCCAGTGACGGATGATGACGCCCTTCGAGCTGGCCAGATCCTGCTCGTATTCCGAGGCGTTCATGTGCTCCTTGCCGCGGCGGTAACAGATGGTCACTTCCTCGGCGCCAAGCAGCTTTGCCTGCACGGCAGCGTCGATCGCCGTCATGCCGCCGCCGAGCACGACGACGCGGCGGCCGATGGCGATTTCGCTTTTGTCTTCAGCCTGGCGGAGCGCGGCGATGAAATCGACCGCGTCGTCGACGCCGGCTAGGTTTTCGCCCTCGATACGCAGCGCATTGACGCCGGCAAGACCGATACCGAGAAAGACGGCGTCATATTGCGACTGCAGATCGGACAGCGAGAAATCGCGGCCAAGGAGGGCGCCGTGGCGGACGTCGATGCCGCCGACCGAGATGATGTAATCGACTTCCTGCTGGGCGAAATCGTCCACTGTTTTATAGGTGGCGATGCCGTATTCGTTGAGGCCGCCGGATTTTTCCCTGCCGTCGTAAATCGTGACGGAATGACCCTTCACGGCCAGGCGATGGGCGGCGGCAAGGCCTGCCGGGCCGGCGCCGACGACGGCAATCTTCTTTCCTGTCGCCTCAGCGCGGACATAGAACTGCTTGCCGGTCTGCATAGCGGCATCGGTCGCATAACGCTGCAGGCGGCCGATCTCGACGGGCCGTTCCTCGGCCGTGTTGCGCACGCAGGCCTGTTCGCACAGCTCTTCGGTGGGACAGACACGGGCGCACATGCCGCCGAGGATGTTCTGGTCGAAGATCGTCTTGGCCGAACCCAGCGGATTGCCGGTCGAAATCTGGCGGATAAAGAGCGGAATGTCGATCGAGGTGGGACAGGCCGTCATGCACGGCGCGTCATAACAGAAATAACAGCGGTCGGCGGCGACCAGCGCCTCGTGATTGTCGAGGCGCGGATGCAGATCGGAAAAATTAGCCTCATACTCAGCGGGCGAAAGCCGGCCGGCATGAATCCCAGTTTCCAGTCGTTCCATTGAAGTTCCCTCATTATTGGTAAACGGCCTGTGAGGGGAAGCGTAACTCAGGTTTAAAAATTTATCAAACGGTAAAATTTTGACGGATCCTCCTGGGCGAAGCGCCGGTAAATATCTGTTTTTTAAACATTAATTTCTTCGGTTCTGACCGATGATTTATCTGAGCGTGCGGCGAGGGAAGGGCATCGGAAAAAAGATCAAAAAAACACGATTTTTTTCGAATGCCAGGGAACCAAACACGAGCTTCACCGTTATTGCGGTATCCGGATGGTGATCGCATCGACCCAACATGCGCGCCCCCAACCCACTATCCGGACGTACTCACGGTCCCCTCCCGGTGAGTGAAGACAGCCGGTGCGCCGCCCTCGCACCGGCTGTTTTTCGTTGTTAGCGGTGTCGGGCTTCACACACGCTTGAAGATTTCGAATTCGGTTTCCGGAATAGTCAGACGATATTCGATGCGGCCGGGCACAAGGCTCAATTCCGCTTTGCCGTTGACAGACGAGGGCACGACACGCTCGAGCACGGTGCGGCCGAAGCTGTTGTCGCTGAACTCATGGACTTCCGACTGGTCCTGCAGCACTTCGGCCCAGGCGATCTCGATCGCTTTTCTGTCGTTGATCATCGCTTCACGGCAGTTCAACGTGATCGAGGCGGCACCGCCTGATATTGCCCCGTAGGAAGCAGAGTTGACAATGAGCTCGTGGAGGGCGAGGCCGAGATGCACGGCGGCATTCGGCGTCAGATGGGCATTGATGCCGTAGATCGGCATGGAGCCTGATGTCTCCGGCCAGTAGGGAGCGAACTGTTTTTCAGCGAGCTCGAAGAGATAAGCGCCCCGCCAGCTCGAATCCGTGACGAGGTCCTGGGAATTGGAAAGCGATTGCAGCCTGCCGCGGAACTTGAGGAGGAAGCTGTCGAGCGAGAGCGTGTTGCGCGCAGTTTGGGTCGCAATGCCCTGAATGATGGCGAGAAGGTTCTTCGAACGGTGCGAGAGCTCACGCAGCAGCGATTTCAGCACTTTTTCACGATGCCGGCTTTCAGTGACCTCCGTCATTACGGACAGGAGTCCAAGCGTGCCGCGGTCGCCGGTGCGTTGGATCTTCAATTCATAAGTGCGCATTTCGCCGTCGACATCGATCTCGACCTCGGCATTGTTGGGAATGCCAGTCTCCAGCACCTTGCGTTTCAGTGCCGTCAGATATTGCCCGTGGACGTCACCGAAAAGAGTGGCATCACTGCCGCCGGGCATAAAAAGGGCTGCGAAATGCGGCGGCAGATTTTCGGCGTAGAAGATTGAAAGCCGGGCGTCCTGGCAGAGGATCGAAATCCCGGCGCTGCCGAGCGCCCGCTCCATCATTGCGGCTTTGCCTTCGAAGGTGAAAGGCGTGCCCGACAATGGTTCAGTCGTATTCACTCGGCCGCCTTTCCCTGTGACATCTCGGAGCGTCGCTGAACGGAACGCCCCGCCAGAAACCGCCTGCCAACTCTAGAATAAAGCGCTGCAAAAACCGTTAAAGTCATCGGGGCGCCCCGGTAGCACCGGAACGCCTGTCTCGGCGGTTTGGTTCCGAGGACCGGAAAATTGCGTCTCAGGCGGCTACCTTGGTCGATTCATTGAAGAAAAGCGCTTGACTGATCAGGGCCTTGACCATGTCGGGATTGAACGGTTTGGTGACGAGGAAAGTGGGTTCGGGGCGTTCGCCCGTCAAAAGCCGTTCCGGGAATGCGGTGATGAAGATCACCGGTACGCTCGACGTCTTCAGGATGTCGTTGACCGCGTCTATGCCGGAACTGCCGTCGGCAAGCTGGATGTCGGCGAGCACCATGCTCGGCTTCGTCCTGTTGTAGAGCGCGACGGCTTCGGCATGGGTGCGGGCAATGCCGGTGACGCGATGGCCGAGGCTTTCGACCATCTGCTCTATATCCATGGCGATCAGCGGTTCATCCTCGATAATCATGATGTCGGTTGCGACCTGACGGGAGATTTCCTGCGAGGCCTTGTCGAGCAACTGCATGACGTCCTGTTCATCGAGTTCGAGAATTTCCGCGATTTCTCCAACGCGGAAATTCTCCACCGAAGCGAGCAGGAAGGCCTGACGGGCGCCCGGCGAAACCTTGGACAGGTTGAGTGTGGCGCGCTGTTCCCACGCATAAGGGGAGGTCGGCTCTGGAATCTGGACCGCAGTGGAACCAAACAGTTGCGTGAACAGTTTGTAAAGCGCGACCCGGTCATTTGGCGTATCCGGGAAGATCGACAGGTCGGCTATAATGGCTTCGAGAACGGCGGCGACGTAAGCGTCACCTGAAGTCTGGGTGCCGGTAAGGGCGCGGGAATAGCGACGCAGATAAGGAAGGTGCGGCGCAATTCGAGTAGAAAGTGTCATCAAAGGCTCCCGTATGCAGGCCGGTCGTAGGTTCAATGGGCGGTTAACGCTGCCTTGGTAAAAAAGTTCCGGAAGGGCAGGAACTTTTTTTGTCGCGCCGCATTATCCCACCCGACAAAGAAAGGGCGTAGCATTTTGACCCATGCCGCGGCAAATACCAGCGACATCGATAGTGGAACGGTCGGTGTCGGTGGTGGATTTCGTGATTTGCACGCCTCTGGAACAGATAACGGTGAGAAGACGAGTTGATGACTACACGCAATAAAGAGGCGGCGGATCAGCGGAAGCTGGAGCTGCGGGCAAGCGATATTCTGGACCCGAACAATCAGATCGGCGTCAAGCTGCGGTCGCTCTATGCCGCGGCACAGGAAGAGGCGATCCCCGATCGTTTTCTCGACCTTCTCGAAAAGCTCGACCATGCTGAAATGATGGCTTCTGCCAAGATGGCCGAATAGGATCGTCGCATGGAAGAGAAACTGCAACCCAGCTTCAAGCGGGAATTGCTGGCGGCCCTCCCTAGCCTTCGCGCTTTTGCCATTTCGCTGATCGGACGGCATGATCGCGCCGACGATCTCGTCCAGGACACGATCATGAAGGCCTGGGCCAAGCAGGATCATTTTGAGATGGGCACCAATATGAAGGCCTGGCTCTTCACAATCCTGCGTAACGAACTCTACAGCCAGATGCGCAAGAGCGGTCGCGAGGTGCAGGACAGCGATGGGCTGTTCACGGAATCGATGGCCATGCATCCCTCGCAATATGGCGCGCTCGATCTGCAGGATTTCAAGAAGGCGCTCGATCAGCTGCCGCCGGACCAGCGCGAGGCGATCATCCTCGTCGGTGCTTCGGGATTTTCCTACGAGGAGGCGGCGGAAATCTGCGGCTGCGCCGTCGGCACCATCAAGAGCCGCGTCAACCGCGCGCGGCAGCGCCTGCAGGAACTGCTGCAGATATCAGGCGAGGCCGATTTCGGCCCGGATGCGACCTCGGCGCCGCTGACCTCGAAGGCTTTTGCGTTTTGACGGGATTGTGAATGGGAGGCGCCGGGCGTGCTTCCTGGGCGCGCATTTTGGGTCGTTGGATGGGCGATGACGCCCCACGTGATGGCTTCGCCATTCCAGCGCTTACCTTTCCTCCCTCATTCCTGTGCTCGTCCCAGGAATCCAGTGCGCCCAAGTCCTTGGGCGCGAGAGACTAATTTTGTTTTGATGAGAGTCATTCACGGCGCGGACGCGCCGTGGCTGGATTCCTGTGACAGGCACAGGAATGAGGGAGGTTGGGGTGGGCGTCCTACCCAAATCCTCCGTTGGTGTGCAAATTCGCTTTTCATCGCCCCTTCTCAGAACGATCAGGAGCATCTATGCCGATCAATCCTCCCGCTTCGAACCCATAAGGTTGGCCGCGACAATCGCGGCCAGGACGCCGGCGGTGAGCAGCGGTTGGGCTCGGACGAGGCCGATGCCTACCGTCGCCAGAGATTCCAGCGCCGCGCGGCGATCGCGGGCGCGGCGTGCCTCGCGGGCGTTGATGATCGACATCACGACCAGCACAATGATTGCGACCAGCAGCGCGCCGACGGCCAGGAAGAGGACGGCGGCGAGCGGACCGTAGATGCCGGCGAGCCAAATGGCGCCGGCGGCCACCGCCAGCGCATAGGCTGTGAGGAGGAAGAGCGCGGCAACCGCGATGAAGATGCTGGTGCGTTTGGCGCGGGCGAGGCTGCGATGCACGCTTGCGCCCGTCAGCAGGCTGAGGATCGACAGCATCGCGCTTCCTCAGCGACGGGCGAGGAAGGCGATGGCCAAGCCCAATGCGGCAGCGGCGCCGATGGTTGCCAGCGGATGATTGCGCACCGTCTCGCGCATTTCGGTTGCGCCGCGCTCGTAACCGTGCTGCAGTTCGCGCAGCAGATCCTCGCTGCGGCCGAGCAGTTCCTCAAAGCCGGCGCTCGCCTGGCTGCGAAACTTCTCGCTCTGGTGTCGTGAGTTTTTGCCGACCAGACGCGTCAGTTCGGCAAGCTCGTCGCGCAATGCTTCGATCTGGTCTTCTATACCGGATTCGAGATTGTGGAAGGTGCCGTTGCGGCGGCTGCGGCCGGACTGGAATATAGAATAGCTCATGGCTGTCTCCATTGGTGGGCGCGCGCAAGCCCGCCTATTTTCGCACGAGGGGTCACCACCGTCCGTTGCATGAATGATGTCGCCCGGCATTGACCCAGATCATTGCCGACAACGTGTTGCGGGGGCAAAAGTTCCGCCCGCGCAGGCTCCGGCAGGGGAGAGGGCGCTGTGGGGCGAGGGCGAAAGGCGTGCCGTCGGCCGGGATCTGGTTGATTCGCAGCGCGCAACCGAAGACCGAAAGCATCGTCTCGTCTGTCAGCACTTCCTTGATGCTTCCGGCGGGGCGAGCCGGGTGATTTGATCAGGACGACGCGGTCGGCAAAAAGAGCGGTCAGGTTCAGGTCGTGCATCATGATCGTCAGCTGGGGCTGATGTCGAGGCTCGAAACGGTTTCGTCGAGCAGCAGCCAGCAGGGCTTGCCGTCGACGACGGGTTCGGAAATCTAACAGAGAACGCGGGTAAGCTGCACGCGCCGCTGCTCGCTGCCCGAAAGGCCCTGGCAAAAGCGGCCGTCGAAGCCGACAAGGTCGACGGAGGCGAGAGCGGCGGCGGTCGTCTGATCTGATTTGACGGGGTGCAGATTTTGGCCCGAGGTCAGGCCCATGCGCTTTCGACGATCCGGTGCTGCGCCGGCAGCTCGCAGGACGGTGGCACATTCTTAAAGGTGTCTGGCTTTTGACCGTTATTTCGGCTGGCAATTCCGTGAGGCCGGCCATCTACGCTCTCCGATTGGGTTTACAATTAACTTGACTTTCCGACTCATGGTTTTTTAAAAACGCAATAGAAGACTAATACAGTCAAGTTTGTGAGATTGCTGCTACGAAGCCGTCCGCCGACGGCTCGCGACAATGCGGAGACGATTATGACGGGTAGGTTTGCGGCCTTTGCGGCCAGCTTGGTGATGACGGTTGCAAGCGTAGCCCAGGCGCAGGAGGCGGCGCCGGCAGCCTCCCTCGATGTCGAACTCAATGCGCTGGCGCCCTCGCAGAAGGGTTGCATGATGACCTTTGTGGCGCTCAACAAGTTGCCCGCCGCCATCAACAAGGTTTCCTTCGAGCTCGCCTTCTTCAATGAAAAGAATGCCTTCGACCGCATCACCGTTCTCGACTTCCGCGATCTGCCCCAAGGCAAGAAGCGCGTGCGTCAGTTCGACATGCCGAATGTCAAATGCGAGAGCGTGACCCGCATCCTCATCAACGACACGCCGGTCTGCGACGGGCCGGTCGCCGGTGAATGTATGAAGGGTCTCGTCACCCGCTCGCAGATCTCCGTCCCCTTCGAAGGATGAGAAGACGCCGGGGGATGAACCCCGGCGGACATGTTTCTGGCTGTCCGAGGCGTAAAGAATGGCGATTTCAGCGAAATCCAGATCGAGACACGTGCTCATCGAGGAGGCGGACGCCGACCGCAGCCTGAACGACAATACGCCCGGCATGCACCCCGGCCACGAGCTTCCGGAACTGCGAAACGCGCAGCGGCAGCCGGCCGGCGAGACGGTGATCCACTACACACGTTTTGCGCAGATCTCTTCCTTTCCCGATCATCCGGAAGCCGAACCGGCCGCTCCCGCTTCCGCGCCGCCGATGGATGCGGCGGTGGAGAAGCAGGAAGACGAGCAGAAGCCGGTGCGGCGGCGGGTGGCGCTGACGTGTGTCGGTTCGCTGATTTTCCATGTGGCGTTGGCCGCAGCGCTGCTGGTCGTTATGCCCATGCCTTCGGACGAGACGCTGATGGAAGCAGGCGAAGCGATCAGCGTCGTTATGCTCGGCAGTTCTGACGCCGATCAGAGCGCAGCCGGCGAGACCGATGTCACAATACAGGAAGAGATCGTTCCAGAAGCTGTCGAACCTGATGAGATCAAACCGGTAGAGACAGCAGAGGTACAGCCGGAGGCCGTCCAGCCGACCGATGCGGAGCCTGTCGAGGCTGTTCAACCGACGCAGGGGATTACACGTCAGTCAGCGGAGACGGTGACGGCTGCGGAGCCGGAAGTTCTTGTATCGGAAACCCCTGCGGAAACTTCAGTCGTACAGCCGATGTCGACGGTGGTGCCGAAGCAGCCGGTAGAGACTCAGTTAATGTCTGCTCAGCCGGTGGTGGCCGCAATGCCCTCAGAGCTAGAGGAGATCAAGCCCCTCGAGACGGCTGCGATTTCTCCTGAGCCGAAACCGCCAGTAGAGATTGCGAAGCCTCAGCCGAAACCGAAGCTGGAAAAGCCCGCTGAAAAGAAATCGGCGGAAAGAAAACAGCCGCCGAAAAAGGCCCAAGGTTCGGAGGGGGATGCCAAAGAGGAGGCACGCCGAGGCGCTGCGGACGGGCAAGCAAACGCCAACTCCAGCGAGAATTCACGCACGTTGGGCGGGCGGAATGGAGCCGGCGGTGCGTCGGAAGCCAACTACAAAGGTAAGCTCGTTGCACGATTGTTCCGTTGTGTCGACCGTATGGAGGCGCGGTATCGTACGGCTCATGCCAGCTTAACTGTTCGTATCACGGTCAATCCCAGCGGCAATATCACAGCATCGGGCATCGTCCGGGGTTCAAGCTTGCCTGAAGTGGATCGTGCCGCTCTTGGCAGGGTGGCTTCCTGCAATCTTCCGGCTATGCCGGATGATATGGTAGCATCCTCACGCACATACACCTTTCCGGTTCAGGTGACGCCGAGATAATATGATAAAAATATCAACTTTATACTTTACTCCAAAAATCAGGTTTAATAAGGTCCGTCCACACACGCAGGAATCGTGTGACGATCAACGAGCGAACGGGTGGCATATGGCTCGCAAGGGCAAGAAGGGATCGAACCGGGAGGTCCGCGAGACCGCGGGCGAGGAGGTCGGCCAGGCATCCAACGGACGAACCAAACTGGATGGCCGCAGTTTCCTTTATGTCGGCGGCCGCGACTGCCAGGTGGCGCATCTGCGCCAGATCGCCAGCAATTTCGGCGCCGAGCTCATTCATCACGATGGCGGCCTGCGCGAGGCGGTTTCGCGCATCGACACCTTGCTACCCTCTGTCGACTGCGTGTTCTGCCCCATCGACTGTATCAGCCATGATGCCTGCCTGCGCGTGAAGACCGGCTGCAAGAAGTTCAGCAAGGCCTTCATCCCGCTTCGAAACGGCAGCAAGTCCAGCCTGGAACGTGCGCTGCAGACGATGAACGAACGAGACAATTCCCGATGAATGACAAGCGCCCCGACGGCTTCACCATGATCGGCCTGCACAAGCTCGCCGCGCAGAGCGGCGACGGCCTCGTGCCCGAGCTTTACGAGCTTTTTCAGCAGCATGCCGAACGCCGGCAGATCTACCAGAATGTGACGCTGTTCCCGACCTGGGAGGCGCGAATGCCTGGGGAAGCGGCGACAAGACCGCTTGGCGCGGCGGCGGCAAACGGCAATAATATTCTCGCCTTTCCCTCGCCTGCGATAAGGGCGGGCAAACGGAAAGCCTGAGGAGATTCCATGTATATCGCAATGAACCGCTTCAAGGTCGTAACCGGGAGTGAGGGCGATTTCGAGACGGTCTGGCGCAATCGCGATTCCGGCCTGGCCGAGGTGCCCGGTTTCGTCGAATTCCGGCTGCTGCGCGGCAAGGGCAACGAAGAAGAGGGTTATACGCTCTATTCCTCGCACACGGTCTGGAAGAGCGAAGAGGATTTTCAGAACTGGACGAAGTCCGAGAATTTTCGCGCTGCGCATCGCAATGCCGGAGACCGCAAGGCGATGTATAAAGGGCCGCCGGTTTTTGAGGGTTTTAAAGTGGTCGAGGGTATCTGATAGCGGTTGATGCATTTGTATGGAGAAGGCGAGGGTTCTTTATCCTCCCTCATTCCTGTGCTCGTCACAGGAATCCAGCCACGGCGCGTCCGCGCCGTGATTGACTCTCTGCAATGAATGAGTCTTCCGCGCCCAAGGACTTGGGCGCACTGGATCCCTGTGACGAGCACAGGGATGAGGGAGGAGAGGGGGTGCCTTCCATAAGCCGCCCAGTTGCGGATGAGTCAAAGCTCTCTCAGGAGCGAACTCGCAAGACAGCACCCGCCGCCACGGCCAGCCAGCCGAGCATCATCGCCCAGCCGCCGGTGGGCGCGGCATAAGGGAAGAGGCCGGAACCGGCAAAACGCAGCGAGACCAGATCGCCGGCAAAGAGCAGCGTTCCGACAATCATCAGAAAGCCGGCCAGCCAGGCGGTTTTGAGCTTGGCGGTGCCGAGAGCCAAGGCGAGCAGGGCGGGGGCGTGCGCGAGGCACATGGCGGAGGCGGATGCCGCAAGGTTGGCCTCACCGCCGCCATGGGCGGCAAGCGCGGCGAGCGCCACGCCGGCGACGCCGAACAGGCCGGCAAAGAGATAGAGCACCGGCTCCAGGCGCGCGTTCAGGCTCATGGTTGTTCCTTGTCGTCAGGGGCCTTATTCTGCATGTGATAGGCAAGGCGCTCGACCGGCGCCCAGATGAGATCGCGCAGCGCCTGGCTCGATGTCGTCTCGTCGAGCGCGCGGCGGAAACAGAGCAGCCATTCGTCGCGCTCGACCGGGCCGATCTCGGCGACGAAATGGCGGCTGCGCAGGCGCGGATGGCCGCGCTTGTCGGTATAAAGCGACGGGCCGCCGAGATAGCCGGTCATATATTCGTAGAATTTCTCTTCGCTGCCTTCGAGGCTCGGCGGGTGCACAGCACGCACGTTGCTTGCCTCCGGCAGCGTATCCATCAGCGCATAGAAGCGGTTGGTCAGCGCCCGCACGGCGGGATCGCCGCCGATCGCCTCGTATAGAGTGGTGACCTTCTCCGTCACGAAACCATCCCCGATATCATTCCATTCCCCGATCCTTCATGCACCTGATGGAAAATGATCGCAACTGTCATCGAGGTGCCGCGGCATTTCGCGCATAATGCCTGTGGAGCAGGGGTTTGCACCGATTCTTCTTGACAAAACCGTCCGGACGGTATCTTTATTTGGCATGTCAAACGCTCATCATCGCAAGAAACAACCGGCTCTCGTGCGCCAGGAATTGCTGGAGGTCGCAGCGCGTCTTGCCGCCAGCGAAGGCATGGCGGCCGTGACACTCGATGCAGTCTCCGCCGCCTCCAGCGTCAGCAAGGGCGGATTGCTGCATCACTTCCCGACGAAGAATGCGCTGCTCGACGCGCTTTTCGAGAGTCTGCTCGAAAGGTTCGATGCGGATATCGAGGAGCTGATGCGCGGCGATCCCGTGCCGCAGGGGCGCTTCACCCGGGCCTATCTCAGGGCGGTGTCCGGTCTCAAGGATCGCCCCGACGATTCCAGGAGCTGGACGCAGGTGACGATCGCGCTTCTCGCCGAACCCAGGCTGCGCCTTCGCTGGCGCCAATGGGTGCAGGCGCGGGCTGAGGAATATGTCGGCACCGACTCCTCGCTCGATGCACAAATCGTGCGGTTCGCCGCCGACGGGCTGTGGTTCGCCGACACGTTGGAGAGCCACGACATCAGCAGTGCTCTGAGGCGGAATCTCATCAGCCGTCTCGTCGAGCTCACGGGAAAGTAATCCGAAAAGGAATTCGTCATGAGCCAGGCCGCCATCTACGGGCTGCTCTTTGCAGCCATCGTGCTCGAAGTCATCGGCACTACGGCGCTGCAATTGTCGCAGCAGTTTACCCGCATCGGGCCGACGGCGCTTGTCGTCGCCTGTTATGCGGCGGCCTTCTATTGCCTGTCCTTGACGCTGAAGAGCATTCCCGTCGGCATCGCCTATGCGATTTGGAGCGCTTTGGGAATCGTGCTGATTTCTTCGGTCGGCCTGATCTTTTTCAAGCAGCGCCTCGACCTGCCGGCCATTGTCGGCCTCGGACTGATCATATCGGGCGTCATCGTCGTCAATCTGTTCTCGAAATCCGTTTCTCATTGATTTCATTGTTATATCTCAGAGGATCCTCCGGCGTTTCACGAGAGAAAATTTCCCCTTTGTCAAACTCCTGACAAAGCGCTATGTGTTGCTCGGACGTTGTGGAGATCGAGGCGCACCCGGCGCCTTTTTCCAAAGCGCTTTGAATTCTGCCTTTCCCACCTAACGATCCTTCCAGCTTCCAGAGGAGCACAGCATGGCCATACGCACCGTCGTCTGGGGAGAGAATATCCACGAGAATACCAATGCGGTCGTCCGGGGCATCTACCCGGAAGGCATGCATACGACGATCGCCAATGCGCTGAATACCGATCCCGCCATCTCCGCGATCACGGCGACGCTGCAGGAGCCGGAGCACGGGCTGAGCGAGGCCCGCCTTGCCGAAACCGACGTCCTGACCTGGTGGGGTCACAAGGATCATGGCGCGGTCTCCGATGTCGTCGTCGAGCGCGTCGCCAAGCGCGTCTGGGAAGGCATGGGCCTTCTCGTCTTACATTCCGGCCATTTCTCGAAGATCTTCAAGCGGCTGATGGGCACGCCCTGCGCGCTGAAATGGCGCGAGGCGGGCGAGCGCGAGCGGCTGTGGACGATCAACCCCCGCCATCCGATCGCCGCCGGCATCGGCGAGCATTTCGAGCTCGAGAACGAAGAAATGTATGGCGAGCAGTTCTCGGTGCCGGAGCCGCTCGAAACGGTGTTCATCTCCTGGTTCCAGGGCGGGGAAGTGTTCCGCTCGGGCCTGACCTGGCGCCGCGGCGCCGGCAACATCTTCTATTTCCGCCCGGGCCATGAGACCTATCCGACCTATCACGACGCCACCGTCCAGAAGGTGCTGATCAACGGCGTCAAGTGGGCCTACAACCCTGAAGGCGCGTTGACTGGCATTACCGACGCTCCAAATGTGCCGGTGGAAAAGGCATTGGAGCCGATCGTCGAACGCGGCCCGAAACTGCACCACGCCGGCGAAGCCGGTTACCGCTGAGGAGCATTCATGCGACTACTCGTTCTTGGCACGGGCGTGATGGCGAAAAACCAGCTCACCCACTTCAGCAAAATCGACGGCGTGACGGTGGTTGGCGCCGTCGACACCGATCCCGATCGGCTTTCCGCCTTTGCCGACAAGTTCAACATCGAGAAGCGGTTTCATTCATTGGATGAGGCGATCGCCTGGGGTGAGTTCGATGCGGCGACGAACATCACGCCCGATCGCATCCATCACCCGACCACCATGGCGCTGATTGCGGCCGGCAAACATGTGCTCTGCGAGAAGCCGCTGGCGGAAAACTATCCGAAGGCGCTGGAGATGACGGAAGCGGCCGAAAAGGCCGGTGTCATCAACATGGTGAATCTCACCTATCGCAACGTCGCGCCGCTGCAGCGCGCCCGCGAAATCGTGCTCGCCGGCGAACTCGGCACGATCAAGCATGTGGAGGCCTCCTATCTCCAGAGCTGGCTCGTCTCGCGCGCCTGGGGCGACTGGCGCACCGAATCGACCTGGCTGTGGCGGCTTTCCACCGGCCACGGCTCGAACGGGGTGCTCGGCGATGTCGGCATCCACATCCTCGATTTCGCCGCGTATGGCGCCGCGACCGACATCGACCACGTCTTTGCCCGGCTGAAGACGTTCAACAAGGCGCCGGGCGGCCAGATCGGCGAGTATATGCTCGACGCCAATGACAGCTTTACCATGGCTGTCGATTTCGCCAACGGCGCGCTCGGCGTCATCCATGCCAGCCGCTGGGCGACGGGCCATCTGAATGAGCTGAAGCTGCGCATCTATGGCGAAAAGGGCAGCCTCGAGGTCATCCATCGCCCGGCCGAGTCCGAGTTGCGGGGGTGCCTCGGAGAGGATGCCGAGACCGCCACCTGGAAGGAGATCGAAGTGCCGCCGGTGCCGACCAACTACCAGCGCTTCGCCGAAGCGGTGGCAAGCGGCATCCAGCCCGACCCCAACTTCCGCCACGCCGCCAACCTGCAGAAGGTCCTCGACCTTGCCATGGTGACGGAGCGCGAGCGTCGCGAGCTGAAAGTCTGATCTCCGCTTGGAATATGGAAGCCGCCGTTCAGACGACGGTTTGCCGTGCTATCGCGCGCCGATTGATTGTTGGTGCAAACGTAGAAAAAAGGCCCCGCCGAAGCGGGGCCGGAGGTGGTCGAGCCGCAGCAGGCGGTCTCGACCGCTTGATTATTCGATGACCTGCACGACTCTATGGGTGCGGGGTTCAACGATCACACGACGATCGTTGACGACCGTATAGGCGTATTTCGGGTTGTCGGGCACCGGAGTGACGACGACATCGGCCGGAAGCGGCTTGCCGACGACGATCGGCTGCTCGACGACCACGCGGGAGGTCGGGGCCGGCTGCTGCTGAACGTAGGTAACGACCTCACGCGGCGGCGGATCGACCACGGCGCCGGCAACACCGCCGGCTATGCCGCCCACGGCAGCGCCTACGGGGCCACCGACGATCGCGCCGGTGATGGCGCCGCCGGCAGCGCCGGTCACGGCTCCGTCAGCCAGGGCGTTGGTGGCAAGCGACGACAGCGCAAGGGCGCTGGAGACAAGTAGAATCTTGTACATTTTGCTTCTCCTTTGCTGGGGTTGCGTTTGGGTAACGACGACGCCAAATCGAGGTTCCAGCAGCAAAGAGTCACGCTTTGGAAGGCCGGTTTACATTCTGTGAGACGGCCGCAGCATGTGTGGGACTGGGATTATTCCAGGCGCCGGCGGAAGAGCCAGGCGGCGGCGCTGAGCGTGACGGTGGCGATCAGCGCCAGCGGGATGGTCTGGTTCACCACTTCGCTCAACGGGATATCCTTGAGGAAAACGCCTTTGACGATCACCAGGAAATAGCGCAGCGGATTGACGTAGGTTATCGGCTGCAGCCAGCCCGGCATGTTTTCGATCGGGGTCGCGAAGCCGGAGAGCAGCATGGCCGGGACCATGAAGAGGAAGGCGCCGAGGATCGCCTGCTGCTGCGTCATCGACAGCGCCGAGATGAAAAGACCGAGGCCGGCGACAGAACCGAGATAGAAGATGGCGCTGCCGTAAAGCAGGAAGAGCGAGCCGCGCAGCGGCACCTCGAAGAGGAAGACGGCGGCGAGGATATAGACGGTGATGTGGAAGAGGCCGATCATCATCGGCGGGATCAGCTTGCCGATCAGGATCTCGTGCAGGCGCAACGGCGAGACCATCAGTTGGTCGAAGGTGCCGAGCTCGCGCTCGCGGGCGATCGACAGCGCCGTGACGATCAGGCCGATCAGGAGCGCGATGCTGGCGATCAGGTTCGGCACCATGAACCATTGATAGGTGAGGTTCGGGTTGAACCAGTTGCGCGGCACGGATGAGACGATGCTGGCGCCGGCGCGTTTGCCGGCCGGTGTCTCGGCGGCAAGCGTCGCGCCGATCTGCGAGAGGTAGCCCGCGACGATCTGCGAGGCGTTGGAACGGCGGCCGTCGAGCACCACCTGCAGGTCGGTCGGCGTTCCCGCTTCGATATTGCGGGAGAAATCCGGGCCGATTTCGACCGCCGCGATGACCGCCTGATTGTCGATAGCCACCTGGACCTGCGCCTGTTCGGCGGCGATCTCGATATTGCGGAAGGTCGGCGAGCCATCGATGCGCTCGATCAGCTCCTGGCCCCAATGGCCGCTGTCGCGGTTGAGGATCATGACGTCGACATTGCGCACTTCGAGCGTCGCCGCATACGAAAAGACGAGGAGCTGGACGATCGGCGGGCCGATCAGGATGGCGCGGCCCTTGGGGTCGCGCAGCACGGCGAGCAATTCCTTGACGATGAGGGCGTAGAGCCTTGTCCATCCCATCTCAGCCGATCCTCTTTCTGGTGCTGCGTGCGGCCAGGACGAACATGACGCCGCCGATCGTCAGCATGACCGAGACTGCTCGACCGAACATCGGCCAGATGTCGCCGGCGAGAAACACCGTCTGCAGGCTGGGGATCAGGTAGCGCGCCGGCACGATGAAGGTGATCCACTGGATGATCTTGGGCATGGAGTTGATCTCGAACAGGAAGCCCGAGAGCAGGAAGGCCGGCAGGAAGGCGGAGATCAGCGCCAGCTGCGAGGCGAGGAACTGGTTCTTGGTTGCCGTCGAGATCAACAGGCCTTGCCCGAGCGCCGGGATCAGGAAGGCGGCCGACAGCGCATAAAGGCCGGCGACGGAGCCGCGGAACGGCACGCCGAAGAGAAAGACCGCAAGCAGCACGCAGAGCGTCATCGAGGTGAGGCCGAGCAGAAAATAGGGCAGGATCTTGCCGGCAAGCAGCTCGACGGCCGTCACCGGCGTCGCCATCATTGCTTCCATCGTCCCGCGCTCCCATTCGCGGGCGACGACGAGTGAGGTCAGCAGCGTGCCGACCAGCGTCATGACGATGGCGATCGAGCCCGGCACGAGGAAATTGCGGCTGGTCAGCTCCGGATTGAACCAGAAGCGCTGCTCGACTGTGATGGCGGGACTGTGGGAGGCGACGTCCGCCTGCCTCTGCTGTTCCCAGTTGACAACGGCGCCCTGCGCATAGTTCTGGACGAAGTTCGCCGTGTTCGGATCGGAGCCGTCGACAATCACTTGGACCTGCGGGCGGTTGCCGGCGGTATAACGGGTGGTGAAATCGGCCGGGATGACGACGATGCCGCGCACCTGTCCGATCACGAGATCTTCTTCGAACAGGCGGCGGTCACGGCCGATCGCCACGTCGAAATAGCGCGAGGCCCGGAAGCTGGCCGCGAGGTCCTGCGTCAGCGGCGTCATCTCCTCGGTCACGAGGCCTATGCGGGTACGCGTTGTATCGAGCGAGACGCCGTAGCCGAAGAGGAAGAGCAGGATCAGCGGCAACACGAAGGCGATGAGGATGCTGCTCGGGTCGCGGATCGCCTGGAAGCTTTCCTTGCGCACCAGAGCTGCAAGACGCCGGAGCCGGCCGGAGGAAATGCTCATGCCGCATCCTCCGCTTCCGATTGTTGCACCAGCGCGATGAAGGCGTCCTCCATCGTCGGATCCGGCGCGTCCTTTGTCGCGACGCGTGCCTTCAACTCATCGGGAGAACCGAGTGCGATCGAGCGGCCGCGGTAGATCAGCGAAATGCGGTCGCAATATTCCGCCTCGTCCATGAAATGGGTGGTGACGAGCACGGTGACGCCTTTTTCGACCAAGCCGTTGATATGCGTCCAGAACTCGCGGCGAGTGATCGGATCGACGCCCGAGGTCGGTTCATCGAGGAAGAGGGCACGCGGTTCGTGCATGACGGCGCAGGCAAGCGCCAGGCGTTGCTTGAGCCCGAGCGGCAGGTCCTTGGCGGGTTCACGGGCGTGGCGGCCGAAATCGAAAATATCGGCCATCAGCTCTATGCGCTCGCGTCTTCGCTGCCCGCGAAGGCCATAGACGCCGGCGAAGAATTCCAGGTTCTGCATGACTGTAAGATCGCCGTAGAGCGAGAATTTCTGTGCCATATAGCCGAGCTGATTGCGCGCTTCGGCAGCGTCGCGGCGAAGATCGAAACCGGCGACACGGCCTTCGCCGCCGGTCGGTTTCAGCAGGCCGCAGAGCATCTTGAAGGTGGTGGACTTGCCGGCGCCGTTTGGCCCAAGCAGGCCGAAGATCTCGCCGCGGCGGATATCGAAGCTGATGTCGTCGGCGGCGGTGAAATCGCCGAAGCGCTTGGTCAAGCCCCTCGCCTCGATCACCGGGCGGTCGCCCTCGGCCTTCAGCGGCTCTTGCGCTTCGGCGAGCCGGGAGCGGCCGCCGGGGCCGCCGCCGAGCATATCGACGAATGCGTCCTCGAAACGCGGTGGGGCAGGGGAAAGCGATGCGCCGTTGCCGGCCTTGCCGATATCGGGCGTCTTGCCGCTGGCCGCGACGAGGCGGATCGCCTCGCCCTGAATCACGCCGTCGATGACGCCATCGGCCTGCAGGAGTTCGGCGAGAACCTGCCGACGGCGGCCGGTGACATCGGATACCCGGAAGACGCGGTCGCTGACGCGCTCGGTCATTTCATTCGGTTTTCCCGAGAAGAGCAGTTTTCCCTGGTTCAAGAGCAGCACGTGGTCGCAGGCTTCGGCCTCATCGAGATAGGCGGTCGACCAGACCACGCCGATGCCTTCCTTCGTCAGGTTCTCGACCATCTTCCAGAGGTCGCGGCGCGAGATCGGATCGACGCCGACGCCCGGTTCGTCGAGCAGCAGCAGGCGCGGCTTTTTCAGAAGCGCGCAGGCAAGGCCGAGCTTCTGTTTCATGCCGCCGGAGAGCTTTCCGGCGAGCCTGCCGGTGAAGCGCTTGAGGTCGGTGAAGGTCAGCAGTTCGTCGAAGGCGCCGGCGCGTTCGCTCTTCGGCAGGCCGCGCAAATCGGCATAGAGGTCGAGGTTCTCCTGCACCGAGAGATCCTCATAAAGACCGAAGCGCTGCGGCATGTAGCCGATCGCCGTCTGAATGGCGGCGGCGTTCTTTCTGGTGTCGAAGCCCAGAACTTCCATCGTTCCGGTGTCGGGCAGCATCAGGCCGGTCATCAGCCGGATCAGCGTCGTCTTGCCGGCGCCGTCGGGGCCAACGAGGCCGGTGATCGCGCCGCCGCCGATGACGCCGGAGACGGCGTCGAGGGCTGCGGGCGCATCACCGAAGCGTTTGGTGACGCCGTCGATCCGAACGAGCGGCTTGGCGTCCCGACCGGGTTCGGGGGCAGTCATTGTCCGCCTGCCGGCGGCGTGGACAGCCGCACGGTGACCGGCATGCCCTGCCGCAGGTCGGGGCCGGGCCTGTCGATGACGATCCTCAGGCGATAGACGAGATCGGTCCTCAGTTCAGGCGTTTCCACCGACTTCGGCGTGAATTCGGCGACCGGCGAGATGAAGCCGATGGTGCCTTCATAGGGTCTATCCGGCAGGGTATCGGAGGCGACGGATACTTTCATGCCGGGGTGGATGCGGCCGAGATCGGGTTCGGCGACATAGCTGCGCACCCAGACCGGCGTTGTCAGGGAAAGCACGAAGACGGTATCGGCCGGCGAGACGATCGCGCCGTTCTCCCGCACCCGCGAGAGGATGACGCCGTCGTTCGGAGCACGCAGTTCGGTGTCTGCGAGCGAGGTTCGGGCCGAGGCGAGTGTGGCCTCGGCGGCCTTCAGCTGGGCGTCGGCGGCGGCGATATCCTCGACGCGCGAGCCTTCCTGCAGCAGCTTCAGCGCCTCGTTGGCGGATTGCGAGCGGGCGGCGGCCATCGCCTTTGCGGCGGTCGCCTGGTCGAGGTTCGCTTCGGAAATCGTGCCCTGCGGGCGAAGCTGGCGGGCGCGGTCGTAAGCGAGGTTGGCATTCTGCAGATCCGCGAGGCTTTCGTCGTAGGCAGCTCGCGCCTGGGCGATCTCGGTCGGCCGCGGGCCAGCCTTCAGCTTGTCGAGCGTCGCGCGAAGGGCCGCGGCATTGGCCTCGCCGGAGCGGACGGCGAATTCATAGGGGGCGGCGTCGAGCTTCGCCAGAACCGTGCCGCTCCTGACGACATCGCCCTCGTCGACGCGCAGTTCGGAGAGGCGGCCGCTGACGCGGAAGCCGAGCGAGACCTGACGGATATCGACATTGCCGTAAAGAACGAATTCGCGCCGCGCCTCGGGCAGCCAGCCGAGCCGTTCGGGCAAGCCATACCACCATGCGGCGGCACCTGCGGCAAGGAGGAGAAGGATCACGAGCGGAAGGATGCGTTTCATGCTGCGCCTCCTTTCGGCGGGCCGATGACATCGACCAGTTCGGCAGCAAGGCCCCGCAGGATTTCCACCTGTTCCGGGCCGAAGGCGTCCCATTCCATCTGGGCGAGTACGGAGGCGTGGGCAAAGCGGAAGATGAGGATGCTGCCGACGAGGTTGAAAGTGCGCAGGCGCACATGTTCGGACGCCGGGTCCTCGCCGAGAATGGCGCCGACCAGGCGCCGGCCCATTTCGATCATCGGCCGCATGATGCCCCGATAAACCCGCTTGAAAGCTTCGGTCGGCTCCATCTGCTCGCGGATGAGGAAGCGGGCCCAGGGTTCTGATTCCTTGGCGACGAAGAGCGTCACCATGGTCTGGAGAACTTCGGTCAGGAAGAGGCGGGCGTCGGCTTCGACGAGCGGCTCGCCGGCCGCGTCGAGCGCCATCAGATGCGCGCCGATGCGCGCCCTCATGCCGCTGACATGCGCATCGATCCTCATCATCAGATATTCGGCGGTGGCGATGTAGAGGCCTTCCTTGCTGCCGAAATAATAGGGGATCGCCTGCAGGTTGACGCCGGCGGCTTCAGTCAGCTGGCGCGTCGAGGCGCCATCGAAACCGTAGCGCCCGAAGACATCGAGAGCAGCGGACAGCATTTTCTGGCGCGCGATCTCGGCGCGGGCTGAAGCTGGCGGATTTAGGTCGTCGCGTTCTTGGATCATGACATTTTATAGCGCCTTTGATAAAATAAGTCAATCGATTGATTATTTGTGCGAGCGGCGCTTCCGGGCGAGGACGCAAGCTGCGACTTTCCTACTCTCGATCAGGATGAATTCCACGCACGGCGCTCTGATATGCCCGGCGCCCCATCTCAGCGGCTCTTAAAGCGTATTGTTTCGCGTTATACGCTCATTTTTTGACACAAAACTGCCTTGCTCTTTCCGTATCGGCAGATCGATGCGTATTCAGATCTATATTATCGCGCTGCTGTTGAGCGCCATTATGTGGTCGATCTCGTTCGATGCGGCGCGAGAGTCCTATCATGCCGCCCAAAGTGCGGGATTGATGCCGAACCTGCATATCAACAAGAAGCTGGATCGCATTCTCTAGATTGCGATCAGCGTCCAATCCTGGACGTTTTGCCGATGCCGCCGTCCAGCCGCCGGCCAAGGCATTTTCATGCCTGCCTCGAGCCCTTCCGTATAGAAAGTCAAATTTCGTAAAATTTGATCGATCTGCTTAAAAGCCCTGCAAATACTGACGTGTAGAGTGTTCTCATGAAGGCGGACGAAGCGTGGACAGACGCGTCGATCGCTTGGAGCCGGGCGAAACGAAAGCCCGCCGATCCGAAAACGGGGACTTCGACATGCAGAAAACTCTTGCCGCCATCACCCTGACCTTGAGCATTGCCGCGGCCGCCGGCCCGGCCTTCGCCATCGGGCCGGCGAGCCTCGCGCGCGACCTGATCTACACTTCCGCCATCGGCCATTCGCCTGAAATTCCCCTGACGACGCGCGCCGGTTTCGTGCGGCCGAGCGTTCCTCTCGTTCTGCGCGGCCCGGCTGCCGTCAAGGGTAGGGGCTCTCAGCTCAAGGCCTATTCGCAGAGCCTGAGCATTGCCATCGGCTATGTATTCTCGACGGCGGTCGGTGCTGTGGAAGCAGTCAGGCTTCTCCGCTAAGCAATTCCGGGAATTGCGTAAATCTAACAACGCGCTTCAGGCGTCCAGTTCGCGACGCACGTCGATATACCAATCGACGAAGGCCTTGACGCCGACATCCAGTGTCGTGTCGGGCTTGTATCCCGTCAGTGCCACGAGCAGATCGGGGGCCGCGAAGGTGCGCGGCACGTCACCCTTCTGCATTGCCAGCATCTTACGGATGGCAGGGCGGCCGAGCGCTTTTTCCACCGTCTCGACGAAATCCATCAGGCTGACGGGCTGACCCCCGCCGATATTGACGACGCGGAAGGGCGCCTGACGCGAAAGCGTTTCGATCCCAGCGTCACCGAGACGATTTTCCTCGCTCGGGGCAATTGCCGACAACCTGACGATCGCTTCGATGAGGTCGTCGATATAGGTGAAGTCGCGGCTCATATTGCCTTCGCCGTAGATCTCGATCGGCTGGCCTTCGAGCATGTTCTTGGCGAATTTGAACAGCGCCATATCGGGCCGGCCCCATGGGCCATAGACGGTGAAGAAACGGAAGGCCGTCGTCGGAATCTTGTGGAGATGGGCATAGCTGTGCGCCATCAGCTCCATCGATTTCTTCGTCGCGGCATAGATGGTCAGTGGTTCGTCGGCGCGATCGGTCTCGCGGAAGGGTACAGTCGCGTTGGCGCCATAGATCGATGATGTCGAGGCCAGCATCAAATGGCGGACTTCAACCCGCCGGGCGATTTCCATGATGTTCCAGGAGCCTTCGACGTTCGAATGTATATAGGCTTCGGGATTTTCCAGGCTGTAGCGGACTCCGGCTTGCGCGGCGAGATGGATCAGGATGTCAGGCGCGGCCGCGGAGACTGACGCCTCCAGCGCCGGCCGGTCCTCAAGCATTGATATGACAGGCCGGAAGGCCGGAAACTGAGAGAGTGCGGCGTGACGCATCTCTTTGAGCTTGACGTTGTAATAAGGCGTGAGGCCGTCGAAGCCCGTCACCTCATGCCCTTCCTGCAACAGGCGTCTGGCCAGATGAAAACCGATAAAGCCGGCCGTGCCTGTAATGAAGTAGCGCATTCCCACCTTTTTCTCGGCTCCCTGCCGACGGCAAAAGCCGATTCCGTAAAATGGCACCCACTTACAGGATAAAAAGAGACCGAGTCGATAGGCGTTTGAAAGATTAGCACCCGATGCGAGGCCGCTGTCGTCGTCTCCGGACATTATGCTGCATTGCACCATAACAGCTTGCATGTTATGGGCGGCGGGTCGTCTTGAGCATGATGCCGAAAGGTTGAGGGGTTTTCGGGCGACATCCTGTTCAGGCGGAACCAGGGATTGATGAGAAACATAATTTATTGGATTCTCTCTGCGTTTCTGACCCTGGCCATTGCGGTCGTGTCGCTGCGCTATCTCACGAACTTCTGGCTGCTCTCCTTCATTTACAGTTTTCAGATCCATCTCGGCCTCACATTCGTCGCCGCCAGCCTCGTCATCCTGGCTGTCAGAAGGCATGCCTACGGCTTTGTCCTTCTGCTTGTCTCGCTGCTCCTGACGGCGCACGGCGTTATCATGCTGCGTGAATTTGCGGAGGACGACAGGGGAACGGGAACGGCGCCGCTTTTCCGGCTGATGTCGTTCAACGTTGCGATCGATAACTGGAAAAATTCGACCGCCATCGCGGATATGGTGATCGCTTCGAACGCCGATGTCGTCAATCTGCTCGAAGCCAAGCCGCTGACGTTCCATCTGCAGCGATTGTTCAAGGTCTATCCGTATCATATCGGCTGCGACAACGGCAAAGACAGCTGCGATACGCTGGTGCTGTCCAAACGCCCGTTCGTGACCCGCCAGGTCGCGAGCATCGGCAGCTTGCGGAAAGACAGGCTGGTCGCAGCGAGCGTCGATTTCGGCGGCCAAACCGTCAATCTCGTATCGGCCCATCTGACCAAACCCTATTTCGACGATTACCAGATGGAAGAGTTGGCAGATCTCAGCAGAGCGCTTGATGCGATCTCAGGTCCGCTGGTGCTGTCCGGCGATTTCAATTCGTCGTCGATTGCTCCGAGCATTCAGGTTCTCCTGCGCAAGCAGAAGCTGAAGACTATGGCGCCAGAACCGGCGACATGGCCGATCGCCGCCGGTCGGTTCGGGATCGCCATCGATCACACATTCGCGCGCGCGCCGCTTCACCTGACGTCGTTGAAACGCCTCGACGACAATCTCGGCTCCAACCATTCAGGGCTGATCGCCGAATTCGTTGTCGACAAGAGCGGTGAGACGGCGTCGGCACGATAAACAGGCAAGATAAGCCGGGCCGAAATCAGAATCTGGTTCGGCCGCCCTTGCGGTCGATCATCTGAAAATTCTTGCCGTCAGTCTTTACGTTGACGCAGTCGGTCGACTTGTCGGGAAACCGGACACAGACCTCGCCATTGTTGATCTTGTAGCCATTCTTGCTGCCCTCACGATATTCATAGCCGTTGCTGCTTTCTTTCAGCTCCGACGTGCCGGGCAGATGCTGGCGGATTTCCGCCTCGCTTGCGGCGCGCATGTTTGCCGTTTGGGCAAAGGCGATTGCCGGCAGCAGGATTGAAAGAAATCCGGCGAGGGCGGGCAGGGTACGCATCAGAGGACATCTCCTGTCAGGTCTGTCGGCTCATTCATTCTACGAGAATCCCGCAAGGGAATTCAACAGGGATGGTGGGCATGTCGGAACGGCCGGCGGGCTGACCTGGCCCGCCGGCCGTTCCGGCGCTTGGCTTACGTTCTTCCGAATTCGTCGACGATGCGGATGATATCGTCCTCGCCGAGATAGGAGCCCGTCTGAACCTCGATGAGCTCGAGGACGATCTTGCCGGGATTGGCGAGACGATGGACTTCCCCGAGTGGGATATAGACGCTTTCGTTCTCGCGCAGCATCTGCACATTGTCGCCGATCGTCACCTCGGCCGTTCCCTTTACGACGACCCAGTGCTCGGAGCGATGGTGGTGTTTTTGCAGCGAAAGCTTCTTGCCCGGCGTGACGAAGATGCGCTTCACCTGAAAGCGGTCGCCGTTGAAGATAGAGGTATAGCCGCCCCACGGTCGGTACGATGTCGGATGCGTTTCGGCGAATTTTGCCGTCGCCGAGGAGGAGGCCAGCATCTTGACCAACTGCCCGACATTCTGGCTGTCTTTCAGCGGTCCGACATAGACGGCGTCTTCGCTGGCGATGACGGCGACATCCTCCATGCCTTGGACGGCAAGGTGCACGCCATGGGTCATGACCAGCGAGTTGCGGGTGTTGACGACGGTCGTGTTGGCGGCGGCGACATTGCCGTTATCGTCGCGTTTGCCCGATTTCCAAACGGCATCCCAGCTTCCCATGTCCGACCACCGGAATGGCGAGGGGACGACCGCCGCCTTCGAGGTCTTTTCCATGACCGCATAATCGATCGATATATCCGGGCTCTTGGCGAAATGGTCGGCATCGAGGCGGGTGAAGTCGAGATCGCGGCTTGCCTTGGAAACAGCCTTGCTTGCGGCCTTCAGCACCTCGGGCGCATATTCCTGCAGCTCGGCAAGAAGTTCCGTCACCGGGAACATGAAGATGCCCGAGTTCCAGTAGAAGCCGCCGTCGGCGAGCATCCGCTGGGCTTCGTCCAATATCGGCTTCTCGACAAAGCGGCTCACCTTGTGAGCGCCGTTATCAAGCGCATCGCCGATCTCGATATAGCCATAACCCGTCGCCGGCTCGGTCGGGTTAATGCCGAAGGTGACGAGCCTGCCGTCGCCCGCCGCCTCGCGAGCGATGCGGATACAGTCGAAATAGCTCTTGTCGGCGAGGATTTCATGATCTGACGCGAGCATCTGGATGATGGTGCCCTTGCCAAAGAGGTCAGCGGCAAGCGTTGCAGCGGCAGCGACCGCGGCGGCGGTATTGCGGGCGACCGGTTCGAGCAAGACGGCGGCGAGCGGGATGGCAAGCTCGCGCGCCTGCTCGGCGACTAGGAAGCGGAACTCCTCATTGGTGACGACGATCGGAGCTTCATAGAGCTCGGCATCGGAAACGCGTTCGAGCGTTTCCTGAAACAGCGTCTTATTGCCCACGAACTGGATGAATTGTTTCGGCGCGGTCGCACGGGAAAGCGGCCAGAGCCGCGTGCCTTTGCCGCCGGCCATGATCACGGGAACGATTTTCTGCGTCATAGGCGGGTTCCTTGAAATAGACGACCTTATTCGTTGCATGTCAGCGGGCGGCTGCCCAGCCTCTTATTCTGTTGAGACCGGCGTGCAGCAGGTCGAGAGCTGCAGGCTCGCTGCCGGCTTCCACGTAGCAGCGCATTTCCGGCGCATTGCCGGATGGGCGGAAATGGATGATCCGGCCGTCCGTCAGTGTCACCCGAAGCCCGTCAATATCGGATTTGGTCGCGACAGCGCCGATCGGCTGCAGGAAAGAACGGAGATTTTGATCCGAGGCGCGCAAGTGTTGCATCAGCGCGGCGCTCGTCTCCACCGGGAAATTCTCCAGACGATCGGCAGCGGCGAAGGGCAGCTTATAGGAGGTCGCAATGGCAGAGAGCGGCTGCCTGCGAGCGGCCGCGAGCGACAGGACTGCAAGCATGGGAATAAAACAATCGCGCGTCGGCAGGGCGCGGACGTTCTGCCCGTTGACATCGAAAGGGCTGGCGGTCAGCAAACCGCCATTGGCCTCAAAGCCCATGACCCGATCGTCGCCGGCCGCCACGGCCTCTTCCATGCCTGTTATGACGAAGGGAGAGCCGACACGGGTGCGCTTGACGGCGAACGAGCCTGTGGCCTCGATGCCGGAATTGGAGGTGACGGGCGTCACCACTATGCGAGCTCCCAAAAAATTAGCTGCTATAAGGCCGAGGAGGTCGCCGCGCAGCGGCGCACCGGTTTCATCCGCGACAAGGGGGCGGTCGCCGTCGCCATCGGTCGAAACGATCGCATCGAGCTGGTGCTCGGACACCCAGCGTTTCATCAGCGTGATCGTCTCGTCGGACACGGCTTCGGTGTCGACGGGAATGAAACTCTCCGAGCGTCCGAGAGCGATGATCTCGGCACCGTAATCGGTGAGAACGTCGACCATCAGGTCGCGCGCGACGGTGCTGTGCTGATAGATGCCGATCTTCAAGCCCGACAGCGCGCCTTTTGGAAGCAGCATGGCATTGCGTTCGAAAAAGAGCTGGCGGCAGATCGCTTCATGCTCTTCCATCTTGGCCGGCGCCACGACCGGCGCTTCACCGCTCCGCTCGATTTCGGCTGCCTCTGCAGTAATGGCTGCCTCGTCCGATTTGTCGATTTCGCCGTCCGGGCGATAAAATTTGATGCCGTTGCGGTCCGCCGGGATGTGCGAGCCCGTAATCATCAGGCATGCAGCCTTGCGTTCGAGGCCATAAAGGGCAAGGGCCGGTGTCGGCACATTGCCGCAATCGAAGATCCGGAAGCCGAGCGCCGTCAGCGCGCCGGCGCAATTCGCCGAGATTTCAGGGCTTGAATCGCGAAAGTCGCGGCCGATCAGAATAACGTCGCCCGCCTGCGCCCTGCCGGTCCGCAGCAGATATTTGCCGAACGCGGCGGCGTAAAGGGCGGAAGCGCGTCCCTTGAGATCGACTGAAAGTCCGCGAAGGCCGCTCGTGCCGAATTTCATGTGAAGACATGCCCCGATTGTCACAATAGGGTTCTACTCACCCCGCCAGTCGGCGTAAATACCGAAGCGGGCATATAGTAAACACGGACGATGATGTCTCGAACAAGCTCTGCAGCCCGCTGCCGGTTTTCGATGGGCTGAAGCCGCCGCGAGAGCGCAGGCATTGCGACATCAGCCTATTTTGTTAGAACCGTGTGTCCATTGTTTCGTCCTATGCCGAAGGGTTCCTGATGAGCGATACATCCGTTAGTCTCGATGAGAGCTGGAAGGCCGCGCTGGCAGGGGAGTTTTCAAGCCCCTATATGCAACAACTCAAATCCTTCCTCGTCGCGCAGAAACAGGTGGGCAAGCGGATCTTCCCAAAGGGCAGCGAATATTTCCGCGCTCTTGATCTGACGCCGATTGCCAACGTCAAGGCCGTCATCCTCGGACAGGATCCCTATCACGGACTTGGGCAGGCTCATGGACTATGCTTCAGCGTCCGACCCGGCGTGCGCATACCGCCCTCGCTCGTCAATATCTACAAGGAGATGGAGACGGATCTCGGCATAGCGCCAGCGCGCCATGGTTTTCTCGAGCATTGGGCCAGGCAGGGCGTGCTCCTGCTGAACAGCGTGCTGACGGTCGAGGAAGGGCAAGCGGCGGCTCATCAGGGCAAGGGTTGGGAGCGCTTCACCGATGCCATTATCGGCAAAGTCAATGACGAATGCGAATCCGTCGTCTTCATGCTCTGGGGTTCCTATGCCCAGCGCAAGGCCGCTTTTGTCGATACGGCGCGGCATCTGGTGCTCAAGGCGCCGCATCCCTCGCCGCTTTCGGCCCATAACGGCTTCTTTGGCTGCAAACATTTCTCCAAGGCGAATGCCTTCCTCCAGTCCCGCGGGCGGGCGCCGATCGACTGGCAATTGCCGGCAGATCCTCACGGCGCATGAAGTGAACGCGGCCCGATCTTCGTTCACTAATAATAGACAATGCGTTTTGGTCTCAGGGTCTATTCCGGAGGCCGGGTGAGGCGCATTTATGATCCATCAAAAGCCCGCGAACGGCGGGCAGAAAGGGGTCTCACATGCTCGATCAGATCAAGGGTCTGCACCACGTCACGTCGATGGCGGAGGACGCCCGCACCAACAACCAGTTTTTCACCCATGCGCTCGGCCTGCGTCGCGTCAAGAAGACCGTCAATTTCGATGCGCCCGATGTCTATCACCTCTACTACGGTGACGAGACCGGTGCGCCCGGCACGATCATGACCTATTTCCCGTTCCCGAAGATGGCGCAGGGCCGGCCCGGGACCGGGGAGGTCGGCACGACGGTATTTTCCGTCCCGCAAGACTCACTCGGCTTCTGGAGCGACCGTTTCGCCGCGCTTGGTCTCGGCGGCCTGAAGGCTGAGGAAAGCTTCGGCGAAAAACGTCTGAACTTCTCCGGGCCGGATGGCGACGGCTTTGCGCTCGTCGAGGTCAAGGACGATGGCCGCCAGCCGTGGACGCATGGCGGCATCAGCGAGGATCACGCTATTCGCGGCTTCCATTCCGTTGCCTTGCGGCTGAGGGATGAAGGCGCGACGGGCGAACTGCTGAAGTTCATGGGCTACGAAGTCGCCGAGGAAAGGGACGGGGTCAAACGGCTGATCAGGCCCGGCGGCAACGGCGCGCACCTCATCGACCTTGAAACCATGCCGAACATTGCCCGCGCACTTCCCGGCGCCGGCTCCGTCCACCATGTTGCCTTTGCCGTCGAAAATCGCGAAAAGCAGCTCGAAGTGCGCAAGGCGCTGATGGATACGGGCTATCAGGTCACACCTGTCATCGACCGGGATTATTTCTGGGCGATCTATTTCCGCACGCCGGGCGGTGTTTTGTTCGAGGTCGCGACCAACGAGCCCGGCTTCGACCGTGACGAGGACACGGCTCATCTCGGCGAAGCGCTGAAGCTGCCACAGCAGCACGCTCATCTTCGCGCCTTGCTCGAGCAGCATCTGCAGCCGCTCGAAGCGTAAGGAGGGCGAAATGACCGAAACCGGATATGTGCACCGGCTGCATGCCGGTGCACCTGACAAACCCATTCTGCTCGTGCTGCACGGCACCGGCGGCGATGAAAACCAGTTCTTCGATTTCGGCCGACGGCTGCTGCCCGAAGCAACGATTCTTTCGCCGCGCGGCGATGTTTCCGAATACGGCGCGGCGCGGTTCTTCCGCCGCACCGGGGAAGGGGTCTACGACATGTCCGACCTTTCACGCGCGACGGAGAAGATGGCGGCCTACGTCAAGGCGTTTGCCGATGAATACCGGGCTTCCCAGATTCTCGGCCTGGGTTTCTCGAACGGCGCAAATATTCTGGCCAATGTGCTGATCGAAAAGGGCATCTTCGACGCGGCGGTTTTGATGCATCCGCTCATTCCGTTTCAGCCCGAGGCCCGGTCGACGCTCGCGGGAAGAAAGGTGCTGGTGACAGCCGGGCAGCGGGATCCCATCGCTCCGGTCGCGATGACCCAGGCGCTGTCTGCGCACCTGGAGGGCCGGGGCGCGGAGGTCAGGACGGTCTGGCATGCCGGTGGGCACGAGATCGCGCCATCGGAGATCAATGCGGTTGGCGACTTCCTCGGCGGCTATTGATCTGTGCCAGCACAGTGGCCAAGATATTGAGCGGGACCGGCGAATGCCGGCCCCGCAACGTTGCTGAAATGACAATCATGTCGTCGTTGATCGACAGATTATCTAAAGCGCGCCGCGATCTTTCAGATTCGCTCCTTGCGCATGTCGTTGCCGCGACATGCTTAGGGGCGATGAGGATATTTGCCTCTTATTGCCTTCATGTAAAAATTCCCCGGTGATTCTGCCATCGTCAAACCGACGACGACGCCTTTGGGAACACCTTCATATTCTCGTCTCTGGCCGTTGGTCAGATAGACCCGTAGATGCCGGCTGTCTTCGTCGTAGCTGATCGCCTCGATAAGTTTCGAATCAACCGCAGTTTCCACTTTGCACCCCGCAGTTTTGGATCTGAGCTTCCTGATCAAATATTGTCATTCACGCTCGCAGCGCACCATATTTAGGCGGCGTCGCAGGGTCGTCAAGCGTGATCTGCTTTAACGTTCATTTTTTCCCAGCGCCTCTCTCTATAGTTGATTTATGCAGCTTTTTCGGAGGCTTCGCCTGTGGAAAGCCGACGGTTTCGAGTTCTCCCAGCTTTGGAAATGTTGGATGACACAGCTGAAGGTGAAAGACTCGATCCAGTAGACATAAGCTTAACCGGCAGTTAACCATCATGTGCTAAAATACAACCTAATATTAGTCGCGATGTCTTCTCAACTATGGATAAGTACAGAACGCCGTTCTCCGCGGCAGCCGTTTCGCTATCGCTGGCGAGCTGCGGCGCTTCGCACCCAGGTGAAGATCACGCCGGAGACCCTTGCGCTTTCAATCGGGAGCTACAAGGATGGCCAATCCTCATTGCTTGATGTGTTGGACGCGCAGCGTTCTGTCACGGCCGCCCAGGCGAGCATGGCGCAGGCGGTTCAGCAAACGGCGAAGGATCATGTCATTCTGAATATGGCAAACAGGTTCCGGCTACACTGTCGACGCCGCGATCAGGCCAACTTCATATGAACACTGTGATTCGTGCCGTTGCAGCGATAGATGGGAAATCGATCAACCCGCCACGTGGTCGGGTCTCATAAATGGGTTACATGTCTAATTATCTAGGACGGTGGCGACAACAGATACCGATATTGGCCGGCAACCGTAAGCAGCGCGCTCGGCTGAGCTTTGCCGAAGGCGACTTCGCTGCGGTCTACGCCATGAGCGATGTTCACGGATGTTACGACGAGCTCGTCGAGGTGCATCGCCGCATCGAGGAGGACGCAGCACGCATTCAGGGGCCGAAACTCATCGTCATGCTCGGCGATTATGTCGATCGTGGACCCGATTCGAGCGCAGTTCTGGAGTTCCTGAGCAAGAACCCGCCGCCAGGATTTCAGCGCCTGGTTCTTTGCGGCAATCACGATGCCGAACTGGTGAAGCTCTATCGCAAACCGGCGGGCATTCTCGAATGGCTGGGTTTCGCCGGGACGGAGACGCTGCACTCCTACGGCATCGATATCGAGCATCTCCTGCAGTCGGCGGCGGGAAATGAAACGATCGCCCGCGTCATTCGCAATATGATACCCGAGCGGCATATCCAGTTCCTGGAATCGCTGCCGATCATGCTGCGGATAGGCAGGGTGGTGTTTGTGCATGCAGGCGTCAGACCCGGCATCGATCTCAAGAAACAAAAAGACAGCGACCTCATGTGGATCCGGCAGCCCTTCCTGGACGAGGGGCCACAGCTTCCTGTCCTCGTGATCCACGGACATACTCCGGGGCGAGCCCCGACATTCGGTCCGCAACGCATCGGCATCGACACCGCGGTTTCGGCGACGGGCCGGCTGACCGTACTGACGATCAAGGGGACGCGGGTAGGGCTGCTTTAGAGCCCTTCGGACGCAAAAAGGACGCGCTGCCCTCTCCGTGTCGTGCTTTCCGAAAATCGATTCCGGCCTTCAAGCCAATGCGCTGGGCGAAGAGAGCGTGGCGCATGCTCCAAAGACAAACGCCGCGGGATTGTGCCCGCGGCGTCAGAAGGTTCAGAGAGTTGCCAGGCGCTGTCAGGCGTCCTGATAAAGATTGGTGCCGATACCGGTATAGGTAAAGCCGTGTTTGCGGATCTCGTCGCTGCGGTAGATGTTACGCAGATCGACCAGGACCGGAGCGCGCATCGACTGCTTCAGGCGATTGAAATCGAGGGCGCGGAACTGGTTCCATTCGGTGACGATGACGAGGGCATCGGCGTCGGCAGCGGCTTCGTAAGGGCCGTTCGCATATTCGATGTTCTCGATGACCTTGCGGGCATTGTCCATACCCTCGGGATCATAGCCGACGACCTGGGCGCCGGCGTCCTGCAGCGTCTGAATGATGGCGATGGCTGGGCTGTCGCGCATGTCGTCGGTGTTCGGCTTGAAGGTCAGTCCGAGGATGGCGACTTTCTTGCCGCGAATGTCTCCGCCGACGGCGGAAATGACCTTGCGGCCCATCGCCCGCTTGCGGTTGTCGTTGATCGAGATCGTCGTTTCGATCAGACGGACCGGTGCATCATAATCCTGCGCCGTCTTGGCAAGGGCAAGCGTATCCTTGGGGAAGCACGAACCGCCGTAACCCGGGCCGGCATGCAGGAACTTGGAGCCGATACGGCCGTCGAGGCCGATGCCGCGCGAAACGTCCTGGACGTTTGCGTCGACCCTTTCGCAGAGATCGGCGATCTCGTTGATGAAGGTGATCTTCATGGCCAGGAAGGCGTTGGCCGCATATTTGATGAGCTCGGAGGTGCGGCGGCTCGTGAAGACCAGGGGAGCCTGGTTGAGGTAGAGCGGACGATAGACTTCGGTCATGGTCTCGCGTGCCCGGTCGTCATTCAGTCCGACGACGATCCGATCAGGACGCTTGAAATCCTCGATCGCCGCGCCTTCACGCAGGAATTCGGGATTGGAGACGACGGCGACGTCAGCCGAAGGATTGGTTTCCCGCACGATGCGCTCAACCTCATCGCCGGTGCCGACCGGCACCGTCGACTTGGTGACGATGACGGTGAAGCCCTCCACATAGGTGGCAATCTCGCGCGCAGCGGCATAGACGTAGGAGAGATCGGCATGGCCGTCGCCGCGGCGGGACGGCGTGCCGACCGCGATGAACACGACGTCGGCGCCACGAACGCTTTCGCCGACATCCGTCGAAAACGACAAGCGGCCGGTGCTGGTATTTTCAGCAACCAATTGATCGAGACCCGGCTCGTAGATCGGAATACGGCCCTCGCGAAGGGCCTCGATCTTACTCAGATCCTTGTCGACGCAGATGACGTCGTGGCCGAAATCCGCAAAGCAAACGCCTGAAACGAGGCCGACATAGCCTGATCCAATCATCGTGATGCGCATATTTCCCTCAAATCATTAGAGTAGAACGTCATGCTGCGTCGCAGCATGGCGTTCGTCATACTGAATCTGGGCCAAAAGACAATATCGAAGATCGCTTAATACCCACATCGGAAGTCGTATTGCGGGTGCCGCTGTTTGCTGCCAGCCACCCGCTCGACAGCAAAAACATAGGTTTATGTGGGCGATATGACAAGTCGAGCCGTTCGTGAGTGCCGGCTCGGCTTCAATCCTGGAATGAGACGAATTGCTCTATCGGCTGCCTCGGCTGCTACAGCCGGTACCAGACGTACGGGTCCGTTCCCGATTGGATCTTGTCCCAGCGCAGATCTGTATCGCGCCAGTTCTTGATGCTGCTTTGCCTGTTGTCGAGCACCAGATCGCCCTTGTCGGTTCTGACCACGAGGACGGCGTGCCCTTCGCCGGAGGGTGTATAGGCCGTTGCGATCCGCAAGGCGCGCGATGACCAGCCCATCGCCATCAGCCGGCTGCGCTTGGTCAATGCAAAATCTTCGCAGTCGCCGCTGCGCACATTCACCTTCCAGACATCGCCGTTCAGTTCGTTGCGGGAATCGTTGCGGCCAATCATGGTACGATTGACGGTGTTGTTCACATTCTTCAGCTGCAGCATTTCCTTGTCCGTCACTGCGATCACCGACAGTCCGTTGTTGTCGCGGCATTCGGCAGGGTTCTGGGCGCAGAACAGCACCTGGGCGAAGGGCGGAACGATCTTTCCTTTTTCGGAGATATAGCTGACCTCCGAACCGTTGGTCAGGCCGCGAGCGAAACCTGCGGGGCCGGCCGCGAATGCAGAGCAGGCATTCCCCGCTGTAAAAGCCAGTGCCAGAAGTGTAACGAAGGTTTTCTTCATCTCTTAATCCCCGTCAGGGCAAGCGATTGAGATCAGGCTTGCCTTTTGGCTCAGTCAATGGCATGGCGATTTAGTGATCTGCCAAGTATTGGGCACAGAACGTCTGTCCCGTTTCTGCTGCTTGAAGGAGCATAAGCGGGGTCCTGTCTCGATTGGCTTAAGCCATTCGCGACAATTTTAACGATGTGGAATTCTGTTGCACTTTAACACGCAAGCGCTTGATCTGCAACTTATGTTAGTACGAGTATATTAACCGTAATGGTTGTGATTGCCTCGTTTTGGCTGCTGGTGAGTGAAGTCAAATGTTATCCAACCTCATCAACAGGCAGGTCTTGCGGGAGGCGATTCTCGTTGCCTTCATCGGCCTGGTGATATTGACGCTCATTCCTTTTGGAAGTGTCACACCTTTGCCCTTCGCCTTCGCCGCAATCGGAATGTTTGCTCTCGCCATCGTTTCGATATTGCTGTTTGCGGAGCCACGACAAAGCAGGTGGGTGTTCAAGATCGCCTTGCTTTTGCTCGTCGTGCTGACGAGCTGGACATTTATTCAAACGATCGAACTGCCGGCCAATTGGCTGGCAAATCCAGCCTGGGGCGCTGCGCGCGATCTGGCGGGCGTCCAATATGCGGCGATCTCCGTCGAACCGGCGGACACGCTTGCCTCGATACTCTGGGTGGCCCTGCCTTTCGTGACCTTTCTGACCGGACTTATCTTGTGCGATACCGATCAACGAGCGCGGAAAGTGCTGGCCAGCCTAGGGCTCGCGGCGGGGGGCATCGCCGTTTTCGGCCTGCTGCAATTTTCGCTGTTTCCCAACATCCTGATCGTCATAGAAAAACACGCCTACCTCGACAGCCTGACAGCGGTCTTCGTCAACCGCAATACCGCTGCGACCTTCCTCGGGCTGGGAACGTTGCTCATGCTGACGCTGGTCAGGGACATTGCCCGTTCCTATTCAATCCACCCGCCCGGCGAGCCAGGCCGAAACCTTCTGCTCTTGAGAACGTGGATCTATGTTTTGCTCCTGTGCGCATGTTTCACCGCATTGATGCTGAGCCGATCACGCGCCGGAATATTCGCGACCTTTATTGCCGCGATCATCTATTTTCCCTGGCTTGTCATCAATTGGAACAGCTCGAGGCGATATTTAACACCGGCGCCGAGATGGCGCTCGGTATTGAAGCTTCTCTCGGCGGTCATTTTCATCGTTCTGCTGTTGAGCATGTTTGCAGGGCAGGCGATTTTGCGCGCGCAGGAGCGGCGGCTCGAGGATGATGATCGTTTCTGTATTCTGCCGGGCATATGGCGTGCCATTTCGGATCATTGGTTAACCGGAACGGGCCTTGGAACCTTCCGCACCGTGTTTTCTGCGTACCGCGATCCGGCCTGCGGCATCTTCGGGATCTTTGACCGCGCACATAATTTCTATCTCGAAGGATTTCTGGGGCTGGGGGTTACGTTTCCGGTTGCGACGTTTCTTACTTTCGCAGTGCTTGCGAAGGTTTTCTGGCGCGGGCTCTCCGAGCGGCGGCGCCTGAGGCATTATGTTCTGCTCGGAATAGCGGCGACGGTTTTGGTCGCCCTTCATGCGGCCGTCGACTTTTCGCTGCAAATCCCTGGTTTTGCGGTATTTTTTTCCGCATTCCTGAGCGCCGTCGTTGCGATCAGCCTCGGTCGCAGTCACGGCCAAACGGATCGCCAATATGTGTAACCGGTCCTCACACAAAGGTTTAAATGAATGGAATTTATGAAGGTTTTTCGAAAATACCGATTGATTGAGGGCTGCGGGTTGACTCTTAAACGCAAGAAATTTTATAGCGGACGCAGCCTTTAGATTATTGCCGGCGTCAGAGAGCCGGGCTGAGGCCGTTCGTTTGCTGAAGGGCTCGGCGTTGCCGGGCTGCCACAGTTAGAGAATGATAAACGGCGTTCGGTAATTATTGATCAGGGATTGTCTTGTAATTTGTCCGATTGCGGAGCAGTAGCTTCAAGGGCGTCAACACGGGTTATTCTATGGGTTGTTTTCCTGTCGGTAGTACACGCGTCGCCATTGTTGTAGCGCTAACGAGTATATTGGTAAGCTGCACGTCCTTGCCAAGATCCGGTCCCGATCACAAAGATGTCGATCGAGGGGCGGCGGTAAAGGTCACAACGAAGGAGCGTCGCGTCGGTATCGACTACGCCTTGGTTGATCTCAGCAAGAACGTCCTGTCCTATTTCACCTCTCCGCAGCCGACCTCCTTCAAGGGTTTTGGCGGTGGTCGTGGCGGTGCGCCTGAAATTCCGCTCGGGTACGGCGATGTCGTCGAGGTTGCGATTTTCGAAGCTCAGTCCGGCGGTCTCTTCATTCCCTCCGACGCCGGTAGCCGGCCCGGCAATTATATCTCTCTGCCGGCGCAGACCATCGATAGAAATGGAACGATCACGATCCCCTATGCGGGTCGTGTTCCGGCTGCCGGCCGCCTGAAGGAGACCGTCGAGCAGGATGTCGAAGATCGACTGGCCAGCCGCGCGATCGAGCCGCAGGTTGTTATCACCACGACGACCAACCGCTCCAGTCAGGTAGCCGTGCTCGGTGACGTCAACAATCCTCAGCGCGTTCAGATCAGTCCGGCCGGTGAGCGCATTCTCGACGTCATTTCCGCCGCGGGTGGTTTGACGACCAATAACATCGAAACGAATGTGACGCTGCAGCGCCGCGGCAGAACGGCGACCGTCGCCTACAATACGCTGTTGAAAAACCCAGCGGAGAATATCTATGTCGCGCCGGATGATACGATCTCGGTCGATCATGAGCGCCGTACGTTCCTCGCGCTCGGCGCCGCCGGCACCAGCGGCCGGTTCGATTTCGAAGAGTCGGATCTAACCCTCGGGGAGGCCATCGCCAAGGCGGGCGGCCTGCGCGATGACCGTGCGGATCCGGCCCAGGTCCTGCTCTATCGCCTTGTCCCGAGAAAGACGCTTGCGGCGATGCATGTAGATACGACGCGGTTTGCGGGCGATACGGTTCCGGTGATTATCCGCGTCAATCTTCGTGATCCGGCTGCCCTGTTTGCCGCTCAGCAATTCAAGATGGAAGACAAGGATATTATCTATGTTTCCAATTCGGACTCTATCGAATTGGTCAAGTTCCTTGACATCGTAAACTCGGTATCGTCCACTGTTGCCGGCGTGACGGACGACGCACGCGATACTCGTAGTGCGGTGCGAGAGCTCGGGCGTTAATTGAGGAAATGGCCGGCGCCGATCGCAAACGATCGGTGCCGGTGGCCTGTTTCCAATAGCGGATTTGATGAAGGAAGCCACTTATATGGCAAGGTTTAGTGTTCATCGTAAACTTGCATATAGCGGAATTGCCGCGGCAATTTTTGTCGGCATGACTTCGAGCGCCTTTGCGGCTGCTTGCCTGGGTCCCGCAAATCTCACACCCGCGGACGTCGGCGGATTTACCGCCAATCCCGCTGTTCTGCTCGACATGTCCGATCCCTTGGTTCTGTCATCGCGTGTTCGAGCGCTGGTAGGGAGCAGTAACGACGCCCTATTGCCGGTACTCGAGCAGGCCAAGAAGGCCAATGCCGCACAGATGGCGGCGATCGGATCCGGTCTCGGGCGAGCCGCAAACAGCTGCCAAGTCTCGGATCCGCAGTTCAAACTGGCGATCGAAAAAGCTGTTGCCGAGGCGGCCGGCGCCGATCCCAATCTTGCGCCGCTGCTGACAGCCTTTGCAAAGGTTCTGGCTGAAGGCGGGACGGCGGCGCTCGGTCCGGGCACAGGTGCGCCAGCGGCAGCATCCGGTATCGGCAACACCGGTTCGATCGGGCAGACAGGTCCCGGGACGGATGACGGTACGCCGTTTGACGGCAGCACCACGACTGCCGGCACGCTGAGGGTTTCGGATACGAACGATGAGGACAGCTCGTCCACGAGTTCGACGACCTCGACGACGACAGTCGTCAGCGCGGGAGGAGCGGGGCAGTCGTCCTCTGATACGACGGAGTCGACCAGTCAGAGCATCCCCGTCACACAATAGCTGGAATTGCCTGTAGATCTTAGCGCTTGACGCCATTGTTGGAGATCGAAATTGCTGTCACCAGATAAACTTACGCCGCGTATCGACGCTTCCCGCGATACGGGAAACGAAGCTGATTTCATCGATTTCGACAAGCTTATCGCAATCGTTCGCCGGCAGTGGCGGATCGTCGCGGTGTGCGCTTTCGCCTTTGCCATTCTTGGTGTCGTCTATGTCCTGACTGCGGTGCCGGTCTACACGGCCGAGACCAAAGTGCTGATCGACCGCAGTGACAATCAGATGATTAACCAATTGGCGGCTTTCGGCCAGCTGGACGATGACGAGGGCACGGTCCTCAGCCAAGTCGAGCTGTTGAAGTCCGATACGATCGCCTATGCGGTTGTCGACAAGCTGAAACTTGTCGATGATCCGGTGTTCACTGCACAGAAGAACTCACTCTTTTCTGTCGCAACGCTGAAATCTCTGCTGAATTTTCGCTCCTGGTTTGCCGACGACGGGGCCGTTGCTCCCGATGCGGAAATGAAGCGGCGATGGGCTGCGGAAACGGTCGCCGGAAATATCGACGTCGAGCGTGTCGGCAAATCCTACGTTCTCGACCTCAGCTATACCTCGCAGTCGCCGGATCTGGCGCGAGAAATCGCCGCCGCCATCGCCGATGTTTACCTGGTCGATAAGCTCAATTCGAAATATGAAGCGACACGCCGGGCCGGCGAGTGGCTGCAGGAGCGTATCGAAGAACTCCGGCAGCAGGCGCTGGACACCGATCTCGCAGTGCAGAAATTCCGCAGCGAGCATGGGCTTGTCGAGGCAGGATCGGGCACCTTGCTCAGCGAGCAGCAGCTTTCCGAGCTGAACAGCCAGTTGATCAAGGCTCAGGCCGAAACGGCGCAGGCGGAGGCGAAATATACCCGCATCAAGTCGATCATCGAAGCCAAGCAGACCGATGCGATCGTGACCGATGTGCTCGACAGCTCGATTTCAAACGACCTTCGCAAGAAATATCTGGAAGCTTCGAAGCTCGAGGCCGAGATCGAGGCGCGGCTTGGCCCCGACCACGTTCAGGCAGTCCGGCTCCGTGCGGAGATGGCCGAATACGAACGGCTTATGTTCGACGAGCTGAATCGCATCGCCGAGAGCTATCAGAGCGAACTCACGGTTGCGCAATCCCGCGAAAAATCGCTGCGCGACAGCGTTGATAAGGCAACGGGTGTGGCCGCAACGGCGGGCGAGACGCAGGTGCAGCTCCGCGAGCTCGAGCGGACGCGGGATACTTATAAGAACCTCTATCAGAGCTTCCTGGCGCGTTATCAAGAAGCGATCCAACAGCAGAGCTTCCCAATTACCGCCGCACGTATCATCACGACTGCGGAGACGCCGACGAAGCCGAGCGCGCCGAAAAGAAGCCTCGTCATCGCTTTCGCCATGTTCCTGGGATGCGCGTTCGGTAGCGGCATTGGAGCTTTCCGTGAATTCCGCGATCGCTTCTTCCGCACCGGTGATGATGTCAAGGATATGCTCGACGTCGAATCTCTTGGCGTGATGCCGCTGATTGAGAACAACGTCGATGATCCGACGCTCGTCGATCCGGGGAACCCGCGAAGCATCGCCAGAGGCGGCAAGACCACGACCTATGTCGAGGAGCATCCGCTGTCGGCATTCGCCGAGACGCTTCGCAGCGCAAAAATCGCGATCGATATCAGTGCCTCCGATCAGCGCTGCAAAGTTATCGGTGTGGTTTCGAGCTTGCCCGGTGAAGGCAAGTCGACGACCGCCATCAATTTTGCCAAGCTTTTGGCCATGCAAGGGGCACGGTGCCTGCTTATCGACGCCGATATGCGCAATCCGGGAGCGACGCGGGCCATCGGCCGCCACGCGGAAGCCGGCTTGCTTGAAGCAATCGTCGACAATCGCCCGCTGAAGGATCTCATTCTTCTTGACCCCAAAACAAAGCTCGCATTCCTGCCGACCGTGGCGCGGTATCGCGTTCCGCATTCGTCGGAGCTGCTTGCGTCGCGCGGTATGGATCAGCTTCTCGAGTTTGCGCGTCAAAGTTTCGATTACATTATCGTCGACTTGCCTCCTCTGGCTCCGGTGGTGGATGCACGCGCCATTAACCCGAAGCTCGACGCGGTCGTGTTCGTGATCGAGTGGGGCAAGACTTCGCGGAAGGTGGTTCAGTCGACACTGTTGTCCGAACCGGATCTCTATACGAAGTGCGTCGGCGCTATATTGACCAAGGTCGATCCGGCGCAGATGAAGCTCTACCGGACGTTCGGTTCCAGCGAGTATTATTATAAGCGCTATTCGCGATACTATACCGAAAGCTGATGCTCGGCATTCGGTATGTTTCGCCCACGAGAATCGTTTTCCTCATCGTCGCCGTGGTCTTTACGGTGCTGGCCGGCCGGGAGCTCTATGCTTCGATAAGGACGGCCAGCATTTCGCTCGTCGCCGAGAGGATAGAACGCGGCGAAACTGTCGCGAACGATGTCACGGCCAGATATGCGGCGCGCGCTGTCGAGGTGGTCGAAGGGCACTATTGCCGATCTGACATCGTCGCCGCCGGCGTCACGCTCGTTCTGACGCAGCTCGATCGACAGAACGTCAATGTCAACTACGACGCTTGGGCCGCTGCGGCGTCAAATGCGCGTCAATATTTGCGGCATGCCCTCTCGTGCATGCCGACGAATAGCAACTTTTGGCTTCGACTTGCGGCCGTGCAGTCGAAAATCGCAGAAGAGCCGGTCTCGATTGCGGAAATGATGAAGCGTTCGGTCCTGCTCGCGCCCCACGATCAAGGAATAATTCTGTCGCGGTTTTATTTCTGGAACAATTTTACCAGCGTAACCCTTTCCGCTGCAAAGATTGCGCTTGATAGCGATCTCACCACAATGCTGAAACTTGGCGATCGCTGTATGGTCAATGCCGCGATAAAGAAGGTCAACCCGCAGCTCCGCCCAATCTTCGATCGAACTTGGGCGAGCGTAGGAGAGGGGGCGACAGCGCGGTTTCGACAGCGCTGCGGCTGAACCCGCATCTGAGATGAAACATTGCCAGAGCGGACAAAGCACGTCGTGATAACGACATGCGAGAAATAAAGAGCTAGCGTATCAGCCCGAAAATCGGAATTCGATTTTCGGAAAGCGCGACACGAGAATTGCGAACGTAACAGCGTCCTTTGCGCGTCCGATAAGACGCCCGTTACTCAGTGATACCATCGGCCAAATTTCGTGACGGTACTGGTTGATAACCGACAACGTCCGCCGCGTAAGGCAGCGGGCGTTGCATCATCGTCGGTTTATCGATGATCAGACGGTGGCGCCGGAGACGACGTCCGTGCCCGTGATGTTGAGCGTTAGAACGCCGACATCCGTATGGCCCTGACCATCGGAGATCTTGTAGTACTGGATGGTTTCGGTGATATGGTCGCCCGGAGCGATATCCGAGGCTAGATCATAGGTAAACGAGCCGTCCGCCTTGACATGGAAGGTTCCATAGGTGCCGGCAATGTTCGTTGTTGCGGTCGGGTCGCCGTTTACGCTGGTGTTGGCGAACTGACGCAGGAAAAGATGGCCATTGTCGCCAGGAATGTCGTTGGTCAGCAGATTGCCGCCGACGGCGTCGCCCTCATTGAAGCTGAGATGGTCGTCAACAGCAATCGGCTTTACCTGAGTGACGCCCTGGATATTCAGCGTGAATAGGCCGAAATCGGTATGGCCGGCGCCATCGGAGATCTTGTAGGAAACCCGTTCGTGGAGCGTCTCACCGGCAGTGAAGCCGACCTTTGCAGCATCACTCAATACGTAAGTATAGCTTCCGTCCGGCTTGACGTAGAACGTGCCGTAGTCGCCTGCGATTGCGGTAATCTGATTGTTGCCCTGCTTAGCACCAACGCTCTGCTGGTCGAAGGCGCGTAGGAAAAGGTTGCCATCGGATGTGTCGTTGCTGAGCAGGTTCCCGGAAATAACGTCGGTTTCGAGAAATGTCGCAGTATCGTCGGTTGCGTGAATAGCCATCTGTGTCTCTCCTTGAAATTGATCTTCGCCGGTCATTTTTGACTTCGGCGAGCCGCGTGATTAAGAGTATCTTAATACATGGAGTCAAGCGCGCAGTTAACAACAGATAAAGAACTTGAGAGTGTATTTATCGACAATTATACCCGTACAATTTGCATAAGTCGATGAAAGTCTTAAATATTATAGTTTTAACAATTAGTGATCGTCTGAGTCTTTTGCAATCGCGCTGGATGGTTCTTCATGCTTAGAAAATTATTATTCGCGGGCAAATGTAGCACGGTTGGCCGATAGTGTTCCCCCGCAGGGTTATTGTGTAATTACGAAGGATTATATCGCAGGACCCTCCCCTCGGGCGGTAGCGTATCGCCCCATTGTGCTGCGCTGGAGCGGGTACATGCCGGCTTCAGCTTGCTCCGGATCACAATTCGGCAGATGTGCCGAATCCAGGTAGAGCCGGCGTTTTGTGGGGCTCTACAACCTTATAGCGATACAATATTGTGCGTACACTAAAATAATCATGCGCAGAATTTAAGAATATTCCGAGATATCACGCATTTTAGTGTTTCATTTTAGCAGCCGGAGAGATGTCCGAAGTTAGAAGGTCTTCCATAACCTCGGGAGATCGCAGCATGACCGTCTATTACGTGAATTCAGTGACGGGATCCGACTATAACAGCGGAACCGGTGAGAGTTCAGCCTTTGCGACGTTGTCCGCTGTTGAAGCCTTGAAACTAAATCCTGGTGACAGCGTGTTGCTTGCTGCCGGAAGTGTATTTAACGAACAGTTCGACCTGAAATATTCCGGCACTGTCAGCGCTCCGATCACCATCGGCAGCTATGGCATCGGTGATGCGCCAGTCATTCACAGCAGCAATAACGGGATACACGGTTCCAAGGCTTCGAACATCATTGTCGAGAACATCAAGATCGCCGATACTGGCGCCAACGCGATCTATGCCGGGAGTGTATCGAACTGGATCGTCCGCAACGTCGAGGTCTCGAATACCGGTTTGGCCGGAAAGGCCGGCTCGCTCAGCTTTCAAAGCAGCCAGAACATCACGATCGAGAATAGCACCCTGACCGGTGTGCATGCCGATGGCATTTGGATGGATAAGGTCAAGGGCGTCACCCTCGTCAACAATACAGTTACCAACAGTCAGGGGAGCGTGGCTGACGCCATTCAGCTCAACGACAGCAGCAATATCCTGATCAAGGACAATCATCTCGAGCAGACGGAAACCAATAGCGCCAAGGGCGTCCTGGTGCTGATCCGGGCTCAAGATGCCGTGGTCGAGGGCAATACGCTTATCGGCGGCGGTTTCGGGGTGAGCGCTCAGGCGGGCACGAACATCGCCATCCATGACAATGACATCTCAGGATATGGCGGCTACAGCTGGTCGTACGGCATCGGCCTTGGCGACTCCGGCGATGCGAAAAACTACGACATTAGCGGAAATTACCTGCACGACGGCGTCTACGGCGTCCTGGTCAGCGCTGTCGGCAATCCCGCTTATGTCCGCGAGAACATCATTGTCCACGACAATGTCTTCGACGACCTGACCGCGTCGGCACTGAAGGTCGACAGGCCTGCATCGGGCTCCTTCTACGACAATATCATCGACAGTTCGGTGTCGACGCTGACGATGCCCGCCGCAATCGCTGCGCAGAACACATTTTCCATCGGTGAAAACAAGACGCTCGAACAAGCGCAGGCCGAGCTTGACAGCGCAGCGGGCAGCGCGAGCGGCGACACGTCGTCGAGCAATGAGCAGACTCCTGTCGCACCGGTTTCCGAGCATGTGGAGGTACCGGCGCCTCAGGTAGCTTCTCCCGCGCCTAGCGTGGAAGCGCTGGCCGCGACCGTGCCTGCAGCGGTCGTTCCGAAAATTGTAGCCGTCCATGACAGCCTGAAAATTTCGACCGATACCGGCAGCGCCTATCACGGAAATCTTCTTGAGAACGACAATGCGAGCAACGGTACAATACTGCTTCGCCGCTTCGGTGACAGCGCGGTGGACAAGCACGGCCTGACGCTGACCGGAAAATATGGCGTCATCCACGTCGAAAGCGACGGCGATTATAGTTATACGGTCGATGCTACCAAACTCGCAGGCCTCAGCGGCAAAGTCAGTGAGTTCTTCCAATACAAAATCTCCGATGGCGCGTCCCACATCGATACCGACAGCTTGAGCGTCTCCATCAACGTCGACGCATTCCATGGCAGTCACGCCTCGTACGTCCTGGCGTGAGGCTGGACGGGATTCTGGCGCATTCCCGTGAGCCGCGGGCGGTCTCAATTTGCGAGGCAGCCAAGTTTTCGCCAACGGGCGATGCAAAGGCACCCTCTTAATCGAAAAATTCGCGTCTGACATAGCCAAAACAAACTATAGATTGCATTTATAGTTTAATTCGTCAGTAAAGGTCGGATTTAAGCTGCCACACGCTCGCCGCTTTTAACCCTTATTGGCGGTTTTGCGATATTCACTTGCTTCGGCTGGTTTGCTTATCGTAGTGTTAAAGTTAGACCCCCTGAAATTGCTCGTGATAAGTTTGTATTTTCGGTCATTTTTCAGTGGGATTTATGTTCTATGTTAGGGCTCGCAAGCGGGATCGGCAACGATGCCGGGGATCCGAAGGCAGCCATGTCAATGATCGGGTTTGAGGGCCTGTAACTGCACTGTGGACCAGCATTCGTTGGTGCGCGATGCGGTAGAGAGGATTGCTTCGTGTTTCAAAGTTCAGCAGCTGACGTCAATGAACCGTCCAAAGCCTTGCGGAAATGCAAAGGAGGACTGATCTTCATTGGTATAGCTAGCGCCCTTATCAATATCCTTTATCTGACAAGTTCATTTTTTATGCTTGAGGTGTATGATCGGGTCATTCCCAGCAAAAGCATACCGACGCTGGCCGCCTTGGCAATACTTGCGTTGACTCTTTACGCTTTCCAGGGGGCGTTCGAAGTTCTCAGGAGCAGAATGCTCGTTCGCGTCGCCGGTGCGCTCGACGAGATGGTGAATGGGCGGGTGTTTCGGGCGTTGATCAAAGCGCCGCTGAAGGTCAAGATCGGCGGCGACGGGCTTCAGCCCCTGCGGGATTTCGATCAGATAAGAACCTTCCTGTCCGGCATGGGCCCGACGGCAATGTTCGATCTGCCCTGGCTTCCTTTCTATCTCGTTATCTGTTTCTTGTTCCATCCGGCCATTGGATATATCGCGATCGGCGGATCGCTCGTTCTCGCCATTCTGACGTTCCTGACCAACCAGGGCACGCGTACGCTCTCCAAGCGGCAATCGGAAGCCGCCAACATGCGCAACGGATTTGCGCAGAGCTCGATCCGCAATTCCGAGGTCATTCATGCCATGGGCATGGCAGGCACCATGGCTGAGATCTGGGACCGCAAGAACGGCGAATACCGGAACATCACCCGGCAGGCATCGGATGTCGGCAACGGTTATGCGACGCTGTCGAAGATTTTCCGTATCGCCCTGCAGTCCGGAACGCTGGCAACAGGCGCGATCCTGGTCATTCAAGGTCAGGCCTCTTCGGGTATTATCATCGCCGGCTCCATCCTGACGTCCCGCGCTCTGGCGCCTGTAGAGGCGGCGATCGGAAATTGGCGCGGTTTCGTTTCCGCCCAGCAGAGCTGGGCGCGGCTTGCGAACCTCCTGAAGACAATTCCGGAGATCCAAGCCCCTCTCGCGCTGGCTGCACCTTCCAAGCAGGTCACGGTTGAAGGCGTCGCCAGCGGACCGCCAGCCGGCCAGCGGCTGGTCATCTCCGATATAAGCTTCGGCCTGAAAGCCGGGAGCGCGCTTGGTGTCATCGGCTACAGCGCCTCGGGCAAATCGTCGCTGGCGCGGGCGATGATGGGCATCTGGCCGACGGTCAGAGGATCCATTCGTCTGGATGGCGCGGCGCTTGACCAGTGGGACGGCGACGCACTCGGCCGGCATATCGGTTATCTTCCGCAGGATGTCGAGCTCTTCTCCGGCACCGTCGCGCAGAATATCTGCCGCTTCGCCAAAGAGATGTCGCCGGAAGCGGTGGTTACCGCGGCGAGGGCGGCCCGCGTTCACGATCTTATTCTGCGTCTGCCGAACGGTTACGAGACCGAAATCGGCGAAGGCGGTGCTGCGCTTTCAGCCGGGCAGAGACAGCGTATCGCGCTTGCGAGAGCGCTCTATGGCGAACCATTCCTCGTCGTGCTCGATGAACCGAATTCCAATCTCGATGAGGAAGGCGAGCGGGCGCTGAGTGCTGCGATCATGAGCGTGCGTGCACGTGGCGGCATCGTCGTTGTCATCGCGCATCGCTCCGGCGTTCTGGCAGTGTGCGACTTCGTGCTGATGATGCAGGAGGGCAGGATGATCGCATTCGGTCCTAAGGAAGAAGTTCTGGCGCGGGTCAGCCGGACCGAGGCAGCGCGCACGCCGATTGCCGAGCGCGTAGCTCAGCTTAAGGTCGTGGTCGACGGCAATGCGGCGGAATAGGCCGGAAGGAAGATCGTGAGCAAAGTTATTAGTGAATCCAAACGCTCCCTCAATCGCCATGTGGCGGTTGTCGGCGCGCTGTCCATTGCGTTGGTTTGCGGCATCGGCGGTTGGGCGGCGACGACGGAACTTTCGAGCGCCGTCATCGGCGAAGGCGTCGTTGTCGTCGACGGCGACGTCAAGAAGATCCAGCATCTGACGGGCGGTATCGTCTCGGAACTTTTAGTCTCCGAAAACGAGCATGTGTCGGCCGGACAGGTTTTGATACGGCTTGATGGAACGGCGACAAGAGCACAGCTGTCGATTGTCGAGAGCACGCTTGCTCAGCTTTATGCGCGCCGCGCCCGCCTGAAGGCGGAGCGGATCGGCGCCGAGTCATTCGAAGTCGAAGAAAACCTCAGCGATCTGACATCCAGCACCGCGGCGCAGCAGCTGCTCGACGGCGAGCGGAAGTTGTTCGACAGCCGCAGGTCAGCGCTGATCGGTATGAAGAGTCAGCTGGCGTCGCGCAAGGATCAATTGGGCGAGCAGATCAAAGGCTTGGTCGTTCAGATCAACGCCACGGGCGATTCCCTCGGCTTGATCGAACAGGAGCTCGAAGCCGTCGATGTTCTCTACAAGAAGGGTCTCGTCACGCTTCAGCGTTTGAATACGCTCAAGCGAGCCCGCGCCGATCTCCAGGGTAACAGCGGTCAGGAAATCGCTGCAAAGGCGGAGGCCGAAGGCAAGGCGATCGAAATCGACCGACAGTCGATTCAGCTGGATGAGGACCGTCGTTCGGAGATCGCAAAGGACCTGACCGATGTCGAAGCTCAAATCGCCGAAAATGAGGAGCGCCGCGGCACTGCGCTCGATCAACTCCGCCGTCTCGACATCACCGCGCCGCTCAGTGGCCGCGTTCACGAATTGTCGGTGCACACCGTCAATGGCGTTATCGAAGCCGGTCAGACGCTGGGGCTTGTCGTTCCCGAAAATGACGATCTTACCGTCCAGGCGAAGGTCGCCACCCGCGATATCGACCAGGTCCATGTCGGCCAATCCGTCGATGTGCGTTTCAGCGCTTTTGATCAGCGCACGACGCCCGATGTGCAGGCGGTGATCACCTCAATTGCGCCTGATATCGTCAAGGATGAGCGGACGGGGATCAGCTATTATCCGGTGCGCGTCAAGCCGGAGGCTCAAAGTATCGCAAAGCTGAAATCGATAAAGCTCTATCCCGGCATGCCGGCCGAAGTCTTTATCAAGATCGGCGACCGGACCGTTATCTCTTATCTTACAAAACCGCTGACCGATCAGATGCAGCATGTATTTCGTGAGGAGTGATTGGCGCTCCTCGGCGTCGTTGCGGCATGAGGCAGCTGCTATCGCCCGGTTGGATGCAAGGCTGACTTGCGCACTGAAGCGGACGTGACAATCTGTCCTTCATGATATTGTCTCAAGCCTGCTGCAAGGCTGGCTTCAACGGCCTGCCAGCCGTTCCACAAGGTTCTCCTGCCGGTGACGTATAGCTCTCGCCGAGATATGGTTCTGTCATGATATGTTTGCGGCTTTGGCGAGCGGCGCCGACCGAGAGGCGACTGGCCTCGGGTCTGGTTCTGCTTTTAGCCTGCCTCGTGATGGTTTTGATGACTGGAAAGAGTGATGCCGAGAACCTTCCACTGCTGAAAATAATGGCTTTCGGAACATCGCTGACAGCGCGCGGGGGATGGCAGCCCGGCCTCCAGACAAGGCTTTCTGCCTGCCTGCAGAGATCCGTGAGAGTCGACAGCGTAGCAAAGAGCGGCGAGACGTCCACATGGGCTTTGACCCAACTGGATCGGGTCGTTGCCGAGCAGCCGGATATTATTCTGATCGAGCTCTACGCCAATGACGCGACATTGCATCGGTTCGTGTCGCTGGCGCAAAGCCGAAGGAATATTGCCGACATTCTCGATCAGCTTCATCAACGCGTGCCGCGGGCGCGGATCATCCTCATGGCGATGAATCCGTTTTCGGGGCTGCGTGGGCTGATCCGTCCTTTCGTCGGCAGCTATATTTCGGCTCATCAGGCGGAGGCTCGGAAACGCGGCCTAGAGTTTATCGACTATCGGCCCGATTGGGAGCGTCTGACCCCTGACGATCTGGCCGCTGCAATTCCTGACGGCGCACATCCGCGGCCCGAAGTCGCTTCTAAAATCATCGTGCCCCAACTGGCCCGACACATAGCCGGCCGCAATTGCGGAGAATGAATCTCCCCCGCCTGTGGGTGTCTGCACCTGTCGGCGGGTTCAACCTGTTGCGAGATAACCCTTCAAATAGTTAACCAGCGAAGTCCGGCCGACATCCGACACGTCTTGATGAGAGGGGCTGTCCAGGTCCTGGAGGAGATAGTCTTTGAGCTCGTCGTCGTTCTGGGCGACATAGATGCCCGGCCGGCCGACAAGCTGGCTGACCGTGGCAAGCTGGTGATCGTTTCGGTGCTCACCAAGTGCCGCCTTCCGCGGAACAAGAATGATCGGTTTGCCGAAACGCTTCGCCGTGAGGACCGTGCCGATTCCCGCATGAGAGACGATGACAGTCGCATCGCGAAAGACCCTATCGAAGTCCGCAGGCTCGATATTCTTGATCCATTTCATGTTCTGTGGAGTATAGGTGCCCTTGCCGATCTGCGCCAGCACCGGTCTGGTCAGATCCTTGGCGAAGGTATCGACCGCCTTGACGAGGCGATCAAACGGCAGCTGCGTTCCGACGGTGACAAGGATCAAAGGACAGCTCCTGCGTAATGGGGGCCATCCGGCCGCGAGAGATGTTGCCATTGCGTGAGCCAGAGCGTTGCAATATGGCCGGCCAATTTTCCCGATAAGGACAGTTTCTCGACATTGGCGACGCTATCGATCCAGATCGTTCGCTTGCCCATGAGCCTGCCGGCCAACAGGCAGAACAGGCCTGGAGCTGCTCCCGTCGACAGGATGACATCGGGCTTCAGCTTGAAGACAATGTAGAACGCGCTGAAAAAACACTTGATTGACATAACGATTGAATCCCGACTGCAATCGGGCAAAACCAAGCCATTGCTGATATCGTACTTTTTTAAGAGACCGGGAATCGTGGTGGCGAAAAATACCTCGCTACCCTCGAAGGCGGCGCGCATAGCCATCATCTGTTCCCAGTGACCACCTCCGGACGAAGCGGCGAGAATTTTCCGTTTTTTTCCGTCAGTCATATTAGATCCATCCTCGCACTATCTTATGGCTGCTATGGTGTCTCAGCATATTTAGGCCCGTTGCGAATTGTTCACATTTTGCGAGCCATGCGTTGGAGAGTGTGATTTCCTATTGCAATGCACCATTTTTGAATGCAATGCAATGTGAGTGGCTCGGCCGGCATTGACTTCGCGAGTGACAGTGTATCGTCTTGTATCACCTCGAAAGGACAATCGGATGCACAACAATCCCGTACGCACTTACCGTCCCGATATAGATGGTCTTCGTTCGGTTGCCGTCATTTCTGTTGTGCTGTTTCATGCAGGTTTGAGGTCATTTTCCGGCGGATTCGTTGGTGTCGATATTTTCTTCGTCATCTCCGGGTATCTCATTACAGGACATATTTATGGCGACATTCTAAAATCGGAATTCAAATTCACAAGATTCTATGCGCGGCGGGCACGGCGCATCTTGCCGGCGCTGTTTTTCGTATTGGCTGTTTCGTTTCTGATCGGTTTTCTCCTCTTGTCCCCGGGCGAGTTCAGGAAATTTTCGCATAGTGCCGTTGCTGCCATGTTAGGCTTTTCCAACGTCTATTATTGGCTTTCCAGCAACTACTTCTCGCCGGCATCCGACCAGCTGCCCATGCTGATGACCTGGAGTCTCGGCGTGGAGGAACAGTTTTATATGGTCTTTCCCTGGATCATTTTGTTCCTGAACCGCTACTTCAAGCGGGCTATTCTTCCCGCAATCGCATCGCTTGTCGTACTCTCCTTCATATTTTCCGTTGCAGCGTTGAAGATCAATCCGGCTTTCACCTTTTACCTGCTTCCGACCCGCGCGTGGGAGCTGGGGATTGGCGGCATTCTCGCTGTGATGGAGACAAAGGGTTTGCGTCTCGATCGGGGGGGAAGCGCAGTCGTCAATGCCATTGCATTGATCGGCGCGATATTGATTGTCGTCCCGATCTGCGTCTACAACGATTCCACGCCTTTTCCCGGAGCTGCGGCGCTTTTGCCGGTTCTCGGGTCGGCGCTGCTGATTGCGACGCCAAGCTCGATCGTGGCTTTTGCACTCGGTTCGCGGCCGTTCGTTTTTATCGGGCTTGTCTCATATTCCTGGTATCTGTGGCATTGGCCTCTTTTGAGCTTCGCCAGCGTCGCATCCGTCTGGCCATTGCCGCAATCGACGGCTTTGCTCATCGTTGGACTCTCATTTATTTTGGCGGTTCTGACGTATTATCTCGTGGAGAAACCGTTTCGGCGCCCGGGTCTTTCCAATGGCCGCACACTTTGGCGCTACGCAACGGCCCTGGCGGTTTTCGCGCTTCCTTTCGCGCTGACCGCGCTACTGGCCGGCGTTCCACAGAGATTTGGTTCACAGGTTACCAGGATTGAAGAGATCGCAGGCGGGCGTGAAGCGTGCCTCGTATCTTATGGTGCAACCGCCCCAGCTCTCGGCAGCAACTGCCAACCTGCAGGCAATACCGAGCCTGCGATAGCCTTGATCGGCGACAGCCATGCGGCTGCACTTGCGCCCGGATTGCGAGCCATCGCGCAAGAGCGGGGTTACCAGCTTTACGTCTTTACCAAAACATCCTGCCCGCCGCTGACAGACGCCACGCGCTATATGCCCAATCATCCGCTCCATGCTGCAGAATGCTCGGCTTATAACGCCAAAGTATTGGGTTTGCTGCGTGAAAACGACGCGATCAAGAAAGTTATCCTGGCCGGGTACTGGTCTGCTCCGATGCGTGAGGCAGAGACCGGTTCGCGCTATATCAGCCCAGGCGCCAATGGCGCAGAGCAGGCCGAAAACCAAAATGGGCCGACCCTGGAGTCGGCACTTGCATCGCAGGTCGCCCAATTGCGGGCCATGAACAAGGATGTCGTCCTTCTGCAAGACGTTCCACTGTTCAACTTTAACCCTGTCCGTGCCGTGCTCCAGCGTGCGATACCCTTCAGAGCGGCGTTTGGAAGATGGATCGACGGCGATCGTGATCTGACACCATATGATGCTCCGATGAAAGCTGTCGCGAATTTCAACGATCCGGTCAGGGATATCATCACGCGTGTCGCGGAGAAATCACCGCCTGGCGTGGCCCTGGTCGATCCTTTCAACGCGCTTTGCCCGGGAGCTCGGTGCAGTTTTTCCGCCGCCGACGGCGCCCCGTTGTTCATAGACAACCAGCATCTATCGACAGTCGGCTCGGAAGTTGCCGCCAGGGCAGTCCTTCCGGCGGATGACGAGGAGAAAATGAGGACGACGTCTTTTTCCGACAAACAATCTTGGGTGACTGGTATTGTGAGGCATATTGATACGCCGGTGCGCTGAATTAGTTTCAGCTCCTGTGTGAACAGTGGTGACTTCACCTCTACACATCCCGCAACGAATGCGCCCAAGCGCTGATGCAATGAATGCGCTGTCATCCGCGGCCTCGACGCCATGTGGGATCGACCAGTTGAAGAATGGACGGCTTCCAGTGCGCTGGGAGCCGTGCGTCGTTTAGGACGCACGACCAAAGCGCGTCGCTTTCAATCTAGACATCGTGCTTTCCGAAAGATCGATTCCAACTTTCGGGCCAAGGCGCTAAGCCGCAACAACCTTATCTCTGAGGCTGATGGATTTGGGGTAGCGCCCCACTGGCTTTTCGATGAACGTATAAATCAAAGCACGGCCACCGGCAGCGATCGCAAAATAATTAAAACTTCTATCCACTGTGTGTGTTCATCGACGAGCCACCGCTCTTCATTCTGCTTAGCGGAAGCGAGACAACCAGGTAAGGCCAGAGAATGACTGGCGCCAGCATCATTCCCGCTTCCATCATTGAGCCAACCACGATCAGAAGAATGATTGCAACTTCCTTGGAGTGTGTGGCACGAAGTTCGGTAGAGCGTTGGATCGTTACTAGACGGCCGCCCAAACGCTGAAGAATAAAGGCTGTCCAGGCAATCATGCCTGGGACCCCGATGTTGAGCGCGAGTTCCAAATAGGTGTTATGGGTGGAGCGTGCGTCGAAGGTCAGCGAGACATATTGCTCCATAATTTCAGGCTGACGGAAAACGGCAAAACCGTAACCAAAAAGAGGGCGGTCGTATACCAGAGGCAGCAATTGTTCCCAGATGTTGGTGCGTCCGGAAAAGGTAAGGTCTTTTCCAAATGCGTCCGCAATCACTTGTGCAACGCCAAGATAGGCGAAGGATGCCGCCACTCCCAAAATAATGCAGAAGAAGAAAACAATGAAGGAGCGCGCCAGTGAGTTTCTCACAGTTTGCATCATACGTGAGCCGGCCAATGTGGCCACGCCGATAGCCACCATAACAACCGCAGTCGAAGATTTGGAAACAACGATGAGTAGGAGAGTACACAGCAACGCCGCCCAGCGTAGAAGTTGGCTATAGCGTAATGGCCCCCTCGGCATTCCCAGCGACAGCATGGTTATGAAACTAACGGCGCAAAACTGACCTAGGCCGTTCTTGTGGTAGAATAGACCCTTAACCATGCCGGCATAGGATCCTCCCATCACACCATATCTTGGCAAGGCCACGGTATACAGGATGTTCGCAAACGCCGCGAACATACCAAAGGTCGCCAGAAGCCGGAAGGTTTCAACGCTGCCGTATCGATGCCGGTAAAGCAACGGCGCTACTGTCAGCACGGCGACGGCGGCAATGCCGCGCACGGATGCGCTAAAACTGATGGAAAGCCCAAGGGAAATGATTGAAATTATAATAACGATGAAAACCAGAACCGGTATCCTACGAAAATAGGAAAGGAATCGGTTTGGTTCCAATACGAAGTAAAGGCCGATCAGCGGAATGAGGCTGTACAGCATCAGTTTCTGCGCGAACGGATCAACAGATGCATCTTCATTGAAGTTTGAGGGATAGCCGTACCACATCCCGGTTGTTCGCAAGAGTGTTAGATAGAACATTCCGGTGAGGAGCACGCGGACAAGCGTTTCCTTTCTGATGCCGCGACGTGGCCGCGGTCGGACGACTGGCCGCAGGATGACTTCCTGGTCCGAAAGATAAGAATGGCCGAGACTCATCCGAGTGTACTCCTGCAAACAGTATCAGAAGGCGGCATTGGGCCTGTATTCCTGGTATGCGTGTCCGAGAATTCCGTTCACCATGCCGGCACCGCGTAGTACATGGGTGAGTGCCCGCATGCCCCAATAGGGTGAAACCAGGATCGCCGGCAGCATAACCAGCCCAAGCATCACTCTCGTGGCGCCATAGGCCGCGCGGTAGAGCCGGCGCTTGAGGTTGCCGTGCAGGACTTCGCTGACGGCGAAAGTGTTGCCGAGCCGGTATTGTCGCTGCAACACCCATTTCCAAGTCATGCGGCTGGCGGGAACGATATCATAGACGAGCGCCTTGTCAGCCCAGAAAACCTGCATGCCACGACGAATTGCCTGATTGAAGAAGAGATAGTCAGTGCCGCCGGTGAAGCGCATTTTCTCTTCGAAGCGCAGATTCCACGAGCGGATGAGGGGATAATCGAACATGACATTGTTCGAAGCCGCATAGGAAATGCGCTGGCCGTCCTTATTCTTCTTGCGCTCGAATACCCTTGCCTTGATGAAATATTCCGGCGGATTCTCGGGATAGACCGGCTGGACCGGACCGTAGACGCAATCGGCGCGATTTTTCTCCCGGGTCTCCAGCATCGCATCGAGCCAGCCATCGACCGGCCATTCGTCATCGTCGAGAAAGCAGAAGAGGTCGGTGCCGGCCGGGGCTGAATCGAGCGCGCGATTGCGCGCAAAGGGAATGCCCTGGTTCGGCTCGACGACATAGATCAGATCATAGGCGCCCGTTTGGCCAAAGGCCTCGACCGTGGCTCTTGCGCTGCCGGCGGCATCGTTGTCGACGATCACCATCGTCAGGTGATAGGGGCGAGCCGGATGCCTGGTCTGGCGTGTCATCACGTCGAGCAGCTTGGCAATTCCGTCCAGCCGCCGATAGGTCAGCACGCCGACGGCGATGTTCAACGGCGACGCGCCTGACGGATCAGTTCCGGCTGATGAACGCGGAAAAGTGTCCTGCTGGTTCATGACTGTCCTCTCCGCAGCATAGTGCCCAAACGCTTGCGCGCGGCCATCAGGGCCACTTCGTTGACGGCATCATCGCCGAACGGACCGCCGGCCACCGTGTTGCGAGCTTCGCTCCTCAGTTTCAAAAGCGATGTCGTTTCGGCAATGCCTCCGGCCACCAGGCTCTTGCCCAGCGCATGCAGCCCATCATAGCGGCGCGCCAGCTCCAATCCTGTGGCGATCATGATCCGTGGGCGCAGTGTTTTTGCCCTGCTCGTGCCCGTATAGCGGTTCGAGGCATGCATGCGCTGAAAGGTCAGCGGCGTTTCGACGATGGCGCCGCGACCGAGATAGGCGGCTGCAAACTTGATGTAATTGTCGCTGAGCACGACGTCTTTCGCGACCGACATCGGCAGGATCTGGGACAGAAGGTCGCGGCGGAAGCTCAAGCCGGAGGTCGGCACCGGAAGCGAGGGAAAGCCGCCCCTGCGCAACGTGTCCCGTTTGTCGAACAGCGTCACCTGCAACTGCGCGGGAGACTGGTCGTCTTCGTTGGTCGTCACACGGTCGAAACACCAGTCGATCTCGTTGCGGTCATAGACCTCGACGATGCGCGCGAGTTTGCCAGGCAGAAACGCATCATCGGCATCGAGGAGAAAGAGGATATCGCCGCTTGCAGCCGCAAAACCTGCGTTGAAGCTTGAGGCCTGGCCGCCGTTTTCCTTCAATACGGATCGGATCTGCTCGCCGTAGGAAGCGAGGATCTCCCTGGAATCATCCGTGGAGCCATCGTCGACGACAATCACCTCGTAGTCGGGATAGGTCTGCGACAGGACGCTGTCGATGCATGGGCGCAAGAACTGCCCATAATTGAAATTGTTGATCAGCACCGAAAGTTTCAAATTACCGTCTCCTGGGCCAATCGATCACCGCCCCAGCGGCGCGTATCGGCGAATCCCGGCACGATACCCGCGCATGTAGTAGTATTTCCAAATCGCCCAGAAACGCTTCTTCGACCGCGGCAGGAGATAGAGGAGGGCTGCTCGGAAAGCCCACTGTGCGCTTTCGATCCAGGTCGGCAATGGAACGCCGCTTATCCTCACGCCTTCCGGCACCTCATCAGGAAAGAGTGCCGGCATGCCGTAGCCAAGCCGCTCGCCGCGTTTCTGCACCCAATTCTCGGTCACGCTCGACGCCGGGATCCAGTGGTGAACCACGGCTTCGGCGCATCGATAGGATTTGGCTCCGCCCGCGGCCAGGCGGATGATGATTTCAGCATCTTCACCCATCGCGAACATCTTTCCCGGAAGAGGGCCGATGTCTTCTCGATAGCGTACGCTCGTCCCCAGCAACTCTCGCCGAACGATCGTGTTCGGGCCCCAAACCTTTGTCGGATCGCACGGTCCGCTTTGTGTTTCATCGACGATCGCGAATGTCGATCCCATGGGAATCCAGTCGATAAAGCGGTCCTTCGGCTCCTCCTCCCAATCTGGAACGATTCTGCCGCCGAAGACGCCAAAGCTCGGATGGGCTGCGGCACAATCGACGATCGCTTTCAGCCAATTTGGTTCGGCGCGGATGTCGTCGTCGGTAAGGACAACGAGATCCCCCTTCACCCGATCCAAGGCCAGATTCAGCGCACTGGACTTTCCCGGCTTGCGCTGCTGCAGGATGGTGATCGGGAGCTTCTCGCTATACGATTTCAGAAGGTCGAACGTATCGTCCTTGCTATTGTTGTCGACAGCGATCAATTCCCATCGATCATGGGGAAGCTCCTGGCTCACCAATGAATCCAAAGTATGGCGCAGCCGGCGGCTGGCGCCATTATAGGATGAAAAGAGCACGCTGACGAAAAGATCCGACATCAGTTACCAACCCTTTTGGTGAAGTCGAAAGAGAAAAGCCTCATGATTTGACTGCCTATGCCTATTGGACGGATCGGTTTGCTATGCGGGATTCGACCGCGCCCCGCCGAAGAATTCGCGCCGGTAACCGCCGCCGAGAACCCTCAGCTTGCGAAAATTGCGCAACAACCGTCGCGGCTTCAGAAGTACGCCGCGATTGAGAAAATACTGCCGCATCAGGCTCGGCGCGCGGCTGTGCGATCCACCATGGGCGACCCGGTAGACTGCCCCCCGGAAGGGCAGTTTGGTCAGGGGCGCTCCGCGCTGGGCAAGAATGCCCGCAATGCGGACGTGGCTGCCCAGCATCGACTTGATCCAGTCGAGAGAGGCGTCTTCAAACCGCTGCGGCAGCTCATACAGATCGGCGCGAATGATCAGCGAGGTGCCGCAGAGATGGCTGAAGTCATCATGGCCGAGCAGAAAATTGCCGCCGTCGTCCCAGATGTAACCGTTGTCGATCGTCCATCCGTTGGCATCCCGGTTTTCCGATACATATTGCACGATCCGGGAGCTGACGAAATCGTCGTCATCGACAATCATGAAAAAGCGGCTGACGGCCGCGGCCAGCATGCCGCTCAGAACGCGCCGGCCTTTGTCTGCGCGGAAGGCATCGAGGAAGTCTTCCTTGCTGCCCTTTCCGAGTTCGTGCATGTCGTTCGGCGGAAACGTCACACGAACGGCGGAAAATTTCTCCGGCAGATCAGGCAGATCGGCCCCTTCGTTGGCTACGATGATGCCGCGCCAATCGCCATTGGTCTGATTGGAAATGGAGGCCACGGTCTGGCTGAGATTTGCCTTCAGCTTGCTCCAATCGCGCGCGTTGTCCTGATGTCGGACCGGGATGATGAAGGTGACAAGTGGCATCGAATTCCCCCTTAAGCCCGCAGGCCCACAGCTTCTTTTTCAGCGACGCGCCCCTTGGCAGCCTGCTGACGCGCCCACTCGATTCCGTCTTCGAGCGAGGTCGCTTTGTAGGAAAGGTCGGTTCCGCCGGAGAAAGCATTCATGAAGCGGCGGATCTTTCCATAGCTGTTGTCCAGCACCGCATGCGGACGGCCGAGCAGCAGCGAGCAGATATGGACGTGCAGGCGGTCGGTCACGATCGCGCGGGCGCGCGAAATCTGACTGATGCCACGCTCGAAGCGGTTATGAGCCGCAGCATCCAACCTGCGCAAGGCAACCTCGCTCGGCTTCAATGCGAGATAAGCGGAGGCTACGCCCAACTTCTTGGCGATGTCCACCTTCCGCTTCGATTCCGTAATCCAGTCTTCCACAGGAATATCGGAAGGAATCTTGCGATCACCGCCGCCAACGCGTTCCGCATCCTCCCGCAACATGGCGAGGACGGGAATCTGCGTCGCCCTTTCCGGCAGCGGGCCGATGGCGAAAGCCATATCCGGGCACAGCCGCACGGTGCAGTCGAAGTGCTTCTCGGAAAACTCCTTCGATTCTTCATCGCGCACCAGCAGTACGAAATTCTTGTGGCGTCCGATGGCCTTTTTGGACTGCTCGATGCGCTCGGGCGAACTGTAGTGGATCGATTGCGGGAACTGGACGATCTGCCGATCCGGGAAGCGTTCCATGATCATTTCGCGGAAGTCCTGGTGGGCGACCCAGATGTCGCCGAAATTGCCGCCGCCGTGAATGAAGATCGGACCGGTCGGCACACGCCGTTTCAGCTCGTCGGCGGAGAAGTCGTAGAGCCTGGAAACATAGTCCGGGCGCTTGCCGAAGCGATCCCTGAGATAGGCCATCTCTCCCAGCCAGATCGCCGAGTCGCCGCAATTGCGGATGTCGGGAAAGTCGAGAATCGCAAGCGGTTCATCGCGCGAGACATAGTCCTTCAGGCAATCATGGATCATGCCGTTGAGTTTTGCGATCAGCTCCGGTCTGGATTGGCTGGTCATTCTGCCTCTCTTGTTGATGTTCGTTTAACTTCAGGCCGATTTGGGTACGGCAATACGTTTTGCTTTTGACAGGAACTTGACAACGATACGCTGAACTTCAGTTTCCGGGCCATTTGGCTTCTTCATCGCCACCCAGAGAACAAAGCTCGACCCGGCGTAGATGATGCCGCCCGTGGTGACGAGGAAGGCGAGATAGAGCGCCAGATGCAGCTTGTCTGTAGGCATGCTCAGAATGTGCGACAATCCCCAGACGCCGGCGGCCATCAAGGCGACGCTGGCAAGCGCGCGGAAGTTGGCCGCAAGCTGCTGGAAGAACGGCAGATTGATCAAGCGCTTGACGAGAAGCATGTTGACCACGGTGGAAATCAGGCCGGTCAACACCCGGGCATAAACGACACCCGGAAGCCCGGCCATCATCAGGCCGGCGATGATGATGGGAATGCGGACCACCAGCATCTGCGTGTCGCGGATGAACAGCATCTTCGTATGGCCCTTCGCCATGCCGAGCGGCTGGACGAGTGAGCCGAGCGTCTGCAGGGCAAAGACCGATGCGAGCGCCTGGACGATGAAGATGGCGGGAATCCACTTCTCTCCCAAGGCAAGCCGCATCATCGGCTCGGCCACCACGGCCATGCCGATGCCCGCCGGAAGCGCCACAGCGGCCAGCAGCGCCTGTGCGCGCTGATAGGCTGCGATCAGCCGGACCGGATCGTTGCGGACCTTCGAGAAGCCTGGGTAGATCGTCTGATTCAACGGCGCCGTGGCCTCGCGCGTCGGCAGCGTCGAAAGGGTGTTGCCGACGGTGTAGTGGCCGAGCTGCGTGGCGCCGAGCAACTTTCCGATCAGCAGATATTCGATCCGCCAATTCAGCGTGTTGACGATCTGTCCGGCCGTCAGCCACACCGAGAACGAAAACAATTCGCGTGCGTGCCGAAAGGTGATGCGCGGCCAGAATGGCAGGACGGTGTAGGAAACGATGATATTGGTCACCTGATAGGCGAGGGTGCCGATCACGAGGGCCCAGTAACTCTGATAGATGGCCGCAATCGCCACCGTCACGATGAAGCCGACCAGCTTTTGCGAGACGTTGAGGACGAATTCCTGCCAGAAGATCAGATCGCGCTGGAGCATGACACGGCGTGGATTGGCAAGACCGCTCAAGAGCAGGCTGAAACTCAAGGCAAGCATGACGCTCGTCAGCCGCGGCTCATCATAAAATTCGGCGATCGGATAGGACGCGGCGGCAAACAGCAGCGCCAATATCGCGCTTCTCGTCACGCTCAAGGTCCAGACCGCGCTGAAGTGCGTTTCGCTGGGCGACTCGTGGCGGATAAGCGCCTGATTGAGCGAGAGTTCGGTGACCGAACTCAGAATGACCTGGATCGTCGTTGCAATGGCGACGAGACCGAAGTCAGCCGGCACCAGGTACCAGGCGAGTACGAAGGTGCTGAGCGCCGAGAGTCCGTTGACGATGGCGCGGGACAAACTCAGCCACATGCTGCCTTGAATCAGCCGGTCGGTAACACTGCTCATGGGCGAACGGCTCCCGAGGTCGATGACGTTGACCATTTCATCGGGCTGCAGGCCCATCCGGAGTGCTTCTTGCCCTTGCGGAAGCGGAGAGTATTGGCGGAATTAGAAAGCATCATGCCTTATTGCCTCGTCACGGAGTCTGCGACATCAAAGGGCGCTGGCCGTCTTCGTGGAAAAATCCTGCTTCAGCCGATCCAGCTCGACCAGCATTTTCTCGTGGGCTCTTACGATAGCCTCGTCGGAGCTGAGCTGTCCCGGCTTCTCAGCCACCCGCTGCAACGTCTTGACGGTCGAGCCGAAGACATAGTTGCCGGTCAGTTGCCGGATGCGGCGGTGGCGGAACGTGATGTTCTTCAACAGATATGTGTTTTTCCGCACCAAAGATGCGCCTGCTTCGACGAGGTTCGACGGGCCGATCGGATCGAAATCGATCTCCAGATCGAGCGCACTCGCCCAGTCATGCCACTTGGCGCGATTGCCCGGCGCGATCGGCCGGATCGCCCGCCACGGAACGCGCAGCGCATCTGAGATAATGCAGCCATGCATCGCTTCGGAGACGACCTTCTGCGATGCGCTGAGTTCGGTCAGAACCTTTTCCACCGACCAGCGGGGATCGATATAATGGATGCCGGCGAGGTCGCAGACCTTGTCCCAGCTGCCGTACATGGCGCTTTCGTAGTGCGGCATAAAGGAGACGGGGTAGCGCTTCTCAACGCTCTTCGCATCCCAGCAGCTGCGCGTCAGGATGCCCGAATCGCCGATGGCGTAGCTCGGATCGATGCCGAGGACCTCGGCGGTCTTTTTTCCGCGCACGAAGTAGAAGGTCCAGTTGCCGTCGACCTTCGGCGCGTTGGTGTAGCCGCCATAGCCCGAGCCGAAGACGATCTTCTGTATGTTCGGGTCGAAATTATCGTAGAGGATCGAACCGATGCCGAGAAAGAGCTGGCGCTCGTCGTCATTGAAGAAGGCGGGCAGCAGACGTTCCCAGAGCCAATGGTTCAGTTCGTCGCCGAAATTCTCGTGTTTCCCGCGATAGGCAAACATCTTCATCGTGCTTCTCCAGTCGGCAAGTGCGTCACGATCTGCGTGACCGTTTCGTCCTCGCGGGCCATGCGTCCGTAACGCGAAATGATCTTGATGTCGCTGCGGATTATCTTGGCCGGGTTGCCGGCCACGAGCGAGCGCGGCGGCACGCTCTTGGTCACCACCGAGCCGGAGCCGATGACGCATTCGTCGCCGATCTCCACGCCGGGCAGGATGATGCTGCGGGCGCCGATGAAGCAGCGTTTGCCGATCCTCGTGTGAAGGTAGAGACCGCGTGTGAGGTCGTGGGTCAGGATGGCGGCTTCGAAGGCGACATAGGTTTCGGCGCCGATATGCAGTCCCTTCGGATTGGTCTTGTCGAAGCGCACGCTCAGCGAAAAGCTGGCGGTCGGATCGATGTCCATACCCCAGAATTTCGTATAATAGAGCCACTTGGTCTTAACGATCCCGTTCCGCAGCGGCCGAAATACGTTCAGTCCCCATTTCGGCTTCTTTCCTGTCTGCACCATCAAGTCCGACCCCGGCTGGAAAATTGGTCTAGTACGGAACTGTAATAGTCCTCTAGCATCCCCGTTTGACGACGTATGTCGAAGCGCTCGGCCACCAGAAGCGGTGCCCGCGCGCTGAAGGCTGTCCACAGGGCCTGGTCGTTGAGCAGCCTTCCGACCGCTTCCGCCATGCCCGCGACATCCCGCTCCTCCACGAGATAACCAGTTTTCCCCTCTTCGATCGCTTCGCCCACGCCTCCCGAGCGGAATGCGACGACCGGAGTGCCGACGGCTTCGGCCTCCAGATTGGCGAGGCCGAAGGCTTCCGCGTGACCATTGTCGAGCGTCACGCTGCCGTGAAGATAGAGTTCCGCACTGGCGAGCAGATCCCTTATCTCCGTCTGCGACAGATTTTCATGGATCGTGACGCTTGGCAAGGAACGGCGCGCCAAAGCTTCGATTTCCTCCTTCAATGGTCCCTGTCCGACCATGACGAATTCAACCGGGGTGCCGGCCGCCGCCACGCGTGAAAGCGCGTCGATCATGAAGCGGTGGCCCTTATAGTCGACGAAACGGGCAATGGAAACCACCAGCCCCTTTTTTCGTGGACGCGGCTCCATTTTGAAGAGATCGAGATCGATGCCGATGTGATGGCGAAAGACGCGGTCGGCGCGGAAGCCGAGCGCCAGCAACCGCTCTCGGATGAAATCGGAAACGGCGATGTTCCAGCTGTTCCAGCCTGCCATCTCGCTCCGGCCCTTGGCGAAGAAACGCACCTGATTGAAGCCGCCCGGTTTTTTCGGATCGCCACGATAGGTGGCGTCGAAGCCATGAAACGTCGTGACGAGCGGCTTGCCGGCGGCGCGCGCGAGCGGACCGATGACATAGCCGTTCTTGCCGAAATGGGCATGGACAAGATCGGCTTGGCTGATCGCGGGAAAGAGAAAAGGCAGGCCGACCTGCGGGATTTTCAGAAGTAGCTCACCGGCCCGCGCAACGGGAGACCGACGAATGTCATGAACCGGGACAGTCGATTTTTTTGTATGGGCGGAAGAGATTCGCGAACCGGCAAGAATTTCAGCTTCGAAGGAGCGAAACGCCACCGCCTGGTTGAGAACAAATGCCTGGCTGGCAGGCAGAAATTTTTCCACGTAAATAACGGCTTTTCTCATGAATCTGTTCGCGTCTCCACTGTCTTGGCGATCACATTGCCTTTATTGCCCGCTTGATGCCGTCAATCGAACTTCTCGGATCGTTGTTTTCGTCGTAAAGATTAACGCGCTTCGTGCATGCCGCGCCGGGGTTGGTGTCCTTCTCGTCAAGCCCGCCATATTTCTCCGACATGCCCCAAACGGTGGCGCCTTTCAAGTCACCACGCTCGGCTGCGATGGTGATCACGTCACCGAAAATCTCGGCATAGGAGACCGGCGCGGAGCCTTTGTCGCGGTTGAGGAAGTGGCAGGACGCATCGAGTTCGGTGATAAAAACCCCGACACCCATATCCTTCAGCGTTGCACAGAATCGGCCCATGCCCTCCGGATCGATCCGATCGAGACCGGGGCGGAAATGCGATTGCAGCCCGACGGCACCGATCGGCGTCTTTCTGGCGACGAGATTCTCGACAATCTTCAGGATGCGTGCACGCTTCTGTTCGAACACGTCGGATTTTTTCTCCAGGTGCGTCTCGTTGAGAACCAGCATCGCGTCGGGATTGGCCTCGTGTGCCATGTCGAAGCTCATGCGGATATAGTCGTCGCCAAGAAGGCGTCGGAAAACGCAGTTCCGCAGATCCGGCACATCATATTCCAACGGCTCGTTCACCACATCCCACGCATCGATCGACTCCTTATAGCGACCGACAACCTGTTTTATATGACGGTTCATCGCCGCCCGAATGGTCGCAGCGTCGGTGATGGCGGACACCCAGTCGGGCGTGCGATACCAGACAAGCGTGTGTCCATAAACCCTCATGTTGTTTTTGCGTGCAAACGTAACGATTTGATCGGCAGGGCCGAAGGAAAAGACGCCTGGCCTTTTTTCCGTTGCATTCCACTTCAGCTGGTTTCGCGGCGTTATCGAATTGACGTTGTCGATGTATATCTGCGACGCAATCGGATTGCCGACATCCTCCGGATCGATCGCCGAACCGAACCGAAACGATTTTCTGTCGGCAAGGGCGCGAAGCCCCGCGGACGGCGGCACCTGCGCCAAAGCCTGACCCGCGCGGGCAGATAACAGGGCGAGCGGAACGGAGGCGAGGAAACGTCTTCTATTCATTCTTTCTCTCACTGTTGGCTGTGTTTAACGTCTTCGGCGGAATCGAAGGGCCAAGCTTGCGGATTACGATCCATCGCGGCTTCGATCTTAATTAATACATCGGTACGTATTTTCAGCGGCGTGGATAGCGACGGCAATTGTTAGACTTTTCTGCGTAATCCAAGATATTAAACCGCTGCGGAGGGAGCTCGTTATGGAGGATTGGTTTAACTATCTGATGAGCTATGCCGCTTTTTTTATGGCGACCGTTCGCAGCGGCGTATCCCTTTTTGATGATCGGCAGTTCGCGGCGTTTGCTCTCGGCGTTGTCGGCATCATTCTCATCCTGTTCGGCGCGCTCGTCAGAACCTCGTTGCTATTGCGTCGATCGGCACGCGTCGTTCGCTCGCTCAACGACGAACTTGCGCAGGCTACTCAGGATCTCAATGTAGAGCGTCTCTGGCGTCTGGCCGGCGGTGAAGGGGCCGAACGGCCAGGTCCAGACAGCTTGACGGAGCTTTACAGGGTCCTGTCCCGGCATCACGGTGATGCAGGTCGCATCGCCTGAAGTGCGCCGCATGCGGTTCTAATTGTGATTTACTGCCGGCGGCTCTTGATGGGGAAGTTCCGGCTGCGTGCGGTTGGCCGCAATTGCGGGCTCCGGCGCGGGAAGCCATGTTCTGCCGGAAAAGTAATTCCTCGCCCTTTTCTGGGGGCCCGACGTTGCCTCCAGCGTGAGGGTAAAATTGTATCGCTGCGGATTGAGCACTTCGTGGGTGAAGGCGATATTGGCTCCGAAGCCGTCTTCCTTGACATCCTTCAGGTTTTTTATCGCATTCAGGGTCTCATGAAAATCGAGCCATTGCGGTTGAAGCAGCATGGTTTCGAAAACTCGCAGGATAGCCGGATCGAGCTGGCCATTCTGATCCGTTCCGGGATTGACGATCTTCACGCGCATGCTGCTGATCGTGCCGGCGGCATCGCCACGAACAATGACGAAGATGGAATTCGCAAGCTGATCCTTTTCACGCTTGGCGCTGTGCTCGTAAAAGCATTCGAACGTGTCGGCGTTGAAGCTGGCCGCCGCCCATTCGCTGGTCTGAACGCCCGCCTGACGCAGCGCCGCGCACATTGCAGGCCCGGATATGCGCCATGTGCGCAGAAAGGCCGACGCGGTCTGTGCCACGGGCGCTTCGGTGGCATGCAGGGGAAGCTTGTAGACCGCCGGCGGCGCCGGTCTGGGAAGGGCTTTGGGCGGCGGCGGCTTAACCTCAGGGGGGAAAAGGTCGAAGCCGAAATAATGGCCAACCGCCTTTAAATGTTTCATGTCGTTGGACAGAAGCACCGTTCCGATGACCAGCGAGAGGGAAATCGTCAGCAACAACCAGAAGATCACGGGAATCCGCGGTTTTCCTGCCGGCTGTTTCGCATATGCGGGGGACGAATTATCGGGCAAGCTTGTCTTCTCCGGCACGCGAGAAGGGTTTCGTTGGTCTGTCTGGAGTATACATGATCCGGTTAAATATCCTTGGCTTCGTGTCTGCAACCGAGCGCCCTTTCATCCGCGCCCGCATGTTCGCCGAGAGCGCTTCAACAGGATTCCAGCCGAGAATTCCAATACAGCGTTCGGCAATTCGGCGAGGGCTAGCCGCTGATCTTGCCGCTTCTGTGGTGGCATAGAGGGGCGTTATCCGAATTGGATTGAAATAAATCCGAGTTTTTTGAAAATATTGTTGAATTGACATGATTAATTTCAGCTATCGGTCGAGCGTATTAAGATATTTAATGGCGATTTGGGGTAAATTGGCTTAATTTCAGCAATTTTTTCGCGCAGAGCGTTCAAAGTTATCTGGTGAATTCTAAATTATGCCGGACATATATTTATATCCTGAACGGATTTAGGCGAATTAGATCAAATTTTCGACGCATTAATCGATAGGGTTGCGTGCAACAGCAGAAAGGAGAGACCATGTCCATCGAGCTAGACGCAACCACTTATATTCACGCCAAACCGACAACCGCGCACTCCTACATCTTGCCCAAGATCTTCGATGTACTGGGGGATCATTTCGACGGTTCTGCGGAAAATGACGTCTTCGATCTCGGATGCGGCACCGGCGGTGCCGCTGCGGCTCTTGCGAAAGCAGGATATGATGTCGTCGGCGTCGATCCCTCCAGCGACGGGATCGGCAAGGCCAATATCCGTCATCCAGGTCTGGCGCTGAGCGTCGGTTCTGCCTATGACGACCTGTCCCGGGATTATGGCAGTTTCAGTGCCGTTATCAGCCTGGAGGTCGTCGAGCATGTCTACGATCCGAAGAGCTTCACCTCGACGATGTTTGATCTCGTCAAGCCGGGCGGCATCGCGGTGATATCGACGCCCTATCACGGCTATCTGAAGAATCTTGCACTGGCTGCGACGGGAAAAATGGACGATCACTTCATGCCGTTGAAGGATCATGGGCATATCAAGTTCTGGTCGAAAAACACATTGCGCACACTGTTGCTGGAGACCGGCTTCGATAACGTCCGTTTCGAATATGTTGGAAGAATTCCTGCCTTTGCCAAATCAATGATCGCCGTCGCCGACAAGCCGCTTTAGCCGGTCGGCGCGACATTGCGCCGTTCGCCGCAGTAGTCCGGAGGTTGTTTCTACTGCGTGCTGTGCAAAAAAAACCGTGATGAAATATTTACTTTTAGTTGCATTCTTGCTTAAACTCTCCATTATACAGCGGGCGTATTGATGAAGCGGGAGACTTAAGCAGATGAAGGCCAAATCGCCGAACTCCATCGATGTCTATGTTGGCAACCGCGTGAGAGTTCGGCGAAAGACGCTCGGCATGACCCAGCATGGTTTGGCCGAACTTCTTGGCATCACCTTCCAACAGATTCAAAAATACGAAAAAGGAACGAACCGGATCGGCGCCAGCCGCCTTCAGCGCATTTCCGAGATCCTTCGCGTGCCGGTCGGCTTCTTCTTCGAGAACGGCGGTTCCGGGCCGATCGAAGGCGAGACGAGCGAATTGAACAAGTTTTTGTCCTCGAAGGAAGGGCTCGCGCTCAATAAAGCGTTCATCGCCATCGAGGATCCCAACATCAGGCAGAAGCTGGTGGCGTTGGCCAAAAGTCTGGCGATGACGGGATTGCCTGACGTCGATAGCGACCTGCAGGATCCGGTTGTACACAACTGAGGATGGATCGTGCTTCATCTGCAGACATTCGGCGATCTGCGGCTGACTGAGTCGGATGGCGAGCCGGTTCGCTATCCGATCAAAGGTCTGTTGATGATGGCCCACATCTATGCGGGTGCGAGCCATGAACTCAGCCGTTATGAACTGGCCCAGTTTCTATGGAGCGACGTCGAGCCCGAATTGGCGCGGCTCAATTTGCGCAAAATGCTATCCCGCATCCGCGAGATGGACGGCGGACGCACTGACATAGCTTTCGATTTCACTGCCACGACGGTGTGCCTCAACAAGCAGGTGGTTTCCAGCGATTTGGATGTCTTTCGGGCCGGCGGCCCGCCGCTGGATCGACTACAGGCGATCGCCGAATCGACGCAGCGCGGTTTCATCGGAAATATCAAGCCGGCGACAAAGCAGATAGATGCCTGGATCAGGGCGCAGCGGGACGCCCATGCGCTGCAATTGCGTCAAGCATTGCTGGAGGCGTTGCCCGATGTGCAAAAGCCGGGCGCGGCGCGCATCATTTCCAGCGCCGCCCTGCAAATCCTCGAGCGGGATCCGAATGACGAGCAGGTCAGGGCATTGCTGCATCGGCTATCCGGCGGCGCATCGTTCGGCGAGAGATTGCCGGAAGGCGGCGGCCAAGCAAGGGTGGAGGTGAAGCGTCCCGAGCCCGGCAGCCAGTCGACCAATATTGAACACATATCGCCGATCCCGCGGATCCTTCCCCGTCTGGTGTTACTTCCCCCGACGGCGAAGCACGCCGATGCCGGACTTGCACTTGCCAACGCCCTGATCGAAGACGTCACAATCGAACTCTGTGCGCTTCGGCATATTTCCATCGTCGCTCCGCATACGGCCGGACAGATCCGCCGCGACTCCGAAAAAGCGACGGTGGTCGCCAGGCACTCGATCACGTATCTTCTCGACACCCGATTTTCCGAAGAGGGATTGTTCGCCCAGCTGATCTATTTCCCCACCGATGAGATCGTCTGGGCCAATCGCTTTAAGACGACCCCCGATATATTGCCGCGTCAAAGGCGCGTTCTCGCCCAGCAGTTGACCGAATCGGTGGCGCGTGAGCTGGCTGAAAACGAGGAGGAACGGCTACGTTTCGAAGCCAATCCTGAGGCGTATCACGCCTATCTCATCGGCTCCAGCCTGATGAGCAAGCTGACGCTGCCGCATATCCGCCGGGCAAGGAAGGCGTTCAAACAGTCGCTGTCGCATAGGTCGGATTTCTCTCCGTCATTTACCGGGCTGGCAAGAACTTTCACCAGCGAGTGGCTCGTGACGGCGCAGGGAAACAATGAACTGCTGCACCTGGCGGAGCAGCATGCGCTTCGCGCAATCGAACGAGATCCGGGATCGGCGGCGGGCCATCGCGAGCTCGGGGTCACCAGACTTTATCTTGGTGATGTGGATGCCAGCGTTGCAGCCCTTCATCTGGCGGAAGAGCTCAGTCCGCATTTTGCCGATGTCATCTACAGCCATGCCGACACGCTTGTGCATGCATCCCGCCCCGGCGACGCGCTCGCCAAGATCAGAAAGGCAATTTCGCTCAATCCGATTGCGCCTGACGCCTATCTCTGGTGTGCCGCGGGAGCAAGTTTCTTCCTGGAACAGTATGAGGAGGCCATCGCCTATGTCGAGGCGATGAAAGACAAAGCGCCGGCCCATCGTATCGCCGCGGCCAGTTGCGCAATGATCGGCGATCGAAAACGGGCACTCTTCCATCGGCAGCGCGCCGAAAGCATCAATCCGGTGTTCGACGTCGAGAAGTGGCTCGCCATCGTTCCCTTCAAGGAGCACTGGCAAAAAGAGCTATATCGGGAGGGCCTGTTGAAGGCTGGTTTTTAACAATAGCTGAGGGGCAAACCATGGCGAAAGCTGTCATTATAGGAATACCGGGCGAGGAAGGGCTTTGGCTCGCCGATCTCGACGCAGGCACCGTCAAACCGCTCAATCCGACGGGGGAATTGGCGACGGCGAGCAGCCTGCGCAAAGCCGGCGGCATATTCGTGAAGGGCGTCGATTTGGCCGTCGCCGTTTCGTCGGCGCAGGTCGCGCTTTCCGGTCACGTCGACGGCTGAGCCGGCATTCTGACGGACCGGTCGATATATTCCGACAGGATCATATCGCCGCGGGAAACTCTTTCCCGCGTCGAGCCTTTTTTAGCTCGGTTCGGTATAACAAGAGTTGCACGACATACCGGGCTTGATGACGTCGGAATTCCCGTCTGGTGCGCCTATACTCCGAATTCGCGCTCAATCGTGATTGCTCAGGGGAAGGGTCTGACCGATATCGACGCCAAAGTATCCACCGTCATGGAAGCCGTGGAACGGGCAGTTGCCGGCGAGCCTTTCGTCGATCTTGTCCGCAGCACCTCGTTCGGTCTGCAGGCGATGGGGCACAAGATCGATACGCTGAGCTGCCTGATCGCCATGCATAAACCCGATCTCGGGCCGGACGAGGAGACGGAATGGGTGGCCGGCATCAATATCCTCACCGGCGAGACGATTCATATCCCTTTTGAAGCGGTGCTGCTCGACCGCACGCGCGATGCGCGATACTGGATGTCATCTGACGGCTTGGCATCGGGAAATAATATCGAGGAGGCCGTTTTCCACGGTGTGCTCGAGCGGATCGAGCGGGATGCGCATGTACTATGGCAGGTTGGCGCGGAAAGGGATCGTTATGCCGGCTGCGTAGACCCCCGCGGCTTTCAGAATGATGCACTGACCGGGTTGATCGACAAGATCGAAAAATCAGGATTGGCGCTCCGGCTCTTCGATATCACAAGCGACATCGCCATTCCCTGTTTCACCGCCATTCTAGGGCCTGGGGGTTCCGTTCCAGGCCAGCGGGATCGCCACGGCGGCAGGGACATTCGCCTTGTCGAGGTGACCGGCGGTACGGGGGCCCATCCGTCTCCCGTGCGCGCGGCCATCCGAGCGGTAACGGAAGCCGCGCAATCCAGACTCACCTATATCAGCGGAGCCAGGGACGATATTTCTCCCGCCACGTTTTTGAGATCCTTGCCGCCGCTGATGCGGCGAGCCTTCGACGCAGTTCCCGTCTCGCCGGCTGCCGGTCCTGTCCACCACCGAACGCCGGGACATCGGGATCTGGCGCATTTGCTGCAGCATGTGCTGGAGGCTTTGCGAGACAAAGGGATCGGTTCGGTCATCGCCGTACGCCTCAGCGACGACACGCTTCCTTTTGGCGTCGTCAAGGTGGTTATCCCCGAACTCGAAAATCCGGAAGGGCCGCGTGCTCGCCAGTTTGGAACAAGGGCGCTCGCGAGAGCGATAGGTTTTTGAAGTTCATTTTCGCGGGTCCCAGTCTTCCCGACGCAGCCTCACTTGCCGGCGAGGGGATACGGGTCCTGCCGCCCGCTACGCAGGGCGATGTTCTGGCTGTGGTGGAACAGGGTGCCAATGTCATCGGCCTGATCGATGGCGGTTTCGAATACGCTGCACCGGTCTGGCATAAGGAAATTCTGCATGCTCTTTCGCTTGGCGTGGCGGTCCTCGGGGCGGCAAGCATGGGCGCGCTACGCGCTGCGGAATGTCATTCATTCGGGATGATCGGGGTCGGCCGCATTTTCGAAGACTATCGGACGGGTCGGCTGGTCGACGATGCCGCCGTTGCGCTCGTGCACGCGCCGAGCGCGCTGGGCGGCAAGCCGCTGACGATACCGCTCGTCAATGTCAGCGCCACGCTCGATGCCATGGAAAGGAATGAGTTGCTCCCAGATGGGCTGCGCCAAGTCATCGAAGACGCCGCGAGCGCAATATTTTTCAAGAGGCGGACGTGGCGGGCAATCGTCGAGCAATGCGCTGACGTAGCCGAGCCGGATCGCCCGCACCTTCTGGCCACCCTCCTGTCGCATTCCGTTGATCAGAAACGCATCGATGCGCTGGAATTGCTGGAGGTGGTGCAGTCGACCGCCGATATTCGCATGAATGCCGATTTGTCCTGGAAACTGCGCGAAACCTCGTTCTCCACACGGTCCGCATTGTGAAGCGAAGACGACGATCGTCACCGAGAGTTGTGTCACGCTTTTTTCACGGGCTCGACCACGTCAGCCCGCGTATCATTCCTTCCATTCGTTGGAGAAAATGGGCATGGGCGTGACATCGACTATTAAGCTAGATGGAGATCCGGGGGCGAAAGACGCTCTGGACGAACTGGTTGCACTGGCACGGATGATCGCCTATGCGCGACAGGTTGCTCAGGATGTCAAACTGCAATTCGCGACGAATTGCCTCGACCTTGCTCTTGAGGCGGTGAAGCAGGAAGTCGGGGAGGGGCTGACCAGAGAGTTGGCCGAATTGAGCTCTCCGGTTCCCCTGGTGAGCATAAAAAGTCATTAGAGCGCCGTGCGTCCTGTCGGGCGCACAAAGGACGCTTTAACAAACACCCTGATCTATGCATCGCGCTTTCCGAAAATCGATTACGGTTCCAGGCCGATGTGCCGGGCGGCACCTTGCTGCTTCAGAACTTTGGATAACCCGTGAAAATTAACGTGGGCTTTGAGGTTATGGGCGCTTTGTACCGGTGATGGGTCGCGAATAGTGGGCTTGATCGGTTCAAAAGACGGGTGCTGCCGGCTGAAATACGAGCCGCCCTGCAGACTCAATGTATCGGCGATCATCTGAATTGTTAGCTCCGAAAAGGTCCCGGCATTTCGCGGGCCGCTGGACGACTGCCGTTCATTCAGAACTTATTCGACGCCCTGCATAAAGATAGGTTCAAAATGAATGGTAAGCGTTTTCGTTGACGTTGTCTCCGGGCAAGGAGACGGCGACGATTTTCGTTTCAGCGGTCGTCTGCCGACCGGCCAGCCTGGCCGACCCCTGATCTCAATGGGTCAAATTGCGCTTCTGTGCCAGCAGTAAAATGTAATCGTCGGCAATGTCCGCGATGGCCATTGCGACTTCCGCCGGATCGCACCCCTCGACCTTCGTGTTTGCAATGAACTGATAAACCGCCTTCTCAATCTGTTTCCGGCAGATCATCACGCGTTCATCATAACCAAATTCCGGAATCTGCGATGCCATATCACTCATCAGGTCGGCTCCTCACTACTTACAGTGACCATGACACAAATTATAAGTTGAGCAAGCAAATGCTTTATGAACGGTTAATTCGACGGCGGGTGCGACCATTTCGACACAGGTTTGGCCATAAGCGGACATTCAGCCCGTTGAATGAGGTGAGGTCTTTCGTGCTGGAGGTTCATCGTTCCATGTCGGGGGAGCCGCTCGACCGAAGCTGGTCGTCTCCTAGGCTGCGGCTTGTCGTTGCGAGGGTCTCGGCTCATCAGGACAACTTGTCATGATCAGTCGAAGCTGCCCTTATACCGGTCTGGCCAGTGGCGTGATGAATGGTGATAATCCTTTGATTTGCCGCCATATTAAAGTTTCATTCGTCTCCAGATCATCATTCGTTGATGTTGAATTACGTCGCCAGGTCTTTGGAGCCGGCCAGTCCAGACACTGCCGGGCAATCGGTCGTGGCCGCCTCGTTTATAATACCGGTTAGTCACGCCGCTGCCGACAAGGGCAAATCGGAAATAACGTCGGCAGTTTTACTTTTTTCTGAAAGAATTTGTCGCTGTTCGCTGTGGGTTCAAAATTTAATAATCCCATGGATGAGTAAAGTATTAATAAAATTTTACCAAAAGGTAAAAATATTTATTTCACATAAAAGTTGTATTTAAATATCCATTATAAGCTGAATGAGGTTTGTCTAATAATTATTCGAGGATGTGGTAACCGAAACATAGTAGAGACAATGTGATTGACTATAATAGATGATAATATCGCCTGTGTGACGACTTCTTGCTGTGCGCCGGGCCACTGAGTGGAAGCATTCGGCATTAATTGCAATGTTGCCGAGACGATGCGCTGTAAAACGGCAGCCTTGGTCCTGTCGATATCGCGGATTTCTCGTCGTCCGACGCAGGATTCATCACTGTTTACTCTGCGCCAACCTTCGCAAGTGCGAGGACCCGCCGGGGTGGTGACGGGTCCTCGGGTAAGATTGCCTGCACAGTACGAAGATATGATTGCTGTTAAAGTCTATACTGTCACGGATTATTGTTGGGTAGTTATGTTTTCCCACAATTTATTGTCTTATCGTTATGCCAATATTTGTATTTTTTGAAGTTTTTACTTCAAAATAATGAGATGGTCGCCGGCGGAGTGGAAAGCGCCGGCTTCCGAAGCATTTTCGTTCTCGCTCGATTGGCGGAGATGCTCTACCTTCGCGAGGTCGCAATGGACTCTCCGCAGCACCGGTCGATCTTCGATAAGCGCCGGAACAAGGCCTTCGTCCGGAAGCGTGACCACCCGCCGACCAGCGGGATAAGGGGGTCTAATTCCTCGAATTTCTTAAAATACTTCTGCTTTGATTGCCTGACCGGCCGGACTTTGGCCAAAGCCCTGTTTGTGGCTCTGTTGGCTTTTGAGAAGATCAGTTTGATTACGACGGCCACAGCAAGCAGGGGGCTATGACGATAGATGTGCCTAAGCGAGGTGGCGGCGCTGTGCCAATCTTTCAAAGCTGCAAATTTTGAGAATGCATACAGGTGAGCCGAGGCGTGGGCGCAGCTGACGACGAAAGCGGGAAGCTCCGGGTTGCGGGAGACACATTGCTCGGTCACTGCCAAAAGCGACCGCGCCATTCGGGACCTGTCGGCAGACATGGCTGCGGAATGAAGGCGATAGCCCACCAGACCGAGTGGCACTGCCTCGATCTTGAAATGCTCGGCGGTGCGGAGTTCGAAATCGAAGTCTTCGCATCCTCCAATTCCTCGATCGGCATAGCTCGGATCGTAGCCGCCGATTTTGTCTATGACGGCGCGGCGCACCATGAAGCCGCTGCCATTGCCGACAAAGCGGAAGACGAGGTGGCGAATGAGAATGGATTCCCGGGCGTTGAGCGACGAGCCGGACCTCGTGCAATATCCCTCGGAATCGACGAAACGGTGAAGGGCATATACTGCACCCCACGCGTCCGGCAGGGGATGGAGCGCTGACAGCATCCTTTCGACATAAGTGGGATGCCAGAGATCGTCTGCGTCGATGAAGGCTATATAGCTAGACCTGGATGCCTCGATCCCGGCATTGCGCGCCGCGGCTACACCACGATTTTCGGTCGACAGGATCGTGATCCTCGGATCAGCTGCGGCGAACTCGCGACAGATCGATGCGGTATCATCGGTGGAGCCGTCGTCCACGACGATGATTTCGAGTGCCGAATGGGTCTGGTCGACAACCGATCGAAGTGTGGCGGCGATGAACTCTTCGGCATTGTAGGCAGGGATGACGACTGCCACCGTCAATCCGGATAGAGGCTCAGCCGCCATAGAGCAACCCATCCGCTGTTGTGGCCGGACGCAGGTCGATCCGGTTCTTCATCAACCTTGCGACCGACGGGCGATGGCTGACGACGATCAGGGTCCGGCCGTCATATTCCCTGAGCAGGAGGGAGAGCACGCGCCCCTCCGTCTCCTCGTCGAGTGCGCTGGTCGCTTCGTCCAGGAGCAATATGTCGGGCCGGCCGGCCAGCGCCCGCGCCAGACCGATGCGCTGTCGTTGCCCACCCGAAAGCCGGATCGCTTCGTCGCCCAGCCATTCGTCGAAGCCGTAGGGCAGATTCTCGATGAATTCGGTGGCGCAGGCCATATCTGCCGCCCAGCGGACATCCTCCTCAAGGATGTCGCGACGGAAGCGGATATTGTCGAGGACGGAGCCATCCATAAGCTCGACGTCTTGGCCCGAGACCGCGAGCAGGCGCAGCCAGCTGGATCGCTCGATAGTCGAGAGGTCCTTGCCATCGATCGTGATCCGGCCTTCGGTCGGCTGAATAAGGTCGAGAAGCATGTTGATGATCGTCGTTTTGCCGGAGCCGCTGGGTCCGGTCAGAGCCGTGGTCTCGCCTGCCCTGATCGAGAAGCTGGCATGACGCACGGCAGGCATTCTGGCCTCTTCGTAGAAGAAGGATACATCGTGGAAAACGATCTCCTGTTTTAGATGTCGCAGTTCCTCTCCGCCTGCAGTTTTTCTGGCGTCGTCCTGTTCCGCGATCAGCGCGAGCACGTTTTGCAGTGAGGCTTCGATTTCATGCAAGCGCAGCAGCTGGGAATCGAATTGCTTGATATGTGGCTGGAGCCTGTAAAGAAGTATCGTGGCAGACAGGGCGGCCCGAAAATCGACCGGCAGGACCTGCGAGGACAGGATGATCGTCAGGATCACCCCGAATGTCAGCGTTTCGCTCAGAAGCGACGTTGCTGCCCCCATCCGATCCGAACGGCGCCAGGTTTCCCCCACTGTCTTGGACAAGGTTTCGAAAATACCTTTGTGGTCGTCTTCCAGACCGAAGCTCTTCACCGCCTTTAAGGTCTGCAATGTGGTCCAGCTCAGATGGGTCAATTCTTCCAGAGCTGAAAGACTGGCGGCGCCAAGACGGCGATAGGCAGCTGCAAACAAGCCGAGGCTGAGGTTATGGACGACGCCGAACATCACCGCGAGCACAGCAATCGGCCATGCCATTACGAGCATTCCGGCCCCGAAAATGATGATGGTCCCGAGACTGATTCCCAGGCGCACAAGGCCGGTATGAGCTGAGGCCACGGAATAGGATTCGGTGGCGATGACATTGATCAGATCGCTGCGCTCATAGCGTTGAAATCGCTGGAAGGGGATCGTCAGAATCTTTGCATAAAGACGGTGACGAATACTCTCGCTGATCTGATGGCTTACGGTGCTTGCGATGATGTCGTTGACGAAGCCCAGAATGATCCTCAGGATGATCGCGCAGATCAGCACGGCGACTAGCATCGACTTCGTGATGGAAGATTCCAATCCGCCAAAGTATGCCGGTAGCCAGGCGACGGACCCGGAAGCAGGGCTTTGTTGGCTGAGGGCAAAAACGAGGCTGACCAGCAAGGTTATCCCCACCATTTCCGATAGCCCGGTCAGGATACCGATGACGATCAGGACGGAGGTCTTCAACCGGAGCGAGGGAACGAGCTCCAGAAGTTCGCGAAAACGCGCTGCGACAATAACGTTGAAGGCGCCCCACGACCTGCGGAGAACGGGTTTCCGTAGCGTCATCATAAATGATCCATCCGGGACTTGATGAGCTCGCCTGTCCGTATCGTTGGCGTGGCTGCGACAAGGTCGTAAAACGACGTGCCGCTGATGGGGAGCGCCACGCTTTTCGGAGCCGCCCCTTTCGGCCACGCGTGCGACCTACGACGTATCCGTTTCAACAGTTTCCTGCGCTGCCGCTTCGCTTGGCGCCACAGATGCCTTACAGCCTGGCCGACAAGCCTTGACGGGAATCTCCTGACAAGGAGAGGCGCCACTTTCCTGACCTGCCCGTAGTTGCCGCCGGCAAACGCCTGCTTGAAATACCAGCACGCCGTATGGAATTCCGCCCGGGTGGCGGCGGCGGCAAGATCGGGATGGCGCCGCTTCACGTCTGCCATCACCAGAGCGTGGGATTTCAGCATGCGCGAGGCGTTGCTCGACATGTTGCCTGCGGTAAAACGATAACCGGTCAGGAAATCGGGAGCCACTGCAAAGGGTAGTCTTTCAGCCAATGCGAGATAGAGCTTCAGGTCCTCGCATCCCTCGGCTCCCTGATCACGCAGGGCAGAATCATAACCCCCGCATGCCAGGACTTCCGCCCGCGGCATGAGGGGGGTGCTGCCGTTGCCGATGAAATTTTCCCCGACCAATATTTCGAAGACATCGCCCTCATAGAGCACGGGACCCGAATGGCTGAAAATCACGTCGTTCCCGTCGATTGCCGCGTACCAGTTGTAGGCGACGCCGTGGCCTGTCGACAATTTCCCGAGTGCGCGGACTTGCATCTCGATTTTTAGAGGGTGCCAGAGGTCATCGGCATCGATCGGTGCGATGTAGCTGCCGCGGGCCTCTTCTATACCGTAGTTGCGGGCACGGGCGACGCCGCCGTTTTGCTGGCGAAGGACACGAACGCGCGGGTCAGAAAGGCGATATTCTGTCGCCAGTTCGAATGTTTCGTCCCGCGATCCATCGTCCACGACGAGGATCTCGAGGTGTTCATAGGTTTGGGCCGAGACGCTTCGCAGCGTTTGCACGAGGGTCGCTTCCGCATTGTACGCGGGAATGATGACGGTCACCAAAAGAGGGTCAATGATCATGGCATTATCCGATAAAGGCGTTGGGATGGCCCATCAGTTCGGCAAACGCCGTGATGGGTAAATCGCCGCGTACCTCAAGGCGCGGGAGTGACAGCAGCTTGTCCGAAAAGCCCGCTTTTGCCGGCCTGGTGGTGAAGCCAATTTGATATCCCGCCTCGGCCAGAATTCCGGGAACACGGAAATCGGTGCAGCCGAAGGGGAGAGCGATAGATGTCGTGGCCGCGCCGAGCCGGTTCTCCAGCGTCTTGCGAGAATGAACCGCTTCGGCCAATAGCATGGCGTTATCCAGCGCACTCGCCGGCGTGTGGGTTTCCAGATGAGACCCAAATCGGATGCCCTTTCGATGGAGATCCTCAATGTCGTTCCAAGACATCAGAGGGGCTGGCTCACCGTAAGCGGCATCCCAATCCGATCGGCCGCCCACTTTGTCCGTCACGACGAAGACGTCGGCGCTGAAGCCGTTCTCTACAAGGATGGGATAGGCTTCGGTAAAAAAATCGAGATAGGCATCATCGAAGGTCAGGACGACCGGCCGCCCCTGTATCGGCTTTCCCACCTGAAGCAGATGGGCCAGCGCATCGGACGTCAGCCCATAGTAGCCCTGCCGCCGGAGAAACTGCATGTGCTGGCGGAACATCTCCGGCGCGATCCGGAAACGCCGCAGCCGATCGGGACCTTCGCGCGCGATTCTGTGATACATCAACACCGGGATCGAGGTCGTCACTTCGTTCGACCACGCCGCCACTCGTTCGACACCGGCCGGTCCCCAGATGATGTTCTTGGCCACCTCCGTGTCCAATGGGACACCGTGCCGTTCAAACCGCATTGTGTGTACGGACGTTTCACGCTTGCGGAACCGATGAATGGCGTAAAGCTCGGTCTCGATCGTTTCTTCCAGGCTAAGGTCCGGCAGGTTCGAAAAGACTTTCCTGATGGTGCCGACACCGAACGGATTGTCCCAATCGAAACCTGTCCTTTCGGGCTCGTCTCGCCGGAGATGGGCGTGAGCGGTAATCAGACAGCCGCCCGGCTTCAGTGCTGCGGCAATCTTTCGGCAGACCCGCTCCAAGACCTGTTCGTCATCCATGTAATAGAGGACTTCCGAGCAGACGATCAGGTCCTGTCCGCCAGGAATGTCGTCGCCTGCGAAGTCCAGGACACGAAACTCGGCATTCCCCAACTCTCGGCACCGCTCGGATGCTCTTTCGATCGCACGACGCGAGATGTCCGTTGCCGTCAGCGTCCCGACCTTTTGCGCAAGCTTGGCGGAGAATATCCCCTCCGCACAGGCAAGTTCCAATGCCTTGCCTATCCCTTCCGGGACAAGGCCCAGCGTCTGCTCGTATTTGACCTGTTCGTAGATCGACACGTAGTTCCATGGGTCGGGATGCTCAAAGACCCGTTCCCAATATTCCTCTTTGGAAGCGGCCTCTGACAAAAGGGCTTCCTTTCCCGTTTTTTTTCCGCGGCGCTCGGCTAACACCGCGCCATGCAAGCGCTCATTCTGCCGATCTGCCTTCGAAAGGTGCAGGTCATCCGTTTCCCCGTCGCCTGCCAGAGATTTTATAAGAGCTGCGTCGCGCGTTGATTGGACAAGGCGGCCGAGGCGTCCCCGCCGTCGTCCTCCCCGACGAAGAATCCCAAGGAAGCCTCTATAGTTACGCAAGGTTTCGAATAACCAGTGGCGCGCATAGGCGAAGGTCCTGGGCGTGGGCAGCCGGCCGCCTGCATGCATGTCTCGGACGATCAGGCGAACCAATGCGCCGACCGACAGATCTCCCCATAGCGGCCCCACGTGGGCACCGATATGTTTCTGTCCAGACGAAAGCTGCAGTACCAGCGTATCGGCTTCGACGGCCTTGGTAATCTTCGCGAGCTTGTTGACGTCGACGCCCACAGTCTGGACGCGTCCGAGCTTAAAAGGACGCGAGACGGCTTCTGATGAAAGCCGCCAGGCAAGAAGCTGCTCTGTCTTTCGTGCGGTTCCGGCCAGCGAATGGCTTTCGATGAGGGCGAGGAGCCGCGCGACTGCCGGTGCCCACGAGTCCATCAGGTCGATCAGGGCGCCAGTATTCTCAACCGATTGGCCCGTCTGCAACCCATGAAGGATGGCCACCGCCATCATGTCTTCGTGGCCCGAGCCATCGGGAAATTCCGGCAGAAGCTCGGCCAGGTCCTTGGGATCGGTTTCCGCACAAAGATGCATCGAGGCGATCCAAATGAAGATGCGAAGCTGGCTAAGGGCCGGCTTCGGCCAAGCGTCGTCCTCGCCCTGCGTCGGCAAGCCCCGCTCAACTTGCAAGGCCCGCGCCCTTTCCGTCACGACAATCGCGTCCCGCATCATCCTGATCGGATCGGACGACAGAGAGCCGGCCTTCATGCGATAGAAGGCCAGGCATTTGTCCACCCGCTGGAATCGAGCCCCGGCGAACGCCATGCGAAGCCAGAGATCCCAGTCCTCGCAGGTTTGTAATGTGACATCCATGCCGCCTAGTTCCGTAAAAAGGCGCTTGGGAAAGACTGCCGTATGAATGGCCAGAGCGCAAATTGACGAAAATTGTTGGATTGCACGATCTCCGGTAAGATCATGCGCCTGCTCGATCTTCTGCATCCGGCCGTCGGCCGTGACGCGGCGATAGCTGCAATGGGCGATTAGTGGCTGAGACTGGTTGCTGGCGATCGGCAGCATGCTTTCGTTGAAGGCGGGATCCAGCCAGTCGTCGGCATCGAGCATGCAGAGGAGAGGCGCAGCGGCAAGCTGAGCGGCTGCATTGCGTGCGGCGGCGGCACCGGCATTCGGTTGACGGTAAAGCGTAATCCGCCCGTCCGCGTTGGCAAGGCTTTCAAGGACCTCCCAAGTCCCGTCGGTCGAGCCGTCATCCACCACGACCGCCTGCCAGTTCGATATCGTCTGATTTTGCAGGCTGCCCAGACAATCCGACAGCGTACCGGCGGCATTATAGGCCGGGATGAGAAAGGAGATCGCAGGTCTCGACGCCGTCACCATGGCTGCATTTTCCAGCGGCCGAGAAGATAAAATGCGCCCTGCAGGCTCCCCAGAACCTCTTCCTTCAGAAAGAAGTTGTCCGAAGTCGCTCCGCGTTCGAGCCGCTTCGCGAACCTTTTGAGATGATACCAGGGGAGCGACATTAGCATGCGGCGCAGATTGCCCAGCTTGCCGGTGTTCTGGTACTGGATCAGCAGCGCAGCGACATGGCCTTTCATATATTGATGGATCTGTTTTGCCAGCCCTTCCATGTCCTTGCGGTGAAAATGCCACGAAACCGCGGTCGGCTCGTAGCGGCAAGTATGGCCATGATGGAGAAGCCGATCCCAGAACTCGGAGTCGTCCGAACACCCAGCCGCCCCCGCGCCGAGTCGGACGTCGAATAATCCGCATTCATCGAACACTTTGCGACGAAACGCCTGGCTTGCTCCTGCGCCGACCATCGACATGGGATTTTTATGCCGCTTATGCCGGCGATAGAAGTGCCGATCGAAGTCCCTGCGCCGATAGCCTCGGCCGAACCCCCAGTGTCTTTCGAATATCAGCTGCGCGGGCGTGGAAAGCTCTCCGGGAAGGACGAGGCCGGTGACGCACCCGATTTCGGGCTGGTCGAACCCCTTCATCAGGTTCTCGAGCCATCGCTCGTGAAGCACGACATCGTCGTCCGTGAAGGCGACGAATTCCGTCGTTGCCGCGCGCACGGCAGCGTTTCGGGCATAGTCGAGGCCGATCCTATCCTCACGGACATAGGTGGCGCCGGCTGCCTCTGCGACACGACGTGTGCCATCGCCGGCCGATGCGTTGTCGACAACGACGATCTCGACCGGCGGAAGAGATTGTCTGGGGATGGATGCCAAGCAGCGGGCCAGCTCGTCGGGCCGGTCCTTGGTGCAGATCAGAATACTGACGTCGTGATTTTTGAGCGGGATTTGCGCGACCTGATGCGCATGCTCGACCGTCTCGGGCTGCACGACGCGCAAGGCGAGTGCGGTCGTGTTCTCTGGCTTGTCGACATAGGCCTGTCCTACGGGAAGGCCATCCGACAGAAAGATCACCAACCCCTCGGAAAGGGCGGATGAGCCGGTATCGACCTCGGCCGAGGCGAGATCCAGATAGCGAATTGGTACGGGAAAGCGGATGTCCTTCAGATCAGCCGGAATTGGTTCTCGCATCAACGCTCTCTCGATCGCACCCTTGAACCTTGCGCATCGGCCCTAGATCGGGCTGATCTGACGGCACGATGCGCCGGTTCAGAATATCGGCGCCCTTCGCGCGTTCGAAAGGCCGCGCGCCGCCCCAAGCCGTCAGCATCAACGATGCGCGCTGCGCAGCTGTGATGATTGCTTCTCGGCCTTCATTTTTTCCCTGAACCATTCGAGCGTCAGGGCCACGCCTTGCTCGTAACTGATCTTACACGACCACTCGGGCATGACGTAGTTCGCATTGCTGAGGTCCGGCCGCCGGTTGGTGGGATCCTGCGGAGGGGACGGCTCGAAGACGATCGGTACGCCGCCGACGAGACGGGAGACATATTGCGCGACCTCGAGAACCGAGATTTCGCGATCGTTGCCGACGTTCAGAGGCCCCTTATAGTCGGTTTGGTTTACCCAGAAATAACGCGCGAAGCCGTCGACGATATCGTCGACATAACCCCAGCTGCGGGACTGCAGACCATCGCCGAATACGGTGATCGGGCGGCCCGAGAGCGCCTGGGTGATGAAGTTGGAGACCGCGCGCCCATCGTCGGCGCGGGTGCGGGGGCCATAAATGTTGAAGGGACGGACGACCTTGACGTCGAGCCCCTGGGTGCGCTGCATCTCGAACAGCAGCGATTCCGTGCAGCGCTTGCTCTCGTCGTAGGACGAGCGTGGCCCTGTACAGTCGACCTGGCCCTTGTAGGATTCGGGCTGCGGCGAAACCAGAGGATCGCCATAGACTTCGGAAGACGAGGTAAAGCCGAAACGACCGCCCTTTTTCAGGAGATCGAGAAGCCGCATTGCCCCGAGAAGATTGGCGGAAATCGTCCGCTTCGGCTCCTTCATATACCAGGGTGGCGATGCGGGAGAGGCAAGATGGTAGATTTCGTCGAATTTATCGGAGGTCTGTAAGGTTTCGACATCCGATTTCACGAAGTGAAAACGCGGATCCTTGATGTGCTCGATGTTTTCGAGAAGTCCGGTCCAAAGATTGTCAACAACCACGAGCTTCTGAACGTCAGTCCGGAGCAGAAGTCGGTCGCACAAATGCGACCCGATGAAACCAGCTCCGCCCGAAATCAATACAGTTTTCATTTGCATTGCCCCTGATGACTTCAAGTAAGGTAATTGTCTATTAGCATTCCCTATAAGGACTGGCAATTGCTTAGAAAAAGTCTAAGAAATACTCGCGCGTTAATCTTAATTATTAATTTGCAGTACTTAAAGTAGTATCACCATGTGTACTGCGGGGCGAAGTTGCGGACCCTCGGACATATGCTGCAGCCGGCTCGACCACAGCATTCTCCATCGGCCGTCGCGGGTTCTCTAGCACACGAGCGCAGTCGCGCATCGGTCTAAAGTCCGACTCGAGACGAGTACTTTGATTCAGAGCGTTCTCCTCCGTGTGCCTCAAGGCCGACGCCTAAACAGCCTGCTCCAGCGTCCATCAAGCCGACTGCGCCCATTTCGATCAGTCGGCCGCAAGCGCAGTCAATATCTGATAGGCGGCGGCGACCCGATGCTCGTTGGGATAGTTTTTGTTGGCCAGGATGGCGATTCCGAGGCGCTCCTTGGGAATGAAGGCGACATAGGCGCCGAAGCCGTTGGTCGAGCCTGTCTTGTTGATCCAGACGTCGTCACGCGGTTTCATCGGCGGCCTGAGCTCAGAGACTGGAATTGTCTTCAGCATAGCGGCCGAATTGCCCTCGAGCAGGCTCTCCAGGGTGGCGGGATAGGCATATTGCTCCCAGATCAGACCCTGGGTCATCGCCCCGACGCTGAAATATCCGGTATGGGTCCTGGCAATCGCTTGCTGCAGCGTTTCGTCGAGCTTGACCAGGCCCATATTGGCGCCGACGAAGCGGATCATGTCGCCGGCGGTCGATCTCACGCCATAGGCTTCGGAGGAGAGCAGGGCCGGCGTCAGCCGCGCCGGCTCGCCGTTGCGCTTATAGCCTTGAGCATAATCGGCCAGCCGCGACTTCGGCACCTTGATAAAGGTGTTCTTCAATCCGAGAGCGGAAAACAGCTTGCCTTCCATCAGGGCGGCGAAATCGCCGCCCATCGCCTTCGCCGTGATATAGCCGAGCATGCCAATGCTCGGATTGGCGTAACTTCTCTGCGTCCCCGCCGCGTAGGAGGGCTGCCAGGCAGCGAAATAGGAAAGCAGCTGCTTTTCGGTCTTGACGTCATCGGGCAGCTGCAGCGGAAATCCGCCGGCGGCATGGGTGGCGAGATTGACCAGCCCTACATCGCCGAACGGCTTGCCCTTCATCGCCGGCAGATATGTGCCCACCTTGCCGTCAAGCGAAAACCTGCCCTTCGCGTCAGCGTAAGATGCCAGCGTCGCAGTGAAAGTCTTGCTGACCGATCCGAGTTCGAACAGCGTCGTCGGCGCCACGGGCCGGCCGGTCTCCTTCGATTCGACGCCATAAGTGAAGACATGCTGCTCTCCATCGATGGTGATGCCGACGGCAACACCCGGGATGGCGTTTTTCTCCATCACCGGCTTGATCGCGGCGTCGGCGATCGCCCTCACTTTCGCGACATCGGCGGCAAAGCCGCTTGCGCAAGTGCATGTCGAGATCAAAGCGGCCGATAAAATTCTTATCCCAATAATCTTCATATCAGTCATCCTCCAGAGGTCGGTCAACAGAGCGTGAAGCGCACTCAGACCGCGTTTAAAGGCGCTGTTTTCCGATCACAAACGATGATATCTCGCGGGAGATAAAAGAAAATCTAGGGCTTACATGGTTCGTCCATTCCTCCCGCTGAACGGTCTCCGCGCCTTCGAAGCCTCCGCCAGGCATCTGAGCTTCACCCGCGCTGCAATCGAGCTCTGCGTCACCCAGGCGGCCGTCAGCCAGCAGGTCAAGGGACTGGAGAAGCGGTTGGGCGTGGCTTTGTTCCAGCGCCTTCCCCGCGGCTTGAAGATCACCGCGGAAGGCGAAGCGCTGCTGCCGACGGTCACCGCCTCCTTCGACCAGATGGCGACGACGCTCGACAGGATCGAGGCCGGGCAGGTGCGCGAGCTCATGTTCCTCGGTGTCGTCGGAACCTTCGCCGTCGGCTGGCTGCTGCCGCGGCTTGCGGATTTCCAGCGTCGGCATCCCTTCATCGATCTGCGCATTTCCACCAACAACAACCGCGTCGATCCGGCGGCGGAAGGGCTCGATTTCGCCATCCGCTTCGGCAGCGGCTCATGGCACGGCACGCAGGCTGAGCGCCTGTTCGACGCGCCGCTTTCGCCTCTCTGCATCCCGAAACTGGCTGACGAACTCCGATCGCCGGCAGACCTTGCCGGGGCGACATTGCTTCGCAGCTATCGCACGGATGAGTGGAGCACCTGGTTCCAGGCCACGGGTGTGCCGCCGGCGGCCCAGCTCAATGCGGGCATCGTCTTCGATTCCTCCGTCGGCATGATGGAGGCGGCCCTGCAGGGGCTCGGCGTGGCGCTCGCCCCGCCCTCGATGTTTTCAAGGCACCTCTGCTCGGGTGCGATCGTGCAGCCCTTCGCCACCGTCATCTCGCTCGGAAGCTATTGGCTGACGCGCCTGCAGTCGCGGCCGGTCACGCCGGCCATGCACGCTTTTTCCGACTGGATCTTTTCGGAAATCGAAAGGTAATCCAGGGGAGCGCCCACCGGAATGGGCGCTCCGATTAAGGGTCATTTCTGGATGCAAGTGTCGACCGTATCCTTGGTGCACTCGTCCAGCCCGGTGAAGACCGGATCATCGACCTTCTTGCCCGAGATCAGGTCCATCATCACGGTCGGCGCCTTGTAGCCCATTTCGAACGGCCGCTGGCCGACGAGCGCGGTCACCAAGCCTTCCTTGGCGATCGCCACTTCGTCGCCGATCGTGTCGGCGGCGCCGATGACGAACTCGTTCTTGCCGATCTTGTCGGCCATCGGCTTGAACAGGTCGCGATAGGGCTGCGGGGCGCCGAACAGCGGCCAACCGCCCATGATACCGAAGGCATCGAGGTCGGGATTGGCGGCAAGGATGTCGGTCATCGCCTGCACGCCCTTGGCGCCGTCGTCATTGGTAAAGACCGGGCAGCCCGCCACCTCGGTCCAGCCACCTTCGCCCTTAAGGGCGTCGAGTCCCTTCTTGCCGCTCAACGTGTCACGCATACCCTGGGCGCGGCGCAGGATGTTGTCGGCGCCGGGATTGCCTTCGATGGTGCAGATCTTGCCGCCCTTCGGCTTGGCCTTCTTGATATATTCCCCGATCTTGGCGCCCATCAGGTAGTTGTCGGTGCCGAGATAGGTCTTGCGCAGAGCCGAATCTTCCGCCGCCAGATCGGCATCGAGGGTCATGACGGGCACGCTCGGATTGGCGGTCTTCAGCGTCTGGGCGATCAGCTTGGCATTCGACGGCGAGATGGCGATCGCTGCCGTATCGGCCTTGCCGAGCATATCCTGGACGATCTGCGCTTCGCCGGCCTCATCCGAGGTCGATGCCGGGCCGGTATAGAAGCATTCATATTCAGCCGAAGCGTTTTCCTTGTTCCACTTCTGGCAACCCTGGTTGATCGCTTCGAAGAACGGGTTGTCGAGGCCCTTGACGACAATGACCAACTGCTTCTTGGCTGCCAGGGCCTGACCGGCCGTCAACGCCAGGACTGCAGCTGTAAGCAATAATGCCTTCCTCATAGCTTCCTCCCATTGAAAAAGACGGGCGCTTCTGCACCCGCCGCGTTATCAACCTGGATACCAGACGACCCGAGGCTCCTCCTTCGAACGCTGGTAGTCCCAAGCCGAATTGATCAGCTTTTCCAGATCGTAGACCGGCTTCCAGTCCAGCAGATATCTGGCCTTGCTGTTGTCCATCCAGTTCGAGTGATATTCGCTCGGAATGTCGACGGAGCCGAGCCCGCGCGTGCGTGCGAGATAAGCGGCGACCTCGCCGTAATCGACCGGCCGATCCATCGCGATGTTGAAAAGCTCGCCCACGGCGCGCGGATTGTCGATCGCCGCCAGGATCGCCGAGACAAGATCGTCAACATGGACGAAATTGCGCTTCAGCGGCCGTCCGTCGGCATCGCGCAGCAGCGGCACCGTGCCGTCACGCGCATATCGTTTCGCATCCGCCGGCGGCACCAGGCTCTTCCAATCCGGTCCGCCGAAGACATCGTCGCCGAAAGAGAGGGTAAACTTGAAATCGTCCTTCTCCATGATCCAGGGCGCGCGCAGGCAGCAGGTGTTGATGCCATATTGGATGGCGAACTGCTCGAGCATCACCTCTTCCAGCACCTTTGAGAGCGCGTAGCAGCCGGAATAGGCGCGATGCGGCGTCTTTTCGGTCACCGGTCCGTCATGGCGATAGAAGAAATGGCCGATGCCGGCATCGCCGCCGATCAGGATGAACTGCTTTGCCGTGGGGCTGGCGCGGAACGCCTCAAGCAGCCAGAACAGGCCCTTGACGGTGATGTCCATCACATCCGCGGGGATTTCCTTGCAGGTGGCGAGGTGCACGACATGGGTGACACCGTCCATCGCCGCTGCGACGACGTCTCTGTCGGCGATCGAACCTTTCACGACACTGACGCGGTCGGTTTCATCAAGCACGCGATTATGGCAAAGCGCGCGAATGCGTGCTTTGGAAAATCGCGGCTCGTCAAGCAGCCCAGTAATGAAGCGCCGCCCGACCTTGCCCGTAGCCCCGGTGACAAGGATCAGCATACCTCTCTCCCCAGCAACAGCTAATATGCGCGCGTTTCCCGCGTCAATCTGTATTTGTCGTACTAAAATAGATTTTTGTGATGAGGGGCCGTTTTAGCGGACATTCGATTGACGATTCCTGGCGCTTTTGCATTAATGAACCCAATCGCTCTTCCGGGAGGAGATCGGCAAAAGCGAGATCGCAGGCGTCTGACCGGCTATCGGCAAGCGGCGGCGCGGGCATGCAGGTTCCGGGGAGGGTAGTCGGCTGGTTGCGGTTCTCGAACTTACCAATATCTCAAAACATTTCGGCGCCATCCAGGCGGTGAACGACGTGTCGTTTACGCTCGAAGCCGGCCAGGTCGTCGGTCTGATGGGCGATAACGGCGCGGGAAAGAGCACGCTGGTCAAGATGATCGCCGGCAACTTCCGGCCGAGCGAGGGCACGATGCGGCTCGACGGCAAGGAGATCGTCATGCACCGGCCGGTCGAGGCGCGCCAGCACGGCATCGAGATCGTCCATCAGGATCTGGCGCTCTGCAACAATCTGACGGCCGCCGCCAACGTCTTTCTCGGCCGTGAGCTGCGCCGCGGCATCGGTCCGTTCCGCGTGCTCGATTACAAGACGATGTACAGGCGCGCCGGTGAGATCTTCAAGGAGCTGAAATCGGAAACCCGCCCGCGTGACCTCGTCAAGCAGATGTCGGGCGGCCAGCGCCAGGCGGTGGCGATCGGCCGCACCATGCTGTCGGAAGCGAAGATCGTGCTGATGGACGAGCCGACCGCTGCGATTTCGGTCCGCCAGGTGGCGGAGGTCTTGAACCTGATCCGCGAGCTGCGCGATCGCGGCATCGCGGTTGTGTTGATCAGTCACCGCATGCCCGATGTCTTCACCGTCGCCGACCGGGTGATCGTCATGCGCCGCGGCCGGAAAGTCGCCGACAAATCGATCGCGTCGAGTTCGCCGGAGGAAGTGACGGGTCTCATAACAGGCGCCATCGAACAGGTTTGAGCGGCGCGGCACGGGCAGAAAAGAAGGTCAGCAATGGCAGTTACCCTCGATCAGACGATTGCGCAGAGAGAGCGAAGCCGGCTTTCGGAGTTCATCGGCAGCCAGACCTTCTGGGTGCTGATCGCCGTCATTCTCGCCTGCCTCTTCCTGTCCTTCGCCACCGATTCCTTCGCGACGGCGAAGAACCTCTACAACATCACCCGCAACGTCACATTCGTCGCCATCATCGCGCTCGGCATGACGCTGGTCATCATCACCGGCGGCATCGACCTCTCCGTCGGCTCGGTGCTCTGCCTTTGCAGCATGGTGCTGGCGGTCACCATGCATGCCGGCTATGGCATCGAGGTCGGCATAGCGGCCGCGATCGGCACGGCGCTTGTCGTCGGCGCCTTCAATGGCGTGATGATCGCCTATCTCGATTTCCCGCCCTTCGTGGTGACGCTCGGCATGCTGTCGGTGGCGCGCAGCCTCGCCATGGTCGCCTCCAACAACACCGTCGTCTTCCAGTTCGGCCCCGATCATGACCAACTCCTGGCGCTCGGCGGCGGCGCTTGGTTCCTCGGCATCGCCAATCCGGTCCTCTACATGATAATTCTGGCGCTGCTGACCGGCTTCGTGCTGCGCTGGACGCGGTTCGGCCGCTATATCTTCGCGATCGGCGGCAATGAGCATGCTGCAACACTGACCGGTGTTCCCGTGCGCAGCATCAAGGTTGCCGTCTACATGATCTCGGCGCTGTCGGCCGGCATTGCCGGCATCGTCCAGACCGGCTGGCTAGGCGCCGTCACCACCAATATCGGCGCCGGCATGGAGCTGCAGGTCATCGCCGCCGCCGTCATCGGCGGCGCCAATCTCGCCGGCGGCGTCGGCACCGCCTTCGGCGCGCTGGTCGGTGCGGCGCTGATCGAAGTGATCCGCAACAGCCTCGGCCTGCTCGGCATCAACGCCTTCTGGCAGGGGACTTTTATCGGCGGCGCGATCGTGCTGGCGGTGCTGTTCGATCGGATCCGGAATTTCAGGCAGAGCGAGTAGGCTGCGGTCCTTCGACAGCAGCATGCGTAAAAACAATGAGCTGAGCGCGAGCGGATCCGAAGGTCTCGGCGCGCTTTGATGCTACCGCAATCTAGGCTGCCGGCGGGCGGTACCGGATCGACTTCGCTCTTTCCAGGGCGTGGATCGTGTCCTCGACTTCGAGCAGCACGGTGGTCTCGATCGAGCTGAGCGCGCCGCCGGCGCCGATCGCAAGCGTGACGGCCGCCATCGACACGTTGTCGGGCGCCTCCCACAAATTCCATCCGTCATGCTCGCCAAAGGCATACCAGAACCCATGGAGTTTGCCGCCCACGGATTCGATGTAGCTGCGTGCCGCCTCGCGGCGATCTTCAGGCTTTTCGATCATGCGCGCCCAGGTCTCGGGCGTGTAGCTGAAGCGTGTGAGATACATGGCCATGGTCTGCTTCCTCCGCCAGACCGACAGAGTAAACGCTCAAGCCGGGAGGAAGGCCAGTCACTCAATGTGCGTATTGGGTGTCGGTGGGCGGATCGGCGGCGAGAATGACGCCGCCGGGACCGCCTGCTGGTTTAAACCTCGATGATATAGACAATCGTCAAAGCAGTCGGATCGACGATGACGATCCGGCCATCCGCAAGGATGAAGAAGCGATAGCCTTCATATTGCGGAACGATCTTGACGATGCGCGGCGGCAGTGGTTCGAGCCGGACCTTCTTCGGAATTTTTACCCCGACGGAGACCGTGAAGTCCACTTCCTTCACCGGCGCTACATGGACCTCCTTCACGACCGTTCGAATTTCGGTCTGCTGCTCGACCGAGATGTTGACGTTGGTGGTGTTCGAAGTCTGTTTGTTCGTCGTCGTGTTGTTGTTGACGTTGGTTTCCGACGAGCTCTTGTTCGTCGTCGTCGCGTTCTGATCGCTCGGCTGCTTCGTCGTATCGCCGCTCTGCGTGGTGGTGGTGCCGGATTTGGCGGCAGGCTTCTGTTCGGTCGTGGTGGCGCCGCTGGCGTCCGGCGATGCGGGCTTGGTTTCCGTCGAAGCCTTGCCCGAGGTGCTTCCGCTCGTCGCGCTGTTGTCGTTGGAAGGCTGTTCAGCGCTCTTTTTCATGTCGGAGCCCTGGCCGGATTTCTGCTGCGTCGTCTGGCCCTTGCCCTGCGGGCAGGCCCCGGAAGCATCGGGGGTGCAGTCGGTCTTGCCGGCGCCGGACTGCGAACCGGAATCCGTGCTTTGAGAACCAGACTGGGTCTGGCCGCTGCTCTTGGTGGTGTCCTGCTGGGCCGCGGCCGGCAGTGTGGCAAGCGGCGACACGCTGAGCGACAGCGCTGCCAGAAGCATGGTGAGACGGTTGCTTTTCATGATCAATCTCCGAAGTTTGAACGCGCGATGCCGCCCGCATCCTCATGCGTGACATGCGCGCCCTGATTGTTGGAATGGCGGCTTTGCCGCCCGTTGGTCACTCGATGATCTGGATGACGGTCCGCGAGGAAGGTTCGACGATCACACGCTGATCGTTGACGATCGCATAGGCATATTTCGGATCATCGGGAATTGGCGTCACGACGACGGTCTCCGGCAGGGGCTGTCCGACGACGACCTTCTCCTTCACCATGACGCGTTCAGCCGGGGCGGGAGCCTGCTCGACATAGGTCACCACCTTTGGCGGCGGCGGATCGATGACGCTGCCTGCGACGCCGCCGACGATGCCGCCGACGGCAGCACCGACCGGGCCGCCGACGATCGCACCCGTCGCGGCGCCACCGACCGCACCCGTGACCGTCGACTGCTGCGCAAAGGCAGAGGCCGACGCCAGCAGGATGCCGGCGGCAGTTGTTACTGCTTTGATATTCATCTGTTGCTCCATTGATGCGGTTGGTTCCGCTGGAGTGCCAACCGGTTGATGGAGGAACGGTTCCGGAGTTAGGACTTGAGGCCGGGGCTTAGCCGACCTTGGTCCCAGCCGCCGATCCCTCGCTACTGCGGGGGGAAACGGCTCAGCATCCGATCGTGGACATTCTCCTCACCGACGATCATCGCGGCAAGCGCGATGGCTTTGTCGCGGTCGGCGGGCTTGGTAATATAGCCTTCGAGCAGCACGACAGGGCCGAGCATCCTGACTTCGATAGCGCTGCTGTCGATGTCGGGATCAGCGGAAAGGGCTGCTTCGATTGTGGCGACGGTTGCTGCCGAACTGTGGCCTTGCGAAAAGCGCTCTTCGTGGTTGTTGGGGCCGAACTTCATCTCCTCCTCCCGTTCCGCCCCTCCACGGACCTGCAGGTTACATGACTCTGTTATATGAATAGCAGGCGCCGCCCTTCCAGTCCGACTTAGGTCCGGCTTTTCCCCGGCATCACCTGCCTTAGATGCTTCCCGTCCGATTGACGGGACATTTCGGGAAGGTCCTGGTCGTTGTCGCGAAACACCGCCGAGACTTCCTGGCGAAGCGCCAACCTGCCATCCCGACGTCCGCGTTTCAGCGGATGGGGAAGGCGTCTTGTGAGGGTAACGGAACGAATGGCAATACAGACGGTCGGTATCGTGGACTGGCAGACAAGCGAAGACTTCGCGCCTCTGATGCTCGTGATGGGCGGTCAGGAAAAACACAGGCTGGTCCGGTCGCTCGGCGAGGTCGCCGGCGCGCTTATCGCCGCCTGGCCGGCGGATGACGGCCGGGAATATATAGCGGCTGTAAAGACCTGCCTGGATGCAATCCAGGGCAATATTTCGCCCGATGTGGCCCGCGCCGCACTCATTCGCGCCGCGGAGGAAGCCGGAATACGGGTGATCGCGGTTGTTCACTGAGACAGTGAGATGTCGCCTGAGCCGGCGGCATATGCACAGCGCTGTCGGGCCGGATGAAATGGTGGGGGCGGCCGGCCGCTGCTCGCACTCAGATCTCAGAAGGTTGTCTCGAGGGTAGTGTGGATCGCACAGAGCATAGGGGTGCGCGCGGAGACAGGAGAGGCTCCATCTGCGCGATCCGAAGCAAGAAACGCCCGCGGGCCGCAGGAGTTTCCGTACGGTGCCGTACTGAGCAAAGTACTTCCGCAAAAAAAGCCCCGCTGGATTGCGGGGCAGCGAAGAGTTGGAAAGGACAAATGCGAAGTCGACCGAGCGACGATCACATCTGCACTGCTAACGCGCCGGTTTTGAAGAAGTTCCGGCGACTTATGATCTCGCTAATACGGCTCAGAAGCGTTAGGCGAGTGATGATATATTTAAAATCTTGCGTTGAGGTATTTTGATCGCTCTATTGATCTGATCGCGAACGGAGAGAAGAGCATCTCTGTTTCTGCCGCGTCGCCACTGGCTCTCCGCCGTTGTCCCAACAGCACCTGAGCAATTCTCTGACGCAAGCTTAGAAACGCCTTCCGGCCCCTATGCACCTGTCGTTTGCCAGTGCTCAACCCTCCGGGGGCAGCGAAAACCGGCTGGCGTCGAACGGACCTGTGGCGGCGACCGGAACGGGATTCTCGTCTGAAGCCGCGACATTCGCCTCGCGATGAACCGTGCGGGGAGAAAGGCGAGGCGCGCTCAAGCCGATCGCCGCGCCGGGAGAATGCAGCGCCCATTGCATCAGCGCCGCTTCGGACGTCGATCCAAGGAAATCTGCTTCTTCCCAGGATGCGGTCATTGGCAGGGAGGCGATCATGTCGGCGCCCTGCCTGGAGGTCTGCGGTGCGGCAATGACGGGATGGAAGCGTGCGTGAACCGGCAATGCGGGCAGCCGTCTCTCCGGAAGGGCTGTAATCGGGCCGATCGAGGCAGTCTCCAGCCTGTCGTCCGCGCCCGCCTCCTGCGCAACGGCTGATGGGCGCATCGCCGGTATCGGAATCGGGAGAGATGAAAGATCGGGAGCGGAGCCTTTGTCATCCCGCTCGACCGCGCCGGTCTGTTGCGCCAGCGCATTCAAGGCCCGGCTTTTCGGTGTCGGCAGCAGCGCCGTCACCAGCTTGCTGTCTGTGGTGTCGCCGCTCGGCGTGTTCGACACTGCCACGTCTTCGTCTTCTCCGGCGGTGCTGGCGATCTCGATCGAGGTGGAGCTGACGCGTTTCCTGTAGTTCGCAACCGCCTGGTTATATCCCGGCAGCGGCCGGCCATCGGCCGGAAGATGCATCGTCTTCCCATTCGGGAATATGCGCGCGAGTTCCTGCCGGGACATGCGGGGCCAGGCACGGACATTGCCGACGTCCAGATGCACGAAGGGCGATCCCGAGGTCGGATAATATCCGACACCGCCGACCTGCATCTGCATGGCAATGGCACGCAGCGTCGCAAGCTTGACGCCGGGAACGTAGAAATCCATCGCCTTGCCCAGCATGTGCTGGCTCTTCTTGGCGACTCCCGTGCTGCGCGAACGGTTGCGCAGCATGTTGTTGGTGGCGGGGGAACGATAGGCGGAGACGACGTGGATATAATCCTTGCCGCCGCTCTTCTTATACACCTCCCAGACCAGGTCGAGCAGCCGTGGATCCATCCGGGTCGGCTCGTTCCTTCGCCAGTCGCGCAGAAACCGGTTGATCTGGGCAAGGCCCCTGGAATCGAACTTTCCATCCCGCTTGTAGGTAATCGTCGCCCTTTCGCCCGTATGGGTGAAGAACAGCTTCAGCGCCCGATCTTCCGCCGAGGCGAGGGATGCAGAACCGACAAGTGCCGGCAGCGCAAACAGAGCCGGCAGAATGGTCTGCGCTGCGAAGCGTTTAGCACCTGACAGGAGCGCGGCAATTCCGCCCAAGGCTCCGCCCGACAAACCCTGTGAATACTCCAACACGAACAATCCCGTCCCACACCAAACATTCGACGACGGGCGGAAACCTCCGCATCCATCCGACCCAGTAAAGCCAGCTTATGGTCAACAAAATGCTAACGAGCGCATGTGGAGGTTTGGCGAATTGAAGATGTGGGCCGCCCAAAGCGTCAAGCTCGTGAATGTGCGCACCACTTTAAGCTTGATCTGGGCGAGGCGGTTTGGATCGAACCTTCCGTCGCGCCCTTCTCGCCCGTATGCGTGAAGAACAATTCAGCGCACGACCTTCCGCTCAGGCCGGCCGTCGCCGTCTGATTATCTTACCCGCCTGCGGGACCTGAATGAGCAACAGAAGGGACTATCAAATCCCGGCCAGCGGCGAGACAGCCGGGCCATTCAAAACGGTGCCGTCGACGGCGAAATGTGAGCCATGGCAAGGACAATCCCAGCAGCGCTCAAGGGAATTCCAGTGCACGTGGCAGCCTATGTGGGTGCAAGATGCCGATTGTTTGTAGAGCACCCCAGCCTCAGTTCGGAAGGCGGCGATCTTGGTGAGCCCCTCCCGGACAATGGCGCCTTCACCGGGCTGCAACTTGTCGACGGAATCGAGTTCGCCAGGCGCGACATACTCTGCGAAATTCTTGATCGCCGTCGCATTCTCCATCAGGTAATCGCCGATCGCCCGGGGCGTCTTGCGCGAGGGCTCGTAAAGTTCCCGCCACGGGCTGTCGCCGTTGAGAATGAGATCGCGGATCAACAGGGAAGCGACCACCCCATGGGTCATGCCTTCGCCGGAATCGCCGGTGACGACGAACACGCGTTGATTGCCGGGATTGCGGCCGATGAAGGCGGCGTAGTCGATCGTCTCCATGACCTGGCCCGACCAGCGATGGGTCTCGGCTCCAATATCCGGCAGCAGACGCCTGATCCAGGCCGTCAAGGCGGCGAAGCGCTCTCCGGCATCGTCGACGGCGCCGGTTTTGTGGTCTTCACCGCCCACGATGAGAAAGTCCGTCGCGCCGTCACCGGGTTGCAGACGCACGTAATGATAGGGATCTTCCATGTCCCAATAGAGCCCATCTGCGATCGCCCCGCGTTCGATCTCGAAAGCCATCGCGTAGGTCCGATACGGCGCTTGTTTGGTGTGAATGGCGACACGGTCATTGATCGGCGAATTGGTGGCGACCACGGCCCATTTGCCGGTGATGCTGAAGCCGGAGTTCGTCGACACACGGACACCGCCTTCGGTCTCCTCGACCTGCTCGACCACCGTGTCGCAGAAGAGTTTGCCACCGCGAGCGCGAATGCCCGCCGTCAGCCCACGGAGATATTTGAGCGGATGGAATGTCGCCTGATTGATATAACGAAGCGCGGGTGTCGCAGCGCATCCCGCAAATGGCAGGCCCGTGACTTTTTCGACCGCGGCGCCGATTCGCAGTGCGGCGTCGAATTCGCGTTTGAGATCGGCTTCCTCACCTTCGAACGATGGAAACAGGAACCCGTCGACACGTCTGAAATCACAGTCCAAACCTTCGGTCGCTTGGATCGCTTCAATACGGTCGATCGCCGCCGATTGGCTCTCATGAAACTGCCGAGCCAGAACGCGCCCTCGAAGATCGATCAACTTGGAAAAATAGTCGTCACATATGGATGACAGATGCGCCGTCGTGCGGGCCGTCATGCCGCTGCCTATCTGGCCGCGATCGATGACATCAACCTTCTGCCCTGCAAGGGCGAGTTCGTAGGCTACCGACAGGCCGGCAATTCCGGAGCCGATGACAACGGCATCGGCCTCATCATTCCCAGTGAGTGGAGTGGCGTCGGGCATAACCCTGAGCGAGGCCCACAAGGAGACAGTTCTTTCGTCGCTCACATTCATGGCGCACATCTCCGAACAAGTATTTCCTAAATTGAAGAAGGCACGCAAAAGTTCCGCCGGGACTCTGCCAAACCTGCCCATGGGCAGACAGCGGGACGAATGGAATCCGCCACGAAGGCTGAATACCATCGACAGTCTATTGCGGCGGAAGGCCGGCGCGCGCAAGGTCTGCCGCGGCCTGATCCATAATAGAAGGATCTCGGAAGTTCCAGGTCTGCCGCCACGACTGGATGGTCGCAGTCGGAGCTGACTTGAGCATCTTCTCGACGGCAGATCGGGCGTCTGCCTCGCGTCCCAGCCTCATATAGGCGATGGCTAGTTGCAATGGTGCGTCGGCGAATTCCGTGGCCTTCAGCGCCTCAACTGCATCTTCGTTTCTGCCAAGCACGATATAGATAAAACCGCGCACATAGTTAAAAAACCAAGACAGCCCAGGATCACGCGCGGCTGCAGCGTCGGTCAGCTCCAGCCCCTTTTCGGGTTGACCCGCCTGCAGGAAAATACTTCCGCCATCCGTGAGGGTGAAGGCATTATAGGGTGCCGCGGCGATGGCTTTGTTCATTGCCGCAACAGCCCCGTCATGGTCCCGCTTGAGCGTGAGGAGCCAAGCGTTGAGCCAGTTTGCCAGCCTCGCCACTTGCGGGCTTAGATTCTTGTCTGCGAGGACCTGCTTGACCAGTCGGTCCGCCTCCTGCAGATCAGCCTGCGGATCAGGGCTGTGAAGCAGCGCCACTTTCAACCAATGAGACCACCCCAACTCCACAGTCAGAAGGGGGGAGCCGGGGAATACCTGCAGCCCCTGTCGCGAGATCTCACCGGATCGCTCGAGACCTTCCTTGGTGTAAAGGTTCAACTGGCTTTCCGCGCGCAAGTAGTAGTCGTATTCAGCCAGATTGGTGCTATCCTTGCCCCAGGCCTGACTGTAATCCGCTTTGCGAATGGCTCCGAATTCGCCCGTCATCGCCCCCACGATCTTGCCGGTCAGCTCATCTTGAAGCGCCCATGGGTCGGTGCCGGCCTTGTCGAAGCGGTCCGCCCAGACATGATCACCCGTTTTGGTGTTGATAAGCTGTGCAACGATGCGCACTCTATCGCCTTCCTTGCGCACGCTGCCCTCGACGACATAGCCGACGCCCAGCTCCTTGCCGATCTGGCGGATGTCGCCTTGCTTGTCCTCGTACGCAAACGACGAAGTTCGCGAGACGACCGCAATGTCAGAAAAGCGCGAGAGGATCGCGATGACGTCGTTCGCCAGCCCTTCTCCCATGTAGCCCAGGCTCTTGTCGGCACTGAGATCAGCGAAGGGCAATACGGCGACAGAAGGAATCGTACGGGGGCCCGCAGGAGAGGTCATGGTCAGCGTATTCTGTAACACCATCCATACGGCCACCAAGGCGACGATGGTTGCCGCGGCCCCAATGGCCCACCATCGTTGGCCGATCCTGCGCTTGTGTCGAATGCGTCGGCGTGGCGCGGCGTCGATGCGCACTTGGTAGACATCGACAAGCTCTTCGATGTTCTTGACCTTCTGCCGCCCAACGGAATCGAAGGTAAATGCAAGTTTGTTCTCGACTTCCTTCGCCACCTTGCCGGAAACGCAGATCCCGGCCGGTGGCGCGAGTTGCTCCAGCCTGGCCGCGACGTTTACGCCTTCGCCATAGCGATCGTCGCCGTCCACGATCACTTCGCCGATGTTGATCCCAATGCGGACGTTGAACCTTTCCTCCTCAGGAACAGAGGCGTTGCGCTCGGTCATTCCGCGCTGCAGAGACACGGCACATTCGACGGCGTCGACCACGCTGCCGAATTCCGCGAGGAGGCCGTCACCCATGAGCTTGAAGATGCGCCCATGATGCCGCGTAATCTCGGGTTCAAAAAGCTCTGTGCGGCGCGCTCGAAGACGGTCAAATGTGCCCGCTTCGTCTTGTTCCATAAGGGCGGAGTATCCGACCACGTCGGCGGCTAGAATTGCAGATAACCTGCGCTCCATGTCTCAGTCCCCCGACATGAATTCTCCCCAGACATCATACACGAGTTTGACGCATGTTTCAGTGGTGGCTAATAAACAACCGTCGGAGCATTCGGCCGGTGGCGCCCGATGCCGCTGCGGCTCTAAACCGGGAATGGAACGGGCCACTATCGGATCGAAGGTCACCCGAATGTACGCCGCTCGAGCGACTTCAGCGACCTCTGCTGTTGAAATGGGGAGTGGAAGGCGCTCATCGTCTGCTTCCAATTCATGCGCGATCAGAACAACGCATTGAGACGATGGAAACCGTCGTTGCCGGCGTCTCACCGCTTAATTCGATGGAGAAGCGGATAACGTCGCAGCAGCGCTCGGCTGAGAACTCGCCGTTCGTTCGGATTGCCCGGCGTGCGGCGGTACCAGGAAATCGAGGAGACCGTCGCTGCGTAGGTCAGCGGTTCTCTTTTCCAGAATGTCACCAATCAAGGTCGTCAGAAATTCTGCCGTCATATGGTTCCAGTCGATGATGAACGGAACACCCTTGCTGCTGGTCAGGCACTTCTCCTTGTCGTAATCGCAGTGAAGCTTGACGATATCGACGTAGGTGAACGGAAGACCGGATGGGAAAAATGGCAGTTGCTCTAAAGGCTGGTTGGCCGGCGGATAGCTGGCTTCCCGCAGGCATATGGAGGCATCGGATTTTCTCTGAAACATCAGCCCCAGGCACGAGTGCAATTCGTCGAGCTGGAAATAATTTCCGAACACGAAAACGCGCGCATTATCCGAGTGGCTTTTCATCCATGAGATAAGCTCGAACCTGAAGGGGTTGACGGTGTATTCGAAAGGCCGAAGGCTCGTGAGGAAGATCGCTTTGGTTCGGCTGAGCAATGATTTGTCGTTGATATATTTTTCGAAGGGAATGCAGTATTTGTCGTAAATGCTGGCGCGAGAGGGAGCCTTAACAATATCGTTCTTGATCTCGACCATGCAGTTCAAGTAGCTGAGTGCGACGATTTGATATCGGTCGGTATCGATGTAATTTTTGAGCGCGATCGACCAGTTTCTGGCGTGCGAGTCCCCAATGATGAAGATAATGGGTTTCCCAGCCTGAATGTTGTCGTTCAAGCTTAGAAAAGTGCTTTCGAGCCGCGCCTCGTTCGCCTGCGCGACAGGTGAATAGACGTCATCCAATCTGTTGGGAAAGCCGGCCATATGGATTGCTGAAAGGACAGCAGCCGCGATGGTGACAACCGACGAGCTCAGGGTGATCCAGAGAGCGCGGCTTCTCCTGGTGTGGCGCAGGGGCTTTTCGATGACGACGAAGCTGACGACCGAGATCAGCACCGTCACTGCGACGGCGAGAAGCTTGTCACCATTGCTGAAATTCAAGCTTGTCAACCGCCAGAAGGCGAAGACCGGATAATGCCACAAATATAAAGAGTAGGACACCAATCCGGTGAGCGCCGCAGGCCGGGAAGCCAACAGGCGCCCGGCTGCGTTCTCGCGGCTGGCGAATGCGAGCACCAGACAGGTCCCGACGACCGGGATCACAGTTATCCTGCCAGGATGAACCGTATCCTTTCCAAACAAGATGAGCGAACCAAGAACGAGGATAAGCCCGGCCGCCGCGAGCAACGGCTGGGGGCGAGGCCGTCCACGCCGCACCTCGTAATAGGCGAGCAGTGTTCCGGCCAGCAGTTCCCAGGCCCGGGTGAGCGGCGAATAGAAGGCCTGCTGCGGATCGTGCCGTACCGTGACGAAACAGAATACAAAGCTGAGGGCCGCCGCGACCAACACACATGGCAAAAACCTTGATTTCAGGTATCGGCGCACGATCAGCAATAAGACCGGAAAGGCGATATAAAACTGCTCTTCGACGCTCAACGACCAGGTGTGCAGAAAAGGCTTGAGAAGGGTGTTGGGCTCCCCGTACTGAGCCGCAGTAAAATGAAAATAGATATTCGATCCAAACAGGAGCGAAGAACCTACGGAGTTGGCGTAGTCCGTGAGTTCCAACGGCAATAAGAAATAATAGGCGAAGGGCATTGTCGCGAAAATGACCGCGAACAATGCAGGCAGAATTCGCCGCGCGCGCCGGGCGTAGAATTTCAGGAAATCGATACGCCCCGTCGCTTCAATCTCCGTCAGCAAAATCTGGGAAATCAGGAAGCCGCTGATCACAAAAAATACATCGACGCCGATATACCCACCGGAAAGCAGCGTGTGGCCGGCAACCGTGAACTCGGCGTGATAAAGAATAACCGCGATCACCGATATGGCCCTGAGGCCATCAATCTCTGGTCTGTAAACCTTCAATGCCAGCGGCCTTCATATAGAGAGCGTGGTTTGGTCGCGCGCAAGATTGGCGCTTTTGGGGCTGCCTAACACAGAGAACTTGGAGGGAGAACAGTACGGCCTGATAAAAGATTTGCGGGCGGGGCCGAATTTGATCTTAATTTTTCGGCTGTTGTAAATCAGCATTCCGGAACTCTCGTTGGTTTGCAAGGGCTGCGGGATTGTTGGTGGTGCTGCTGAAGGGATCCGAAGACATCGACGATGTCATTGCGTAAAGATCGGCGCCGAAGACCCAGTGGATGAAATCCGAATCTGCTTTGTGCCCATCATCCTCGGCGACCGCAACCCGCATTTCAAACCGGCGGGCAGGCAGCTTCCACTGAAGCCACTCGACAGCACGACACCGCGGCCGACCAGCCGCGGCAATGCACGTACCCATCAGGCTTTGACTATTCCTTCGGCGGCCGGCCCCGCCGCTCCAGCGCCGTCTTGCGGATGGTCTCCGCGATCTCCGGACTACTGCTCGACAACATCTGGAAATCCACGGCGTAGAGCGACAGCAGCGATACCTCGGTTGCTGCGCTGACGGTCGCTGAGCGAGGTTCGCCACTGATCAACGCCATCTCGCCAAAGAAGTTTCCGGCACCGAGTTCCACGGGATGGTCGGGTGTCGCCACGGTGACCCGCCCCTCGACGATGAAGAACATCTGATCGCCAACATCGCCTTTGCGGCAGATCACCGCACCTGCGGGGACAATGCGCGGTCGCAGCGCCCGAACGATCTCGATCAGTGCAGCGGAACCAAGCTTCTGGAACAGGGGTACGGCAGCGACCAATTGCCAGTTGCGAACGAAGTCTTGGCGGCGAACCTCTTCGTAGAAGCCGGTGGCGAGGATGCCGGCCCAAAGTGCAAAATACCGATCCCGCTCATCATCACCAATCCGGCCAGAACTCGGCCGGCAAGGCTCTGCGGGATCTCGTCACCGTAGCCGGTCGTCGACAGCGTCACGACCGCCCACCACATCGCCTGCGGAATGCTGCCGAACTTATCGGGTTGGACATCTCGCTCGATGATATAACCAGCCAATGCAGCGCCAAAAAGAACGATGCCGAACACCGACGTCACGCCAAGCAGATTGCGCGATTCATTCGCGACCACCTTTGCCAGCAGCCTGAAGAAGGTCGAGTTGCGCAACGGCTTGAGAAGCCAAATGGCGCAATAGAGGTTTCGATCACGGGACCCAACGAACAAGAATGCAGCAGCCGGAACCAGAACCGCGAGCAAATCGATCACGAGGGCCGGCACCCCGCCCGACCAGCGGTGTCGCCGTGAAAGCAATGTGCCGCTCAATTGGAGGACATAGGCCAGCCAAATTACCGCAAGTAGCAGCTCAAAGACAAGCCTCTCATGTCCAGTAAGGCCCTGCGTCGTCAGTGCGGCAACGACCAAGAGACCGATTGTAGCGAACAGCGCGTTGAGCGGCGTCGAAATCTTTGAGAACGGCACTGTCGACATCGCATACTCCCCACCGTCCCGCATTCGTCGACAATAGATACGGGACGCTCTCGACGATGGGGACGAGGGCACAAAACCGCGTCGATCTGCCTAGGCGACAGCCAGCCAAGGCACCGGCGCATCCGTGGCGGGGCGATTGTCGCAGCGTTCCCGTGCCTGCGCGGATCAACTGCCATCGGCTGGGCTCTCAGCAAGACCGGAGAAGAAATCCCACCGCGAGAACCTTCGCAGGTTGTCGAACTCGTTGAAGAAGGTGCCGCCGGCCTCGCGCACGCGCGCTGCCGACCGATCCAGAGGATAAACATCACGAGCAGCAGTTCTGGCTTGATGATGACCCGCAGCACGAGGTCTTCGCCTTCTCCTCAGCAAGCCAGCGATCACGAGGCTTGCAGCTCGAGGGCCGGGCGTTCAGCACCACCTGGAACGATCCGCCGTGCAGTTGGGGGGAAGCCGCGCAATAGAGAGCCATTGGCTTTTCCCCATCGCTGACTTCAAAGGTTAGCTTCGCGGATGGCTCAAGCCGAACGTGGTCCGACACCTTCCGGATGATCGCAGCGAACTTCCCCGCGGGCATGTGCGTCGGCTCATCCTCGTCGATGTCCCAGAGCTGCACGAAGATCTCCGACCAGGCTTCAGGATTGGCCCCGCAGTCCAAGGCCGAGAACTGCCCCGCCTTCACCTCAGTCACGTGATAGCCCGCCTTCACCGCGCGGCCGTCGTAGTAGAAGACGAGCGGTGCGTCAGGCGCGGCCCCCAGGGAATCGAGAAGATGGCCAAGCGTGATGTCGGCCGAAAGCGTCTTGTCGATCGCGTTCATGTGCGCTACTCCTTGTTTCGATGATTCAAGGAATATTGAAATATGGATGAACGTCAAGCCCTCATGTCATTCGCGGCGCTGTCGCAGGAAACCCGTCTAGCGGTGGTGCGCACCCTGGTCGTCGCAGGCCCGGAGGGGATGGCGGCAGGCGCCATTGCCGAGAAGATGGGCGTCTCCCCATCGAATATCTCGTTCCACCTCAAGGAACTCGAGCGCTCGGGCCTGATCGCCCAGAGGAGGGAGTCCCGCTCGATCCTCTACAGGGCCAACTATGACGCGCTCTCGGGCCTGGTGACATTCCTCATGCACGACTGCTGCGCCGGCCATCCGCGGGTGCTCGGCGTTCCTGCCAACGAGGGTGACTGCTGCTCCGCCGAACAGCCGGAAACCAACCAGCATGCGTGAAGCCAGGAACACGATCTCGCCCGCAACGATCTCCGCCCTCGGCCTGACGCAGATCATCGGCTACGGGACGCTCTACTACTCGTTTTCGATCCTCGCGCCCGGCATGGCGAAGGACCTCGGCGTGACGCTCGAGCAGGTCTTCGGCGTCTTCTCGGTCTCGCTGTTCGTCGGGGGACTGTCGGCACCGATGATCGGGAAGCAGATGGATAGGATTGGGGCGGCGACCGTCCTGACCGTCGGCTCGCTTCTCTCGGCGCTGACGCTCGCCCTTTGCGCGTGGTCGCCATCGATAGCGGTATTCGCACTCGCCATCGTCCTGCTCGAAATCGCCTCTGGAATGGTTCAGTACCAGGCAGCCTTCGCGGCGCTTGTCGAAAGCGATCCCAAGACGGCTTCCCGGAGCATCACCTATCTGACGCTCATCGGCGGCTTCGCCTCCACGATCTTCTGGCCGATCTCGGCGGCGCTGATGGGGTACCTTTCATGGCGGGAAATCTATCTGGTGTTCGCCGCCCTCAACCTGGCCGTCTGCATGCCCCTGCATTTCCGGATGATGCGAAAGGGAAAGGCGGCTAGCGCCGACGGAACCGTCCGCGAACGAGAGCGGGTGATCGGCGCGATCCCGCCGGAAGCGCGACGGGGTGCAATGATCGTTGTCTCGGCCGCCTTCGCCCTCCTCGGGTTTACGCTGACATCAATCCTCGCTCACATGGTGCCGATGCTCGGCAACCTTGGTCTCGGCACCGCTGCAGTGGTTATCGGCTCGCTGTTCGGACCCGCGCAAGTCCTGAGCCGTCTGATCAACATGATCTTCGGGACACGACTGTCGCCACCCGTGCTTGCGGTCATTTCTTCTGCGCTCATGGTCATCGGCATCGTGATCCTCGGCATGAGCGGAAGCTGGCTGCCGGGAGCCGTTGCGTTCGCCATCTGCCTTGGTCTGGGCTCGGGCATCAATTCGATCGCACAGGGCAGCCTGCCGCTCTATCTGTTCGGCAGCGATGGCTACGGCGCGATCACTGGCAAGATGGCGGCCGCCCGTCTCGCACTGGGAGCGGCCGCGCCTTTCGTTTTCGCAATGGCGATGGAGCAGCTCGGCATCGGTCTGTCCCTGTTCGCCACGGCGGCGCTTGGGACGGTCGGCATGGCCGCATTTGTCAGCGTTGCGGCAACCTCACGACGGGAGACTGTCGCCGCGGAGTGAAGCAGTTTGCACACGACGAACGATCCTGCCAAAGCCCCACCTACACTTGCGGACGCTCGCGCACATCAGCATAAGGATATCGAGATGTCTCCGGAGACATAACGAGAATGGACGGGCCTGCCGAACCAACCATTTCCCGCAGCAAGCCCGCAGCCTTCACCGGCGGAGCGGTGATCGGCGCGCTAGGAGGTCTTATCGGACTGGGCGGGGCGGAATTCCGGCTTCCGCTCCTGATCGGCATCTTCAATTTCGCGGCCCTGGAGGCCGTCATTCTCAACAAGGCGATGAGCCTGGTGGTCGTGGCGTCGGCTCTGCCGTTTCGCGCGGCGACTGTCCCTTTCAGCGAGATCGGATCGCACTGGCAGATCGTGGTCAACCTATTGGCTGGAAGCCTCGCGGGTGCATGGTTCGGGGCCGGGTGGGCAACACGCCTCAAGTCTGAGACGCTCTACAAGGTGATCGGGGGCCTTCTGGCCGCCATAGCGGTCATCCTGATCGTCGGCCACGACGCCACCGCCGGACAGCCGCTGCTGACAGGCGGCACACAGCTCCTGGCGGGCATCGTCGCAGGATTCGCGATTGGCATCGTCGCCTCGCTTCTCGGGGTAGCGGGGGGCGAGCTGCTGATTCCAACTCTCGTTCTCTTGTTCGGATGCGACATCAAGCTGGCGGGATCGCTGTCGCTCGCGGTCAGCCTGCCAACAATGCTCGTTGGTTTCACCCGATACAGCCGGGACCAAAGCTTCTCTGTGCTCGGACGCAACAAGGTGTTCCTGATCGTCACGGCGGCAGGATCGATCGTTGGCACATTCATAGGCGGTCGATTGCTCGGAATCGTTCCGAACGCGGTTCTTCTGCCCGCGCTCGCCGTAATCCTGCTCCTGTCCGCGGTGAAGGTCTGGCGGCACAAGTAGCCGTCAGATCGACTTCAACTGCACCCGCTGTTCGAGCTTGGCCGCGTCTTCCTTCCGCTCGCTGTAACGGTCGGTGAGGTACGAAGAGGCATCGCGGGTGAGCAGCGTGAACTTCACCAGTTCCTCGCACACGTCGACCACCCGGTCGTAGTAGGACGACGGCTTCATCCGTCCGTCTGCATCAAACTCCTGATAGGCCTTGGCGACCGAGGACTGGTTCGGAATCGTGATCATCCGCATCCAGCGACCGAGGATGCGGAGCTGGCCGACGGCGTTGAACGACTGCGAGCCGCCCGACACCTGCATCACCGCGAGCGTCTTCCCCTGCGTCGGCCGCACAGAGCCGACGGATAAAGGAATCCAGTCGATCTGAGACTTCATGACCCCGGTCATCGATCCATGGCGCTCCGGGCTGACCCATACCTGGCCTTCGGACCATTCGGAAAGCTCGCGGAGTTCCTGCACTTTGGGATGGCTGACGGGAGCTTCGTCCGGCAGCGGCAGCCCCTTGGGATCGAACACCCTGACCTCGCAGCCCAGCCGTTTGAGCAGTCGGCTTGCCTCGTGAGCGAGGAGACGGCTGTAGGAGACCTCGCGCAGCGAACCGTACAGGATCAGGATGCGCGGCTTGTGTGTTGAGAACTGCGGGCGGAGCGCGTCGAGGTCGGGCTGATGCAGGTGCCGCTCGTCGAGGGCTGGAAATGTCTTAGACAATGCGCTTCCCTTCCTCATCGAGCACCTTCTCGCCATCCTCCTTGGTGAAGGCGCCCTTGTGTGTGTCCGGCAGGATGTCGAGGACGACCTCGGACGGACGGCTCAGGCGGGTGCCGAGCGGTGTCACGACGAAGGGGCGGTTGATCAGGATCGGATCCTTGAGCATCGCGTCGAGCAACTCGTCGTCGGTCAGCGCGGGGTCTGCGAGACCGAGTTCTTCGTAGGGCGTTCCCTTCTCACGGATGGCTTGCCGCACTGTCAGGCCAGCGTCGGCAATCATCTTCACCAGTTCGGCTCGGGACGGAGGGGTCTTGAGATATTCGATCACGGTCGGCTCGATACCCGCATTGCGGATCATTTCGAGCGTGTTCCGCGACGTCCCGCAGGCGGGGTTGTGGTAGATGGTGACGTTCATAACTTTGCCTCCGATGAGACTGTTGACGACGCACCGGGCGCGAGAAGCCAGGTGAAGAGGGAGAGGGCCGCAACCGCGCCGATGATCTCCGCCATCCAGAAACCGGGAAGATCGATCGGGCGGATGCCGGAGAATGTGTCGGTCAGCGATCTGGCAAGCGCGACCGCGGGATTGGCGAAGGAGGTCGATGCCGTGAACCAGTAGGCGGCGGTGATGTAGAGCCCGACCAGCCATGGCACCGCCTTCTGCTCGAACCTGATCCCGGCGAGGATGGTGGCCACAAGCCCGAAGGTTGCGACTCCTTCGGAGAACCACTGCGCGCCACCGGTGCGAACCTTGGTCGACAGCTCGATCAGCGGCAGGTCGAACATCAGATGCGCGGCCAGCGTGCCGATCACGCCGCCGACGATCTGCGCGACGACGTATCCGCCGAAGTCGCGCTTCGGCAGCGATCGGGAGATCGAGAAGATCAGGGACACCGCCGGATTGAAGTGAGCGCCTGATATCGGCCCGAGCACGGTGATTAGAACAATCAGAATGGCGCCCGTCGCCAGCGTGTTGCCCAGCAGCGCCAGTCCGACATCCTTTGTCAGCGACGCCGCCATGATGCCGGATCCGACCACGGTTGCGACTAGCATGGCGGTCCCGAGGGCTTCGGCGACGAGTCGGCGCGATAGATCGAAGCCCATCAGTCTGCCTCCGGCCGCTTAATGCTGGCACCTTCCATGGTGCCGATCTCGCGTACATGCTGCTCGAGTGCCATGCGGTCGATTGAGGCAAGCGGAAGATTGACGAAGGCGGTGATGCGGTTCTTCAGGAAGCGGGCCGCCTGCGCGAAGGCGTGCTGGATTTCGACTTCGGCGCCGACTACGGTAGCCGGATCCTCGACGCCCCAATGCGCCGTCATCGGATGGCCTATCCAGACCGGGCAGGCTTCTCCAGCCGCGCTGTCGCAGACCGTGAAGATGAAGTCCATCTCCGGAGCGCCGGGTTCGGCGAAAACATCCCAGCTTTTGGACGAGAAACCTGTCGACGGATAGCCTAGGGCGGCCAGTTCCTTCAGCGCATGCGGGTTCACTTCACCCTTTGGCTGGCTGCCCGCTGAGAAAGCTTTGAAACGTCCGCCGCCTTCCTTGTTGAGGATGGATTCGGCGAGAATGGAGCGTGCGGAATTGCCCGTGCACAGGAAGAGCACGTTGTAGGTCTTGTCGGTCATGGTCGTGTTCCGTCGTTAGGTCGGAGGCCTGTTCAGCTTCATGATCGTCGCCGACGCCGGACAGATGCCCGAAAGCTGGCGGGTGGAGAGGATTTGTTCCGGTACTCGGTCGCGTGTCACAGCTTCGAAGCCAAGCAGCTCGAAGAATGCCGCGGCGGTTGTCGTCGCCAGGTAGATGTCAGCGGATGGTCGTGTTTGGGCAATCGTCGCGAGGGCCAGATATCGTCCGTATCCTTGCGATCTGAATTCCGGAAGGATCACCATGGATCGCAGAAGAAGGTCCGGCCCGCATTTCTCCAGCCCCGAGAAACCGATCAGCATGCCGTCGGGATTTCGGCATTCGAAATAGAGCCGTCCGGCTTCATCGAGGTCGTCAGTCGGAAGCCCGGCAGCCGTAAGTGCCGCCTTGAGGTCGCTGCCTGACGGGATCTCCTTGAGCGTCAGTTCACGCATGTCGCCGCTCCTTCCGGAGTGCAGCAGGGGGTCAGATCGGCGATCAAAGGAGCGCAAAGCTCGGCGTTCCCACCGCAGCAGTCCTTGAGAAGAAACAGCGTGAGGGCGCGAAAGCCCTCCAGGTCCGCCCGGTAGATAATGGAGCGGCTCTGTCTCTCGCTTTTCACGATTCCGGCGCGCGCCATCGTCGCGAGGTGAGCGGACATGGTGTTCTGCGGGACGTCCATGATGCGCGCCAGTTCGCCCGCCGGAATGCCCTCCGGCTCGGATTTGACAAGCAGGCGGAAGGTTTCGAGCCTTGTCGTCTGGGCGAGGGCGGCGAGCGCCGCTATAGCGTTCTTTGATTCCATATATCCAGAATAATGGATATGTTGTTGATGTCAATGGGGCGTGTCGGCCATCGAAAGCGGAAGATCACTTCTAAGCCGCAGATGAGTGGCTTCTGCCTGCCTGGCTGTCCTTGTGTTGAGTGCGGCGCTTCCCGGCTCCGCGGAGGGCGGCGCACGAAATGCAGTTGGCCTGGTGTCGCAGCTAAGGATTCGTATCGGCGGGATTTGGGCTTCAGTCCTGGCGGGCGAATCCATGGGCGCGCACGCCGCGCATAAGTAACGCAACGTATACCCCGCGGATAGTCTTTACGGACGGATATATGACTTGGCGTAACATGGGCGAGTTCCGACCTCTACTGCTTCTCTATTGTAAGGCAGGACTGATGCCCGTCACTTCGCAGCGCAAATACTATTCGATGGGCCTGCTTTAGGCCGATCCTGGAGCGCAACGTTCGGTTAACCATAATCCTGAAATGGCATCCGGGACCCATGTCGGTCGCCGCCTTTTCGGCCGCACCGAGCCACTGTCAACAATTACCACGGCCAAGTGCGAACGGAACTCGCTTTCGGTTCGAAGCGCACTGCGGCCAGCAGGAGCTTCCCTGCTTCGAATTACGAAGGGAGAGTTCCTTAGTCGATGCGGGAAGAGGGCAGCCCGGGCGTGGCGACCGCCGTTAGAGAATTGAACGCCGATCGGACAGACGCGGCCGAGCTTTCGGCCGGTAGAATCGCCGGATATCCTGATTTTACAGAGAAATCAGTAATTCCAGTCCGCTCTCATGGTGCAATGCGTCCGGAGATAGCGTAACTAATCCGCTCATATGCGCTGATCTAAAAATTTGTGGCGCACCCGACAGGATTCGAACCTGTGACCTTTGGAATCGGAATCCAACACTCTATCCAGCTGAGCTACGGGTGCATGCCTGAGGCGGTTTGAATCGCCTGTCCGATGGGTGGTTCTTAGCCTAGCTTGCGGCCGGCTTCAATCGCGAAATTCTCGGAAATACCGATGCTTGCGATTTGGCGGGCGTTTTTATCCGTCAGCCCGGGGAATGCCACATAAAAAACTCCGCCGGCCTTGCGGGCGGCGGAGCCTGGTTGTCCGGAGCAGGGCGCCGGTGGCGTCAGATCTGCATGGCGCCGGGGCCGGGGATGGCTTTCGGCGGCACCTTGCCGAGGATGATCATGCCGAGCACCTCGTCCTTGGTCACGTCCTCGGTGCGGGCGTGGCCCACCACCTGGCCGTTCTTCATCACCGAGACGCGGTCGGCGAGGTCGAAGACGTCGTGGATGTCGTGGCTGATGAGGAAGATGCCGATGCCTTCCTTCTTCAGCTGCTTGATCAGTTCGCCCACCTGCGCCGTCTCCTGGGGCCCGAGGGCCGCCGTCGGCTCGTCCATGATCAGGATGCGGGCGTTGAAGAGGATCGCGCGGGCGATCGCCACCGATTGCCGCTGCCCGCCCGAAAGCGCCTTCACCGGCTCCTTGAAGCGCTTGAAGTTGGGGTTGAGCCGCCCCATCACCTGGCGCGCCGAGGCTTCCATCGCCACGTCGTCGAGCGTGCCCCAGCGGGTCTTCAGCTCGCGGCCGAGATAGAGGTTGGCGGCGGCGTCGACATTGTCGGCGACGGCAAGCGTCTGGTAGATCGTCTCGATGCCGTATTTCTTGGCATCGCGCGGATTGCGGATCTCGGCCGGCTCGCCATTGATCAGGATCTCGCCGCCATCGCGCTTGTAGGCGCCGGAGAGGATCTTGATCAGCGTCGATTTGCCGGCGCCGTTGTGGCCGAGCAGGGCCACCACTTCGCCGGGGTAGAGATCCACCGAGGCGTTGTCGACGGCGTGGATGCCGCCGAAGGAGATCGAGATGTTTTTCAGTTCCACGAGGGGAGTGCGTTGATCAGCCATATCTGGAGCTCCTCTCACTTGGCACGGGCGCGGTAGACGGTGTCGAGCCAGACCGCCACGACAAGGACGGTGCCGACGACGACGCTCTGCAGCGGCGTGTCGACATGCGCCAGCACCATGCCCGATTGCAGAGACTGCATGACGAGCGCGCCGAGCATGGCGCCGGCGATGGTGCCGGTGCCGCCTGCGAGCGACGTCCCGCCGATCACGGCGGCGGCGATGGTGTAGAGCTCGTCGAGCGTGCCTTGCGAGTTCGTCGCGGCGTTGAGGCGGGCGGTGGAAATCGCCGCCGCAATGGCTGCGAGCACGCCCATCAGCGCGAAGATGCGCACCGTCACCCAGCGGGTCTTGATGCCGGCGAGTTCGGCCGCCTCGGGGTTGCCGCCGATCGCGAAGACATAGCGGCCGAAGCGCAGGCGGGTGGCGATGAAGGTCATGATGATGCCGACGACGATGGCGATCAGCACCGGCACGGCGATGCCGTAGGGAATATCCAGGCCGGTTTCCGGCCAGGGGATATTGTTGGTCTCGGCATATTTCTTGGCGATGTTGATCGGCCAATAATAGCTGTTGGCGATCGAGACGGCGCCGAGGATCAGCACGCAGCTCAAGGTCGCGAGGAAATATTCCGCCCAGATCGGCCGCCGCGGAAAGCCGAAGCGGCGGCGCTGATGGCGCGAGCCGATGATGCTGGCGATGACGAAGAGGCAGGCGGCGATGCCGACGACCCAGCTCCAGGTGGCGCCGATCGAGCCCTCGGCGCCCCCGCCCATGATGCGGAAGGTCTGGTCCATGGGGGCAACCGTCTGACCGCTGGTGACGAGCCAGGTCGCGCCGCGCCAGACGAGCAGGCCGCCGAGGGTGACGATGAAGGAGGGCACGTTGAGGAAGGCGATGATCATGCCCTGAAAGGTGCCGATCAGGCCGCCGGCGATGATGCCGATCAGCAGCGTGATCACCCAGGTGAAGGGGCTGTCGAAGCCGATATATTCCGGCAGGATCTTCGCCTGCGTCACGCCCATGATCATGCCGCAGAGGCCGAGCACGGAACCGACCGAAAGGTCGATGTTGCGGGTGACGATGATCAGCACCATGCCCGTCGTCATGATCGCGATATCGGTCGTCTGGACCGAGAGGTTCCAGAGATTGCGCGGGGTCAGGAACAGGCCGCCGGTGATGATGTGGAAACCGATCCAGATGATGACGAGCGCGCCGATCATGCCGAGCAGGCGGGTGTCGATCTCGGTGGCGCGGAAGAAGCGGGTCACCGGATTGGCTTCTGCCGTTCGCGGCCCGCTTGAAGTCGTTGATTTTAGCATGTCGGCCATGGGTTTGCCGTTCCCCCATTCTTGTTTGGACGGGCGCGCCTGCGTACTGGAGCTTGGCCAAAGGCGTCATTCGTCTGTCTTCAACTGACCATCGCGATGCTTCCGGAAGCCGGTCGCGTGGCGACGCGGCGCTCTTCCGGCAGGGAATGCAAGTCTGCGATGGTGCGGCGAGGCGGAGAAAACTTCGTCGTTGGAATTCCCGTCCGCATCCGGCGCCACAGCGGTGTCCGCTGCGGCGCCGGCTATTCTAGTTCAAAGCTGGCTTACTTGCAGGCGGCAACCGCGCCCGCCTTGACGCCCTGGCAGGCTTCAGCCTTGGAGATCCAGCCGGCGTCGATGACGACGTTCAGATTGTCCTTGGTGATGGCAAGCGGCTTCAGGAAGACTGACTGCATTTCCACGCCCTTCGGGCCGCCCTTGAAGGCCTGAGCGCCGTCGATCTTGCTCATGTCCTTGCCGCCGGCGAGGTCGAGAGCGATTTCAGCGGCGCGCTTGCCGAGTTCGCGGCTGTCCTTCCAGACGGAAACCGTCTGCGTGCCGAGAGCGATGCGGTTCAGCGCCGCCTTGTCGCCGTCCTGGCCGGAAACCGGAACGGAGCCGGCGAGGCCCTGGGCGTCGAGCGCTGCGATCGCGCCGCCGGCCGTGCCGTCGTTGGAGGCGACGACGGCGTCAACCTTGTTGTTGTTGGCGGTCAGGAACTGCTCCATGTTGCGCTGAGCGTTCTCCGGCAGCCAGCCGTCGGTATAGGCTTCGCCGACATTCTTGATCTTGCCGGCGTCGATCGCAGCCTTCAGCACTTCCTGCTGGCCCGAGAACAGGAAGTCGGCGTTCGGGTCGGAGGACGAGCCCTTGATGAAGACGTAGTTGCCTTCCGGCTTGGCCTTGAAGACGCCCTCGGCCTGCAGGCGGCCGACTTCCTTGTTGTCGAAGGTGATGTAGAAGGCGGCCGGGTTTTCGATCAGGCGATCGTAGCCGACGACCGGAATGCCTTCGGCAGCGGCCTTTTCGATCGCCGGGCCGATGGCGTCGGAGTCCTGGGCGAGGATGATCAGCGCGTTGGCGCCCTGCGAGATCAGCGATTCGACGTCGGTCAGCTGCTTGGCGGCCGAGGACTGCGCGTCAGCGGAAATATATTTGGCGCCCTTGGCTTCGAGAGCCTTCTTGATGGCGGCTTCGTCGGTCTTCCAGCGCTCTTCCTGGAAATTCGACCAGGAAACGCCGACGACGAGATCGGCAGCCATGGCGGCAGTATGCACGGAAACGAGAATGGCAGCCCCTGCCATCAGTTTCATAATAGACTTCATAAATTGTCCTCCCGAGTGAGTTGCGACCGGCCCAGCCCATGCTTCCTCCGGCCACCGCGAAAGCTGTCGAGATTTTTTTCTCGACAGTCGAGAAATTAACTGTCAGAGATTTTTTCAACTGTCAACTCTGCATCGCCGGCTTAATTGGCTTGCGCAAAAGCGACCGGAGATGCAGGGGAAGGTGAGGGCGATGAAGATCATGATGCCGAAAACCGTGAGCGGTTTTCGGCCGGCGTCATGGTCTCACGAAAGCAGGAGGAGAGGGCGGCGTCCATGCTGACCAAGTCGAGCACGGAGCTGGTCCGGCAGAGAAACAGCGTGCTCGTGCTGTCCGTGCTGCGGCGCCACGGCGCGCTCGCCCATACCGAAATATCCGATTTCACCGGCCTTTCCTCAGCCACCATTTCGGCGATCACCGCCGATCTGGAACGCGCCCAGATCATCGAAAAGTCCGAGCAGCAGGCGGCAAACGGCCGCGGCCGGCCGCGCGTGCTTTTGCGCCAGCGGCGCGATTGCGGCTATCTCATCGTCGTCATCATCTCTTCGGATGCGGTGCAATATTCGCTTGTGGATTATGCAGGCAAGCTGATCGACCGTTTCAGCGAGGAGCGCTCGCGTGATCCGTCTGGTGCCGCCCGCTTCGTCGCCGGGGTGCAGGCCGGGCTCTTGCGCATTCTCGATCGCTCGAGGATTTCGCAGGAAAGGGTGCTGCTGATCTCGATCAGTTCCAAGGGTCTGGTCAATTCCACCGAGCCGGTGCTTGTCTGGTCGCCGATCTTCGGCAGCGACCAGATCGATTTCGAATCGGCGCTGCGGCCCGACTGGCAGGCGAAGGTCATTCTCGACAACGAGACGCTGCTCGTCGCCGCCGCGCTTGGAGCGCGTGAGGAGATCGCCAAGGGCGCCGATTTCCGTTCGCTCGCCGCACTGTCGCTCGGCCACAGCATCGGGCTTGGCATCGTTCGGCGCGGCGGCCAGACCGGCCAGGAGATCTCCGCCCCCAATTTCGGCCACATGCTGCACATGGCGGGTGGCGGCCTCTGTCGCTGCGGCACCCGCGGCTGTATCGAGGCCTATGCCGGCTTCTACGCCATCCTGCGCAGCGCCTTCGAAGTGCCGCTCGATACGATTCCGGCCAAATTCGTGCCGGTCGCCGAACTCGACAAGATCGCCGCCCGCGCCCGCCAGGGCCACCGCACCTCCGCCTTCGCCTTCCGCCAGGCGGGGCTTGCGCTCGGCAACGGCCTGTCGCGCATGCTGAGCCTCACCGAACGTATGCCGATCGCCATCACCGGCCCCGGCACCCGCTACTACGACCTGCTTCGCCAGGGCATCGAAGAAGGCCTCGGCCAGTCGCATGTCGTGCGCATGGAAGGCATGCCGGAGATCCGCGTCGTCCCCGACGAACCCATCCTGGTCTTCGAGGGCCACCTCAACCGGGCGCTATCGGTGATCGACCAGGACATCGTGCTGTCGGGGGGGCAGGGGACGGATTGAGATGGCTTGCCGTGCAACCCCCTCATCCGCCCTACGGGCACCTTCTCCCCGCTGGGGAGAAGGGTATGCTGCGAGCTCTCGATTCTCTCTTCTCCCCTCGGGGCCACAAGGGGGAGAAGGTGGCCCGAAGGGTCGGATGAGGGGGCCACACGGCACGCCATTCATCACTCTTCGCTGCGCTCAGCGCACGCGCTCGAACGAAAACCCCTCCCCACAAGGGGGAGGGGCTACCACGTGGCGCCCACCTTGGCAGACCTCCACCTTTCTGCGGATGAAACCGTGGAATGGGAAGCAGCGGGGTGCGGCAAGTTAGCCCCTCCCCCTTGTGGGGAGGGGTTGGGGAGGGGTCTTGATCGCGCTCTGCCATCCAACGCAAAACGGCCGGGCAGAGCCCGGCCATCTCATGCACGACTTCCGGTCGGGAGAGGACCGTCAGCCGATCTTGATCAGCTTGCCTTCCTTGACCGACTGGACGGCGGCGTCGGCGAGCGCCAGTGCTGCCAGGCCATCGGCGCCGGAGGGGGTGATCTTCGCGCCCTTTTCGATCGCGGCGATGAAGGCGGCGATCTCGTTGGCGTAGGCTTCGGTGTAGCGGGTCATGAAGAAATCATGCAGCGGCGGGCGGGTGTAGCCGTCGCCGTTCGCCACCTCGATCGAAACCGGGCGCTGGTTTTCGGCTGCGGCCATGCCCTTGGAACCGTGCACTTCGATGCGCTGGTCGTAACCATAGGTGGCGCGGCGGGAGTTGGAGATGACGGCCTGCTTGCCGGATTTGGTCTGCAGGATCACCGAGACGCTGTCGTAGTCGCCGGCTTCGCCGATCGCCTTGTCCACAAGCACGGCAGCGGTCGCCAGCACCGAGACCGGCTCTTCGCCGAGCAGGAAGCGGGCCATGTCGAAATCGTGGATCGTCATGTCGCGGAAGATGCCGCCCGAGCGCTTGATGTAGTCGACCGGCGGGGCGCCGGGGTCGCGCGAGGTGATCGTCACCATCTCGACATCACCGATCTTGCCGTCGTCGATGACCTTGCGCACTGCCATGAAATGCGGGTCGAAGCGGCGGTTGAAGCCGACCATCAGCTTGCCGCCAGTCTCTTCCACCACCTTGATGCAGGCCTTGACGCGGGCGACGTCGAGATCGATCGGCTTTTCGCAGAAGATCGCCTTGCCGGCGCGGGCGAAGCGCTCGATCAGGTCGGCATGAGTATCCGTCGGCGTGCAGATAACGACGGCGTCGATATCCTTGGCGGCTTCGATCGCCTCGATGGTGCGGACTTCGCAGCCATAGGCCGAAGCGATCGCTTCCGCCGCCTGCGGAAAGGCGTCGGCAACCGCAACCAGCGTCGCATTGGCGTCGCCGCTGACGGCCTTGGCGTGAACCTTGCCGATGCGGCCGGCGCCGAGCAGACCAAATCTTACAGTCATTTCAATCTCCCTTGAATTCGGAACAAATAAACCGAATTGCCAAAAATCTGGAATTTTCATTCCATCATCTGCGCGTCGCGTCAAGCCCGCGACTCTTTCACATTTGCAAGATTCAAACTAAAGGACAGTGCGACAAAATGCGACCGCGGGGACAGACATGCAGCTTATCGATCCGAACCATCCGGCATACCAGCGCCTCTGGGTGCGTGTCGGCATCGTTGCAGTCTGCTTCGGCTGGGCGGCGATCGAGATTATCGGCGGCGATCCCTTCTGGGCGGTGATCTCCGCTGCAGCCGGCGCCTATGCCTTCTATATGCTGTTCTGGACCTTCAAGCCGCAGCCGCAGTCGGCCGAGCCGGCTGTGCAACCTGACGCCGAGGGAGAGGACGAGGCCGATGAGACATCCGCCGAAAAGCCTTCGAAAGACGGTCAGGCGGAATAGTAGCGGGCGGCTCGCCGATCAAGAGATCGGCGAGCATCATCGGCTTCGTCGCAGCCGAACAATCGAAGCGCGCCGCGCTCTTTCCGATGCGCGTCGCGCTTGACATCTTTGTTCGATATTATCGCAAAGCCGGCGCCGGGCTTCGCGTGCAGCGAGCCCGGTCTCCGCGCATTTCCGTCCTGTCAGAGTGACAGTTCCCTGGCCTGTGCGTCGATCTTCTCGCAGGCATCGCCGAAGGGATCGCGCATCGGCACCAGCGGCGAGACGCCGAGCAGGAGAAGCGCTTTCAAATGTGACCAGCCGCCTCCGAGCAACGGCGCAAAGGGTGTCATCACGCTGCATTCCCAGCCATAGAGACGCTGGTACTCTGCAAAATTGCAGAAGTTCTCGTGATTGCTGTCCTGCAGGTGGAAGGACTCGGCCGCAGCACCTTCGGCTAGGATAGCTTCGTGCGTATCGAGCATGACGGCATAGTAGTCGATCGATGCGTCGGCGGCCGGAGTGACCGGTGCGATGGTCGTGCCGTTCACGAGTTCCTTCACCTGGATCAGAACGCCGTTCAGGTACAGCGCATGGCCAGGCGACAGATAGAGATCCGAATGGGGTGTGTGCCCGTCCAGTGCGTGGCGGCAAACACGGATCGGCACGACGTCCTTTTGCCAGCGTGCGGCGCTCTTCTTGAAGCTTTGGCGGCCGACCCACTTGACCGCACGGGTGCTGCCATCAGGAAGGGCAATGCGATCGCCGATGCTGAGATCCTCGACGGGCTTCTCACCGCAATCCGTGAGGATCGCCGTTCCCCGCAGGAAGCAATTTGCGCCGCTGCCGCCATGGCCACCTCTTCCGCCTGGACCACCGCTCCCGCCGGAACCTCCGTGTCCGCCGGAGCCGCCGCGTCCCCAACGCCGCCCCATCGCTTTGGCCGGAGAGGTGGATATTGCCGTGGCCATAGCCGCCACGCCGGCGAGACGAGCGCCGGCGGCCGCGACTACGCCTAAAAAATGTCTGCGCGCAGTGTTGCGCGGCTGCTTCGGATCTTCCGTAGATGACATGTAGGCGGTCTCCTGAAAACATTTAAACCGCTCAATGCTACAACGTGTTGTATCGCGTTCAATTTCGCCAGTTAGCGCTGTGCCCTACTGAAAAGGGCGTAGGCAGGGGTTATGGGGTCGCGAAATACGCTGTGTCAGATAGCAAAAAGCGGGAGGTTTATATGCTACCGAAGCGCGAAAGAATCGAACTGAGTACCGTCGTGACCGGTTGAATCGCAGGAAAACAGCACATATAGCGTGCGCGGACCGAGCCGGATGGCGGCTCTTCCGTGGCGTCGGAGTGTTTAGCCGCGTTCGAGATAGCTTCAGCTCTGCGGCAGGCGGCGCATCGCCTCGTCGATCAGCAGATTGGCGATCATCATGCGCCTGTTGGCATTGTCGCGGAAAGGCTCTGCGATGCCATCAGGGTGATTGGCCTTGGCAAAGGCGCGCCGCTTCTCGTTCAGCGTCTGTTGGGTATCGGCGGCAGCGATCGCCAGTTCGGCGGCGATCTCTTCCGGAGCGATGCGGGCGAGATGGTCCGGCATGACGGGTTCCGGCTGCGGCGGGAGAGTCGCCTCGGCCGCAGGCTCGCTGCCGAGATTGTCGAAATAAGCTTCGCCGATCCGCTGCGAGGCGACCGAGATGCCTTCCAGGACATCGAATGCGAGGCCGGTGGCAAGCCCGGATACGCGGTGGGCAGCCGGCGCGTGCGTCTCTTCGGCCGGGTCTTCCTCCGCCTTCAGCCGCTCGAGCACAGATTGAAATACCGATTGTCCGAACAGCATGCGCCTTCCTCTCGAAGACATTAGATCTGGGCAAGATGGCGCAGAGCTTGCCGGTTAAATCGATGGAGCATGATGTCGCCGCGTCGCGCTCTAGCCGCCCTGCTTGCGGCTCTCCTCGAGGATGATGTCGTAGAGCAGCTTGGCGCTCGGCGGCAGCGCCCGTTCTCTCGCCGTGATCAGGCTGTAGGGCTTGACGTTGATGTCGAAATCGATCGGCAGCATGCGCACGTCGGACGCCTTGGCGCCTTGGCTTGCGAGGAAATGGGCGACGTCGACGGCGACGGGGGCGATCGCATCGGTTTCGCAGACGATGGCGCAGGTGAGCAGCAGAGAGGAGGTGTTGACGATGTTCTCCGGCAGCGCCACGCCGCGCGACAGGAAGATATCTTCGATCGTGCGGCGCAGCAGCGTGCCCGGCGGCTGGAACACCCAGTCGTAATCCCTGACGTCGGAAAGACTGCTCGTCTTCTTTCTTTTGAGGAGCGGATGGCGGTTGCGCACGATCAGGCAGGCCCGTTCGATGCCGATCTCCTTCACCTCGAACAGGCGCGGGTTGAGGTCGTCGGGAATGCGGCCGATGATGAAGTCGTGACGGGCGGCAAGCAGCTCGCGGGCGAGCACGTTGCTCGTCTCCACCTGGATGTTGATCTCGATGCCGGGATAGGCCTTGCGCACCCTGTTGATTGCCGGCACGACGAGGCTCATGGCCGGCGCCGTCACTGCGCCGATGAACACCGAGCCGCCCTTGCCGCTCTTCAATTCGCCGATCTCGCGGCTCGCCTCGCGCAGCTCCAGCAGGATCTTGCGGGCGCGTCTGGCAAGAGCCGCGCCAAAGGTCGTCAGCACCACACCGCGGGCGACGCGTTCGTAGAGCGACGTCTTGGTGATCGCCTCCATTTCCGACAGCATGCGCGATGCGGCGGGCTGCGAGATGTTGAGAACTTCTGCAGCTGCGGAAATCTGTCCACTATCTTCGATTGCGACGATGATGCGCAGGTGATTCAGCTTAAGTCCCGAACGGAGAAAGCTGTCGTCGCCGAAATTATCGCTGTGGATATCGACGTGATCCATCGAAATGGGCTCTGAAACGATCGTCATGGTTGCAGCCTCCCCACTGCGCTCCATCAAAAGTAATACTTTTTAACGATATACCAAAATTGTTATGCACATTACCACTTATTCTATTTGACAGTTATAGGAATCCATACCAGTTTGCCGCCGTGTGCTGGTTGGCACTCAACACGTGTGAGATCGTGGAGGAGACCTACTTCGTTTCTCACCATCTGAAGTAACTATCCAATACGGAACCTGCCACAGTTTCGGGGCGGGCGATTTTTCGTCCGCTGCTCTATTAACAAGGGAGAGAGAAATGAAATCCATTATCTCATTGATGGCTGCGGCTGCCTTCGGCGTCGCTTCGTTCGTTGCGCCGGCAATGGCCGCCGACAAGGGCACCGTCGGCATTGCAATGCCGACCAAGGCTTCGGCCCGCTGGATCGACGACGGCAACAACATCGTCAAGCAGCTCCAGGCTGCCGGTTACGGCACTGACCTGCAGTATGGCGACGACGACATTCCGAACCAGCTTTCGCAGATCGAAAACATGGTCACCAAGGGTGCCAAGGTTCTCGTCATCGCTTCGATCGACGGCACGACCCTGTCCGACGTTCTGCAGAAGGCCCACGACGCCGGCATCAAGGTCATCGCTTATGACCGTCTGATCCGCGATTCGGGCAACGTCGACTACTACGCCACCTTCGACAACTTCCAGGTCGGCGTTCTGCAGGCAAACTCCATCGTTGACGGCCTCGGCCTCAAGGATGGCAAGGGCCCGTTCAACATCGAACTCTTCGGCGGTTCGCCGGACGATAACAACGCCTTCTTCTTCTATGATGGCGCAATGTCCGTCCTGCAGCCCTACATCGACTCGGGCAAGCTCGTCGTGAAGTCCGGCCAGACCGGCATGGACAAGGTCGGCACGCTGCGTTGGGATCCGGCAACGGCCCAGGCCCGCATGGACAACCTGCTCTCGGCAAACTACACCGACGCCAAGGTCGACGCCGTTCTGTCTCCCTATGACGGTCTCTCGATCGGCATCATCTCCTCGCTGAAGGGCGTCGGTTACGGTACGGCTGCTCAGCCGCTGCCGATCGTCACCGGTCAGGACGCTGAAATCCCGTCGGTCAAGTCGATCATCGCTGGCGAACAGCACTCGACGATCTTCAAGGACACCCGCGAACTCGCCAAGGTCACGGTTGCCATGGTCGATGCCGTCATGTCCGGCAAGGAGCCTGAGGTCAACGACACCAAGACCTACGACAACGGCGTCAAGGTCGTTCCGTCCTACCTGCTGAAGCCGGTTGCCGTCGACAAGACCAACTACAAGCAGATCCTCGTCGACAGCGGTTACTACTCTGAAGACAAGCTGAAGTAAGACGTTAAGCAGGAGGCCGGAGCCCGCGCTTGCGGGTTCCGGTCTTCGATTTTATGATCGCCAGGCCGCTTGGCGGCTCAAGGCGCTGGAACTTTGACTATGGACAACACCATCCTCGAAATGCGGAGCATCACCAAGACGTTCCCGGGCGTCAAGGCGCTGGAGAACGTGAACCTCAAGGTTCGCAAGGGTGAAATTCACGCATTGGTCGGCGAAAACGGGGCCGGCAAATCGACCTTGATGAAAGTCCTATCGGGCGTTTATCCCACCGGAAGTTATGAAGGCGACATCGTCTATGAAGGCGAGACACGCAACTTCAAGGTCCTGAAGGACTCCGAGGAAATCGGCATCGTCATCATTCACCAGGAACTGGCGCTCGTGCCGTTGCTGTCGATCGGCGAAAACATCTTCCTCGGCAACGAGAATGCCAAGAGCGGCGTCATCAGCTGGGACGAGACCTTCAACCGCACGAAGCAGCTGCTCAAGAAAGTCGGCCTGTCCGAATCTCCGAACACGCTGGTGACCGACATCGGCGTCGGCAAGCAGCAGCTCGTCGAGATCGCCAAGGCATTGTCGAAGAGCGTCAAGCTGCTCATCCTCGATGAGCCCACGGCGTCGCTCAACGAACGCGATTCCGATGCGCTGCTCACGCTGCTGATGGAGTTCCGCAAGCAGGGCATCACCTCCATCATCATTTCCCATAAGCTGAACGAGATCCGCAAGGTCGCCGACCAGATCACCGTCCTGCGCGACGGCATGACCGTCAAGACGCTCGACTGTCACGCCGACGAGATCAGCGAAGATATCATCATCCGCAACATGGTCGGCCGCGATCTCGAGGACCGCTATCCCCCGCGTTCGGTGCCGATCGGCGAAACCATTCTCGAAGTGAAGAACTGGAACGCCTATCATCAGCAGCATCGCGACCGCCAGGTCCTGCACAATATCAACGTCACCGTCCGCAAGGGCGAAGTCGTCGGTATCGCCGGTCTGATGGGGGCAGGGCGAACCGAATTCGCCATGAGTCTGTTCGGCAAGGCCTATGGCCACAAGGTCTCGGGCGAAGCGCTGATGCATGGCAAACCGGTCGACGTCAGCACCGTGCGCAAGGCGATCGATGCCGGTCTCGCTTATGTCACCGAAGACCGCAAGCAGCTCGGCCTGGTGCTCAACGACACGATCCTGCACAATACGACACTGGTCAATCTGAAGGCGGTGTCGAATGCCTCCGTCATCGACAGCGTCAAGGAATCGCGCGTTGCGACCGACTATCGGTCGAAGCTGCGCATCCGTTCCTCCAGCATCTTCCAGGAAGCGGTCAATCTATCCGGCGGCAACCAGCAGAAGGTGGTGCTGTCCAAATGGCTGTTTTCCAATCCCGATATTTTGATCCTCGACGAGCCGACGCGCGGCATCGATGTTGGCGCAAAATACGAAATCTATACTATCATCAACCAGCTTGCCGCCGACGGAAAGGGCGTTCTGATGATCTCGTCGGAAATGCCCGAACTGCTTGGTACGTGTGACCGCATCTACGTGATGAACGAAGGACGCATCGTCGCGGAACTGCCGAAGGGAGAAGCAAGCCAGGAAACCATCATGCGCGCTATCATGCGCTCAGGGGAGAAGAAACAATGACGCCGATCAACCAACCCATCGCTGAGCAGGGGCGTGTCGTCTCCATCGGAGACTATGTTCGCGGCAACATCCGCGAATACGGCATGTTCATCGCACTCATCGCGATCATGGTGTTCTTCCAGTTCTCGACCGGTGGCGTTCTCTTCAGGCCGCTCAACCTGACTAACATCATTCTGCAGAACTCCTTCATCGTCATCATGGCGCTCGGCATGCTGCTGGTCATCGTCGCCGGCCATATCGATCTTTCCGTCGGCTCGGTCGTCGGCTTCATCGGCGCAATCGCCGGTGTGATGACGGTGCAGTGGCACACCAACTATGTCCTGGCGGGTGTCGTGTGTCTTGCTCTCGGCGCGGTCGTTGGCGGCGTTCAGGGCTATTTCGTCGCCTATCACAAAATTCCCTCCTTCATCGTCACGCTCGCCGGCATGCTGGTCTTCCGCGGCCTGACGCTGTTCGTGATGACGGCATCGGGCACCGGCACCAGCATCGGTCCTTTCCCGCCGGAGTTCCAGCTGATCAGCATCGGCTTCCTGCCGAACCTCTTCGATATGGGCGGCATCAACTCGACCTCGATCATCCTGACCGTCGTCGGCGCCGTAACCCTCTTCTATCTGGCGTGGCGCAAGCGCCTGTCGAACGAGAAGCATGGCAATGACGTCGAGCCGATGGGCTTCTTCCTTGCCCAGAACATCATTGTCTCGCTCGCCATCCTGGGGCTCGGCTATCAGCTGTCGATCTATCGCGGCTTCCCGAACGTGCTTGTCGTCATGCTCGTCCTCGTCGCTGCCTATGCCTTCATTACCCGTCGCACGACGATCGGTCGGCGGATCTACGCCATGGGCGGCAACGAGAAGGCGACCAAGCTGTCCGGTATCAACACCGAGCGGCTGACCTTCCTGACCTTTGCCAATATGGGTCTGCTTGCCGGTCTCGCCGGTCTCATCGTGGCGCTGCGCCTCAACTCGGCGACGGCCAAGGGTGGTTTCGGTCTCGAGCTCGACGTGATCGCCGCCTGCTTCATCGGCGGCGCATCGGCTCAGGGCGGCGTCGGCAAGGTGACGGGTGCGGTGATCGGCGCGCTTATCATGGGCATCATGAACAACGGCATGTCGATCCACGGCCTCGGCACCGACTCGCAGCAGATGGTCAAGGGTGCGGTGCTTCTCGCCGCTGTGTTCTTCGACGTCTACAACAAGAACAAGGGCTGAGCGCCTAAGCGCAGCCCCGGCATTCGCAGTCATATGAAAGTTGGATTCCGGCTCCCGTGGGAGCCGGACAGGCGGAGCTTTTTCTGTCTTCGCCGGAACGAGAAGGATCGAAGTCGTGCTTATTTCCCAGATCAAGGGTGCCAACGGAGAGATCGTCGTCGCCGTGCGCGAGCAGGGCGGCGCGGCCAGGTCGGTCAACAACGCCGGCAGCGTCTATGCGCTGGCGATGGAAGCCGCCGACGGCGGCAAGTCGCTTGCCGCCGTTATCGAGGCCCATGGTTACGGCGAGGCCGTCGACCTTAAGAAGGCTTATGCGGAAGGCCGTTTCCTGCCGCCGATCACTCATCCCGATGCCGCGCACCTGCATCTGACCGGCACCGGTCTCACCCATCTCGGCTCCGCCGCCACCCGTGATAGCATGCACAAGAAGACCAGCGAGGCGGCCGAGGAAACGCTGACCGACTCGATGAAGATGTTCAAGATGGGCCTGGAGAACGGCAAGCCGAAATCCGGCGAAAAAGGCGTGCAGCCCGAATGGTTCTACAAGGGCAACGGCTATGGCACGGCTGCCCCCGGCGCTCCGCTCGTCTCGCCCTCCTTCGCGCTCGACGGCGGCGAAGAGCCTGAGATGGCGGGCATTTATGTCATCGCCAAGGACGGCTCGCCGTTCCGCATCGGCTTCGCCCTGTCGAACGAGTTTTCGGACCACGTCACCGAACGGATCAACTATCTCTATCTGGCCCACTCGAAACTGCGCCCGGCCGCCTATGGTCCGGAAATCCGCATCGGCGCCGCACCCGACGATATCCGCGGCACCTCGCGCATCAAGCGCGGCGACAAGGTGATCTTCGAAAAGCCCTTCCTGTCGGGTGAGGCGAACATGTCGCACACCTTCGCGAACCTCGAATATCACCATTTCAAATACGGCCTCTTCCGTGTTCCGGGTGACGTCCATGTCCATATGTTCGGCACGGCGACGCTGTCCTTTGCCGATGGCATCAAGACGGAAGAGGGCGACGTCTTCGAGATCGAAGTCGCCGAATTCGGCCTGCCGCTGCGCAATCCGCTGAAGGTGGCGGCCGAAGAAGAGATCGCCGTCAAGCAGCTCTGATTTTCGAGGCCTGGCTGCTTCCGTGGCCGGGCCGTGATGTAAACGGTAAAGGAGGCTTGTTCAGCCCATGACCATTTATCAAAACCTGATCGCCGGCGAATGGGTCGGCACGAACGCGACGAAGAACATCAACCCGTCGGATACGAACGAGGTCGTCGGCCTCTATGCCGACGGCAGCGCCGAAGACACGAGAAATGCCATCGCCGCCGCCAAGGCCGCCTTTCCGGCGTGGTCGCGCTCGGGCATCTGGGAGCGCCACGTCATCCTGAAGAAGACCGGCGACGAGATCATGGCGCGCAAGGACGAGCTCGGCGCGCTGCTCGCCCGCGAAGAGGGCAAGACGCTGCCTGAGGCGACCGGCGAAGTCATCCGAGCCTCGCAGATCTTCGAATTCTTTGCAGGCGAAGCCCTGCGGCTCGCCGGCGAGGTCATCCCGTCGGTTCGCCCGAATATCGGCGTCGAGATCACCCGCGAAGCGCTCGGCGTCATCGGCATCATCACGCCGTGGAACTTCCCGATCGCCATTCCCGCTTGGAAGATCGCGCCGGCGCTCTGCTATGGCAACACGATCGTCTTCAAGCCGGCCGAGCTGGTGCCGGCCTGCTCCTGGGCGATCGTCGATATCCTCAATAGGGCAGGATTGCCGAAGGGCGTGCTGAATCTCGTCATGGGCAAGGGCTCGGTTGTCGGCCAGGCCATGCTCGAAAGCCCCGACGTTCACGGCATTACTTTTACCGGTTCCACCGGCACCGGCCGGCGCGTGGCCGCCGCCTCGATCGAGCATAACCGCAAGTTCCAGTTGGAGATGGGCGGCAAGAACCCGATGGTCGTGCTCGACGATGCCGACCTCAACGTTGCCGTCGAGGCCGCCGCCAATTCCGGCTTCTTCTCCACCGGTCAGCGCTGCACGGCCTCGTCACGCCTGATCGTCACCGAAGGCATCCACGACAAGTTCGTCGCGGCGCTCACCGACAAGCTGAAGACGCTCGTTGTCGACAATGCGCTGAAAGCCGGAACCCATATAGGTCCCGTCGTCGACGAACGGCAGCTCAAGACCGATACCGACTATATCGAGATCGGCAAAAAGGAAGGCGCCAAGCTCGCCTTCGGCGGCGAGGTCATTTCTCGCGAAACGCCCGGCTTCTATCTGCAGCCGACGCTGTTTACCGAAGCGACCAACCAGATGCGCATTTCGCGCGAGGAAATCTTCGGACCCGTGGTCTCGGTGATCCGCGCGAAGGATTACGACGAGGCGCTTGCCCTCGCCAACGACACGCCGTTCGGGCTCTCGGCCGGCATTGCCACGACCAGCCTGAAACATGCGACGCATTTCAAGCGCAATTCGGAAGCTGGCATGGTGATGGTCAACCTGCCGACGGCAGGCGTCGATTTCCACGTTCCGTTCGGCGGCCGCAAGGGCTCGTCCTATGGCCCGCGTGAGCAGGGCAAGTATGCGAGCGAATTCTTTACTGTGGTCAAGACGGCCTACACGCTGGCTTGAGACATATCCGATGACCCGGGCCGTACGAGGCGGCCCGGCAATCACCTGAAGGACGGAGATTATGAAGAAGAAAGCGGAATGGCCGCGCAGGCTGAGGTCGCAAGAATGGTACGGCGGCACGAGCCGCGACGTGATTTATCATCGCGGCTGGCTTAAAAACCAGGGTTATCCGCACGACCTGTTCGACGGACGGCCGGTCATCGGTATCCTCAACACCTGGTCGGATATGACCCCCTGCAACGGCCATCTGAGAGAGCTCGCCGAGAAGGTGAAGGCGGGTGTGTGGGAGGCCGGCGGCTTCCCGCTCGAAGTGCCGGTGTTCTCGGCATCGGAAAACACCTTCCGCCCAACCGCGATGATGTACCGCAACCTTGCCGCTCTCGCGGTGGAGGAAGCGATCCGCGGCCAGCCGATGGATGGCTGCGTGCTGCTCGTCGGCTGCGACAAGACCACGCCGTCGCTGCTGATGGGCGCCGCCTCCTGCGACCTGCCGTCGATCGTCGTCACTGGCGGACCGATGCTGAACGGCTATTTCCGCGGCGAGCGTGTCGGCTCCGGCACGCATCTGTGGAAATTCTCCGAAATGGTGAAGGCCGGCGAGATGACGCAGGCCGAATTCCTCGAGGCGGAAGCTTCGATGAGCCGTTCGTCCGGCACCTGCAATACCATGGGCACCGCTTCGACGATGGCGTCGATGGCCGAAGCGCTCGGCATGGCGCTGTCAGGCAATGCCGCGATCCCCGGCGTCGATTCCCGCCGCAAGGTCATGGCGCAGCTGACCGGCCGCCGTATCGTGCAGATGGTCAAGGATGATCTGAAGCCGTCGGAGATCATGACGAAGCAGGCCTTCGAGAACGCCATCCGCACCAACGCGGCGATCGGCGGATCGACCAATGCCGTCATCCATCTGCTCGCGATCGCCGGCCGCGTCGGCATCGACCTGACGCTCGACGATTGGGACCGCTGTGGCCGTGACGTTCCGACGATCGTCAACCTGATGCCGTCGGGCAAGTACCTGATGGAAGAGTTCTTCTACGCCGGCGGCCTACCGGTCGTGCTGAAGCGCCTCGGCGAGGCGGGCCTCCTGCATAAGGACGCGCTGACTGTGTCCGGCGAAACCGTCTGGGACGAGGTCAAGGACGTCGTCAACTGGAACGAGGACGTCATCCTGCCTGCTGAAAAGGCGCTGACCTCTTCGGGCGGCATCGTCGTGCTGCGCGGCAATCTCGCGCCGAAGGGCGCGGTGTTGAAACCTTCGGCTGCATCGCCGCATCTCCTGGTGCATCGGGGCAGGGCCGTCGTGTTCGAGGACATCGACGACTACAAGGCCAAGATCAACGACGACAATCTCGACATCGACGAGAATTGCGTCATGGTGATGAAAAACTGCGGTCCGAAGGGTTATCCCGGCATGGCCGAGGTCGGCAATATGGGCCTGCCGCCCAAGGTGCTGAAGAAGGGCATCCTCGACATGGTGCGGATATCAGACGCCCGCATGTCCGGAACGGCCTACGGCACCGTCGTGCTGCACACCTCGCCGGAAGCCGCCGTCGGCGGACCGCTGGCGGTCGTCAAGAACGGCGACATGATCGAGCTCGACGTGCCGAACCGCCGCCTGCATCTCGACATCTCAGACGAGGAATTGGCGCGCCGTCTCGCCGAATGGCGGCCGAACCACGATTTGCCGACCTCGGGCTACGCCTTCCTGCATCAGCAGCATGTCGAAGGAGCCGATACCGGCGCCGATCTCGACTTCCTCAAGGGATGTCGCGGAAATGCGGTCGGCAAGGACAGCCACTGAGCGGAAGCATTCGAGATTGGAATAGTTGAAAGGCGGGGCGAGAGCCCCGTTTTTTGTTGTACTTGTTCAACGAGAAAATGACGCTATATTCTGTACAAGTGTACAGGAGAGATGGTCATGTCAAAGGTGGTCGGTGCTGCGGAATTCAAGGCGAAATGCCTGAATCTGATCGATCAGATGCGCAGCGACGATGAATCCATCGTCATCACCAAGCGCGGCAAGCCGGTTGCCGTGCTTTCCCCGGCGCGCGACACAGGCGAACGCAAGAGCATCATCGGCGCGATGAAGGGCAGCGTATTGCGCTATGACGATCCTCTGTCTCCGGCCGTCGAGCCGGAGGATTGGGACGCCCTCCGTTGATCGTCATCGACACGCATATCCTCGTCTGGGCGGTGCAGGACGATGCGCGCCTCGGTTCACAGGCCCGGCGCATCATCGACGAGATGACGGAGAAAAGCCGTATCCTGATTTCGGCGATCACACCTTGGGAAATCGCCATGCTCGTGCAGAAGGGGCGCCTGGCGCTCGGCGACGATGTCGGGCGATGGATCGATAGCGCTCTGTCGCTGCCCGGGCTTCAGCTTGCACCGATCGAGCCTTCCATCGCGATAGACAGCGTTCGGCTGCCCGGCGAGTTTCATGCCGACCCCGCGGACCGCATCATCGCCGCCACAGCCCGTTTTCATCGCGTACCGTTGCTGACGGCGGATCAGGCAATCCTCAGCTATGGAGCGCGCGGTCACCTCCAGGTCGTTGCGGCTGGATAGACGCGGCTTCCCGCCCTCGCTCAGCTCTGGCTCTGACTTTGCATCTGCCCGCCGTCCTCGACCTTCACGGTCACCGACAGCGTCTCACCCGGCGTGCCGATGCGCATGCCCGAGATCGGGGCAGCGTCGCGGTAGCAGAGGCCGGAGGCGATGCGGACATAGCGTTCATCCGGGCAGATTTCGTTGGCCGGGTCGAAGCCGACCCAGCCGAGGCCGGGAATATGGGCTTCGGCCCAGGCATGGGTCGCCGCCTGTTCGACCTTTTCTTCCATCATCAGATAGCCAGAGACATAACGCGCCGGCACCTGCAGGGCGCGGGCGGCGGCAACGAAGATGTGCGCGTGGTCCTGGCAGACGCCGCTTTTCTTCTCCAGCGCCTGTTCCGCCGTCGTCGCGGTGTCGCTGGTGCCGGGTCGGTAGTCGACGGTTTCGTGGATTGCCGCCATCAGCGCGTGCATACGGGCGAGCTCGTTGTCGCCGCTGACGCTTTTGACCAGTTCCTTGATCAGCTTGCCGCTTTTAGTCAGCGGCGTCTCGCGCAGGAAGAGCCAGAGCGGGCAGAAACCGGTATGCGGGCCGGTGACGCCGTTATTGTCCGCCGTCTCGATCTCGCCTTCGGCCAAGATCCGCGTCACGTGCTGCGCGCCTTCCAGCGAGACCAAGTTGACGTGGTTGCCATACTGGTCGTCATATTCCACCTCGGGCGTAGCGCCCTCGACGTTCAGCGACCAGGCGAGCACCTTCTGGGCGGCTGATGTCGGCGGTGTCAGTCTGAGGCGCTGCAGCGAGAACTGCGCCGGGTCGTCGTAGCGGTATTCGCTGAGGTGGCTGATCTTCAGTCTCATTTTCTGATCCGCTTAAACGTAGAACCGGTAGCCGTCGGAAATCTCGGCGCCGAGCTGGTTGTTGCGCGAGACGAAATCCTCGAGGAATTCATGCAGGCCCTGATCCATGATGTCGCGGATCGCTCTGGTCTGCAGCGTGGTGCGGATCGCATCGGCCGTATCGTGAGCGGGCAGCCGCGCCTCATAATCCTGGGCGAGATAGCCGAGATTGCTGACGATCTTTTCGTAGCAATAGGCCAGCGAGCGCGGCATCTGGACATTGAGGGTGAGGAAATCGGCAATGTTCATCGCCCGGTATTCGCCGTCATAGGCCCAGCTATAGGCGCGGTGCGCCGAGACCGAGCGCAGGATCGATTCCCACTGCACATTGTCGAGCGAGGAGCCGACCGCCGAGACCGAGGGCAGCAGCACGTAATATTTGACGTCGAGGATGCGGCTGGTATTGTCGGCCCGCTCGATGAAGGTGCCGATGCGGGCGAAATTGTAGAGCTCGTTGCGCAGCGTCGAGCCATGAAAGGCGCCGCGGATGAGGCCGGCACGGCGCTTGATGACGTCGATCACCTCAGGCAGGTCGGCCGCCTTGACGCGCTTTTCGAGCAGCGCCTTCAGCTCGATCCAGCATTCGTTGGTCGCTTCCCAGGTTTCGCGTGTCAGCGCGGTGCGCACCATGCGGGCATTGTTGCGGCCGAAATCGATGCAGGACATGACGCTCGACGGATTGGAACGATCGCGCAAGAGATAATCGACGGCGTCGGCATTGGTCAGTTTGGCGTGGCCTTCGTCATAGGCCTCGCGCACGCCGGCACTTTGCAGCACCCCGTCCCAGTTGTCGTCGCCGGCGCTGCTGCGGGTGAGCGACATGCGCAATCCGGCATCGACCAGGCGGGCGATATTTTCGGCGCGCTCGATGTAGCGGAACATCCAGTAGAGGCCGTTTGCAGTTCTTCCGAGCATCAGTCCTCCAATACCCAGGTGTCTTTGGTGCCGCCGCCCTGGCTGGAATTGACCACCAGCGAACCCTGTTTCAGGGCCACGCGGGTGAGACCGCCCGGAATGATCTGAACCTTGTCCGACACGAGCACATAGGGGCGAAGGTCGACATGGCGGGGCGCAATGCCCTTGTTGACGAGGATCGGCACGGTAGAGAGCGACAGCGTCGGCTGGGCGATGTAGTTGTTCGGCTTGGCTTTCAGCTTCTCGGCGAAATCGGCGCGCTCCTTCTTCGATGCCGTCGGTCCCACAAGCATGCCGTAGCCGCCGGAGCCGTGCACTTCCTTGACGACTAGCTCTTCCAGGTGCTCCAGCACGTATTTCAGGCTTGATGCTTCCGAGCAGCGCCAGGTCGGGACGTTTTCGAGCAGCGCCTTGCGGCCGGTATAGAATTCGACGATCTCCGGCATGTAGGAATAGATCGCCTTGTCGTCCGATATGCCGGTGCCCGGCGCATTGGCGATGGTGATGTTGCCGGAGCGGTAGACATCCATGATGCCGGGAATGCCGAGGGCGGAATCGGCCCGGAAAGTCAGCGGATCGAGGAAGTCGTCGTCGACGCGGCGGTAGAGCACGTCGATCGCCTCGTAGCCGCGGGTCGTGCGCATCTTCACCTTGCCGTCGATGACGCGCAGATCCGAACCCTCGACCAGTTCGACGCCCATCATGTCGGCGAGGAAGGAGTGTTCGTAATAGGCCGAATTATAGATGCCAGGCGTCAGCACCGCGACGCGCGGCTTGCCAGTGCAGCCGGGAGGCGCGAGCGAAGCGAGGCTCTGGCGCAAGAGGTAGGGGTAATCCTCGACGCGTTGCACCTTGTTCTCATGGAAGAGCTCCGGGAACATCTGCATCATGGTTTCCCGGTTTTCCAGCATGTAGCTGACACCGGAAGGCGTGCGGGCATTATCCTCCAGCACGTAGAACTGGTCTTCGCCTGTTCGCACGATGTCGGTGCCGACGATATGGGTGTAGACGCCGCCAGGCGGGCGGAAGCCGATCATCTCGGACAGGAAGGCGACGTTGTTTTCGATCAGTTCGCGCGGGATGCGGCCGGCGCGGATGATCTCCTGCTTATGATAGATATCGTCCAGAAAGGCGTTGAGCGCGATCACCCGCTGCTCGATGCCCTGGGCGAGCTTGCGCCATTCGCGGGCGGAGATGATGCGGGGAATGATGTCGAAGGGGATGAGCTTTTCGGAGCTGTCGGCATGGCCGTAAACGGCGAAGGTGATGCCGGTCTTCCGGAAGATATTTTCCGCGTCGCGGGACTTGGCAATCAGATGCGACCGGTCTTGGCTGTTGTACCACTCGAAATATTTTTCATAAGGCGGGCGGGGGCTCTCGTCCCCGGTAATCATTTCGTCAAATGCCAAAGGTGCGGCTCCCCTTTTTTGTTCATTTGAATACAACGCAAATTGCAATGCAAGAACCATGCGCAGTTCGAGGAAAAGATTTTGCGGTGCGGGAAACGGGGGAGATCGGGGCGTTTGGAGCGGCGCGGCGCGGGGCGGTGGAGGGTTGTTCTGCAGCGATTGCGCAAAATCTGGGCAGGTGATGGTTTTTCGGTCGGCGGGCGGGAGTCGGTTCTCGACCTCTCCACCCTCATTCCTGTGCTCGTCACAGGAATCCAGCCACCGCGCGTCGGCGCGGTGAATGACTTTACCGAGAAATGGAGTCTCCCGCGCCCATGGACTTGGGCGCACTGGATTCCTGTGACGAGCACAGGAATGAGGTAGAGTATGGCGGTGCGCCGGCGATTCCTCGCTACGGTAGCATGTTGTCGAGCTTCCAACAGGCTCGTTCGTTATGTTTGAAACTATCGTCTTCCTGACGGTCGGTTGTTCCAACCATCAGCCAAATTTCAAATAAGCATCAACGCTTCGCCTTTGACTGTGACCGCCGGCTGCGGATATCAGCGGGGCGAAACCTCCTCTTGCCGAGCAGCCTCATGTCCCTCGATCGCCTGGCCCCCGCTCTCTTCGTCCTGCTCTGGTCCACGGGCTGGGTGGTGGCGAAATATGCGGCGCTGCATTCCGAGCCCTTCACCTTTCTGTCGATACGCTATGCGCTGTCGGCGCTCGCCTTCCTGGCGCTTTGCCTGGTGGCGCGGGCGCAATGGCCGAAGAGCCGGGCGACGTGGCTCCGTGCCGTCTATTCGGGCTTTTTCCTGCATGGCTTCTATCTCGCCGGCCTCTGGTGGGCGATTGCCAATGGCGTGCCGGCCGGCATATCGGGCATCATCGCGGCGCTGCAGCCGCTGCTGACGGCGATGGCGGCGCCCTTTCTCGTCGGCGAGCGGTTGCAGAAGACCCAGCAGCTCGGCCTCGCTCTCGGCTTCATCGGTATTGCCATCGCGATTTCGCCAAAGCTCTTCGATCCAGCGACGGCCGATCTCAGCCATGCCGCCCTGCCGCTGGCGATCAACCTCATCGCCATGGGCTCCGTCACCTACGGCACGCTTTACCAGAAGAAACACCTGCAATCCGGTGACCTCAGGACAATCGCGACGCTGCAATATGTCGGCGCTCTCATCCTCACCCTGCCGCTGTCGCTGATTTTCGAGCACCAGCATTTCGACGGCACCGCGCAGGCCTATGGCGCGCTTCTCTGGTCGGTCTTCGGCCTGTCGATGGGCGGTGTCGGGCTGCTGCTTTACCTCATCCGCCGCGGGCAGGTCTCGCGCGCCGCCTCGCTGATCTACCTGATGCCGCCGGCCGTCGCGCTCGAAGCCTTCATCGCGTTCGGGGAGCGGCTGACGCTGCCGTTGATTCTGGGCACGGTGATCGTGGTGACGGGCGTATATATGACAAACCGCAAGGTCGTTCAGCAGGCGCAGGCGAGTGTATAGGCTGATGGCTGCGCCAAGGTCGAACAACCGGATGGCCTGAACCTCAACTGACCGAGGTCGCCGTCGATTGCCGACGACCTCATATCCAGAGCGCCGTAGAGCGTTACTCGGCCCATCAAGCAGGAAGCAACGATCAGTTGCGGGGCTGCAGCAGCGCCAAGGCAACCGTTGATGCAGCCAGGAGAGCGGTGAGAGTCAATGGTCCCACAGCGCCGTAGTGGTCGACGATATAGCCGCCAAAAACCGCGCCGATACTGATGGCCACCTGAAAAGAAACGACCATCAGGCTACCCGCCGCCTCGAGAGCGTCGGCGGCCGCGCGGGAAAGGTTGGTCGGCAGCACTACCGGCGCCATGCCGAAGGCAAAGCCCCACAGCGTGACGAGTGCGAACGCGACGGCGGTATAAGCGCCCCAAAGCACCAGAGCGAGTGCGGCAAACGCCATCAATAAAGCCGTAACAGCCAGCGCAATGCGGATGCTCGCGTCGGCCATCCGGCCACCGGCAACATTGCCGATCACGGACGCGATGCCAAATCCGAGCAGTGCCAGGGCGATCGATCTGGTTTCAAGGAGCGTCACTTGTTCGAGGAAGGGACGCACATAAACCGACCCGGCAAAATGCCCGGTCATCAGCAAAAGGATAGCAAGCATTCCCAGTTGAACACCGCGCCGTCGCGTCAGCCGGAAAACATCCGCGAGACTGTTGCTTGTGCTTGCAGGTAGCGTCGGCAGGCTGAGCAGCTGCAGCAGCATGGCAAGCGCGGCAAGCCCGGCTGTCATCGCCATGGCGCTGCGCCATCCCAGCCAATCGCTGATCAAAGCACCCATTGATGGGGCAGCGATCGTGGCGAGCGAAACGCCGAGGGTGACGATAGCCATGCCCCGACCTGTCGCATTGGCGCCGACCAGCCTCGCCACGACGGCCACTGAAAGCGCCCAAAAGCCGCTGAGCGCGATGCCCAAGCCGGCCCGGCCCAACAGCAACAGCCAAAAATCGGTCGCTAACGATGCAAGAATATTGGAGCCGACCGCCAACGCACTGAGACCGACCAGCACCGCCTTGCGGTTCAGCCTGCCGATGAGAACATTGCTCAAAAGGGCCGTCACGGCGCCGACGGAAGCGGTGGCGGTAACGACCTGTCCGGCCGTTCCCTCGGAAATGCCGAGATCGCGCGCCATTGGCGTCAACAGTCCCGCCGGCAGGAACTCAGCAGACACCAGTGCAAAGCTGGTGGCCGCCATCGAAACAACGGCAAACCAGGTCGCCCCGCTCCACGCGGATGGTTCAGCCGTCTCTACGCCAATTGCGGCTTCGTCGAACTGTGATGTCGTGTCCGTCATTGAAGAATCTCCTATGTTCGGACATTTCATAGACGAAGTTTTCAGGATGATATGTGTCTTAAAATCCGAAATCTATGTCCATTCGTCCGGAACTTGTGCGACGCACAATTCCCGGGGAGACATTTGTGACGCGCTTGAAGGCCCGCGCGAAAGACGCCTCGGACTCGTAGCCCAGCCGGGAAGCAACCTCGGCAACCGACATGCCGCCTTGGGCCAACAAATCGCGGGCAAGCTGCATACGCAGACGGGCGAGATAATGTGCCGCGCCTTCTCCCAAGATAGCGCTGAAGCGCTCGGCGAAGATCGAGCGCGACTGGCCGGCCACACCAGCGAGGCTTTCGAGAGTCCAGTTATGGCCCGGATCCCGGTGCATGGCCGCCAACACACGACCGATATGGGGATCGCGGATGGCGGCGAGCCAGCCGGTGGTCGAGCCTCCGCTGCAGTTGACCCAGCAGCGGATAAGCCGCGCAGCGAGCAAGTCCGCCATACGCGATAAGACCGTCGCGCTTCCCATCTGGGGCTGTGTCGCCTCCGCTGACATAGCGGCAAGCAGGGGCCCTACGATCGGGTCGTTACCGGCTACATCGCAACCCTTGATGATTGGCGGCATCAGGGCGATCAAGGGGTTAAGCGCATGAGCGCCCAAAGTCATGGAGCCGCAGAAAAGGGTGCTGGTGGCGCCCGTTCCTTCTCGCAAGACGTCGCAGACGTTGCTGCCCAATCTTGTAATCTGACAGCTTTTAAGCGAGTCGCCCTCAACGTCCGGCGCACTGGCCAATCGATGTGCGATGCCTTGCGGCAGCAGCACCAGATCGCCATCGTTCAACTCCTGCCATCCGTGGGTTTCGGTATGGATCCAGCACGGAGCCTGGCTGACGAAGTGAAAACGAAGCAGCTGTTGTTGCGGAAAGGCTATGCTCCATGGATGCCTGAGCTCGCAGCGGCCATAGTTGACTCCGCTCAAGCGAAAGTCCTGCAGGACTTCACTCAGGGCATCCATTGGGATAGTGGATGGCGATAACGGCCGGGACGAATGGTCAAGCATGGAGCCAATTTAGGTCGCAAGCGTCCGGCATTCAAGCGGCTGGCTTCGTGACCCAGTCCGGGTACTATAGCGGTCTGTTCAACCAGCCAGCGGCCGTATCTCTCGAATAAGGTCGATGAGCAGGCGCAACGCGGTTGGGACCTGTCGGCGGCTGGAATAGTATGCGTGAAACCCGCTGCCCATCGAAGCCCAATCGCTGAGCACGACCGTCAGCGCGCCCGTCTCGATGTGCGGGCGAAGGACCGGTTCCGCGCCATAAATGATGCCGACCCCACTCAGCCCCAAGCCTATCGAGGCATGACTTGCATCGACGGTCAGAGGTCCGAGTGTAGCGATCGCAACCGTGTTTTCGCCCTGCTCGAACTCCCATTGGTAGATCTGATCGTTTCCCAATCGGATTCGAACACAACGGTGATCCAGCAGATCGTACGGCGTAAGGGGCGTTCCATAGCGTTCGAGATAGTGGGGTGACGCGGCTGCCAGCCAGCGAATCTCTGGCGAAAGACGCTGGGCGATCATGTCCTCAGGCACCGTGCCGCCGTAACGGATGCCAGCATCGAAGCCGCCATCTATCACATCGACCAGGCGGTTGCTGACGCTGATGTCAACCTCGACCTCAGGATAACGTTCGACGAAAGCCGGCATCACCGGGTCGAGCACCAACGGCACCGCGTCTTCGAGGACATTAATTCTCACCCGGCCGGCCGGCGAATCGCGGAATCTGTTCAGGTTTTCCGCTGCTTCGCTCACGACCGCCAGCGGTCCTTCGATCGAGGCTTTGAGTTGTTCGCCGGCCGCCGTCAGGGTGACGCTACGCGTGCTCCTGTTCAACAATCGGACGCCGCGTCGCGCTTCGAGCGCCGTGATGGCGTGGCTCAAGGCGGAAGTCGTGACACGCATTTCCAGCGCAGCGCGCCGAAAGCTGCGATGTCTGGCGATTGCCAGGAAGTAGAGAAAGTCCGCTAGATCGGTCCGGTTCAGCTGCATGGCCCTGACTATCACATTGTTGAGCGATGTTCATCGGTTCATTGCATGCGCGGGCGCTTATTCAGATCGAACCGACACGCTAAATTTACTGCGTCTCGTTCGCTCCACAGGCGACCGATCGGATACGCTCGTGAAGGAGCCTGATCCCGAGGTGAAAAGGTGAGCACTATGATACTGGAAGAGACGTTTACGCTTGCCAACGGCGTGGCAATCCCAAAGCTGGGTCTCGGCACCTGGCGAATTCCTGATACCGAAACCATGCGCGTCGTGCGCGACGCTATCGAGCTCGGCTACAGCCATATCGATACCGCTCAAGCTTATGGGAACGAGCACGGCGTTGGTGAAGGTCTGCGCAAAAGCGGCGCTTCCCGCGACCAAATCTTCGTAACCACGAAACTCGCCGCTGAGTGCAAGCGCTACGGCGATGCCAAGGAGCGTATCGACGGATCGCTGCAGGAGCTCGGACTGGACCACATCGATCTGATGCTGATCCACAGTCCGCAGCCGTGGGCGGAATTCCGGGAGGGTGAGCATTTCTTCGAAGGCAATCTCGAAGCATGGCGGGCGCTCGAAGAGGCCTATCGTGAGGGCAAGCTCCGCGCGATCGGCGTCTCCAATTTCGAGCGAGCGGATTTGGACAATCTGTTCGACAATGGTGCCGTCGCGCCGATGGTCAACCAGGTCCTCGCCCATGTCGGCAACACGCCGTTCGATCTGATCGAATATTCGCAATCCAAGGGCATGCTGGTCGAAGCGTACTCGCCGGTGGCGCACGGCGCGGTGCTCAACAATTCCGACCTGGGTGCGCTGGCTGGGAAATATGGCGTCAGTATTGCGCAGCTCTGCATCCGCTACTGCCTCCAGCTTGGTCTGCTTCCCCTGCCGAAGACAGTCACCGCCGCACACATGCGCGACAATGCTGCGGTCGATTTCATGATTTCCGATGAGGACATGAAGACGCTTAAGGGCACCAGGAACAACTTTGATTATGGCGCAGCCAACGCCTTTCCGGTGTTCGGCAAGAAGCGGCAGGTCGCCGACGCGAACAGGGAGAGCTGAAACGATGAATCCGGTCTACGACTTCAAAGGTCAGGTGGCACTCGTGACGGGTGCGGCCAAGGGCATGGGGCTCGCCGCTGCACGCGCCTTTGCCGAGAATGGCGCATCGGTGGTGCTGGCCGATCTCGATGGCGACCTCGCCGATCGCGAAGCGCGGCGAATCGTGATTGAGGGCGGCATCGCGATCGGCATGGCTTGCGATGTCGCCGATGAGACGCAGGTCGCAGCGACGGTCGACCGCGCGGCCACCGAATATGGCCGCCTCGATATGGCCTTCAATAACGCCGGCATCCAAGTGCCGCCGTCCGATGCCGCCGATGAGCCGCTCGACAGCTTCGAGCGGGTCACCACCGTCAATCAACGGGGGGTGTGGGCGTGCATGAAGCACGAATTGCGCGTTATGCGCCGGCAAGGCTCCGGGGCGATCGTCAACTGCTCTTCGCTCGGCGGCCTGGTCGGCCTGCCCGGACGCGCCGCCTATCACGGGACCAAGCATGCGGTGATCGGAATGACCCGAAGTGCCGGCGTCGAATACGCGCCACGCGGAATCCGTATCAATGCAGTCTGCCCTGGCGTTATCGATACACCGATGGTGCAGGAGATGCTGGACGGGCAGTCCGATGCGATGGATGAAATCATGAAACAGCAGCCGATCGGCCGGCTCGGACGTGCCGAAGAGGTCGCCGCTGCTGTGCTCTGGCTATGCAGCCCAGCGGCGTGCTTCATCATCGGCGTCGCGCTGCCCGTCGACGGCGGCTTTACAGCGCATTGATTCACTGCCGTTGCGGTATTGCCATCACCACAATGAGAAAAAGGCCGGACATCCCACCAGATGCTCCGGCCTCCCAATATTCAAGACCGAAGATTCGGCCTTTTCTCCTTTAAATCAATCGGCGCTCAGGCGCGTTCGCGGCGCTGGCCGCCGCCATTGCGCGAGCCCGAGCCGCCGCGGCGGTTGCCGCCGTTGCCGTCGCGGCGCTGTTCGCCGCCCTGAGCCTGATGCGGTCCGCGGTCTTCGCCGTGCTTGCGGGCCGGGCGGCCGTGAGCGTGGCGGCCGTTGCCGCGGTGATGGCCGCTCGGTTCGCCATTGGCATGATGGCCATTGGGGCCGTTATGCGCAGGGCGCTGCGGCTTTGCCGGGCGGAAATCGGAGGTCGATGCCAGATCGTTGTCGGGGCCGAAATCCGGGGCCGCTTCGCCGCGGCGCTGACCGCGGAAGTCCTCGTTGCGGCTTGGGCGCTCGGGACGCGGACGGCGCTCACGGCGTTCCTCGCCGCCGGCGCGGATTTCGCTACCTTCGCCGTCGCGGCGCGGGCGGCGTTCCTGGCGGCTGCCGCGATGTTCCGAACGGTTGGCATCGCCACGGCCTTGGCCGCCGCCGCGATTGCGGTTGTTGCCATTGCCGTTGCCGCGGCGCGGGCCGCCGGCGCTGATATGTGCCGGCGGTTCGCCGCTTGCGACCGTGATGTCGATGCCCATCAGGCGCTCGATATCGCGCAGCAGCTTGGCTTCGTCGGGAGCGCAGAAGGCGATGGCGATGCCGTCGCGGCCGGCGCGCGCCGTGCGGCCGATGCGATGGACATAGGCGTCCGGCACCTCGGGCAGGTCGTAGTTGTAGACGTGGCTGACGGCCGGGATGTCGATGCCGCGGGCGGCGACGTCGGTGGCGATCAGCGTCTTGATGCTGCCGTCGCGGAAGGCCTTCAGCGCCCGCTCGCGCTGACCCTGGCTCTTGTTGCCGTGGATCGAGGCGACGGAATAGCCGATATTATCGAGGTGCTTCATCAGCTTCTCCGCACCATGCTTGGTGCGCAGGAAGACGATGGCGCGGCCATCCGGGTTTTCGGTCAGCGACTTGCGGAGCAGCTCGGTCTTGTCGTTCTTGCCGCCGACGAAATGAACATACTGCTCGACCTTGTCGGCAGCCTTGCCGGGAGGTGTGACTTCGACCTTGACGGGATCGACCAGATATTCGCCGGCGAGATCGGCGATCGCCTTCGGCATGGTGGCCGAAAACAGCATGGTCTGGCGCTTCTTCGGAACGAGCTTGGCGATCTTGCGCAGGTCGTGCACGAAGCCGAGGTCGAGCATCTGATCGGCTTCGTCGAGCACGAGATAACGCACCGTCGTCAGCGTGATGGCGCGGCGGTTGACGAGGTCGAGCAGGCGGCCGGGCGTGGCGACCAGGATGTCGGTGCCCTTTTCGAGCTGCAGCTGCTGCTTATTGATCGACACACCGCCGACGACGACGTTGATGCGCAGCGGCGACTTGCGGATGAACTTCTTGAGGTTCTCGGCGATCTGGTTCACCAGCTCGCGAGTCGGCGCCAGGATCAGCGTCCGCGTCGTGCGGTTGTCGGGGCGGCGCTCGTCGGCGAGCAGCTTTTCGATGAGCGGCAGGCCGAAGGCGGCGGTCTTGCCGGTGCCGGTCTGGGCAAGGCCGATCAGATCGCGGCCTGATATGAGGAGAGGAATGGACTGTTCCTGGATCGGCGTCGGCGTTTCGATACCGAGCTGGAACAAGGTGGCGACGATCGGCTTGGAGACACCAAGCGATTCAAAATTAGTCAAGGTATAACCTTTCGGGGCGCCACAACGACTAGCGCCGGAACGCACCATGCGATCCGGTTTCATTCTGGCGTCAAGAACCCCGCGTGAAGTGGGAACTTGCAAGTTGGAAAAAGCTTTCCAGCGCTTCTGGCCGCTCATTGGGAGTGCGGCGCTCTATCGAAATGCGCTTTTGTCCCTTCTTCCTGCGTTTCGTATTTTCTAGCAGGGGCACGCTCACGCGGCGGCCGGAAGGGTGAAAGCTGAGCCGCATTTGGGCTAGTTCGCGTGGAATGTCAAGTGCGATGCACAAAAAGCCTTAACCAGCATCCATTGACGGCATTCTGAGGACGAAGCTTTCCGATGCACTTTCCGCGCCGTTGACGAGGATGGCGATGCGGTGTTCGCCGGGATAATAGCGCCGGGTCGTGATCGGCCGCATGGCGTGGCGGCGCTCGATGGCCTGGCTCTGCCCGGGAGCCAGCGTGATCGTCTTGCATTTGAAGACCTTGGGCGAGAGCGAGCCGGCGGCCTTCACATGGTGGATGGCGTCATCGATCATCAGCGCGTGCTCAACCTCGCCGGCATTGGTCAGGCGGATTTCGAAATCCAGCCCTTCGCCGAACATCACCTCGCCGTTCAGAAGGCGCAGCTCGCATCTAAGTGCCGCCGCGGCGTCGAAACCGAAATTGGCGAGTGCCTTCGCATGGCCTTTCTTCAGGAGCGTGCGAGAGGCGTGCTTCAGCAGCCGGCGACGCTCGGAAGAGACGCCGTCGATATGACCGGCTATGAAGGCGGCGACCATATCCGGATGATCCTTAGCGATATCGTTGAGGCTGTTGGCGACGGAGCGGCGCACATAATCCTCCGGATCGTCCATCAGCGCGGTCAGGATGGGCAGGATCGGCGCGGGATCCTTGACGAGCTGCGGCAGGCGCATGGCCCAGGGCAGGCGCGGCCGCGTTCCCTCGCTCGCCAGCCGACGCACATGCTGGTCTGGATCATTGACCCAGCCGGAAATGACCGCGAGCGCGCGTGGCTGGTCGCGATGCATGAAGGGACGAATACCGAATTCGGCGGTGAAATGCGGCGTCAGCGCCTTGAGGAGATCAAGACCGAGATCGAAATGATCAAGGCCGCGTGCGGCGATGAACTGGTTGACCGGCAGCAGCATCCAACCGGACAGTCCAGGGCTGCCTGATGCAGGCAGGCTCGCCTTCAGGATGGCGGCCGCTTCGGGGAAATCGCCTGGAAGGGTGGCGAACAGCGCGTCGCGGATCAGCGCCGAGCGCTCCATCAGCTCCAGCGTCGCGAGGCCATCGGTCGCGAGCGCCACGAAATGGTTCCGGTCGAATGAAGGCGCATTGGCGGCGATGCAATCGGCCATATCGCCGGCCAGCGCCTCGTGCAGCAGGTTCTTGAGCGGTTCCGGCATTTCTCCTCCCTGAGTGGAGGAGGATTGGACCGGCGCCGCCGGGAGGTCAAGCGGCGCCGGATGCGGTCTTGCTATTCAGGGCAGACTTTGACGCGGTAGGGCTCGCCCCAGCGGTCGTAACGCCATTCGAGATGGCAATAGTGCGGCCGGTAATAGGTCCGGTAGACGGGGTAGGGGCGATAGACAGGGTAGGCCGGATAGACCGGGTAGGCGGGGCGGGCGGCCTCCGACAGCAGGGCGCCGCCGACGACGCCCGCCGCAAGGCCGCCCCAGAAGGCATCGCGCGGACGGGCATCGGCGGTGGTGGCAGTGGCGAGCGAGGCGCCGGCAAAGGTCAGCGCGATCAGGCCCGTCGCCATGGTCTTATGAAGAACGGACATGGTATTTTCCTTGATTTAGACTGGCTTCTATAAAGCCATGGCCAGACTCCGCCCGGATCGCGGCGGAGCGATGGCCGCACAAGGGCGGCAGGCATTAAATTTTGGTCATGATTTCAACGGATCACAAGGCAGCAAGGCACTGATCGCGCGTTGTGGGGCCGCCGCCGATGGCGACATCTAGCCTCCTGCGAGACCGCATTGCCAAACGAAGATATTTCAGCTCATCAATCTGGCTTGCAAATTTCGTCTGCTGAAATTTATGGTTAAAACCTTGTTAAAAGCCTTGGCGTTATAGTCTTTCTCGTTGATATTCCATTCATTGCGGGAGCGACGATTTCTTGAAATCAGCCGGGGACATTCTGGAATTGGCTTGCCGCCGGATCGCCGATCTGGACACCCCGGCCTATGTCAAGAACAGCGAATTGCGCTATGTCGCCGTCAACCAGGCCTATGCCGATTTCCTGGGCCGTGAGATTTCCGATTTCATCGGCAGGCGCAGCCGCGAACTCTTCGATCGCCCCGAGGAAGAGGACCGCGAGGACAAGGAGCGCCGCGCGCTGGTGTTCGGCACCGAGGAAAACGCCATCTGTTTCGATGCCGCGGGCCTTGGCCACGAGCGCATCCAGATCGAAAGCTTCTCGCCGTCGCCGGAGCGAATCTATGTGCTCGGCATCTTCGAAGCCCGCGAACGCCGTGCCGTTGCTCTTGGGGGGATTGCCGGCAACCCCGAGATTGCCGGTAGCTCTGGGACTGTAAACGATTCCGGAACTGCCGCCGACCTCGCTGAGGTGCGGGTGGCGCTGGAGAATCTCGATCATCCGATCGGCATCTTTGCGCCAGACGGACGTCCGCTGGTCGTCAACGCAGCTTATCGCGACGGTGCGAAGCCTGCGGCCACCGGCGAATCGGCCTGGGGGGAGAGCGTGAACGAACTCGACGTTCTGCGTACCGTCCTGGAGGACCTGCCGGTGGCGGTTTTCGTCCGCGACGACGAGCACCGCCTGGTCTATGCCAACAAATATTATGAGACCTTCAGCGGCCGCGCCCGCTCCGAGTATCTGGGAATGACCGAACACGAAATGTTCGGGCCGGAAGGTGCTGAGGCGATCTACCAGGAAAACCTGCTGGCGCTCAGGGACGGCATTTCGGTGGAGCTCGAGAGCGAGATGCCGAGCAGCAGCGGCCATGTCTATCCCGTTATCTCGCGCGTCAACCGCGTCGTGACAGCGGATGGGCGAACCTATGTCGTCGGCTCCTTTTCCGACATCTCACCGCTCAAGGAACGCGAAAAGGCGCTGATTGAATCGCGCAAGCAGCAAGAAATACTGCATCGGGACATCGAGAGCATTCTGCGTTCGCTGCCGATCGGCGTGCTGATCCTCGATAACGACCACCAGATTCTCTACATCAACGACGAATTCTACAGCATCTGGGAACTGCCGTTCGACGATCGCTTCGACGGCCGCCCGTTCATCGACGTCATCCGCCGCAATGACGAACTCGGCCGCTACGACGGGACGCAGACGCCGGAAGAGATCTACGCCTTCCGCAAACATCTGTTCGAAGCCGAAGAGCCCGAGCCGATCGAGCTTGGCTGGGCGGGTGGCAAATCCGTGATCTTCGACAGCCGCCGCATCTCCAACGATCGTATCCTGCTGACCTATGCCGATATTTCGGCGGTGCGCGAGCGGGAAAAGGAAATCCACGAGACGCGCGCAGCCCTCGAGCGGCTCGGCGAAATGATGCGCGACGCGACGCACGCCATGTCGCAGGGTCTTGCCATCGTCCAGGACGGCATCATCAAGATGTCCAATGACGCAATGGCCGATATCCTGCAGATCCCGCCGCACTATATCGAGGCGGGCCAGGGCTGGCTCGGCATGTTCGAATTCTGCGCGGCGCGCGGCGATTTCCACGATGCGGCGGATGAGATCCTGCAGGAGTGGCGGGCGAATATCGCGGCCAGGCAGCCGATTTCCACCGTCTTCCATGTCGGCGGCGAGCGCTGGGTGAACATGGATGCGACCGTCAGCCGGGGACAGCATTGGGTGGCGCTGTTCACCGATGTCACCGAGCTCAAGAGCCGCGAGGAGGAACTGCGCCAGCTCCTCTCGCGCGCCGAAGCCGCCGACCGCGCCAAGTCCGAATTCCTCGCCAATATGAGCCACGAAATCCGCACGCCGATGAATGGTGTGCTCGGCATGGCGGAACTGCTGGCCAAGACCAATCTCGACACGCGCCAGAAGACCTTCATCGACATCATCGTCAAGTCAGGCAATGCGCTGCTGACTATTATCAACGACATCCTCGACTTCTCGAAGATCGATGCCGGGCAGATGAAACTGCGCAAAGCCGCCTTCGATATCACCGAAGCGGTGGAGGATGTGGCGACACTCCTCTCCTCGCATGCCGCCGAGAAGAATATCGAGCTCCTGGTGCGGGCAGCACCGGACCTGCCGGCCGCGGTGATCGGTGACGCCGGGCGTTTCCGCCAGATCGTCACCAATCTCGTCGGCAACGCCGTCAAGTTCACCGAGCGCGGCCATGTCTTCGTCGATGTCGGCTTCGAGACGATCGCTGGCGGGGAGATCATGGCGACCATCCGCATCGAGGATACCGGTATTGGCATTCCCCGAGAAAAGCTCGAATCGGTCTTCGACAAGTTTTCGCAGGTCGACACCTCGTCGACCCGCCGGCATGAGGGAACGGGGCTCGGCCTTGCAATCACTGCCGGCCTCGTCAATCTCTTCGGCGGCTATATCAATGTCGAGAGCGAATGGGGCAAGGGCTCGGTCTTCACCCTCAACCTGCCTTTTGCGGTGGCGGCCGCTCACCTTGAACAGAAGCCGCTGCCGATCAATGTGCAGGGCGCGCGCATCCTCGTCGTCGACGACAATGAAGTGAACCGGCGCATCCTGACTGAACAGCTCTCGCTCTGGGGCTTCGACGGAGTGGCTGCCGAGGGTGGCGGCACCGGTCTGGCGATCCTCGAGGCAGCGGCCGATCTCGGTGTCACCGTCGATGCCGTCGTACTCGATTATCACATGCCCGACATGAACGGCGCCGACGTCGCGCGCCGGCTGCGCGCCGATCCCCGTTTCGTCGAGCTGCCGATCATCTTCCTCACATCGATGGATATTTCGGGCACGGAAAAGGAATTCGCGGCGCTGAACGGCCATGCGCATCTGATGAAGCCGGCACGCGCCAACGTGCTGCGCAACACTGTTGTCGAGGTCGTCCGCGCCCGCCGCGTCAAACAGGCCTCTGAAGCCGAGATCGCCCGGCTGCGGGCGGAAGCGGCCGCGCCGGCGCCTGCGCTTGCAACTGCAACTGTGCCCGAGCCGCAAAAGCGGGCGGCCGAATTCGTCGACGTGCTGGTTGCCGAAGACAACGAGGTCAACCAGATCGTCTTTACCCAGATCCTGCAGTCGACGGGCCTCTCCTTCCTGGTCGTCAACAACGGGCAGGAGGCGGTCGCCGCCTGGGAAAGCCACACGCCGCGCATCATCATGATGGACGTCTCGATGCCCGTCATGAACGGCCATGAGGCGACCCGGACGATCCGCGAGAGGGAAAAGGGGCAGGGTCACCGGGTGCCGATCATCGGCGTCACCGCCCATGCGCTCGAAAGCGACCGCGAAGCCTGCCTCGACGCCGGCATGGACGATTACATGTCGAAGCCGATCAGCCCGGAACTTCTGGAGGAGAAGATCCGGCAATGGCTCGGCAAGGATGAGCTGCAGCCGGAGCGCACCGGCTACTGATCGCCATCAAATGGCAGTCGCAGGATTTACCTGGCGGGCACCTTGGTGCCGCAGAGCATCTCGCGTTTGCCGGCGAAGCCCGTGCGGCGTTCGACGGCAAAGCCGGCGGCGATGAGGTTGCGGCGCACGAAGCCGGCCGCGGCGTAAGTTGCGAAGGTGCCGCCGGCCACGGTCTTTTCGTTAACCTCACGCATCAGCTCTTCCGACCACATGTCGCCGTTGCGCGAGGGCGCGAAACCGTCGAGATACCAGGCGTCGTAGCCAGGTTTTGCCGCGGCGACGCCGTCGAGTGCCGCGCCGCAGACGACGCTGAGCCGCGTCTGGGCATCGAGATCGAGCGAGACGGTTCCGGCAGGTGTTTGCGGCCAGGCCGCCGTCAGCGCCTCACGTTCCGCATCGATTTCCGGCCAATGCGAGAGCGCCCGGCCGATCTCTTCGCCGCGCATCGGGTGGAGTTCGAAGGAGATGAAATGCAGGTGCTGGCCGTGTTCACGGTGAAGCTTCCATTGCCGCCAGGTCTCGCCGAAGTTCAGGCCGGTGCCGAAGCCGAGTTCGCCGATCACGAATTCCTGCCGCCCGTTCCAACGCTCCGGCAAGCCGTTGCCGGCGAGAAAGACATGGCCGCATTCCAGCCGGCCATCGGTTTGGCAATAAAAATGATCGCCAAAGGCGGTGGAATAGGGCATATCGCCGTCGCGCCATTCGAGCGGCTGCGGCGCGCCCGCGCCAATCTGATCGGGGTTCACGTCTCTCATGGAAAAAGCCGATAGTCCTGCACCGGCGTCCGGTCAATCTTCTTGCGACTTGCTGATCGTCGGCGGCGGCATCATGGGTCTCTGGGCGGCCGTTCATGCCGAACGCTGCGGCATCAGCACCATCCTTGCCGACGCCGGCAGCTTGGGCGGAGGCGCGAGCGGCGGACTGCTCGGCGCGCTGATGCCGCATATGCCGGACCGGTGGTCGGAGAAAAAGCAATTCCAGTTTGATGCGCTGGTCTCGCTCGAAACCGAAATCACCGCGCTGGAAGCCGAAACCGGACTTTCGGCCGGCTACAACAGGTCCGGACGGCTGATCCCGTTGCCGAAACCGCATCTCAACCGCATCGCCCGCGGCCATTCCGAAGATGCCGAGCGCCACTGGCGGGCCGGCGAGCGCCGCTTCCACTGGCATGTGCTCGGCAGGCCAGACGTCGAGGGCTGGGTAGAGGCCTCTGCCGGCGAGAGCGGTTTCGTGCATGATACGCTCGCCGCCCGCGTCGCCCCCCGCTCGTTGATCTCAGCGTTGGTCGCCTTCCTGCGGCGGGCAAGACAGGTGCGCGTCATGGAAAATGCCGCTGTCGCCGATCTCAATCCCGATCGCGGGACGGCCGAGATCGGCGGCGAAACCATCACGTTCGGCCGCTGCATCCTGGCCGCCGGCCATCAGTCCTTTTCTGTGCTACAAGGGCTGACGCCGGACTTGAAGCAGCCGCTCGGCCAGCCGGTGAAAGGGCAGGCGGCGTTGTTGAAAGCCGATGTCGACCCGGCGTTGCCGACGATCTTCCTCGATGGACTCTATGTCGTCGCGCATGAGGGTGGGTATGCGGCGGTCGGCAGCACCAGCGAGAACCGTTTCGACGATCCGCATTCGACCGATGCCCAGCTCGACGCGTTGATCGAGGCGGCGCGGGCGATCGTGCCGGCGCTCCGCAATGCCCCTGTCATCGAGCGCTGGGCGGGGCTTCGCCCGAAAGCCATCGACCGCGATCCAATGATCGGCCGCCATCCCATCCATCCCCGACTGATCGCACTGACCGGCGGTTTCAAGGTCAGTTTCGGGCTGGCTCATCGGCTGGCGGAGGCTGCGGTTTGTATCGCAGGCGATACAGATTGCGAAATTCCGCTGCCGGAAAGCTTCGCGATTTCAAGCCATATCGCGGTCGCTTCACGTTAAACGTGAATTAGATATAGCTGCGTTTCGTTATTCTGTCATGCAAATCACCTATCTGCTTGCGCATCGGCAGCACCGGATTTTACCGGTGCTCACTTCCTTGATGGAGGAAATTGCATGCGCTATGCCATTTGCTTCACGCCTCCGGCGAGCGATCCCCTGTCGCTCATGGCCGCCAATTGGCTTGGCCGAAACGTGTTTTCGGGCGATATGGTGGAGCCTCCGGCGGTCCGCGGCCTCGGCATCCATGAGATCGCCTTTTATACCGCCGTACCGCGGCGCTATGGTTTTCACGGTGTTTTGAAGGCGCCTTTTCACCTGTCCGCCGACGCATCCGAGTCGCAACTCCTGCGCGATCTCATGCGGTTTGCCGGGACATACGCTCCTTTCCAGATTCCCCGTCTCGAGATCGCCCGGCTCGGCAATTTCTACAGCCTGATGCCGAGCGCCCCCTGTGAGCAGATCCAGTATCTGGCTTCGGCGATCGTTCAGGAGTTCGATCGTTTCCGGGCGCCGCTGAGTGAAGCCGATATCGAGCGCAGCGATCCCGATGGGTTGTCGGCGGCGCAATTCGCCAATCTGCATCGTTGGGGCAATCCTTACGTGATGGAGGAGTTCCGCTTCCATATGCCGGTGACGGGCCCCATCAACGCGATCGACATGCCCCGCATCGAGCCAGTGCTGGGAACGATCTTCGAGCCCGTCCTGAGGGAGCCGGTGATGGTTTCGAATGTGGCTTTGATGATCGAGGAGGGCACTGGCGGCCCCTTTCGCGTTCACTCGCTCCACCCGATGGGCAAGGTCAGCGCGCGCAGGATCGCCTGAGCAGATGTCGATCTAAGTGGTTGTGTCGAAAAGAGAAATTCTGCTGTGCAGTTTCCGTCTCGACATTCCGGCTGCGGATGATACCGTTCCTTCGTCTTTTCAGAAGGTGATTTGATGGTATCCGAGACCTACCCGCGCAATCTCGTCGGCTACGGGCGTCAGACGCCCGATCCGAAGTGGCCGGGCGACGCCCGCGTCGCCGTGCAGTTCGTCATCAATTACGAGGAGGGCGGCGAAAGCTGCATCCTCGAAGGCGATCCGGCGTCCGAAAACCTGCTGTCGGAGATCGTCGGCGCGGCCGCCTGGCCGGGGCAGCGCAATCTCAACATGGAATCGATCTACGAATATGGTTCGCGCGCCGGCTTTTGGCGGCTCTGGCGGATGTTCACCGGTCTCAAGGTGCAGGCGACCGTCTACGGGGTGACGCTGGCGATGGCGCGCAATCCCGAGGCCGTTGCGGCCATGAAGGAGGCCGGTTGGGAGATCGCCAGCCACGGTTATCGCTGGCTGGAATACAAGGATTTCCCCGAGGATCTGGAGCGCAAGCACATTCTCGAAGCCGTGCGCCTGCACACCGAAATCACCGGTGAGCGGCCTTTCGGGATGTACCAGGGCAAGCCTTCCGACAACACGCTGCGACTGGTGCAGGAAGAGGGCGGTTTCCTCTATTCCTCCGATTCCTATGCCGACGACCTGCCTTATTGGGTGAAGGGCGTCGACGGGAAACCGTTCCTGATCATTCCTTATACGCTCGAAACCAATGACATGCGTTTTGCCACACCGCAGGGTTTCAACACGGGCGAGCAGTTCTTTACCTATCTCAAGGATGCTTTCGACACGCTTTATGAGGAAGGCGAGGCGGGCAGCCCGAAGATGATGTCGGTCGGCCTTCATTGCCGCCTCGTCGGGCGTCCGGGCCGGGCAGCCGCTCTGAAGCGCTTCATCGAATATGTGCTGAAGCATGACAAGGTCTGGATTCCGCGCCGCATCGAGATCGCCGAGCACTGGCACAAGCATCATCAGCCGGATGCGCTCTAATGCTGTCGCGTGAGGATTTCGTTTCCCGCTTCGGCGGCGTCTTCGAACATTCGCCTTTCATTGCCGAGCGCGCCTATGACGCGAGCAGCGTGACGGAGCCGCTGACGGCATCAGCTGTGCATGCAGCGCTAACCGCCGCCTTCCGTGCGGCAAGCCGGGAGGAGCGTCTCGGCATTCTGCGCGCCCATCCCGATCTTGCCGGGCGTCTTGCGATAGCAGGTGAACTCACGGAAGACAGCCGGAAGGAGCAGGCCGGCGCCGGTCTCGATCGGCTGAGCCCAGCCGAACATGCCCGCTTCACCGAACTTAATTCAGCCTATGTCAAAAAATTCGGCTTTCCTTTCATCATCGCCGTCAAAGGGCTCGACAAGGCCGACATCCTTTCGGCTTTTGAAACGCGGATCGGCAATGGCCGGGATGAGGAATTCGCGACCGCCACGACACAGGTCGAGCGGATCGCGCTGCTGCGCCTGACATCGATGTTGCCGGAGGGCAAATGAGCGAGCCTCGTGCTATCGACTATCTCAATGAAATGCAAAAGGCGGCAGCCGAAGCGCTATACTTCGTGGGCGGAATGGATGAGGCGGCCTTCGCCGAGGACAATCTCACCTTCAAGGCGGTTGCCTTCTGCCACTTCACCATAGGCGCGGCTGCGTCCCGGCTGCTCGTAACCCATCCGGAATTCGCAACTGAGCATCCCACTCTGCCGTGGACGAAAATCTGCGGAACGGGCAACCGTATCCTGGAAGACGTCTTCGCCCTCGATGCCTCCGACATCTGGGATGCAACCTATCGCACGCTGCCGGAACTTCTGGTCGAGATCGACGCCATTCGTCACTGGCATGCCGAAGGCGAGTGAACCATTGTCTGATTTTCTCGACATCCGCCCGCTTACCAGATCGGCTTTCGCCCCTTACGGCGAGGTGATCGAAGCGGATCCAGCCTCGATGCGGCTCATCAATGGCGGCACGACCGAGCGCTTCCATGCACTGGCCGCGGCGGAGGCGGCGGGCGAGGGTGCGCGCGTCATCATCAATCTCTTTCGCGGCCAGCCGCGCAGCTTCCCCTATGACGTCGACATGATGGAGCGCCATCCCTTCGGCAGTCAGAGTTTCTCGCCGATTTCCGGCCGGCCCTTCCTCGTCGTTGTCTCCGAGGACGAGGGCGGACGTCCGGGCAAGCCGCAGGTGTTTTTCGCGCGCGGCGACCAGGGCGTGAACTACCGCCGCAATGTCTGGCATCATCCGCTGATGGCGCTCGGCCAGACCTCCGATTTCCTGGTCGTCGACCGCGACGGCCCTGGCAATAATCTGGAGGAATTCTTCTTCGAAAACCCCTATGTCATCAAAGAGCCAGCCCCATGACCGGACTGACGACACATGTTCTCGACACCGCCCTCGGCACGCCGGCCAAGGGGCTCAGGATCGATCTTTTCCAGCTCGACGGCGAGCTCCGCAGGCATCTGAAAACGGTTGAGACCAATGCGGACGGCCGGGTCGATGGTGGCCCGATCCTTGCTGGCGAAAATTTTCACGTCGGCACCTACGAGTTGGTCTTCCACGCCGGCGAGTATCTCAGGGCCTGCGGCACGCCGCTGCCGCATCCGGCCTTCCTGGATCTCGTGCCGATCCGCTTCGGCATTGCCGATGTCACGGCGCATTACCATGTACCGCTCCTGCTTTCGCCTTACGGCTATTCAACCTATCGCGGCAGCTAAATGAGGTTTGCTGCGATCGCCGATATTCACGGCAACCATCTTGCACTCGAGGCGGTGCTTGCGGATATCCGGGCTCATGGCATCGAGGAAGTCGTCAATCTCGGCGATTTCTTCAGCGGCCCGCTGGAAGCCGGCCGGGCGGCCGACATGCTGATGCCGCTCGGGCTGACCTCGGTGCGCGGCAATCACGATCGCTATCTGATCGAGCAGGATCCCGCCTCCATGCATGCCTCGGATGCCGTCGCCTACCGGCAACTGACGCCATCCCATCTCGATTGGCTGCGCAGTCTGCCGGTCGATGCCGTCTATCGCGGCGAGGCCTATCTCTGCCACGCGACTCCGAAGAACGACAATCTCTATTGGCTGGACTCCGTTTCGGCGGAGGGGCATGTCTTCCTGAAGCCGATCGAAGCGATCGAGGCGCTCGCCGAAGGCATCGACCTGCCGCTGATGCTGTGCGGACATAGTCACATTCCCCGTGCCGTCCGACTCTCGGACGGCCGGCTGATCGTCAATCCCGGCAGCGTCGGCTGCCCTGCCTATGACGACGTGCTGCCCTATTATCACAAGGTCGAAGCCGGCCATCCGCTGGCGAGCTATGCTATCCTGGAAAAGACGGCGGCCGGATGGATGTGGCAGTTCCGAACCGTCGCCTACGACCACGTGGCGATGTCGGCACTGGCCGCCGAAAGGGGCCGTGCCGACTGGGCAAGCGCGCTGGCGACAGGCTGGGTGCGATAGCTCGGACCTGCCTGCGTTGGATTATTCCTTCTTTGGCGCCTGAGGGGCCATCGGCGTTGGCGGGGCTGCGGCCGATGCTGCCGGCTTTGCCGAAGCCGTGGCCGGGATTGCAGGCCTTGCCGGAGGTGCAGCCGGCTTTGCCGGTTTTGCGCCATCGAGATTTCCAAGGAGGGATGAGATGGCGTTGTCGCCGTCGAAGCCGGCCTCCTTCAACAATTTGTCGAGGATCGGCTTGTTGGCCTGATAGGAGAGCAACTGGCCGGCCAGCCCATCACCGAGACCGATGCCGCTTTCACCGTTCGCGCCGTTTCCGCGGCCGAGCATGCCGCCGGTGTCGAAGATCCTGATATCGGAGATCTTCTCGATCGGCTTGACCGCCTCGGCGAGCGCCTCGGGAATGATGCGGATCCGCTCACGGGTGATTTCGAACTCGATGATGGTCTGGCTGAGCTTGTTGCGGGCCTCGTTGAGAAGCGCTTCGCTTTCAGCCTGAGCCCGGCCGGTTTCGAGGATGCCCTTGGCCTTGATGATCGCCGCATCGGCTTCCGCGGTCGCAAGCGTCTTGATGGCTTCCGCCTGGTCGATCGCAGCCTGTTTCTCGGCTTCGGCGCCGACGGTGACGGCGGTGGCTTCGGTCTCGGCGGTCTTGCGCGCGTCGATCACGGCGATCTGCTTTTCGCGCTCGGCAATTTCGATCGCCTTGGCGGTGCCGACCTTTTCCTCTGCCGCGATCGCCCGGGCGCGGGCCATTTCGGCGGTCGCCTTCGCCTCGGATTCCTCGCGGCTCTTGTTGGCAACGGCGATGGCGCTTTCCTGGGCGACGATCTGAAGGTCGCGCTTGGCTTCGGTATCGCGCTGCTGGACGGCGCGGGCGGCATCGATGTTTGCGCTTTCGCGGGCCTGCTTGGCGGCTGCCTCGCGCTCGGCGATCGCCTGTTCGGAGGCGATGCGGGCCTCCTCCTCGGCGCGTTTGGCCGCCTGTTCCTGCTGGGCGGTTTCGGCGCGGGTCGCGGCGGATTTGTTGGCGATGTCGCGTTCCTGGTTGAGTTCGGCTTCGCGCTTGGTCCGTTCGATCGCCAGCGACTGCTGGCGGGCCTCCAGATCCTTCTGGGCGATGGCGACTTCGGTGTCGCGGACGATTTCGTTGCGCTCCTTCTTGCGGCCCTCGGTGATGCGGGTCAGCGCCGCAAGACCCTGGGCGTCGAAGAAGTTGTTGGCGTTGAAATGTTTGATGTCGGTCTGGTCGAGGCGGGTGAGCGACACGGATTCGAGCTCGAGGCCGTTCGACTGGAGGTCGGCGCCGACGGCTTCCTGCACGGCCTTGACGAAATCCATGCGCTGCTCCTGCAGCGCGTCGAGGTTCATGGTCGCCGCGACCGAGCGAAGACCGTCGACGAATTTCGCTTCGATCAGGATGCGGAGCGCCTCGGCATCGTTGGTGCGGCTGCCGAGCGTCTGGGCGGCCAGCGCGATCGAGGAGCCGTCGGGTTTGACGCGGACGTAGAATTCCGCGCCGATATCGACGCGCATGCGGTCCTTGGTGATCAGCGCATCGCCTTCGCCGCGGCGGACTTCGAGGCGCAGCGTCTTCAGGTTCACCCGGGCGATCGAGTGGAAGATCGGCAGGACGACGGAGCCGCCGTCGAGCACGACCTTCTGGCCGCCGAGGCCGGTGCGCACATAGGCCTCGTCACGGCTGGAACGCGTATAGAGAGAGGCGAGGACAAAGCCGATGCCGAAGATCAGAACGATGCCGATACCGGCCGGTAGAATAATGTCATACATCATGGCTGCTCCCTGAAAGATTGATTGTCCGCTGCGGCGGGGTCCGCCAGTGCGGGAATGGCGATAAATACATCTGCCGTGCGATCGACGAGGAGAACCTCCGTACCGACATTGAGAGGCTCCTGATCTCTGGCGGCCTTGGCTCTCAGCACGTGCCAGTTTCCATGCTGGTCCTTGACGCGGACGCGTCCGGGCAGTCCCTGGTCGAGCGGGCCGAGCGAAACTTCGGCGGTCCGGCCGATCAGCGCGTCGAGATCGACGGCATAAGTCTCGTCGTGCGGCACGATCCGCGCCACGGTCCTGCTCGATGCCCTGACCATGGGAACTGTAACCAAGCTGGCGGGAATGGCGGCGATGGCGGCGGGAAGCGGCGCCCAGAAGGCGTCGGCGACGGCCTGTATGGCAAAGCCCGTCATGGCGAAGAAGCCGAGCGCCAGCATGATGAGGATCAGCAGGGGAACGCCGCCGACATTGAGCCAGGACAGATAGCCCGAAAACCCGTCATGCCCATGGAAATCCGGTTTTCCCAGAAATTCCATGATCGAAAACCCCATGACGGTCGCAAGCATCTCGATTGCGGTCAGGCCTGCGAGCACGGCGGCGGCGATGGCGAAGGGAGCACATTCGGGGGCGAGGAGAAGTGCCATCGGCGTTACCGGTTATCCGCCTTGAAGCGTGCGAGGCGCGCCTCGATCGCCTGTTCGCGGTGCAGCCGGTCAAGTTCGTCCAGTTCGGAACTATGGCCATGATCGCTTGATGGCACGCCGGTCAATCGCGAGACTGCGGCCGCGGCGCGGGCGGCGCCGACGCCCGGCGCCGGCTGGCTCTGACCGGCGCCAACCTGTTCGGGATGCCTGGCGATGCTGCGCTTGAAATCGGCAAGGCGGGCATCGGCCTCGCGGCGCGTGGCGAGCACGGCCTGCAGCGCTTTCTGGCCTTCGTCCACCTGCTCTTTGGCATCGGCCAGGGCCTTGTCGAGCGCTGCGATCTGGGATTCCAGATCGATCTGGCGGGCGACGCCGGCCTTCGCGAGATCGTCGCGCTCGGAGGAGACGGCGACGCGGATCTTCTCATCGAGCGTATTCATGTCTTCGACGATTTCGTCCCTGCGGCTCTGGATGCGGTATTCCTCGGCGCGCGCCTTGCCGAGATCGGTGCGGGCCTCGTCCGCCGCCGCATCGATCTCGCGGATCGCCTGTTCGATGACGGCGATCTTGTTGACGCCTTCCGCCTTGTCGATCGCCGCATTGGCGATGCCCGCGATCAGGCGACCCATGCGTGAAAGAATGCCTTCGTTCGTCATGTTTTCCTCCATCCGAGCGGAATTCGGCGTGACGCCGATGTGAATCTCGTAGTGATCCGGGCCGGCAACGAGATAGGCCGGAAAAATGCTCTCCCATCCCCTTGAATAACCGGCGACGTCGAAGGGCACGGCAACGCGTCCGTGCACCGTCGCGATGGTCAGGTCGGCAGGCCCTTTGATGGCGAAGAGCTTGTCGTCGAGGGGCATTTGCGGCGGGTCGACGATCATGCCGCGATTGGCAGCGAAATCGCGAAGGCCGAGTGTGACCAGCCGTGCCGGCAGGCCCGTTTGTTCGCGCACGGTTTCATAGGCAAGGTCGTGCAGGACGACGAGATTGGCGCCTGCCTTGTCGTCGATGATCTCAGTGAGGATGTCGATCATCCTGCGATAGGCGGCAATGGTGTCATCAAGTGCCTGCCTGGCCTGGTCATCAGGCGCCAGAGTGTAACGCAGCAGCGATGGGTGAGATGTCTTACCTGTGTTCGCCATGGTATAAAACATAAAGCACCGCTTTTGTGCTTTCAAGAGGTGGCGCTAAAAATACAACCCGGTTTTAAAGGAGAGAGGCCTGGAAAGGAGAACTTGCCAAGCAACTCGAAAGAAACAGCGTTCAACATAGTTGCCGGAATACATTGCCGATGGAAGAACCGGCGGCCGGCCGATCGGCCCCGCTTCCTACCTGGCGGCCGTGTGCGCCTCACGAATACCGGCGCGGATACGGTTGATGATGGTCCATACGAGAAGTAGAGCCACCATTGCCCAAAGCCAGGCGGTCCATGCTGCAAACGTACCGCCAACCGCGGTAAAGATGCCGAGCGCGCCGAACAACACCGCACGGTCACTCTTGCCCAGCGGCCCGTCGTAACGCCGGCTTGCACCGACCGTCTGACCCAGGACGCCGGCAAATTCCGTCAGCGCCGAGAGGAATATGACCGCCATGACTGGCATCAGATCGTTCGGATCGATGAACGCAAACGGCAAATAAAGGGCAGCATCCGAGACGACATCACCGATTTCGTTGAGATAGGCGCCCAAAACGCTCTTCTGCCCATGTTCGCGCGCGAGCATGCCGTCGATGGCATTGAGGCCCATACGCAGGAGAAACCAAGCAGGCACCAAGAGAAACCAACGCGGAAGCGGAGCGATGCTCAGAAAAAGGCCAAGTGCAACCGAGACGGCGGCAGCAACTGAAGTCACCTGATTGGCGGTAACGCCTCGCGCCGCCAGGGAGTGCACCAGAGGGCGGAGAATATCCTGAAATCGGGACTTCAATTGGTAAACGGACATGCTACCTCAGTGGAATTTTGTGGCATGGTAATAGTCTATCGGCTCGGACGTACAGATCGCCGTACTTGTGAGGAAGGTCCCACCCCATGTCGATCTTCTCAAGGACTTACATTTGCAGCTAGACTTTTGCAATAAAAGCAAATCACTGTTGCCGCCAATGGTTGCAACCCATCCATCAAACAGAATTGGAGAAGACCGTGCTGCAAACTGCCGAAAGTGGGCAATCTTCCTTGACGGTCAGACCAATGCGCGAATCCGAATTTGTCTCGCATGATGGCACTCGACTGTTTTATCGGACGTGGCCTGCGACCGGCGCCGCACCGAAGGGCGCAATCATTCTTCTCCACCGCGGCCACGAGCATAGCGGCCGCGTCGCCCATCTCGGCACCGAGCTCGGCCTTGATGATTTTGCCTTCTACGCCTGGGACGCACGCGGCCACGGCCGTTCACCGGGAGAGCGCGGCTATTCGCCATCCTTTGCTGCCTCGGTACGAGATCTCGATTGCTTCGTCCGCCATGTCAGCGAGACCAGCGGTACTTCAGTCGAAGACATCGCCGTCATTGCACAGAGCGTCGGCGCGGTGCTGGCCAGCACCTGGGTGCACGACTATGCGCCGCCGATCCGTGCGCTGGTGCTGGCCTCACCGGCCTTCAGCGTCAAGCTCTACGTGCCTTTTGCCAAAGAAGGTATTGCGCTCTGGGAAAAGCTGAAGGGAACGTTCTTCGTCAATTCCTATGTCAAGGCGAGGTTTCTGACGCATGATCCCGAGCGTATCGCCTCTTATGAAGCGGACCCAATGATCACCCGGCCGATTGCCTCCCACATTCTGGTGCAGCTCTATGAGGCGGCAGCCCGCGTCGTCGACGACGCCCGCGCCATCACCGTGCCGACTCAGTTGCTGATCTCCGGCAGCGACTGGGTGGTGCGACACGCGCCGCAGCACCGGTTTTACGAAAACCTCGGCAGCCGCATCAAGGAACGGCATGTGTTTGCCGGCTTCTACCACGACACGCTTGGTGAAAGGGACCGCGCAATTGCGCTCGCCGAAATCCGCCGTTTCATCAATGCGCGTTTCGCCGAGCCCCGGGTGCCTGCCGACCTTCGCACCGCCGATGTCCAGGGCTATACCAAGGATGAGGCTGACCGGCTGGCGAGCCCTCTGGACGCTGCATCCCCACGCGGCATCTATTGGGCGCTCAGCCGTCTGAACATCCGCCTCGGCGCACTGGTGTCCGAAGGTATAAGGACCGGAGTCAAGACTGGCTTCGATTCCGGCTCGACGCTCGATTACGTCTACGAGAACGAGCCGCGGGGGCTCGGTCCCGGCGGGCGGTTGATCGACAAGGTGTTCCTCGAGGCGATCGGCTGGCGCGGCATCAGGCAGCGGAAGCTGCATTTACAGGAGCTAATCGACCAAGGGCTGCAGCGCCTGAAAGCGGCCGGCCGCAGCACCCATATGCTCGACATAGCGGCCGGTCACGGCCGCTATGTCCTTGATGCGATCGAAACGGCTGCCGTGCGTCCCGATAGTGCGCGGCTGCAGGATTATTCCCCGATCAACGTCGAGGCCGGCCGCGGCAGCATCGCCGCGCGTGGACTGGGTGATTTCGTGAGCTTCCGCCAGCAGGATGCCTTTGACGGCGAGGGGCTGGCTGCAATCAGGCCGGCTCCGGATCTGGCGATCGTTTCCGGCCTCTACGAGTTGTTCTCCGACAACGCGATGATCGCCGCTTCGCTCGGCGGGATCGCCCGCGCGATGCGGCCCGGCGGCTTGCTCATCTACACCAACCAGCCATGGCATCCGCAACTGGAGATGATCGCCCGCGCGCTGACCTCCCACCGTGGCGGCCAGGCGTGGGTGATGCGGCGGCGCACGCAAGAAGAAATGGACCAGCTGGTTGCCGCGGCCGGTTTCCGCAAGATCGAACAGCGCATCGACCAGTGGGGCATTTTCACCGTCTCGCTGGCGGAGAGAGTTTGAGGGCAAAACCTTGGGGCAGGCACGTTCTCCTCTTTCCCAGACAGCGCCGGTCCTGAAGCGGGCGGCGCTCTGGCTCGCCTTTCTGGCGCCGTTCTTCTATCTGACCTATGGCGGCGCCAACTGGCTGGCGTCGCAACGCGCTCATGTGCCGAACATCGCCTTCGCATGGGAAAGCGCCATTCCGTTCTTCGGATGGACGATCATTCCATATTGGTCGATCAACCTGTTCTACGGGCTCTGCCTGTTCATCAACACGACGCCGCGCGATGTGGATATGCTGGCGAGGCGTTATCTGACGATCCAGTTAATCGCGATTGCCGGCTTTATCGCGTTTCCGCTCGAAGCAATCTTTGTGCGGCCGGCCACCAGCGGCCTGCCCGGTTTCATGTTCGCCGTCCTCGGCGGCTTCGATAAGCCGTTCAACCAGGCGCCGTCGCTGCATATTGCGCTACTGGTGGTGATCTGGGACCATCTGCGCGGCCGGCTGCCGCGCAGGGCCCGACTTGCCTGGCATTTCTGGTGCTTCCTCATTGGCGCCTCCGTGCTGACGACGTGGCAGCATCACGTCATGGACATACCAACCGGCGTGCTGCTCGGCCTGTTTGCCGCCTGGCTTTTCCCGCGCGATGCCCGTTCGCCTCTTGCGAATTTTGTTTTGAGCGACGATCCGAAGTCGCGCCGTCTCGGCACCTATTATCTGTGCGGCGCCCTCGCATTTCTCGGCCTTGCAGCGCTCTTCACTCCTCGATCGGCCGCAGCGCTTCTGTTGCTCTGGCCGGCCGTTGCGCTGGTGATTGTCGCAGTTGGATATTTCGGCGCCGGCCCGCAAATCTTCCAGAAACGCCTGGATGGCCGGGCCACGCTTGCCAGCCGCTGGCTGCTGGCACCCTACCGGCTCGGTGCTCTCATCAACGTTTGGCTTTGGACCCGGAAAATGCCGTCATCCGTGGCGATCGCTGACGGCGTCCATCTCGGCCGTTTTCCGCGTCGCCACGAGGCCGACCGTTTTGCCACGGTAATCGACCTCACCGGCGAGCTTCAGCGCCCGAGCGGGACATCAACGCGCTGGTGCAGCTTTCCGACCCTTGATCTGACAGGCCTCGACATGATCCAGACGCTCGCCGCGGCGAACCTCATCGAGGCTGCGCGCCCGCAGGGACCGGTCCTCGTCTGCTGTGCGCTCGGTTTCCAGCGGAGCGCCGGTGTCATCGTGCGATGGCTGCTCATCAGTCGACGCTGCGAAAATCCGGCCGAAGCGCTGCGGCTGATCGAACGCGCGGGGCGGCGGGTCCATCTGCCCGAGGAAAGCATCCATGCCGTGACGGAGGGCTTGCAATGACGCAGTGGAATGCCGCGGCCTCGGCGGCTGCGCGAAATCTCGGCCGCAATTCAATCGTCTGCGGGCTGACAGCGCTGTTGCCGCTGATTATCGGCCCGATCACTCAGGGATATCGAGGCTTCGCTCCAGCATTCGGCTGGCTCTTGACGCTCGTTTTCTGCGGGATCGTCCTTGCGCTGGCGATCCATCTCCTTTTCGATGCGCTGTTGTTTCGCCTCGCGTCGAGCCACGAGACAGAGGCCGCCGGTCTTGCCGCCGTTGACGACCTGCTCTCCCGGATGCAGCTTCGCAAGCCTGACGGGACACCGCCTGGCCTCGAGAGGCGGATTGCCGGATCGCGCCGTATCGTCTGGCGGCAGCGTTTTGCGCTCGCCATCAGTCTCTTGATTTTCGCGATCCTACTGTTCACTGCGAGCGACGGACAGCCGCTGTGCTGAACCGCATGCCGTTGCGTATATCGCAGGTCTTGCCGACCCATCGGCGCGCTCAGCCAGTGCCGACTTCTCTCAGCCGCGCCCCGATATGATCGACGCGTCCACGTCGTTGATGTCGCGCTTGCCGCAGAGCGCCATGGTGATGTCCATCTCCTTGCGGATGATGTCGAGCGCCAGCGTGACGCCGTCCTTGCCCATGGCGCCGAGCCCGTAAAGAAAGGGGCGGCCGATATAGGTGCCCTTCGCGCCGAGCGCCACGGCCTTCAGCACGTCCTGGCCGGAGCGGATGCCGCCGTCGAGATGGACTTCGATGCGGTGGCCGACGGCGTCGACGATTGAAGGCAGCATGCTAATCGAGGAGGGGGCGCCGTCGAGCTGGCGGCCGCCGTGGTTGGAGACGATGATTGCATCGGCGCCGGTGTCGGCGGCTGCCTTGGCGTCTTCCGGATCGAGGATGCCCTTGATGATCAGCGGGCCGCCCCATTGCTCCTTGATCCAGGCGACATCGGTCCAGGAGAGCCGCGGGTCGAATTGCTCGTGCGCAAACTTGGGCACGGAGGCGACATTGGCGACGTTCTTGGCATGGCCGACGATATTGCCGAAGTACCGGCGCTTCGTCTGCAGCATATCAAGGCACCAGAGGGGCCGGGTTGCCATCTGCCAGATATGTTTCGCGGTCAATTTTGGCGGGGCCGAGAGACCGTTGCGCAGGTCCTTATGGCGCTGGCCGAGGATCTGCAGGTCGGCGGTCAGCACCAGCGCCGAGCATTTCGCCGCCTTGGCGCGACGGATGAGGTCGAGGACGAAATCCTTGTCCCTCATCACGTAGAGCTGGAACCAGAAGGGACGCGTCGTCACCGAGGCGACATCCTCGATCGAGCAGATGCTCATCGTCGAAAGCGTGAAGGGAACGCCGAATTCTTCCGCCGCGCGCGCCGCCAGCATCTCGCCATCGGCATGCTGCATCCCGGTCATGCCGGTCGGCGCCAGCGCTACCGGCATCGATACTTTCTGGCCGATCATCGTCGTTTCGAGCGTGCGGTTGGTCATGTCGACCAGCACGCGCTGGCGGAGCTTGATCTCACTGAAATCGCTCTCATTGGCCCGATAGGTGGACTCCGTCCAGGCGCCCGAATCCGCATAGTCGAAGAACATTTTCGGCACGCGGCGCTGCGCGAGTTTTTTCAGATCGGCGATGGTGAGCGGAGCAGCCATAAATGGAACCTTCACATCTGAACGCGGCTATCGTCCGTAGCATGAAATTTGCACGAGTATTATGGGGAATCGGCAGTGTCAGGCAGCTTTTCGGATGCGGATCGGTTGAATCAAAATATCCAGCGGAATGTCGAGATGTTCATGCAATCGCCGGATCATGTCGAGTGACAATGCGCGCTTTCTATTGAGGATCTCGGCCACCCGTCCGCGACTGCCGAGAATGGGTTCCAGATCCTTCCGCGCCAGCCCCTGCTGTTCCATCCGGAAGAGGATCGCATCGATCGGGTCCGGCAGGTCGATCGGATATCGTGTCGTTTCATAGGCATCGATCAGCGTTGCCAGGATGTCGAGCTTGTCGGCTTCGGGCGAGCCGTCTTTCGCGCCCCAGAGCTGCTTCAGCAGCAGGAAAGCGTCTTCATAATCGTCGTCGTTGCGGATGGGTTTCAGCTCATTCATGTTCCACCGTCGCTGCGTCGATCCTGTCATAGTTGCGATGCGTACCGATCCATTTGATCCAGGCGATTGACCGTACGAAATCGATGGCAACGATCAGCCTGTAGTCGTTTCCCTTGATGTTGAAGACGATCCGCTCGGCATTGACGACGCTTGCATGGGCATATCGCTTCTTCACATCGGACATGGATTTCCAGTCCGCCTTGCTGACTTCGTGAAACCACGTATCGAGAGCAGCCTTCAACGCGGCCTGACCCTTTTGACCATCAGGGCTTTCAACAAACTGAGTGAGGGTGCGCCGGGCGATTACCCTCATGATGAGATCATATCACGCTCCCATTTTGGGAGCAATAGAGATATCATCGAAGCACCGCTTTCAAAGCGACGCCCGCCACGTAAGTCTCCGCGATCGCTCTGTCGTCGCCCATCGTCTGCAGCAGGAAGAGTTCCTCGGGCAGCGTCTTCACCGATTCCATCTTCAACGCCATGGCCGGGGTCGCGGCCGCGTCGAGGACGACGAGATCGGCTTCGGTGCCGGGTTCCAGCGTGCCGATCCGGTCGGCGAGCGACAGCGCCTCGGCATTGCCGCGCGTCATCAGGTAATAGCTTTCTAGCGGGTTCAGCCGCTCGCCGAGCAGTTGCTGGATCTTGTAGGCCTCGTCCATGGTTTTCAGCATCGAATAGCTGGAACCGCCGCCGATATCCGTTGCGACGCCGATGCGGACCGGCTTTTCGCGCCGCGCCAACGCCTTCAGCGGAAAGAGGCCGGAGCCGAGGAAGAGGTTCGAGGTCGGGCAATGGACGGCGACCGCACCCGTTTCGCTCATGACATCGGCCTCGCGTTCGGACAGGTGGATGGCGTGGCCGAAGAGGCTTTTCGGCCCGAGCAGACCGTAGCGGGCGTAGATGTCGGTGTAGTCGATCGCCTCGGGATAGAGCTCGCAGGTGAACTTGATCTCGTCGTGGTTTTCCGAAAGATGCGTCTGGATGTGCAGATCGGGAAATTCGCGGGCCAGCGCTGACGTCACCTCCATCTGCGCCGGCGTCGAGGTGATGGCGAAGCGCGGGGTGATGGCGACGTGGTTGCGGCCCTTGCCGTGCCAGTCCGCTATCACCTGGCGGGTCTCGTCATAACCCATCTCAGGCGTGTCGAGCAGACCCTGCGGGGCGTTGCGGTCCATCATCACCTTGCCGCCGACCATGCGCATATTGCGCTTCATCGCCTCGGCGAAAAAGGCGTCAGCCGAGGTCTTGTGCACGGAGCAGTAGGCGACCGCCGTCGTCGTGCCGTGGCGGATCAGCTCGTCGTAGAAATGTGTGGCGATCCTTTGCGCATGCGCGCTCTCGACGAAGCGGCATTCCTCGGGGAAAGTGTAGGTATTCAGCCATTCGAGCAGGTTGGCGGCATAGGAGGCGATCACCTGCATCTGCGGAAAATGCAGGTGCATGTCGATAAAGCCGGGCATAATGAGATGCGGGCGGTGGTCGATCTCGGCCGCGCCTTCGGCGGCTTTCGCCTTGACGTCGGCATAGGGACCGACTGCTGCGATCAGCCCGTCCTCGATCAGCAGGCCACCGTCTTCCTCGTAGAGATAACTCTGGCTGTCGGCGAGACTCAGCGGCGCGCGATGGAAGGAGAGGAGGCGACCGCGGAGAAGTGTCGTCGTCATTGTTTCCTGCCTTCGACTGCGCTTTCGAACCAGGCGACGAGCAGTCTGCGTTCGTCCGGTGTAATATCGGTCACGTTGCCGGGCGGCATGGCATGGCTGCGGCCTGCCTGTATATAGATTTCTCGGGCATGGGCGGCAATTTCCGCGTCATTTTCGAGCATCACGGCCTTCGGGGGCCGCACGATGCCTTCATAGGCGGGCTCGGCCGCATGGCACATGGAACAGCGTGTCGAGACCAGTTGCTTGACGGCGGGAAAATGCGGATTTCCGGCGAATTGCTGGAAGGCCGGCGCCACCGCCGTCGCATGCGCATCTGTCTCGCCGGTCAGCAGCTTTGGCGCCGTCGAAAGCCACATGATCAGGATGAAGAGGATGACGGTAACGATCCAGGTCCAGGTCGGGCGGCCTTTCCTCGCATGGGTGGTGTTGAACCAGTGGCGGATGGTGACGCCCATCAGGAAGACCAGCGCCGCAATCACCCAGTTGAACGCCGTGCCGAAGGCCAGCGGATAGTGGTTCGACAGCATGAAGAAGATGACGGGCAGCGTCAGGTAGTTGTTGTGGAGCGAGCGCTGCTTGGCGATCTGCCCGTATTTGGGATCGGGCGTGCGCCCGGCGATGAGGTCGGCGACGACGATCTTCTGGTTCGGGATGATGATCATGAAGACGTTCGCCGACATGATCGTCGCGGTGAAAGCGCCGAGATGCAGGAAGGCGGCGCGCCCGGTGAAGAGCTGCGTATAGCCCCAGGCCATGAAGACCAGCACCACATAGAGCACCGCCATCAGCCCCCAGGTGTTGCGGCCAAGCGGGGATTTGCACAGCAGGTCGTAGACGATCCAGCCGAAGGCAAGCGATGCCAACGAGATCAGGATCGCGACGGGCGGACTGATATCGAGGACGTGGCGATCGATGAGAAAAAGGTCGGCGCCGCCGTAATAGACGATGCAGAGCATCAGGAAGCCGGAGATCCAGGTGAAATAGCTCTCATATTTGAACCAAGTGAGATGCTCCGGCATCCGAGCGGGCGCCACCAGATATTTCTGGATATGATAGAAGCCGCCGCCATGCACCTGCCATTCCTCGCCATAGGCGCCGGGCGGCAGATGCGGTCGTTTCACCAGCCCGAGGTCGAGGGCGATGAAATAGAAGGACGATCCGATCCAGGCGATCGCGGTGACGACATGGAACCAGCGGGCCGCGAAGGCGAGCCATTCCCATGCTATGGCATATTCATACATCGAGTTCCCCTATCTTCCTCCGACTCGCGACATTGCGGAAATTTTGGCGGGGAGGAAAGAGGAGAATGATGAACCGCACAGGCCCTTCGCAAGGCGGCGGGCCGAGGCGGGGCGCTGGCAGTCGCCATTGGTTTCGCCTATGTCGGCGACCGCTGACGCATCGCCGATCTGTCGTCCCGTGCCTAAAAGCTGCCGAGAAGGCCATGCATTATGACTGTCTCATACTGGATTTGCAAAGATTTGCCGATCTTGAAACTATGATGAGCAGATACAGTTAGGTTTTGCAGGCCGCCGGCATGAAATAATAAGAAACGTTAGATATCGGCGGCGCATTCATCGACGGAGAGATGCCCATGCGCAGCATTCTGACGTGTGTGATGATGGCATACGCATCGTTGGCGACGGCTCACGACGCACCTTCGGGGTGGAGTTATGACCCCTATTGTTGCAATGGCGACAGTCATAATGGCGATTGCCAGATGATTCCGTCGAAAAGCGTGGCGGTGACGCCAAACGGATATCGTGTGACGCTGCTGCCGGGCGACCACCGGCTCGTCACGCATGCTCACGTCTTTCTGCTGCCTATGACGAAGGCCATGCAGTCCGGCGATGGTGATTATCACCTCTGTCTGTTCCCTAACGAGAACACACCGCGCTGCTTCTACGCGCCGGAAATGGGATTTTGAAGCCAAACGTAGCAAGTCCGGTTCGGCGTGATTGGCCCTGATGTGTTTGCCGGATTAACTTCCGGCGGCTTTCATCTCTTCCAGGATCCAATTGCGGAAGGCCTTGATCTTCGGCACGTTGCGGCGATTTTCAGGATAGGCGAGCCAGTAGGCTTTGCCGTCGCTGCGGGTCAGTTCGAAAGGCTGATAGAGCCGGCCGAGTGCGATTTCGGCCGCGTAGAAGGCCGGATGGAGGATGGCGACGCCGTGACCGGCGATCGCCGCATCGGCTTCCACCGCCTGCGAGCCGAGCTGGTTGCGCGGGCGCCGGTCGAGATCCGTCTCCGTGACGCCGGCTGCCTCGAACCATTGTTTCCACCAGATGTCGCCGGCGTCGAAGAGGTCGAATTTCAGGAGATCGCGCGGCTCCCTGATGCCGCCTGCCGATTCCGCCAGTTTCGGGCTCAGCATCGGGGTGAATTCAAGTCCCATCAGCCGGTGCAGCGTCAGCCCCGGCCAGTTGCCATCGCCCCAGCGGATGCCGACGTCGATCTGCTCGCGAGCGAAGTCGATGATGTCGGAGGTCGCCTGAAACCGAACCGCGACCGCCGGATGCTTCAAATGGAAGGAGCCGAGGCGCGGCGCCAGCCATTTCGACGCGAAGGTATGGGTCGAACTAATGGCGAGCGTGCCTTCGACGCTGTCGCGCGCCGTCGCCATCGCGTCATGCAGCATGGCGAAGGCTTCGGTCACCTTCGGCGCCAGCCGCTCGCCGGTCTCCGTCAGCGCGATCTGGCGCGGGCGGCGCAGGAAGAGCGGCTCGCCGACATTCTCCTCCAGCAATTTGATCTGATAGCTGACGGCCGTCTGCGTCATGCCGAGCTCGTCGCCCGCCTTGGTGAAACTGCCGAGCCGGGCAGCGGCCTCGAAGACGCGCAGCGCATTCAGCGGAAATTGCTTCGAGAGTTTCATGGATAAGTTCTCTTGATGCAGGCAGACGGTCGTTCGATTGGAATTGCAGCATTTTTAGCGACAGACTGCAACTCATACCATCAATCTGACGAGGTGACGTCATGGATTGCCATGCTATTGAAGAGAGCCGGCCGCAACAGATCAGCAGCGTTTTCCTGCGCCTTGCCGGCTGGTTGTCAGGCAGCGCGCACCGCTTCTGCCGTCTGCCGCGGCTCGATCTTTCCGCCACACCGGACCGCGTCAAGCGCGACCTCGGTTTCCTCGACGGGCGTGATCCCTATTACGAGGACGAGCGCATGCGGTAGGCCGTAAGCGCCGTCAGGATCTCGGCGGCGGTCATCGCGGCGATCACTTCCGGGCGCTTGTCCCTGACCGCGGAGCCGCCGATCGGCAGCGTCAGCCGGTCCATCCAGCCGCGCTCGCCGCCGCCTTCGCGCAAAAGCCAGCTTGCGAAGGTGGCGCGTTTGGTCGCGGAACCGATCATGCCGGTATAGGCGAGGTCGGTTCTCTCCAGGGCCTCGCGGGCGATGAGGAAATCAAGCGCGTGGTCATGGGTCAGAATGACGACCGCGCCGCCCGCGGGAATATCTTTCACCAGCGCTTCCGGCATCGGCACGAGCCGGGTCTTGGTTTCATCCGGCAGGTTGGCCAGTTCTTCCTGTCTCGTTTCGACGACCGTTACCGACAGCGGCAGCGGCGCAAGGGCTGCCGCCAGCGCTCGGCCGACATGGCCGGCGCCGAAGAGAAAGACCTCCGGCAGGCGCTCGATCTCGCCGGCAAGCCTTGCCTCGAGCTCATCCGTCAGCGCCTGTGTCAGCCGCCGAAACCGCAGTTGCGTGCGCCCGCCGCAGCACTGGCCGATTTCCGGGCCGAGCGGGATGTCCATGGTAAGGGCTCCGCCGGTTCCAGCCAGCATCTCGCGCGCATTTGCGATTGCCATGAACTCGAACTGGCCGCCGCCGATGGTGCCCCACAATGCGGTTGGCGAGACGAGCATGAAGGCGCCGGCCTCGCGTGGGGTGGAGCCTTGCGTGCCGGTGATATCGACGAGGATTGCGTCGGGGTGGGCAGCGAGAAAGGTCGGGAGGTCAGTCATCACTGATAGACCTCGCGACCTTGGGAGTATGCCGCGAAGACCCCCTCATCCGACCCTTCGGGCCACTTTCTCCCCGCTGGGGAGAAGAGGGAGATCGCCGCTTCGCCGTTGATCCCATCATCCGTTCTAAAAGGGCGCTCTCCGGTGCAACAGTTCGGACAGGCAGTGCGCGAGAGGCTTGCTTCCTCTTCTCCCCGGCTGGGAGAAAGTGGCCCGAAGGGTCGGATGAGGGGGCCTGGTTCAAGTGCATTACGTTTTCACACCCTCGGAACGAACGATCGCAAGATAGAAGCGAAGGATATCATCTCGCTGGAATATTCGCCCTTCAAGTGCCGTAAGGATCGTCTCGAGGACCGCTCTTCGCTCTTGGGTTATTTCGTGATTCCAAAATCGGAGGATCGAATATCCGGCCTGGTTTAGCCACAAGGTCCGAGCCATGTCAGACATATTGTCGGCATGTTGAAATCCATCGATTTCGACAATCAGGCGCTCTTCGCGACATAGAAAATCGGCGATGTAGGTCCCGAGGGGAGCTTGTCGCGTAAACTTATATCCATTCAGCCGTCGATTTCGCAGATCGCCCCAAAGCCGATACTCCTCTTCAGTTTCGGTTTGGCGTAGTTTGCGGGCCTGACGAGTTTTGCCTGGACGTCTCTTCCTAATATCTTCGGGATCGGACATCTCAGCCGTCATCTACACCCGCTTCATCCGCTCCACCGCCATCAGCACCCGTTCCGGCGTCGCCGGCGCGTCTAGTCTCGGGCAGACCTTGTAGTCCGCGACGCTGGCGACCGCCATCGACAGCGCTTCCAGCACCGAGATTGCCAGCATGAAGGGGGGCTCGCCGACCGCCTTGGAGCGGCCGATCGTCGATTCGGCATTCTCCGACCATTCGGCGAGGCGCACGTTGAAGATCTTCGGGCGGTCGGAGGCGAGCGGGATCTTGTAGGTCGACGGGGCATGGGTGCGCAGCCGTCCCTTGTCGTCCCACCAGAGCTCTTCCGTCGTCAGCCAGCCCAAGCCTTGCACGAAGGCCCCTTCGACCTGGCCGAGGTCGATCGCCGGGTTCAGCGAGCGGCCGACATCGTGGAGGATGTCGGTGCGGTCGATCAGATATTCGCCGGTCAGCGTATCGATCGAGACCTCAGTGCAGGCGGCGCCATAGGCGAAATAATAGAAGGGGGTGCCGCGGCCGGCCTTGCGATCCCAGTGGATCTTCGGCGTCTTGTAGAAGCCGGCGGCGGAAAGCTGGACGCGGGCGAAATAGGCCTGCTTGATGAAATCGGGGAAGGAGATCTCGATCTCGCCGACGCGCACGCGGTTCGGCAGGAAGACGACGTCGGAAGGCGCCACCTCCCATTTTTCGGCGGCAAAGGCCACCAGACGTTCCTTGATCTGGCGGGCGGCATCGAAGGCGGCCATGCCATTCAGATCCGAGCCGGAAGAGGCGGCGGTGGCCGAGGTGTTCGGCACCTTGGCCGTCGTCGTCGCGGTGATCTTCACCCTAGAGATATCGACCTGGAAACTGTCGGCCAGCACCTGCGCCACCTTGGTATAGAGGCCCTGGCCCATTTCGGTGCCGCCATGGTTCAGGTGGATCGAGCCGTCCTGATAGATATGGACCAGGGCGCCGGCTTGGTTGAAGGCGGTCATGGTGAAGGAGATGCCGAATTTGACCGGCGTCAGGGCGATGCCTTTTCTGATGTAGCGGCTGTCGCGATTGAAGCCGATGATGGCGTTGCGCCGCGCCCGATATTCGGCCGTCTCCTCCAGTTCGTCGACGACACGGGCGATGATGTTGTCCTCGACCTCCTGATGATAGGGCGTCAGCGTGCGCCCGGAGCCCGGCTGGCCATAGAAATTCAACTTGCGGATATCGAGCGGATCCTTGCCGAGGGAATAGGCGATCTCCTCGATGACGCGTTCGGCGCCGAGCATGCCTTGCGGGCCGCCGAAGCCGCGGAAGGCGGTGTTGGAGACGGTGTGCGTCTTCAACGGTTTCGACTGCAGATGCACATGCGGGTAAAAGTAGCTGGAATCGGCGTGGAAGAGGGCGCGGTCGGTAACGGGTCCAGAGAGATCCGAGGAGAAGCCGCAACGCGCCGCATAAGTCGCGTCGATCGCGTGAATGCGGCCTTCGGCATCGAAGCCCACTTCGTAATCGACGAGGAAATCGTGGCGCTTGCCGGTGGCGCTCATATCCTCGTCGCGGTCCGGGCGGAACTTGACGGCGCGACCGAGCTTCTTGGCGGCGATCGCCGCAAGGGCCGCGAACTGGTTGCCCTGGGTTTCCTTGCCGCCGAAGCCGCCGCCCATGCGGCGTACGTTGACGGTCACGGCGTTGGACGGGATATCCAGCACGTGACCGACGATATGCTGGATCTCGCTCGGATGCTGCGTCGAGGACCAGACGGTGACCTCGTCATCCTCGCCGGGGATCGCCACGGCGATATGGCCTTCGAGATAGAAATGCTCCTGTCCGCCGATGCGCATCCGGCCTTTGAGACGCATAGCGGCATTGGTCATTTCCGTTTCCGGCTCGCCGCGCTGGAGTGTCATCGGCGTGACGACCAGCGGGCTGCCATTGGCAAGCGCGCCGTCGATATCGCTCCAGTGCGGCAGGTCGCGATAGTCGATCTTGGCGAGCCTCGCGGCGCGGCGGGCGGCTTCGCGCGTTTCGGCGATGACGGCAAAGATCGGCTGGCCGTGGAACTGAACCAAAGTTTCGGCCAGCAGCGGCTCGTCATGGCTGCCGTTGGAACTGGTGTCGTTGACGCCGGGCACGTCCTTGCCGGTGAAGACCCAGACCACGCCGGGATAGGCGGCGACCGCGGAAAGATCGATGCTGAGGATTTCGGCATGCGACCGGTCGGAAAGGCCGAGCGCGCCGTGCAGCAGGCCGGTGGGTTCAGGGATGTCGTCGATGTAATCGGCAGCGCCGGTGACGTGTTTGTGCGCGGAATCATGGCGCAGGGAGCCATGCATCGGACCGAAGATGACGGCCTTGGGGTCTTCGAAGGTGGACTTGTCCATTAGTGTCTCCCTGCCGAACGATTGCCCGTCGCAGATGCTCCGAGCACTCGCGGCTCAGGGCCGCTCGCCCCCCTCATCCGCCCTATCGGGCACCTTCTCCCCGCTGGGGAGAAGAGGGAGTCGAGACGTGGCGCCTTGTCTCTTCTCCCCAGCGGGGAGAAGGTGCCGGCAGGCGGATGAGGGGGGTGGCTGGCGCCGAGCGTCGATTTCTGCATCACGCCACCTCGTCGAACCGCTTCAGCTCTGCCGGCGCGCCTACCGTTTCAAGATAGAACCGCGTCAACAAATTCTTGGCCGTCAGCTGGCGGTATTCCGCCGAGGCGCGCCAGTCGGTGAGCGGCTGGAAATCGGTGTCGAAGGCAGGGCGCGCGGCCTCGATCGTTGCTTCTGTCCACGGTTTGCCGATCAGTTCGGCCTCCACAGTGCGGGCGCGTTTCGGCGTCGCCGCCATGCCGCCGTAGGCAATGCGGATTTCGGTAACGATCTCGGCCTCGTCGAGGGTCAGCAGGAAGGCGCCGAGCACGGCGGTGATGTCCTCGTCGCGGCGCTTGGTGATCTTGTAAGCCGCAAAGCGGCTGTTCGCGGGATAGGGCACGAAGACGCTTTCGACGAATTCGCCGGGTTTGCGGTCCTGTTTGCCGTAGGCGATAAAGAAATCCTCGAGCGGCATTTTGCGCTGGCCTTCCAGGGAGCGCAGCGTCAGCGTCGCGCCGAGGGCGATCAAGGGCGGCGGGCTGTCGCCGATCGGCGAGCCGTTGGCGATGTTGCCGCCGATCGTGCCCATGTTGCGCACCTGCTCGCCGCCGATGCGGTCGATCAGCCGCCCGAGCGCCGGGATTTTCCGGGCGATCGCTTCGAAGGCCCTGGTGTAGCTGACGCCGGCGCCGATGGTGACGCCGTCCTCGCTTTCGGTGATCGACTGCAATTCGCTCAGGTGGTTGATGAAGACGACCGGGCTCAGCCGCCGCATTTGTTTCGTCACCCAGAGGCCGACATCGGTCGAGCCGGCAACGACGATCGCGTCGGGCTCCTGCGAGAGAACTTCGGCCAGTGCCTGGACCGAAGCCGGCACGATCAAACGGTCTTCGCCTTTGGCAATCCGGATGGTGCCGCTCGCCTGCATGGCCCAGAGCCGTGCGATGATTTCCGAGCGCGTGCGCTCCAGCGGGTCGAACAGGGCGCTCGGCCGCGTCAGGCTCACCTGCTCGGCGGCCTTGACGATCGGCTCGTAGCCGGTGCAGCGACAGAGATTGCCTTGCAATGCCTTTTCGATCTCGCGGCGACCGGGTTTTTCCTTCGTCAGCCACAGACCATAGAGGGACATGACGATGCCCGGGGTGCAGAAGCCGCATTGCGAGCCGTGGCAATCGACCAGCGCCTGCTGCACCGGATGCAGCGCACCGTCCCGGCCGGCCAGATGCTCGACCGTCACCACGTGCGTGGCGTGCAGCGAGCCGGTGAAGCGGATGCAGGCATTAATGGATTCATAGGCAAGCTTGCCGTCGACGAGCCGGCCGACGAGCACGGTGCAGGCGCCGCAATCGCCCTCGGCGCATCCCTCCTTGGTGCCGGTGAGGCGCCGCTTCAACCGCAGAAAATCGAGAAGCGTCTCGGTCGGCCCGAGATCGGTAAGTTCTATGTCCTCGCCATTCAGGATGAAGCGAATGCTGTCGTTCATGATATTCCCGGTTGTTTTTCCAATGGTTAAGCCGCCGTCCAGCCACCGTCAATCGAGATGTGGGTTCCCGTCACCTGGCGGGCGGCGTCACTGGCGAGGTAGAGCGACAGCGCGCCGATCTCCTCGGCCTTGACGAATTCACGCGTCGGCTGCGCCTTGAGGATGACCTCGCTCTTCACCTGCTCCTCAGTCATGCCGCGCGCCTTGGCGGTATCGGGTATCTGCTTTTCGACGAGCGGCGTCAGCACGTAGCCCGGGCAGATGGCGTTGACCGTCACGCCGAATTCGGCAAGTTCCAGCGCCGCTGTCTTCGTGAGGCCTAATGTACCATGTTTTGCCGCGACATAGGCGGATTTGAAGGGGGAGGCGACGAGCCCGTGGGCCGAGGCGATGTTGATGATGCGGCCATGCTTCCTAGCCTTCATCAGCGGAATGGCGGCGCGCATGGTGTGAAAGGAGCTCGACAGGTTGATGGCGATGATCTGATCCCATTTCTCAATCGGGAAATCCTCGATCTTCTCGACATGCTGGATGCCGGCATTGTTGACGAGGACATCGACGCTGCCGAAGGTCTTCGCCGCAGTTTCGATTAGGTCGGCGATCTCGGTGGGTTTCGTCATGTCGGCCGGATGGTAGATCGCCCGGCCCTTCGATGCCGATTCAAGCCGCGCGACGATCGCCTTGATTTCATCGGCGTTTCCGAAACCGTTGATGACAATATTGTCGCCGGCTTCGGCAAAGGCGGTGGCGATCGCAAGGCCGATGCCGCTGGTGGAACCGGTGACGACGACTGATCTGCTCATGCTGTTTCTCCGTGAATGCCGATGCTGCGTCGCAGCGTTAGCCGGGAGGTTATTCCCAAAGCCGGCTGGCTGGCAATTCCGCTTTATTGGCTTTTCTCGCCCGCATCCGTGTCCTATTGATTTGTCATGATAATCGGCGTGGAGCATTTCCGTTTTTCTCCGAATCACGGAAATGCTCTATCTCTTTGTTCCACGCAATTCCGGACGCAAAATCGCTGCGCACTTTTGCTGGAATTGCTCTAGGGAGAGGGATTTCATGAGCGGATATGTTCTGGCGATCGATCAGGGAACGACGTCGACACGGGCGATTGTTTTTGATGGCGACATGCAGATCGTCGGCAAGGGCCAGAAGGAATTCACCCAGATCTATCCGCGCTCCGGCTGGGTCGAGCATGACCCCGAGGAGATCTGGGATTCGGTCGTCGCCACCGTCAAGATGGCGCTGCACGAAGCGAAGCTGACGGCGACGGACATCGCCGCGCTTGGCATCACCAACCAGCGCGAGACCGTGGTTGTGTGGGAGCGCGAGACCGGCCGGCCGATCCAGAATGCCATCGTCTGGCAGGACCGGCGCACGGCAAGCTATTGCGACAACCTGAAACGGCAGGATCTGGAGCGGGTTTTTACCAAGAAAACCGGCCTGATCCTTGATCCCTATTTCTCCGGCACCAAGCTCTCCTGGATGCTTGCCAACGTGAAGGGGGCGCGGGCGCGTGCGGCCCGGGGTGATCTTTGCTTCGGGACGATCGACACCTTCCTGATTTGGCGGCTGACCGTCGGCAAGAGCTTCGTGACCGACGCGACCAATGCCTCACGCACGCTGATGTACAACATTGCTGAAAACGCTTGGGACGAGGATCTGCTCGACATTCTGAGAGTGCCGGCCGCCATGCTGCCGGAGGTTAAGGACTGCGCCGCCGATTTCGGCACGGTCGATCCGGAGATTTTCGGCGCCGCGATCCCGATCCTTGGTGTCGCCGGCGACCAGCAGGCGGCGACCATCGGTCAGGCCTGCTTTGCGCCCGGCATGATGAAATCGACTTACGGTACCGGCTGTTTTGCGCTGCTCAATACCGGCGCCGATATGGTGCGTTCGAAAAACCGACTGCTGACCACCATTGCCTACCGCCTGAACGGCGAGACGACCTATGCGCTCGAAGGTTCGATCTTCATCGCGGGTGCTGCCGTGCAATGGCTGCGCGACGGGCTTCGCATCATCGGCAGCGCCGCCGAGACCAATGCGCTTGCCGAAAAGGCCGATCCCACGCAGGAGGTCTATCTCGTCCCGGCCTTCACCGGGCTTGGCGCGCCATATTGGGATGCCCAAGCGCGGGGCGCGATTTTCGGGCTGACGCGCAACAGCGGCCCGGCGGAGCTTTCCCGCGCGGCGCTCGAAGCCGTCTGTTACCAGACCCGCGACCTGCTCGATGCCATGCAGAAGGACTGGAAGAACGGCGCCGAGGATACGGTACTCCGCGTCGATGGCGGCATGGTCGCCTCCGACTGGACGATGCAACGCCTCGCTGACCTGCTCGATGCCCCGGTCGATCGCCCGGTGATCCTGGAGACCACCGCCTTGGGTGCGGCCTGGCTCGCCGGTGGCCGGGCAGGGGTGTGGCCGGATAGGGACGGCTTTTCGGCGACGTGGAAACGCGACCGGCGGTTCGAGCCCGACATGGACGAGAAGGTGCGGACGGCAAAGATCAAGGGCTGGAAGAATGCAGTCAGGCGGACATTGAGCGAAGGCTAGCCTTCGGTAAGAGCCGTGGTTCCTGCAATCGCCGCTGAGCTGGATAATTTTTGATGCGGTCTGTCGGGTAAGCGGTTACTCCTTCGTCATTTGGAAAGAGGAGTGACCGATGCTTTATGCAATCCTTTGTTACGCCCATGAGGAAACCGTCTTCGCCTGGACCAAAGAGGAGGAGGCTGCCGTCATGGAAAAGCTTTACGCCGTGCAGGAGCCGCTTGCCAAAGCCGGCAAGCTGGGGCCTGTCGGCCGGCTGATGCCGACGACGGTGGCGACGACCGTGCGCAAGGGCAAGGACGAAGCTCTCGTCATCGATGGCCCGTTCGCGGAAACGAAAGAGGCGCTTCTCGGCTTTTACGTGGTTGACTTCGATACGCTCGACGAGGCGGTCGCCTTCTCGAAACAGCTATCCTCGGTCAATCCCGGCTCCACCTCTTACGAAATTCGGCCTTTCTACGTGTTCAGGCCGGGAGATGCTGCATCATGACCGATATCGCCTGGATCGACCTTGCCCTTGCCTCAGCCCGCCCGAAAGCGCTCGGCGCGCTGTTGCGCTATTTCCGCGATCTCGATACCGCGGAAGAGGCGTTCCAGGAGGCATGCCTGCGGGCGATCCGGACATGGCCGGAAAAAGGACCGCCGCGCGATCCGACGGCCTGGCTCATTTTCGTCGGTCGCAACAGCGGTATCGATGCCGTGCGCAAACGGTCGAAGCTTCAGGGGCTGCCGGACGAGGACGTCATTTCCGATACCGAGGATGCCGAAAGCGATATCGTCGAGCGGCTTGATGATTCCAACTATCGCGACGATATCCTGCGGCTTCTCTTCATCTGCTGCCATCCGGATCTGCCGGCGACCCAGCAGATCGCGCTGGCGCTGCGCATCGTCTCCGGCCTTTCGGTGACGCAGATCGCGCGGGCCTTCCTGGTCTCCGAAAGCGCCATGGAGCAGCGCATCACCCGGGCCAAGGCGCGTGTCGCGAAGGCGGGCGTGCCTTTCGAAACGCCGAGCCCTGAGGAACGGGCCGAACGTCTCTCGATCGTCAGCATGATGATCTATCTTATCTTCAACGAAGGCTACAGCCAGGCCGATCCGAGGCATGAGGCAGCCGCCTTCAGCGACGAAGCGATCCGGCTGGGACGCCTTATGCTGCACATCTTTCCGTCCGAACCGGAGTTGATGGGGTTGCTTGCGCTCATGCTTCTGCAGATATCGCGCCGCCCGGCGCGCTTCAGTCCCGAAGGCGAAATCGTGCTGCTCGAGGATCAGGACCGCTCTCTCTGGAACCAGCTTTTCATCAATGAGGCCCTGGCGCTTCTCGACAAGGCGGTGCGCCACCGCCAACCGGGACCCTACCAGCTTCAGGCGGCCATCGCCGCCATTCATTCCCGCGCGAAACGCGCCGAAGACACCGACTGGGCGGAGATCGATCTGCTTTACCGCGCGCTGGAACGTGTTCAGCCGTCGCCCGTCGTAACGCTTAATCGCGCGGTCGTCGTTTCCAAGCTGCAAGGGCCGCAGGAGGCGCTGGATCTTATCGATCCGCTCGGCGAGAAGCTCGGGGGCTATTTCTATTATCACGGTCTGCGGGGCGGGCTGCTGAAGCAGCTTGGTCTGACCAGCCAGGCGCGCGAAGCCTTCGACCATGCCATCGCGCTTGCCCATTCGGCGGCAGAAGCCGCCCATATCCGCCGGCAGATCGACAAGATGCAGGAAGAGGCGGCGCAGCCGATTGCAAATTAATTTCGGCGTGCTGTCGGAACGGCGAAGTTTGACACGTCCTTGTAACAACCTGATACGAAACGGGTTTCACTCAAACGGAGAGATGTTGAAATGACCGTCAGCACGCAACATGAACTGGTCCTTGTTCGCGAATTCGACGCTTCGCGCGAGAAGATTTACAAAGCCTGGACCGATCCCGACCTGCTGAAGCAATGGTTCGTGCCGCGCCCCTGGGGTGTTGCGGAAGCAACGCTCGAGGTGCGGCCCGGCGGTTCCAGCATCGTCGTCATGCAGGATCCCGAGGGCAATCAGTATCCGAATCGCGGCGTCTATCTGGAGGTCGTCGAGAACGAGAAGATCGTCTTCACCGACGCCTATAGCAGCGCCTGGATGCCGTCGGAAAAACCCTTCTTCACCGGCGTCATCCTGCTCGAAGACCTTGGCAACTGTCGCACGAAATATACGGCCAAGGCGCTGCACTGGCGCGCCGAGGACAAGGAAGCGCATGAGAAGATGGGCTTCCATGAGGGATGGGGCAAGGCGGCTGATCAGTTGGCGGAGCTGCTGGCGACGATGTGAGCGGCGGGGCGTGGCGCTTCAGGTGAGGTCTGAGGCAGCTTGGAAGATGATTCCGCCGGCGGCTGGAAGTCGTTGAATTCAGATTCGAACTGGTGGTTCGAGTTCGTGCTTCGGTCGCGGCTCTGGTGTGCGTGACACCCCCTCTGCCCTGCCGGGCATCTCCCCCACAGGTGGGGAGATCGGCAAGCGGGTGGACCGTCGCTCCCTCTCTGACGGCTGCGGCAATCACGATGTCTAGTTGTTTGGGCAAGCCATTGCGTCCAGCCGATCTCCACCCTTGTGGGGGAGATGCCCGGCAGGGCAGAGGGGGGGTGGCCACGGCGCAAAGACTCCTTGTTGTTTCGCCGATAAAGCTCGGTCGACAACAACACGTTCGCGAAAATCACCGCGCCGCCTATCAAGATTCTCGAACAATCCGTTCCACAATTTGTATTTGCGCTCCATCCCCACCATCCTTATCTCCGGATCGAGTTCAACAGGATACCGACGATGGAACTGGGCCTTTACACATTCGCCGATGTCAATCCCAATCCCTCCCGCAGCAAGGGAGCTGAGGGGGCCGAGCGGCTGAAGTATCTGATCGAGGAGATCGAGCTTGCCGATCAGGTGGGGCTCGACGTCTTCGGCCTCGGCGAACATCATCGGCCGGATTATGCGGTATCGGCCCCCGCCGTGGCGCTGGCGGCGGCGGCCGTCAAGACCAAAAACATCCGGCTGACCAGCGCCGTCACTGTGCTCTCCTCCGATGATCCGGTGCGTGTGTTCCAGCAGTTTTCGACGCTTGATCTCATTTCCAACGGTCGTGCCGAGATCATGGCAGGGCGTGGCTCTTTCATCGAGTCCTTCCCGCTGTTCGGCTACAATCTCGAGGATTACGACCAGCTTTTCGAGGAGAAGCTCGATCTGCTGCTGGCGCTGCGCGACGACGAGACTGTCGCGTGGAAGGGTGAGCTTCGCGCGGCGATCAACGGACGCGGCGTCTATCCCAGGCCGCTGCAGGATCCGCTGCCGCTGTGGATCGCGGTCGGCGGCACACCGCAGTCGGTGGCGCGCGCCGGGGCGCTCGGACTGCCGGTGGCGCTCGCGATCATCGGCGGCGAGCCGCGCCGTTTCGCGCCGCTCTTCGATCTCTACCACGAGGCTGCGCGCCGGGCAGGGCAGGATAAGGCGAAGCTGAAGACCAGCATCAATGTCCATGGCTTCATCGCCGACACGACGGAGAGAGCCGCTGACCAGTTCTACGGCCCGCAGGCCGAGGTGATGAACCGTATCGGCCGCGAGCGCGGCTGGGGACCGACGAGCCGGGCGCATTTCGATCTGTCGCGCGGGCCGAACGGCGCGCTCTTTGTCGGCGATCCCGAGGTGGTTGCGGAAAAGATCATCGCCCATCATGCGATATTCAAGAACGACCGCTTCCTGCTGCAGATGGCGATCGGCCTGATGCCGCATGATCAGATCATGCGCGGCATCGAGCTCTACGGGACGAAAGTCGCGCCGATCGTCAGAAAGGCATTGACTGAAAGGGGCGAAGGGGCGAAAGCCACGGCTTGATCAGCGCAATTCCTCAGCGCGTCCTGCCGGACGCGTGCTCTAAGGCGGCCGCGGCCGTCGCGTGCAGGCCGGAAGAGACGAATGGTAATCGCAAACGACGATGAACTGACAAAGCTCAAAGAGATCGGCCGGATCTGCGCCAACACCATCCAGGTGATGGCGGCGGCGATGGAGCCCGGCATAACGACGCTGGAGCTCGACCGGATCGGCCGCAAGGTGCTCGAGGATTCAGGCGCGCGCTCGGCGCCGGAGTTCTGCTACCAGTTTCCCGGCGCCACCTGCATCAGCGTCAACGAAGAAATCGCCCACGGCATTCCAGGCGCGCGTGTCATCCAAGCCGGCGACCTGATCAATATCGACGTCTCGGCGGAAAAGGACGGCTTCTTCGCAGATACCGGCGCTTCCTTTGCGATGCCGCCGGTCAAGCCGAAGATCGAACGCCTCTGCCGCGACGGCAAGCGGGCGCTCTGGGTCGGGCTCAATCAGGTGAAAGCGGGCGAACCTCTGGCAAAGATCGGCACCGCCGTCGGCGCTTTCGCGCAGAAGAACCGCTATACGCTGGTCGCCAATCTGGCGAGCCACGGCGTCGGCCGCTCGCTGCACGAGGAGCCGGCCGAGCTCTCGACCTGGCCGGATCCGTCGGAAAAACGTGTGATGACGGATGGCCTCGTCTTCACCGTCGAGCCGTTTCTTTCGCTCGGCGCGACCTGGGCCGAAGGCGGCGACGATGCGTGGACGCTCTATGCCGATCCGAAGGCGCCGACCGTGCAATTCGAGCACACGGTGGTTGCGACGCGGAACGGGCCGGTGATTCTGACCTTGCCGGATGGGCGGGCGTAGGGTTTCATCGTCGGCGCACCCGCCTCGTCCTTCGAGGCCCCTGCGGGGCGTCTCAGAGTCTGTGAATCTTTTGGATTCTCGTTGTTTTTACGAGAGCTAAGTCATTGATTTGACTCGCATCGAAAATGGCAAAATCGATTCACACGCTCTCAGGATGAGGTTCTCTTAGAGGCTGTGCGCATACTCCTGCGTCCGCGGTTATAAGCGCGGCATCCTCCAAAGCCCCTTATGCTGAGGTGCGCAGCCATAGGGCGAAGCCTCGAAGCACGCCGCAACGCCGCTCCTTGCGTTCATCGAACTCGGAGCGCTCACCTCATCCATCGACTTTCGCAGAATTGATCAATCGATCAGAAATAGTCGTTTGCGATGCCGGTGCTGCAGGGCGATAAGCGTTGCATGCTTTCCCGCCCCCCTCGCTCCCCGCCGAATCTCGTCTCTACCGCCGCTGCCGGCGCCGCCGCCATGGCGGCGGCCATGGGCTTCGGGCGCTTCTCCTACACGCCGATCCTGCCCGGCATGATGAGCGGCGTGCCGCTTTCGGCGGCCGATGCCGGTTTTATCGCGTCGGCGAATTTCGTCGGTTATCTCGTCGGCGCCGTGCTGGCGGCCTATGGCTGGGCGGCGGGGCGCGAACGGCTGGTGGCGCTTGCGGCATTGCTGGCCAACGCGATCCTGCTCGCCGCCATGGCGGCTACCGATTCCGTCGCGATCTTTGCGGTCATCCGGTTCGTGGCAGGCCTTGCCAGCGCCTTCGCCATGGTTTTCACCTCATCGATCGTGCTCAGCCACGGGGCTGCTGCCGGCAACGATCATGTGCAGGCTGCGCATTTCGGCGGGCCGGGGGCGGGCATCGCGCTTTCGTCGGTCATGGTGCTGCTGATCGGTCTTGGCTTTCACGATGAGCCGGGCGGCTGGCGCGCCGATTGGATCGGCGGAGCGCTCTATTGCGCGGCAAGTCTCGCCGTCGTCTGGTGGCTCTTGCCCACGGCGCCGGCACAAGCAGCGCGAACGGGCAAGGAACCGGCGCTCCACTGGAGCCGGCCGATGGTGCTTGTCACGCTCTCCTACGGCCTGTTCGGCTTCGGCTACGTCATCACGGCGACCTTCCTCGTTACCATCGCACGCATGGCGGCGACGGGAGCTTTCGTCGAATTTCTCTGCTGGTTCATTGCCGGTGTGACGGCGGCGGTGGCGCTGTTTGCCTGGAAGCCGTTGGTCAGGCCGCTCGGGCTGGGCGGCGTCTATGTCGCGGCGCTCCTGATCGAGGCGGCCGGCGTGCTCGCCACCGTGGCGCTGCCGCCCTCCGTCGCGCCGCTGATCGGCGGTGCGCTATTCGGGGCGACATTCCTTGCGATCACTGCCTACGGACTGCAGATCGGCCGCAAGCTTTCCCCGAAGAGTCCGCGGCGGATCCTGGCGATGATGACGGCCGCCTTCGGCGTCGGCCAGATCGTCGGGCCGATTGTTGCCGGCTGGATTGCCGAACGCTCGGGCAGCTTTACCCTGCCGACGGTGATCGCTGCCATTGCCCTGGTCGTGTGCGCTTCAATGGCGATGCCGGTGATGAAGGAAATCCATTAAGTGGTTACAAGTGCGTAACAATGGCTTGAGTCCATTGCCGCTTTCTTCGAAGTGCCTTAATTTCCGGGCAATCAGCATCTGCTGATGCTCCCGAGATTCCCGTTCAGGAAAGTGCCCCAGTGTTCCTTTCATTTTTCCCAAAACCAAAAGCTTTCTTTATATCGGCCGCGCTCTGGTGCCTGGCCGCGGTCCTTCTTTGGTATTTTGGTGGCGAGCAGGCCGGCGCGGCGATCGGACTGCCGCCGCTGCCCGAAGGGCAGGAAGCACCTATCGGTGTGTCTGTCTTTTGGACGGCACCTTTCCTGTGGTTCTATATCTATTATGCAATTGTCGTTGGTTTGTTCACTGCCTTCTGGTTCTGGTATAGTCCGCATCCCTGGCAGTATTGGTCAGTTCTCGGTGCTTCGCTGATCATTTTCACGACTTACTTTGGTGTACAGGTCAGTGTTGCTGTGAACGCTTGGTATGGGCCTTTCTATAATTTGGTCCAGCAGGCCCTAGAGAAGGTCGGTTCCGTTCCCGCTTCACGATTTTATGCGGAACTGCTGATATTCGCCAGTATAGCGTTTGTTGCGGTCGCGATTCGGGTGTTTACCTCGTTCTTCGTAAGCCATTGGGTATTTCGTTGGCGCACAGCGATGAACGACTACTATGTCGCTAACTGGCCCAAGCTGCGGCATGTGGAAGGCGCGTCTCAGCGCGTGCAGGACGACACGATGCGCTTTGCACAAACGGTTGAGGGTTTGGGCGTCAGCTTTGTCGATTCCATCATGACTTTGATTGCATTCTTGCCGGTACTTTTTCGGCTTGGCGCAAATATTACGGAATTGCCGCTAATCGGCGCCATCCCGCATGCGCTTGTCTGGGCCGCAATCTTCTGGTCGTTGTTTGGAACAGTCTTTCTGGCTATTGTCGGTATCAAGCTGCCTGGGCTGCAATTCCTCAATCAGCGCGTGGAAGCCCACTACCGCAAGGAACTGGTCTATGGCGAGGATCATGCAGATCGCGCGGATCCGTTAACGTTGGCTGAATTATTCACGAATGTCCGACGGAATTATTTCCGTATCTATTTCCACTATACATACTTCAATGTCGCACGTCTCTTCTATTCCCAGGCTGATAATATATTCAGTTTTATCGTTCTCATTCCATCGATCGTCGCAGGTAAGCTGACGCTGGGATTGATGACGCAGATTACGAATGTTTTCGATCAGGTTCGCGGATCTTTTCAATATCTCGTAAGTTCCTGGACGACTATTATCGAGCTGTTGTCCATCTACAAACGTCTTAGGACTTTCGAGGCGGCGATCGACGATGAACCGCTACCTGCGATCGATCGGCACTATCTGGAGAGGGAAGCCGGCGTCGCGCATGTCGATGGTTGACTGGTGAGGTTTGGGCGGATGGGGCTGAACGGCACTACCCCTCAATTTTAAAACACCGTCAGAGCCCTGAGGTCTGCTCCAATTTCCCACGCGCCTTGATCATCGGGATGGCTTCGGAATAGCTGACGCAGGCCACGTCGGTCTTATGGCAGACGTTTCTGACCAGGCGGTCGAGCGCGCGCCAGTAGGCGCCGCCGTTCATTTCGACGAAATGGAAGCCGAGCTGGAGGGGAATGCGGTCGCCGTTATATTGGCGGTCGAAAGCCTGGGAGAAGGCGGCGTAAGCGCGGTCTTCGAATGCCTTCGAATCCGCGCTGTCCTCCTCACCCTTGGAATGGCGGACGAAGAGATTGTAGTCCATGCCGATGATCGGCTTTTCGCTGGGGCCTTCGGGGATCAGGGGCAGGCCGAAGCGGAGGATGCCGTCTTCTTCGACAGGCATGGCCGGACCCTTGGTGACGAGGCTCGCGTCATAGGTGAAGCCCGCCTTCTTCTCGGCGGCGATCATGTCGGCGCCCGCCGTCGCCGAGAGATAGGGAGCGCGAAAGCCCTTGATGCCGTGATCGACCAGATCCTGCCAGCCGGCGGGTTCATCGAGGCCGACGCTCTTCCAGGCATTTTTCAACGTGGCATGGAAGGTCGCGTATTCGGCGGACCAGTCGGCCTCGCTCCAGAGGCGGCCGTCAAAATGGCCGCAGGCATGGCTCGCTATGTCGTGACCTTCGAGATGGGCATGCCAGATATTGCCGAGGCGCTCGCGGATTTCGTCGTCGCTCTGGGCAAAACCGACATTGGATTTCCCGCGTTTCTGGTGCGGCGCCTGGTAGGTCTTCTTCGCCGCTTCGTTCATCAGGAAAGTGCAGGAGAGGAAATAGGTGAAATGGGCGCCGTTCTTCGCCGCCATCTCGCGGCTTTTCACCCAGAGCGCGTTGTCGTGGGCACCGTCGAAGGAGATGATGACGAGCTGCTTCGGTTGGTCGGCCGCCTCTGCTACCGCGGAAAGAACGAGGGAGGCAACCAGACAGACGGCGAGGAGAGGACGAGACATGGGCACCGCGGCAATTTGTTCGCGGTTTCCCTCCGATAGAATTGCGGCGAAGCTGCGGTCACAACTGGTATTTTTTCCCGCCAGCCGCTAAGTCATGTCAAACTGCACGGAAGGGACCGCAATGGCACTGCTTATCGTCGGCATCATACTTTTTCTCGGGGTGCATCTGGTGCGGGTGGTGGCTCCGGATCTGCGCCGCTCGATGATCGCAAGTCTCGGCGAGAAGGGCTGGCGGGCCGGCTATTCGATCGCGAGCATCCTCACACTGATCCTCCTGATCTACGGATTTGGTCAGGCGCGGCAGGTGACTGGCATGCTCTACAATCCGCCGGTCTGGATGGCTCATATATCAATCACGCTGATGCTGTTCGCGATGATCTGTCTCGTCGCCTCGCTGCTGCCGGCGGGGCATATAGCGACCAGGACCAAACATCCGATGGTGCTGTCGGTAAAGATCTGGGCGCTGGCGCACCTGCTCGCCAACGGCGAGACATCGTCGGTCCTGCTGTTTGCGGCCTTCCTTGCCTGGGGCGTGATTGTGCGCATTTCACTCAAGCGCCGCGAGCTGGCGGGCGAAATCACGCTCCGGCCCTTCGTCTCGGCCAAGTACGACCTCTATGCCGCCGTCATCGGGATCCTCGTCTGGGCGCTGATCATCTGGAAGCTGCACGAATGGCTGATCGGCGTTTCGCCGCTCACCATGTGACGAATCTTTCACATCCCCCTTACAACGGCGGCAAAATGGGGTAGAAGGCCGGAAATGTGCGTGTCATGCACATGCGTATAGGTATTTCCGCGGCCGGAGACGAGAATGGCATTCAACGACGACAGCTTCATCCGTGAAGTCAATGAGGAATTGCGGTCCGACCAGATGAAGGGCGTTTGGCGCCGGTTCGGCCGCTATATCATTGTCGTCGCCGTTCTGATCGTTCTCGGCACCGCCGGCAAGGTTCTCTATGAATATTGGGACGACAACCGCTCCTCCAGCGCCGGCGACCAGTTTCTGGCGGCGATGAAGCTTGCCGACGAAAACAAGAACGACGAGGCGCTGGCCGCGCTTGAAAAGCTGGAGAAGGAAGGCCATGGCGCCTATCCGGTGCTGGCGCGCATGCGGGCGGCGACTGTCCAGGCGCAGAAGGGCGATGCTGCTGCTGCGATCGCCGCCTTCAATGAGATCGGCAAAGACAACAGCGTGCCGGCTGCCGTGCGCGATGTCGCCAAAATGCGCGCGGGCTGGCTGCTGATCGAGAACGGCTCTTATGAGCAGGTTTCGGCTGCGATCGAAGAAATGGCCGTGCCGAGTAACGCTTTCCGCCATTCGGCGCGCGAAGCACTCGGTCTGGCCGCCTACAAGGCCGACAACATGGCGCAGGCGCGGCAATGGTTCCAGTCGATTGTCGACGACGCCGGCAGCCCGCGTCCTGTTGCCAATCGGGCGCAGATGATGCTTGATCTCATTACCGCATCCGGCAAGGCGCCCGCCGCGCAGGGCTGAGTTTTAAGGAAAAAGAATGAGTTTCACGGTCGCCATCGTCGGTCGTCCGAATGTCGGCAAGTCGACGCTTTTTAACCGTCTGGTGGGAAAGAAGCTTGCGCTCGTCGATGATACACCCGGCGTGACGCGCGACCGCCGGCCGGGCGATGCGCGGCTGATGGGGCTGACCTTTACGATTATCGACACGGCCGGTCTGGAAGAAGCCGACGAGGAAAGCCTGCAGGGCCGGATGCGCGCGCAGACCGAAGCGGCAATCGATGAGGCTGATCTTTCGCTTTTCGTCGTCGACGCCAAGAACGGGCTGACGCCTGTGGATACCGCTCTTGCCGAAATGCTGCGCCGGCGCGGCAAGCCGGTGGTGCTCGTCGCCAACAAATCCGAGGCGCGCGGCTCCGACAGCGGCTTCTATGACGCCTATACGCTGGGGCTCGGCGAGCCGACGCCGATTTCGGCCGAGCACGGGCAAGGCATGCTCGATCTGCGCGACGCGATCGTCGAGGCGATCGGCAAGGACCGGGCCTATGCCAAGGAGGATGTTGCCGTCACGGACGTCGATATTCCCCACTCAGCTGATGAGGGTGAGGACGAGGACGAAGAGCCAGCTTATGACGAGACCAAGCCGCTGCGAGTGGCAATCGTCGGCCGGCCGAATGCGGGCAAGTCGACGCTGATCAACCGCTTCCTCGGCGAGGATCGGCTGCTGACCGGCCCGGAGGCAGGCATCACCCGCGATTCCATTTCGGTGGAATGGGACTGGCGCGGCCGCACCATCAAAATGTTCGATACCGCCGGCATGCGCCGGAAAGCGCGGGTGACGGAGAAGCTGGAGAAGCTTTCGGTCGCCGATGCCCTGCGGGCCATCCGCTTCGCCGAAACCGTCGTCATCGTTTTCGATGCGACAATCCCCTTCGAGAAGCAGGACCTGCAGATCGTCGACCTCGTACTGCGCGAGGGTCGCGCGGCCGTGCTCGCCTTCAACAAGTGGGACATGATCGAGGACCGGCAAGCGGTGCTTGCGGATCTGCGTGAAAAGACCGATCGGCTGCTGCCGCAGGCGCGCGGCATTCGCGCCGTGCCGATCTCCGGCCAGACCGGCTGGGGACTCGACAAGCTGATGCAGTCGATCATCGATACCGACAGGGTGTGGAACAAGCGTATTTCGACGGCGCGGCTCAATCGCTGGCTGGAGACGCAGCAGATCCAACATCCGCCACCGGCCGTTTCCGGCCGCCGCATCAAGCTGAAATATATGACGCAGGTCAAGGCCCGTCCGCCGGCCTTCATGATCTCGTGCACCCGCTCCGACGCGCTGCCGGAATCCTATACGCGCTACCTGATCAACGGGTTGCGCGCCGATTTTGATATGCCGAGCGTGCCGATCCGCATCCATTTCCGTTCGCCTGATAATCCGTACGAGTCGAAGAAGAGGCGGACGTAGGGTTCGACGTAGCCCGCCATGCACCCCCCTCTGTCCTGCCGGACATCTCCCCCACAAGGGGGGAGATCGACTCGTGGATGGAATCTCTCCAAACAATTGATGTTGGAACGAGCGGGTCCGCCCCAGCCGATCTCCTCCCTTGTGGGGGAGATGCCCGGCAGGGCAGAGGGGGGTGCTCCAGGCGACCTTGCTATCTTGGTGGTAGTCTATCGCTAAGCCACGCTCTTGTTCAACGCCTCGCGCAGCGCCACGATCTCAGCCTGTAGCGGCGGCGATGCAGCCGGGGATTGCCAGTCGCTTTTTCCTTGAGGCACTTACCTTCCTCCGTCAGCCGAAGCGCGACGACGCGTTCGTCCTCGCGGCTGCGCTCGCGCCTGATATAGCCGGCGCTTTCCAGGCACTTACAAGTAACGTCGATCAATCTCCGGATGGGAGAGGCCCGGCGGTTTCGCCGGGCTTTCTGCTTCTTGGAAGCGACTTGGCGAATTGCCAAGCCTTTTTCCATTTCGGCGTGATGACCCCATTGGCAGCGCGAATATTGTTGATGAATTGCTGCGTTGCCGCTTCCCAAGAATATTGCATGGCAAGCTCACGCGCCTTGGTGCGCGAGGCGGAGAGAGCGGCCAGGCATGCTGCCTGCAGGTCGGCGTCGAGTGCTCCGACCTCGCTGTCCTCGCCGATGATATCGAGCGGGCCGGTGACCGGGTAGGCGGCGACCGGCACGCCCGATGCCAAGGCTTCGAGAATGGTGTTGCCAAAGGTGTCGGTGAGCGAGGGGAAGACGAAGACATCGGCCTGGGCATAGATTTTCGCCAGATCCTCGCCGAATTTCACTCCGGTGAAATGGACGTTCTTATAACGCTGCTCCAGTTCGGCGCGCGCCGGACCATCGCCGACGACGACCTTGGAGCCCGGCAGGTCGAGATCGAGAAAGGCCGGCAGGTTCTTTTCCAGCGCCACGCGGCCGACGGTCATGAAAATCGGCCGAGGAAGGCCAAGAGGCTCCGGCTCAAGCGGCATCGGATGGAATTGCGTGGCGTCGATGCCGCGGGTCCAGGGCATCAGGTTCTTGATGCCTCTCGCGGACAATTCGCGAGCAAGGCTTGGCGTCGCCACCATGCAGCCGGCGCCGCCATTGTGGAACCAACGCACGAAGGCGTAGAGCCAGCTCTCCGGTATCGGCAGGCGGGCAGAAACATATTCCGGAAAGCGCGTGTGATAGCTGGTTGAGAAAGGCATGCGCTTGCGCAGGCACCAGCGGCGGGCGGTCAATCCCAGCGGACCTTCGGTGGCGATATGCACATAGGTCGGATTGTGCTTTTCGATCTCTCGCGCGACACGTCGGTAATTGGCAATCGACAGGCGGATTTCCGGATAGGTCGGGCAGGGGATGCTGTGGAAACGCTCCGGCGTCACCATCGCAACCTCGACACCCATTTTCGCCAGTTCGCGATTGGTGTTCTCGATTGAGCGGACGACTCCATTGACCTGCGGATGCCAGGCGTCGGTAACGATCACCAGCCTTTCCGGCAGGTTTCCGGCGGCTGCGGCATTGGCCCAGCTTTCGCCGCTATAAGTATTTGCCGGACGTTGCAGCATATCGCGATTTCCATCCGCGTTGCAGTGATCTGTCAACGCTCAACCCCAAAGCGGGGTTCCGGAACGGCGATTCCCGCTTGCCTATTTTGAGGCATGACCATGATGGAAATATTACAGCCGCTTGCCAGTGTTTTCAGGCGTTTAGCGGTCCGATCGGCGCAAATATGTCAGCGGCCGATCATCATTTCAGAAAGAAAGAATGACGGCGCCGGTCGGAGACCGGCGCCGCTTGGGAGGTTAGGCGGCAGCAGAAGCCGAACCGGCGAGCGGAACTTCCGAGATCGTCTTCAGAACCTGCGAAGCGATCTGATAGGGGCAGCCCTGCGAGTTCGGGCGGCGATCTTCCAGATAACCCTTGTAGTCGTTCTTGATGAAGGAGTGCGGCACGCGGATCGAAGCGCCACGGTCGGCAACGCCGTAGGAGAACTTGTTCCACGGAGCGGTTTCGTGCTTGCCGGTCAGGCGCTTGTCGTTGTCGGGACCGTAGACGTTGATGTGGTCCATCAGGTTCTTTTCGAACTGCGCCATCAGCGCTTCGAAGTAGGCCTTGCCGCCGACTTCGCGCATGTACTTGGTCGAGAAGTTGCAGTGCATGCCCGAGCCGTTCCAGTCGGTGTCGCCGAGCGGCTTGCAATGATACTCGATGTCGATGCCGTATTTTTCGGTCAGGCGCTGCAGCAGGTAGCGCGCCATCCAGATCTGGTCGGCGGCCTTCTTGGAGCCCTTGCCGAAGATCTGGAATTCCCACTGGCCCTTGGCCACTTCGGCATTGATGCCTTCGTGGTTGATGCCGGCAGCGAGGCAGAGATCGAGATGCTCTTCGACGATTTCACGGGCGACGTCGCCGACATTAGAATAGCCGACGCCGGTGTAGTAGGGGCCCTGCGGAGCCGGATAACCCTGCTCGGGGAAGCCGAGCGGGCGGCCGTTCTGATAGAAGAAATATTCCTGCTCGAAGCCGAACCAGGCATCTTCGTCGTCGAGGATGGTGGCGCGGGCGTTGCTCGGGTGCGGCGTGACGCCATCGGGCATCATGACTTCGCACATGACGAGAACGCCGTTGGTGCGGGCCGGGTCGGGATAGATGGCGACGGGCTTCAGCACGCAATCGGAGCTGCGGCCTTCGGCCTGCATCGTCGACGAGCCGTCGAAGCCCCAGAGCGGAAGCTGTTCCAGCGTCGGGAATGCGTCGAATTCCTTGATCTGCGTCTTGCCACGCAGGTTCGGTACCGGGGTGTACCCATCGAGCCAAATATACTCGAGCTTATATTTTGTCATCGTGACTCTCTCAATGCGACGAAGGTGAGCAAACCCGGAGACGATCTGGGCGCGCAAACGCATCCGACCGCCAGGGGATGCACCTATCGAAGCACGTAGCGTGCCAGTTTGATTGCCGACAAAAGAAAAATCTTAAATCGGCCGGTCGATCCGCACTTTTCCCTTTCTCGAAAGAAGCCCGTTTGAACGATCGAAGGCTGATTCATCAGGAGGATAAAGATGTTTCCTGCCTCGGAACCGGATGAAAATTTGGGCGTTAGTTCGAAATGGTGAAGTGTTGAACAAATAGGCGGAAGCTTCAGTCGTAGACAGCATATGGATCAATCATAGTTACTTCATGCATATATTTTGTGCAATTTGCATAAACTATGTGCATCATGCTATGGTCGCAGTCCTGATATCGATGCGCCGAACGGAATGGAGGCGATCTCATGCCCACCGGTTTCCATCGTGAATCCGCGACGATCTACCAGTTTCCTGTCAAACCGACGCGGGCCGCAAACCGGTTCGAACGCGCCAAGCTGATGGAGCGCGAGGCGGCTGATGTCTGCGACGCAGCGCTCGACAGCTGCTGGTATCATGACGAGGCGGTTCGCGAGACGGATCGGCCGACGAAGTCCTGATTTTTACGCCCTTGACGGGGAAGAATGCCGATAAAGCGGGGAGCGCCCGCGCATGGCACACCTGCGCGATCGTCATGCGCGGGTTCAGCGACCGCTCAACCCGAGTTTTTCTCTTGCAACCAACGCCCCATGCTCGCTGACGACGCGAGCCGCCACGCCTGCGGCGAAGCGGGCGGCTGCCGGCGCGTCCTGACTCTCAAGATATCGTGCGAGGAAGGCGCCGTTGAAACTGTCGCCGGCGCTCGTGGTATCGACGACCTTCTTGACCTTTTCGGCCGGAACGAAGGTCTCCTCGCCGCCGAAATTCAAGTTGACACCGTCCGCGCCATTCTTGACCACGATATCGAGAGCGCCCAGCGCGCGGTAGCGATGAATGGTCGCCTCGATGGAATCGTCACCAAAATGAGCGGCCTCGTCGTCAAAGCTCGGCATGACGAGCACGGAGGAGCGAGCGCCTTCGCTGATCGTCGTATGCATCACATCGTAGCTCGACCACAGGCGTGGACGGATGTTGGGGTCGAAAACCACGAGCTTGCCGGCTGCCTTGGCGCGGCGGATTTCGGAGAGCAGCGTTGCGGCATCCTCCTGCGGCAGGATGGCAAGGGTGATGCCGGAGAAATAAATGACTTCAGCGCTTTCCACCGCCTCGCGCAGATGATCCGGATCAGCAGCCAGGCTGCGGGCGGCCGAACTGTCGCGCCAATAGCTGAAGGAGCGTTCGCCGTTCTTCAGGTTGATCATGTAGAGGCCGGGCGTCTTGCCCTTGATGCGGCGGATGAGATTCGTGCCGATACCCGCTCCGGCGATAAAGGCAGCCATCTCGTCCGACATGGCGTCGTCACCGAGCGCGGTGAAATAATCGACCGACCAGTCGGGGCCGAGGCAAGCGCGGGCATACCAGGCGGTATTGAAGGTATCGCCGGCAAAGCCCTTGCGCAGCAGGCCGTCGCCGGCCTGCGAGAGCTCCACCATGCATTCACCGATCGACAGAAACCGTCTTCCGTTCACCTTGTCCTCCCGGCATCGGAGCGCCGCTGATGCAACAGGCCGCTCTATCGCTTTGAATTAACGCTTCATCCGCTGATACGCGGAGCCGGGCGGAGTGACAAGCGTCGATATTGCGAGCGCCATTGGGACAAGGAACCGAAAGCCGCCTTCGCGGGCAAGCGAAGGCGGCGAGCGCGAAGGTGTTTATTCGTGGATGGTGTAGCTGCCGAGCGCGCAAAGGTCCTGCGTGTCTTCGGTGGTGTCGAGGTTCGAGTCTTCGTCGAATTCGAAGCGCATGTCGTATTTGCAGACGGTGCGGCCGTCGGCGATGGTGATGTTCACGGTCTCGCCCGGATTGAGGACATCCTCGCCGAAGACGTCTTCTTCCCAGTTGTTGACGCCGGTCGGCGAGCTGTAGAAGCGCGTCAGGACGGAATTGGTCCCGTTGGTGAGCTGGAATTTCAGATCTTCGGCATACGACGATACGGCGGAGGTGGCAATGATCGCGGCTGCAAGCGCGATCAATCCGGATAGTTTCGATTTCATAGATGCGTTCCCCAAGCCCATGATTAGGCGAGGATGGGGATAACATATTCGCATCTAAATCTTTGTTATCGGAGGCCATAGATTCCGAAGTATCTGTGTTTTGGCCGATTCGCCGCGAAGGGAACGTGACAAGCGTTTGGAAAAAGCGAAGGCCGCTTCATGCGGCCTTCGTTCCATTCACGGCCTGTCCATATGATAGCAGGCGGCCTTCTGGCCGGGACGAACCTCCTCGGTCGGCGGCATTTCGGTCCGGCAGATGTCGGTCGCCTTCCAGCAGCGAGGAGAGAAGACGCAGCCTTTCGGCGGGTTGAGCGGCGAGGGCGGGTCGCCCTGCAGGCGGATGCGGGTGCGCAGGCGCGCGAGCTTCGGATCCGGGATCGGGGCTGCGGAAAAGAGCGCCTGCGTATAGGGGTGGGCGGGATGATCGAAGACGGTAGCGCAGTCGCCTGATTCCACCACGCGGCCGAGATAGAGCACCAGCACGTCGTCGGAGATCAGGCGCACGACGGAGAGGTCGTGGCTGATGAAGATCAGCGTCAGGCCGAACTCCTTTCGCAGCCTACGCAGGAGCGTAATGACCTGGCCTTGGATCGAAACGTCGAGGGCCGAAACCGGCTCATCGCAGACAATGAGTTTCGGTTTGGTGACGATCGCACGCGCAATGCCGATGCGTTGCGCTTGGCCGCCGGAGAACTCGTGCGGATAGCGGTTGATCATCTCAGGCACTAGGCCGACGGCGCTCATGATTTCGCGCACGCGCTGGGTACGCTCGGCCTTCGAAAGCTTCGTTTCGAAGACAGTGAGCGGCTCGGCGATGATGTCGCCGACCGTCATGCGCGGGTCGAGCGAGGCGATCGGATCCTGGAAGATGATCTGCATGTCGCGGCGCGCGGCGCGCATCTCCTCCTCCGACAGGTCGAGAAGATTGCGGCCCTGCCAGAGGATGCGGCCCCTCTGCGATTTCAACAGCCGCAGGATGGAACGGCCAAGCGTGGATTTGCCGCAGCCGGATTCGCCGACGACGCCGAGCGTGCGACCTTCGGCGAGATCGAAGCTGACATTGTTGACGGCGGTAAGGAAGACCGGCGGCTTGAAGAGGCCTTTCGCCGGCAGTTCGAACTGGGTGGTGAGGTTTTCGACCCTCAGCAGCGATCGATCAGCCATGGTTCAGCAACTCCTCACGGCGCGGAAACGGATGGTAGCAGGCCGCACAGTGGCGCGTCGCCAACGGTTCGAGGGGAGGAGGACGGTCGATGCAATCGTCCTGGACCTGCGAACAGCGCGGCGAGAAATTGCAGCCCTTCGGCAGGTGCTGCAGGTTCGGCGGGCGCCCGGGGATAACGACGAGGTGGTCGACATCCTGGTCCGGCCGCGGGATTGAGGCATGCAGCGCCGCCGTATAGGGATGGGCGGGACTATCGAAGAGTTCATCGACAGGCGCCTCCTCGACAATGCGGCCGGCATACATGACGGCGACGCGGTCGGCGAGGCCGGCGACGACGCCGAGATCGTGGGTGATCATGATGAGCGCTGTGTTCATCTCCGCCGTCAGATCGTTGAAGAGATCGAGGATCTGCGCCTGGATAGTGACGTCGAGCGCCGTCGTCGGCTCGTCGGCAATCAGGAGCTTCGGCTTGGTGAGCAGCGCCATGGCGATGACAATGCGCTGGCGCATGCCGCCGGAGAGTTCGTGCGGATAGAGGTGGAAGCGCCGCGTCGGGTCGGGGATGCCGACGCGCTTCAGCATGTCGAGGGCAGCGTCGGATGCCGCGCGCGCCGTCAGGCCGCGGTGAACCTCCAGCTGTTCCGTCAGCTGTCGGGAAATTTTCAGCGACGGGTTCAGCGCCGTCATCGGGTCCTGGAAGACCATGGCCATGTCCTTGCCGCGGATCTGGTCGAGCTCGCGCGACTTCAGCGACAGCACGTCCTTGCCTTCGAGCAGCGCCTGTCCTGTCGTCCTGCCGTTCTTGGCAAGCAGGCCCATGATGCCGAGGAAGGTCTGGCTCTTGCCGGAGCCGGACTCGCCGACGATGGCGATGCGCTCGCCGCGCCGGACGGTGAGGTTCATGTTGGAGACCGCCTTCACCTCGCCGTCGGGCGTCGCGAAGGTGATCGAGTAATCCTTGAGTTCGAGCAGGATGTCTTTTTCTTGGAGCATTCTATCGATCCTTCGGGTCGAACGCGTCGCGCAGGCCGTCGCCGATGAAAAGCAGGCTGAGCAGCAGGGCGACGAGGAAGCTTGCCGGGAAGATCAGCAGCCAGGGCATGCTTTCCATGGCGTCGGTTCCTTCGGCGATCAGCGTGCCGAGCGAGGTCAGCGGTTCCTGCACGCCGAAGCCGAGATAGGAGAGGAAGCTTTCCGTGGCGATGATTTCAGGCACGGTCAGCGCCGCGAAGATGACCACCGGCCCGACGAGGTTCGGGATGATATGCTTGACGATGATCTTGAACGGCCGCTGCCCGGAGGCACGCGCCGCCTCGATGAATTCGCGATGCTTGATCGACAACGTCTGGCCGCGGACGATACGGGCCATGGTCAGCCATTCCAGCGCGCCGATCGCGGCAAAGAGCAGATAGACGTTGCGGCCGAAGATCACCATCAGCAGGATGACGAAGAGGATGTAAGGAAGCGCGTACATGATGTCGACGAAGCGCATCATGATCGCATCCAGTCTTCCGCCGATATAGCCCGATATCGCGCCATAGAGCACGCCGATGACGACAGAGACGACGGTTGCCGTCAGCGCCACGGCCAGCGAGACGCGGGTGCCATAGAGCACCCGGGCGAGAAGGTCGCGGCCGTTCGGATCGGTGCCGAAATAATGGCCGGTCTCGATCGAAGGCGGGATGCGGAAGGCCGCCCAATCCGGGTCCTCGTAGTTGAAGGGAATGAACCAGGGGCCGAGGAAGGCGGCGAGGATCAGCAGCCCCAGGACGACGATTGACAGCACTGCCGCCTTGTTGCGCGCCAGGCGGCGGAGCGCATCCCTGGTGAGCGAACGGCCTTCTGGCGCCAGGCCTTCGGCCTGCAGAAGCTCCTCTGCGAGCAGCTCGCGTTTTGCGGGATTGAGGATCATCGGTTTCTCACTTTCGGATCGAGCCACGCATAGGCGATATCGACGAGAAGGTTCAGGAACACGATCAGCACCATGTAGAAGATGACCGTCCCGAGAACCATGCCGTAGTCGCGGTTCAACGCCGCATTGACGAAGTAGCGGCCGATGCCGGGCAATCCGAAGATGCTCTCGACAACCAGCGAGCCGGTGAGAAGGTAGCTTGCAGCCGGTCCGAGATAGGAGACGACAGGCATCAATGCAGGCTTCAGCGCGTGGCGCATCACCGTCAGCCGCGGGCCGATGCCCTTGGCCTTGGCGGTGCGGATGAAGTTCTGGTTCATCACCTCGATCATCGAGCCGCGGGTGATGCGCGAGATGCGCCCGGCATGCGGTAGGGCCAGAACGACGATCGGCAGCACGAGGAATTTGAGCGAGCCGTCACCCCAGCCGCCGACCGGAAACCAGGCGAGGTGGATGCCGAAGATCAATTGCAGGATCGGCGCGATCAGGAAGTTCGGCAGCACGACGCCGATCAGGATGAGGCTGCCGAGAATGTAGTCCGGCGTCTTGTTCTGGTAGAGCGCCCCGAGACAGCCGACGGTCACGCCGACGAGGATGGCGAGCAGGAAAGCGGCCGTGCCAATCGTGAAAGTATAGGGCAGACCGATCATGATCTGCTGGGCGACGCTGAAATCCTCGCTGGAGAAGGAGGGGCCGAGATCGCCCTTGAGCAGATCTCCGACGTAGAGCAGGTATTGCTGGATCAGCGGCTTGTCGAGATTGTAGTGGGCCGCGAGATTCTTGAGGATGACCGGCGGCAATGGCCTTTCGCCATCGAAGGGGCCGCCGGGAGCGAGGCGCAGGACGAAAAACGAGGCTGTCACGGCGATCCACATGACGGGGATCGTCGACAGCAGGCGACGGAGAGCGTATTTGATCATGGTCGTGGGCCGGTCCTTCCCGCAGTGTGCGGGAAGGACCGTTTTCCCTTACTCTTTCATCGACAGCCAGCGCGTGCGGTGGATGTCCTGGATGTTGTCGACGAAGCCTTCGATCTTCGGCGAAACGACATTCTTCGAGACGTAATAGTAGATCGGCAGGGCGGCGGATTCATCAAGCGCCAGCTGCTCGGCCTTCTTGAAGATTTCGGCGCGCTTGGTGAGGTCCGTCTGAGCATTGCCGTCCTTGATCAGCTTGTCATATTCAGGATTGGACCAGCGGCCGTAATTCATCTGCACGCCCGTCACCAGGAGGTTCAGGAAATTGTCCGGGTCGTTGTAATCGGCAAGCCAGCCGGCACGGCCGATTTCCACCTGGCCGCGCTGCATCTGGTCGTAATGCACCTTGGTTTCGGCGTTGACGAGCTCGACATCAACGCCGAGCGGCTTCCACATCGACGCGATTGCGACGGCGATGCGCTTGTGGTTGTCATTGGTATTGTAGCTGAGGACCGCGTGGAGCGGCTTATCTGGGCCGAATCCTGCGTCGGCAAGCAGCTTCTTGGCCTCGGCGACCTTGTCCTTGTAAGGCAGGTCCTTCCAGGTGACATAGGCCGGCTCGCCGTAATTGGCAGTGCCTGGCGGAACCCAGGAATAGGCCGGAAGCTCGCCGGTGCCGAGGATCTGCGGGCCGATCACTTCGCGGTTGATCGCCATGGAGAGAGCCTGGCGGACGCGCTTGTCGCTGAAAGGAGGCTTCTGCGAGTTGACGACGTAATAATAGAGGCCGGAGAAGGGGGCGACATGCGCCTGGCCCGGCAGGTTCTTCTTCATCCATTCGTACTGGTCTGTGGGAAAGTCGGTGAGGATGTCGAATTCGCCGGCGCGGTAGCGTTTCAGCGCCGCTTCCTGGTCTTCGAGCACGAAGAACTTGGCGCCGTCGATCTTCAGGTCCTTGGTGCCGTACCACTGGTCGTTCTTGACCGTTGTGACGTGCGAGCCGGGAACCCATTCGACCGGCTTATAGGGGCCGTTGGTGACGATGTTGCCGATCTTGACCCAATCCTGGCCCTTCGCCTCGACGACATGCTTCGGCAGCGGATAGGCCGTGTAGTGCATCAGCGCATTGAGGAAATAGGGAGTCGGATTTTCCAGGGTGATTTCGAGCGTCTTGTCGTCGATCGCCTTGACGCCAAGCTGGCTGAGATCGGTGATCTCGCCCTTGTTGATCTTTTCGGCGTTCTTGATGGTGAACTGCAGATAGGCGTAGTCGGCGGCGTTTTTCGGGTCGACGAGGCGCTGGAAGGCGAAGACGAAGTCTCCTGCCGTTACCGGCTGGCCATCGGACCACTTGATGCCGTCGCGGAGCTTGAACGTGTAGACCTTGCCGTCAGGCGAAATGGTCCAGCTTTCGGCCTGGCCGGGGACCGGATTGTCCTTGGCGTCTTCGGTGACGAGGCCTTCGAAAATATCGCCGGCAATACGATTCTCCCAGTCGCCGGAAAGTTTCTGCGGATCGAGCGATTGCGGATCGCCACCATTGTGGATGTTGAGCGTCGCCGCGTGCGCCGAAAACGCCAGTAATGTGCCAAGCATTGCGGAAGCGAGAAATTTTTTCGTGAACTGCTTCATCATGGGTCCACCTTTCTAGGCTTTGCGCCTTTATTAGACATTTGTTCCCGATTTTCGACCTCTTACGTGCAGGTCAGTGCGCACCTTATCGCAAAGGCTTTGCGTTGCAACCCCAAATCCGGAGGCTCGTTTGCGGTTGTGGACAAGCCTATATACGGCTCCCTCTTGTTGGATCGCGACGAAGCGTCGCGGCGGTTTCGGCTCCATTGATAACGGCTTCACATGGTTGTCTTTTGTTTCGTCCGCTTTAGTGTGGCGAGCGCGAACAAGGTAGGAGACGTAGCCGATGGCATTGCAGGCAGGCGGGAATGCGGACTGGTGGCGCGGAGCGGTGATCTATCAGGTCTACCCGCGCTCGTTTCAGGACACCAACAGCGATGGGCTCGGCGATCTCAAGGGGATCACCCGCCGGCTGCCGCATATCGCCAGCCTCGGTGTCGATGCGATTTGGCTTTCGCCCTTCTTCAAGTCTCCGATGGCCGACATGGGTTACGACGTTTCCGATTATTGCGACGTCGACCCAATCTTCGGCACGCTCGCCGATTTCGACGAGATGATGGCCGAGGCGCACAGGCTCGGCATCAAAGTGATCATCGACCAAGTGATCTCGCACACCTCCGACCGACATCCCTGGTTCATCGAGAGCCGGGCGAGCCGGAGCAATCCGAAGGCGGACTGGTATGTCTGGGCCGATCCGAAGCCGGATGGGACGGCGCCGAACAACTGGCTGTCGATCTTCGGTGGCCCGGGCTGGGAATGGGACGGCGTGCGCCGGCAATATTACCAGCACAATTTCCTGACTTCGCAGCCTGACCTCAATTTTCACAGCGCAGAAGTGCAGGAGGCGGTGCTGGAGACGGTGAAGTTCTGGCTCGACCGCGGTGTCGACGGCTTCCGGCTGGACACGGTCAACTATTATTTCTGCGACAGAGAGCTCAGAAGCAATCCGCCGCACGAGCCCGATACCAGTGATGGGGGCCTCGATGCGCCCGACACCAATCCTTATGGCATGCAGAACCACCTCTACGACAAGACGCAGCCGGAAAATATCGGCTTCCTCAAGCGCTTTCGGGCGCTGCTCGACCGCTATGAAGATCGCACGACCGTCGGCGAAGTCGGCGATGGCGCGCGCTCGCTGAAGACGGTCGCCGCCTATACGAGCGGCGACGACAAGCTGCACATGTGCTACACCTTCGATCTGCTGGGGCCCGATTTTACCGCCGCGCATATCCGCGGCTGCGTCGAAGCCTTCCAGAAATCGGTGACCGACGGCTGGGTCTGCTGGGCTTTCTCCAATCATGACGTCATGCGTCATGTCAGCCGGTTTGCACTTGCTGAGGAGGAGCGGCCTGTTATCGCCAAGCTCGCGATCTCCGTACTTGCGGCGCTGCGTGGTTCAATCTGCCTTTATCAGGGCGAAGAGCTCGGACTGCCGGAAGCGGAGCTTGCCTTCGAGGATCTGCGCGATCCCTACGGCATCCGTTTCTGGCCGGCCTTCAAGGGCCGCGACGGATGCCGCACGCCGATGCCGTGGGAGGCCGGCAAGGCGCATGCGGGCTTTACCTCGGCTGAAAAGAGCTGGCTGCCGGTGCCTTACGAGCAGGCTGCGCTTTCCGTGGATACGCAGGAGGATAGCGACAGCTCGGTGCTGCACCACTACCGCCGGACGCTCGCCTTCCGGAAGAGCCATCCTGCGCTGATCGACGGCGAGATGACCTTCATCGGCACCAATCAGGATCTGCTCGCCTTCACCCGCGAAAAGGACGGAGAGAAACTGCTGTTCGTTTTCAACCTGACGCGCAAACCGGCGGAATTCCGCCTGCCTGACGGCATGGTGTTCGGAGAGCCGTTGGTCATGCCGGGATACGAGGCTGTGGAGGGTGCCGGAGCGGTGACGCTTGCGGCGCTGGACGGGTTTTGTGCGCGGGTTGGTAGGCTCGCGAAGCTGCTCGGGAAGGTGCCCGTTGCGAAACCTGTTGAGAGTGAATTGCCCGAGGCCTGGCAGTAAGCACTCCCAACCCCGGCGCTACTCACCCGATCAGCGCGAACTTGTCCACGTCAACCATGCCGCGGTCGGAAATCTTCAGATGCGGGATGACGGGCAGCGGCAGGAAGGCCAGTTGGAGGAAGGGCTCTTCCAGCGTGGCGCCGAGTGCCAAGGCGGCCTGGCGCAGATGGTGCAGCGTGTCGCGCACGGTCTCGTAAGGCTCGATGCTCATCAGGCCGGCGACGGGTAGGGCGATTTCGCCGGTGATCTTGCCATCCTCAACAACGACGAAGCCGCCCTTGATCTCTCCGAGGCGATTTGCGGCGCGCGCCATGTCATCCTCATCGACCCCGACGACGCAGATATTGTGGCTGTCATGTCCGACGGTGGAGGCGATCGCACCCTTCTTCAGGCCGAAGCCCTGGACGAAGCCATTGGCATGGTTGCCGTTCTTGCCGTGGCGCTCGATGACGGCGACCTTGATGATGTCGTTGGTTAGATCGACCGTCGTCTCGTTACCCTTGGCAGGCAGGCGGTAGCGGCGATGCTCGGTGATGATCTTGCCCGGCATGACGCCGATGACCGATGTTTCGCCCTCGGCGACCGGCACTCCAAAATGGGCGGCATTGACCGGCCGGGCCTTGACGCTGTCGAGACCGATCGGGGCGACCGGTTTGCGCGTGGCAAAAAGTCCGTCGGTGACGCGGCGGCCGGCGGAAAAAACCATCTCTGCACGGCAGCTTTGCAGGCTGTCGAGAACCACGAGATCGGCGCGCCAGCCCGGCGCCACCAGGCCGCGGTCTCTAAGGCCGAAGGCGCGGGCGGCAGAGATCGAGGCGGCACGATAGATCGCGAGCGGCTCGACGCCGCTCGCGATCGCCGTGCGGATCATATGATCGAGATGGCCCTGTTCGGCGATATCGAGCGGATTTCGGTCGTCGGTGCAGAGCGCGAGGTAAGGCGAAAGCCGCTCGGTGATGATGGGGATTAGCGCGGCGAGGTCCTTGGAGACCGAACCCTCGCGCACCAAGATGTGCATGCCCTTGCGAATCTTTTCCAGCGCCTCGGTGGCGGTCGTGCACTCGTGCTCGGTGCGGATGCCGGCTGCGAGGTAGCCGTTCAGGTCGTTGCCGGAAAGCAGCGGCGCATGGCCGTCGATATGGCCGGCCTGGAAGGCGTCGAGCTTGGCCATGCAGACGGGATCCTTGTGGATCACGCCGGGGAAATTCATGAACTCGGCAAGGCCGATCACCTTGGGATGATCGCGGAAGGGCAGCAGGCGCTCGATCGGCAAGTCGGCGCCCGAAGTTTCAAGATGCGTTGCCGGCACGCAGGAAGAGAGCTGGACGCGGATGTCCATGATCGTCTCCAGCGCGGATTCGAGGAAGAATTCGATGCCCTCGGCACCGAGCACATTGGCGATCTCATGCGGATCGCAGATGGCGGTGGTGACGCCATAGGGCAAGACGCAGCGATCGAATTCGTGCGGCGTCACCAGCGAGGATTCGATGTGCAGATGTGTGTCGATGAAGCCCGGAACAACTGTCCTGCCCGAGATGTCGATCTCGGTCTCGCCCGCATAGTCGCCCGCGGTGCCGACGATGCGGTCGGCGCCGATGGCGATGTCGGAGCGGACGATTTCGCCGGTGACGAGATCGAAGAAGCTGCCGCCCTTCAGCACGATGTCGGCGGGGACACGGCCCACACCCTGGTCGATGAGTCGTTCGAGTCTGCTGGTCATGGCACCGCTCACATTGCAACCGATTCCGGAACTTATAACCGATCTGCAGCGACATGCGATGCCACAAACGAAACCGGGCGCTTATAGCGCCCGGTCGCAATCTCTATATCTTGGTTTATTCCGCAGCGACGATCTTCCCGCCTTCCCACTTGTAGAGCGAGAAGCTCTGCGAGGTCAGGTCGCCGGTCTCGCCGTAGGTGAGCTTGCCGATGGCGGTCGGAACCTCCATGCCGCCCTTCAGAGCAGCCGCGACGGCTTCCGCATCCTCGGCGCTGCCGGCCTTTTCGATGCCGGCTTTCAGAACTTCGACCGCGGCGTAGGCGTTGAGCGTAAAGGCCTCGGCCGGAATGTTCTTGGCGGTAAGCGCTTCGGCGGCAGCCTTGGAGTCAGGGTTCTTGGTGGCATCGGAAGCATTGGTGAACAGCGTGCCTGCTGCCGCATCGGTGCCGATCGCCCAGAATTCGGTGTTCGAGAGGCCGTCGCCGCCGATGATCATCGCATTGGCGGAAAGATCATGCAACTGGCGGGCGAGCAGGCCGCCTTCCGGGTGGTAGCCGCCGAAATAGACGATGTCGACCTTTTCGGACTTGATACGGGTGGTGAGCGCGCTGAAATCCTTGTCGCCAGGGGTGATCGCGTCATTGACGACTTCGGTGATGCCGCCGGCATTCAGCGTCGCCTTGAAGGCGTCGGCAAGACCCTTGCCGTAGGCGCCCTTGTCGTTGACGATGGCAATGCGTTTGTCCTTGAAATTCTTCAGCACGTATTTGGCGGCGACTTCGGCCTGCTGATCGTCGCGGCCGCAGGTGCGCAGCACGTTGGTGAGGCCGCGCTTGGTGAGGTCGGGAGCTGTTGCGGTCGGGGTGACCATCAGCACGCCGTTTTCAGCCAAAACATCCGACACGGGGATCGCAACGCCCGATGTCACCGGACCGACGACGAAGCGGATGCCGTCGCCGACAACCTTGTTGGCGGCGGAAACGCCTTGCTTCGGTTCGCCGGCATCGTCGGCCAGTTCCAGCACGACTTTCTCACCGAGAATGCCGCCCTTCTTATTGATCACATCGACGGCAGTCTGAGCGCCGTTCTTCACCTGGTCGCCGTAGGCGGCGACGGGACCGGTCAGCGGCGCGATCAGGCCAATGGTGATATCGGCATGAGCAAAGGGCGCAAAGGCGAGTGACGCGACGAGGGTCGCCGTCAATGTCTTGAGGGTCATTGTCTGTCTCCTTGGATGGGGTCGTCGACCCGCGATGATGTGCCGCGCCGGCTTTCCCGATCATTCAACAGCCTCCAGAGGCTGCGCCAAGGACGATCGGTAACGGTGCGATCAGCGAACCCGCCGGCCATGTTTGACTCGGGGAGGGCTCATGGCAAGATTTCTAGAAATTTTGATGAGATTGCGCAAGTTCATAACAAAATGGAAGAAAAATTCGGCCGATCCAGCCGAAAACTCAGTCGGAACGGATCATTTCCTTCGTTTTTCCGTGGTTTTCAGAGGCGAGGCGGCGAATGGTCACGACCTGCCTCCGGACAAAATCACATCCATAAGGTTGTCTTTAACTTTCCTATTAACCGTTAGTTTGGCCAATGGCAGTAGTATCCAGGAGACCCCGAATACCGCCGCATTGAAAAAGAGAACTATACAAAGAATTAGATAGACCTATCGGGAAACAGAGATCTGATGCTCAAGCGTATCGACGCCGGTCAGGTGTGTATCGGAATGTTTGTGGAGGTTATCGAGGGTCTGTGGCAGGATCCGTTTTTGTCCAAGCGCAGATTTTCCCTGCGGCGTGAGATTGATGCTGCAAAAATTCGTAAATGCGGCACTGCCGGCGTCGTCATCAATACCAGCAAGGGGCTCGATACCAACGGCCCGCCGAGCCGTGACGTCGAGATCGACATTCAAGCCGCGCGCGAGACCGTTCAGAAATCAGTGCCGTTGTTGGAAGAGGCTTTCGCAAAGTTGCGGAACGGCGATGGAATCAGCATAGATCACGTGGCGCCGGTGATCTCGTCCGTCTCCAAGTCGATGGATGAGAACCCTGCGGTGTTTCTGAGCGTCACGCGCCTGAAATCAAAGGACGAGGTAACCTTCCTGCATTCCATTTCGGTCAGCGCGCTGATGATCCTTTTCAGCCGCCATCTCGCACTCGACGAGCATACGATTCAGATGCTTGGCACCGCGGGTTTGCTGCACGATGTCGGCAAGCTTGAAGTTCCGCTTGAGGTGCTGAACAAGGCAGGGCCTCTGGAAAAGGATGAAATCGGCTTGCTTCGGGGCCATCCGGAGAAGGGGCACGCGATCCTGTCGCAGCAGGAGGGCATGTCGGACATCGTTCTCGACGTTTGCCTCAATCATCACGAACGCATCGACGGCAAAGGCTATCCGCGCAGCTTGCCAGCCAGCGAGGTGAGCCTCCACGCGCGGATGGCCACGATCTGCGATGTGTATGACGCCATTACCTCTGTGCGGCCATATAAGGCGCCGTGGAGTGCCAGCCAGGCACTGAAATGGATGTTCGGCGCCGAGGGGCATTTCGATCGCCAGCTCCTGAAAAAGTTCGCCCTCTGCCTTTCCGTCGCTTCTGTGAGCTGAGGTTTGCATTTTCAGACGAAAAGACCCGCGAGAACATTGTCCATTGCGGGTCTTTGGTAGAGGGCCTCGTGGGCGTCTTCAGATGTTGTTCTGAAGGATGGTCCGCAGCTTGCCGAAGAGCTCGTCGATATGCTGTTTCTCAATGATCAGCGGCGGGGAGAGTGCGATGATGTCACCGGTGGTGCGGATCAGAAGCCCGCTCTCATAGGCCTTCAGGAAGGCGGTGAAGGCGCGCTTCGTCGGTTCGCCGGCGATCGGGTCGAGTTCGATTGCGCCGATCAGGCCGGTGTTCCTGATGTCGATGACGTTGGGGCAGTCCCTGAGCGAATGCAGCGCGTCGGCCCAATAATCCGAAAGCTCGGCGGCGCGGGTGAGCAGACCTTCTTCCTTATAGGTGTCGAGCGTGGCGAGGGCTGCGGCGGAAGCGATCGGGTTCCCGGAATAGGTATAGCCGTGGAAGAACTCGATCATGTGCTCCGGCCCGTTCATGAAGGCGTCATGGATTTCGGAGGTGACGAACACGGCGCCCATCGGAATGACGCCGTTGGTCAGCCCCTTGGCGGTGGTGATCATGTCGGGCTTGACGTCGTAATATTGCGCGGCGAAGGGGGCGCCGAGACGGCCGAAACCGGTGATGACTTCGTCGAAGATCAGAAGGATGCCGTGTTTGGTGCAGATTTCGCGCAGCTTCTGCAAGTAGCCCTTCGGCGGAATCAGAACGCCGGTGGAGCCCGCCACCGGCTCGATGATGACGGCGGCGATGGTGGAGGCGTCATGCAGCGTGACGATGCGCTCGAGTTCGGTGGCGATGTCGCCGCCATGCTCAGGTTCGCCGCGGGTAAAGTTGTTCTTGCCGGGCTGGTGGGTGTGCGGCATGTGATCGACACCGGTCAGGAGCGTGCCGAACATCTTGCGGTTGGCGACGATGCCGCCGACGGAGATGCCGCCGAAATTGACGCCGTGATAGCCGCGCTCGCGGCCGATCAGGCGGAAACGCGAACCGTTACCCTTCACGCGGTGATAGGCAAGCGCCACCTTGAGGGCAGTCTCGACGGATTCGGAACCGGAATTAGTGTAGAGGACGTGGTTCATGCCTTCCGGAGCGATATCGACCAGGCGGTTCGCCAGTTCGAACGCTTTGGGATGGCCGAGCTGGAAAGCCGGCGCGTAATCGAGTTCACCCGCCTGTTCGCGGATGGCTTCGGTGATTTTCGGGCGGCAGTGGCCGGCGTTGACGCACCATAGGCCAGCCGTGCCGTCCAACACCTGACGACCGTCATGGGTGGTATAATACATGTCCTTGGCGCCGACGAATAACCGCGGCTCCTTCTTGAACTGGCGATTTGCCGTGAATGGCATCCAAAAGGCACGAAGATCGTTCGGTGCATTGAGGCGGTTGGACATGCTGTTCTCCTGGCCCTTGGCGGCCCGTTCCCGGGGGCTTGTCGCTCGAATTTTTACTGCCCGGTCAAATTATCAGGGCTTCCCAACGCGTCAACGAGAAATGTCCCGACAAAAAAGCACAACCGGCAAATCGCGAGATTTGCCGGTCGTTTTGAGTTCAGCTGCTGGAATACGTTGCCGAGACTTCCGGTGAGCACTTCCTTCGGCGCGGCAGCGGCCAACGCTTATGTCAGCGCTATCATCAGGCTGCGGATCTGCTTCTGCTCGGAACGAGGTAGATGTCTTCGAGCGTCGCCAGGATCTTCATGACAGGCTCGGAAGTACTCGAATAGTAGATGGTCTGGGCGTCGCGGCGGGTCTTGACCAGCTTCTGCGCACGCAGTTTCGAAAGGTGCTGTGAAAGCGCCGACTGGCTGAGGCCGACTTGTGTGGCAAGCACGCCGACGGCGACTTCGCCCTTCACCAGGCTGCACAGGATCAGCAATCTTTTGGGATTGGCCATGGCTGACAATAGGGCTGCCGCCACATTCGTGTGGTCAGCCAAATCGGGGGTTTCCATATTGTTATCTTCCTAATGCGAAACGTACATCATCTATCTGGTAAGGGCTGTCTGCCGGAGCCCGCGGCAAAATTAGCAACTGGGCTCGAAGATTGTATATACCTAAATTTAAGGTATCGAGTATGCTATTTTAGATATGTTTGAACAAATGTGATCGGAATCCACAGCGAGCGTTTCGAATTCGTATCGCAGCAAAAAGTCGCCGGAAATGATCTCAAAACCCGCCGGATCGATGCCGCAGATGCGCCAAGAAGCCGATTTCGGGGCTTTTAAGCGCGCTGCAAGGGCTCCCGCCACATCGGGATGGCGTTCTACTAAATCTCGCACTGTTTCGGCCGCTTTAGCGGCGATCTCTTCGTTTGCCGGCGACTGGATGATGAGATCCCCGCCGTCGAGATGGTAGGCGCGACCGAAGCCGGCGTTGAGGCTCGCCTGCTCCGGTTTGAGACGGAAGAAGAGGAAATCGGGGAAATCGATATAGAGATTTGCCTTGGGATGGCGATCGAGGAAACGCGTGCGAATGCGCTCGTGAAACCGATGACCATGCTCAATCGGCTCCGCGATGCATTGGGTCGTCAGCCGGCCATGGGCAAGCGGATCGCCCTTGCCGGGCTCGCCGGTCAGCAACGAGGCGCGCGGGTCTCTTGCGAGCGCCTTTGTGTGAGCCGAAAGTTTCGAAACCAGGATGACGGGGACGCCGTCGATATCGGTGGCGAGGAGGACACGGCTGGCAAAGGGAAAACCGGTGTCGGGATCGAGAACGGCAATCGCCGCGTACCGTGCGGAGCGCAACAGCACGCGGGCGAGCCTGCGGGCCTCGTCGTCGGTTTCGCGTAAGGGCGAGGGCTGATCTTTCATACCCGCTTTGTGGCAAAGCGGATCGAAAACATCAAGCGTCCTCCTTGCGGCGATGGCGCGTGAGGCCGGCGACGATATCCTGGGCGGTGATGGTGCCGATGACAGTACCGTTTTCCACGATGCCGATGCTGCCCGGCTGGCGGGCGAGTACATCGAGGACATCGACGAGCGGGGTCGCGGCACGGGCCGTGGCGCTGACGCTCATGCCGGCGGCCGTCTGGCCGAGGCCGGGCTGCATGACGTCGGCGGCGGTCAGCATGTTGATCGGATTGAGGTTCTGCACAAAGTCGGCGACATACTGGTCCGCGGGGTTCTTGACGATGTCGTGTGGCGTTCCGCACTGGATGATCCGGCCGCCCTCCATGATGGCGATACGGTTGCCGATGCGGAAGGCCTCGTCGAGATCGTGGCTGACGAAGAGAATGGTCTTCTTCAGCCGCCGCTGGAACTCCAGGAGTTCGTCCTGCAGGCGGGTGCGGATCAGCGGGTCGAGCGCCGAGAACGGCTCGTCCATGAGCAGGATCGGGGCGCCGGTAGCAAAGGCGCGGGCAAGGCCGACACGCTGCTGCATGCCGCCTGACAGCTCGTTGACCTTGCGGTTCGCCCATTTCGTCAGGTTGACAAGTTCGAGCTGCTCGCCGACGCGGGCCTTGCGTTCGGCCTCAGGCATGCCGGCGAGTTCGAGACCGAAGCCGACATTTTCGGCGACGGTGCGCCAGGGCAGGAGAGCGAACTGCTGGAACACCATGGAGACGGTGTGGGTTCGCAGTTCGCGCAGCGCCTTGGCATTGCATTTGTAAGGGTTGACGAGGCCGGTGGTCGTGGAGACCGCGACGTCGCCGCGCACCACGGGAGCGAGCCCGTTGACGGCGCGCAGCAAGGTCGACTTGCCCGAACCGGAAAGGCCCATCAGCACGAGGATCTCGCCTTCCTCGATCGTTAGCGACGCATTGGCGACGCCGAGCACCAGGCCGGTCGCGGCGCCGATCTCGTCACGCGTTTTGCCCTGGTCGGCCATGGCAAGGGCGGCTTCCGGTCGGTCGCCGAAGATAATACTGACATCCTTGAAGCTTACCGCGGTCATGCGCCGTCTCCTTCACCCGCCGTGCGGAACATGCGGTCGAGAATGATCGCCAGGATGACGATACAGAGACCGGCTTCGAAGCCTTTTGCGACATTGACGGTGTTCAGCGCACGCACGACCGGCACGCCGAGACCATCGGCGCCGACAAGTGCGGCGATGACTACCATCGATAGCGACAACATAATGGTCTGGGTGAGGCCCGCCATGATCTGCGGCGCGGCGAAGGGGAGCTCGACCTTGCGCAGCACCTGCATCGGCCGTGCGCCGAAGGCGACCGCGGCTTCGACAAGGGAGGGCGGCGTCGAGATGATGCCGAGACGTGTCAACCGGATGGGAGCGGGGATTGCGAAGATGACGGTCGCGATCAGGCCCGGAACCATTCCAAGGCCGAAGAGGATCAGCGCCGGGATCAGGTAGACAAATGTCGGAATGGTCTGCATCAGATCGAGTACCGGGCGCATGGCTGCGTAGACCCAGGCGCGGCGGGCGGCCGCGATACCGAGCGGAATACCGATCACCATGCTGACAAAGGTGGAGGCGAGCACGAGGGCGAGCGTCTCCGTCGTCTCCTTCCAGTATCCTTGGTTCATGATGAGCAGCAGCCCAAGACATGTGAAGAGCGTGATCGCGATCGACCGCCGAAGCCAGAAGGCGAGGGCGGAAATGACCGCGATGACAATCAGCGGATGCGGCTTTTGCAGCACGAAGAGCAGGCCGTCGATGACGTGCGACAGCAGAAAGGCAAGCTGGTTGAAGAACCATTCGCCATTCGAGGTCAGCCAGTCCACGAAGGATTTGGCCAATGGGCCGATGGGAATCTTAGAGTCGGTGATCCAATTCAAGAGCGCGCCTATCCAGAAAAAAATAACAATCGGACAAAAATGAAGCGGGGCGGCGAGCCGCCCCGTTCATGCGATCAAAGGCCGAGGCTGGTCTTGGCGGCCGCCAGCGCGTCGCCCTTGCCGTCGCGGGTCTTGACGCCGGCGAGCCAGGGCTCGAGCGCCGACGGGTTGGCCTTCAGCCATTCGGTAGCCGCAGCTTCCGGCTCCTTGCCGTCATCGAGGATCTTGCCCATGATCTGGTTCTCCATGTCGAGGGAGAACGTCAGGTTCTTCAGCATCGCGCCGACATTCGGGCATTCGCCGAGGTAGCCGGCGCGGACATTGGTAAAGACCTTGGCGCCGCCGAAGTCGGGACCGAAGACGTCGTCGCCGCCCGTGAGGTAGGTCAGCTTGAAGTTGGTGTTCATCGGATGGGGTTCCCAGCCGAGGAAAACGACGGGCTTGCCTGCTTTTTCGGCGCGAGCGACCTGGGCGAGCATGCCCTGTTCGGAGGATTCGACGACTTCCATATCCTTCATGCCGAAGGTGTTCTTTTCGATCAGATCCATGACGAGGCGGTTGCCGTCATTGCCGGGCTCGATACCGTAGATCTTGCCGTCGAGATCGTCCTTATGGGCGGCGATATCCTTGAAGTCCTTGATGCCGAGCTCGGCACCCTTGGCGTTGGTGGCGAGCGTGTACTTGGCGCCGACGAGGTTGGGGCCGAAGGATTCGACCGACTTGTCATCGATATAGGGGCGGACGTCCTTTTCCTGTGTCGGCATCCAGTTGCCGAGGAAGATGTCGATGTCCTTATTCTTCAGCGAGGTGTAGGTGACCGGCACCGAGAGGACCTTGATGTCGGTCTGGTAGCCGATGCTTTTCAGGACGACGGATGCGGTCGCCGTGGTGGCGGTGATATCAGTCCAGCCGACGTCGGAGAAGTGGACGGTGGAGCAGCTGTCTGGATCGGCGGCGAAAGCGGCGGTCGCAACGGAGAGGGCGGCGACGGCAGTTGCAGTGACGAGTTTGAATGTGCTTGTTGTTTTCATTTTAGACTCCCAGTCTTTAGGTCCCCAAGCCAATCACCAATAGCCGAGTTTGACAAGCGACCTCAGTGTGTTTGCGTCGTATCGACGGGTGCGATTGCGACGTCTGCAGATTTTTCGCAGTCGCGGGTTTTCGCGGCTTTCGGCGGGTTTTGGGCGTCAATTCCTGTGATTATCGCCGTTGCGGGGCTTTTCTTTGCCAATCCGAGCTTTCAATAAACCGATCAAGGAGAAATCGGATGGCAAAGCTCTATTTCAACTACTCGACGATGAACGCCGGCAAGTCGACGATGCTGCTGCAGGCCTCCTATAATTATCAGGAGCGCGGCATGCGGACGGTGCAGCTGATCGCCGCCTTCGACGAGCGCGCCGGCCGCGGCGTCATCGGCTCGCGGATCGGGCTGGAGGCGAGCGCCATTCCCTTCGAGCCGGACGAGGATCTGTTCCGGCTGGTCATGACGCTGAGCGGCGAAGGGGCGCCGATCTCCTGCGTCTTCGTCGACGAGGCGCATTTCATGACGCCTCTCCATGTCTGGCAGCTTGCCCGCATCGTCGACCGGCTCGGCATCCCCGTCATGGTCTACGGGCTGAGGACGGATTTTCAGGGCAAGCTGTTTCCGGCCTCACAGGAGCTTTTGGCGATCGCGGACGAAATGCGCGAGGTGCGGACGATCTGCCACTGCGGGCGTAAGGCGACGATGGTGGTGCGGCTGGACGCGCAGGGAAAGGTGCTGCACGAAGGCGCGCAGATCGACGTCGGCGGCAATGAGAAGTATGTCTCGCTCTGCCGCAAGCACTGGGATGACGAAATGAACGGGGCCTGGATCGCCGAGCCGGTGTGAGGCGGTGACAGGCCGGTTTTCTTCGGCGTCTGGAGCGGCTAGCTTGGGCAGGAGATTCTCCGGAGGGATGAGGTGCGCAAAGCTCCGCCATTCGACAGTCAGTACGAAGCCGCAGGCGGCCTTGCCGAAAAGATTGCGGCCGAGGGAGCCTATTGCGAAGCCTGCATCCGCGGCTTTGACAGCGAAGAAACACGATCGGCTGACGAGGTTTTTCTCGAACAGAATGCGCGATTCCAGGCCCATATCGCCGATGGCGCGGCGCTCGATGCGTTGCTTGCCGAGCTGGTCTTTACGTTGGACCGCATGACGGCAGAGGTTTCGGCCGATCTCGACAGTTTCCGCGGATTGACGCTGCGCGAGAAAATGGCCGGCTGGACATCACGCCATCGGATGTGGCGCATGTATACCGAACGGGTGCGCGAGGCGCCTGTCATCGAGCGGCTGCTCGATCTCCTGGCGAAATCGGACGCGCTCGCCAGGCTGATCGTGAGCCAGCGCACCTCTATCATCGAACGCCACAAGATAGCCGAACATGGTCTCGTGCGCATTGTCGAGCAACGGCGCCGGCTGGTCGATTCTATCGACATCGCCCGGCTGAAGATGAAGGAGCTCAACGCCAAAGCACTGACGACGCAGGGCCGTATCGGCGTCTATGGCAACAGGGCGCACTGGGAACAGATGGAGGCAGAGCGGCGGGCGTTGAAGGCAGAGGCCGAACAAATTTCCGCGGAGGAGCACGAGATGCGGGACGACAGCCAGCGGCGCGAGCGCTTCATCGGCCTGTTCCAGGCTTTCGTCGATTCGTTGAATGGCCGGATCGGTGCCTGCAACGTCTTGCTGCGCAAGCTGATGATCGACGTCGAGGAGCGGCTGATCATCTATCAGGCGCAGGTCGATACCGACCGGCCGGGCATGAAGGTCAGGATCAAGCCGGAGCTCTTCCCCGATATAGCAGCACCGATCAGGCTGTTCGAGAAGGGCATGCTGGTCGCCCAGGATCTGGAGCGGCGCAAGAGCCGGGCCGACGTCGACGTCGCCGGAAAGTTTCCGGCCTATGCCGAGCCGGCGCCGGAAACGCCGGGAGCGCCGCTCATCGATCCCGCTCGCAGGTCCTTCCGCTTCAGCCTGCCTTTCCTGCGCTCCTGAACCGTGAAGCGCACAGTCAGGGCTGCTTTCATTCGCAAAAATCGGGCGGCTCATGTTGTGCTCGGCTCACCGAGCGCATATGTGGATGCGACGGGGCGGCGATGTCCCGATGTTCGCCTCGCCTGACAGGAGACGACGATGCTTGACCGGATAGCCGGTTTTTTCAGGCTGATCGGCCAGACGATCGGCCGCTGGGCCCGCCTGTTTTTCGCTTGGGCCTTCTGGCCCTTTCTTGCCGCGCATGGCTGGTACCAGCGCCGGAGCTGGCTGATCCGGCTGCCGATCATCGCATTCGTGGCGCTCTTCGCCGTACTTTACGGCTATTTCTTCTGGCAGACGCAGGTCTGGTCGAACTTCAACACCGCCTTTGTCGACCAATACCGGTTTTCGGAACGCAAGATTGCCGCGGGGCAGGAACTGCCGTCCGCCGAGGGCGCGAGCGGCGCGGCCACCAAGACCTGTCAGCGCTCAGCCATTGTCGATGTCACGGCTGACCTTACCGATTTCAACGTCAACCAGAACGCATGGATTTCTTCCATGCTGCTCTACAAAATGGGCTTCTTCGGGATCGACTGGGATCACACGCCCTTCCTCGACAACAAGGCCTCATTCCAGCGCGGCATCAACCAGGCAGTCCGGCGTACCTCGGCGGAGCTTGTCGATACACTCGGGCGCGTGCGCGGCACGTCTGGCATCAACAACGATCTGCAGAGCGCACGCGGCAATCTGCAGTTCGACGAATATAGCTGGTATTTCGGGCTCAATCCCTTCGGGCCTAAAACGCCGACGCCTTCCTACTACCGCTCGGCGATCGGCAGCTTACGCAAGTTCAATACTGATCTGTCCGCCTGCAACGTTATTTTCGACGGCCGCGCCGACAATCTGATGCAGTTCATCGATCGCATCGCCAACGATCTCGGCTCCACCTCCGACATGCTCGCCGAGCGCTCGGAACACCATAATCGCGGCTGGTTCGACACGCGTGCCGACGATCGGTTCTGGTTCGCCTACGGCCAGCTTTATGCCTATTACGCCATCCTGACCGCTGCGCAGGCGGATTTCTCGCAGGTGGTGCAGGAACGCAATCTCGGCGCGATCTGGAGCGGCACCACGAGGCAGTTCCAGGCGGCACTGCGCATCCAGCCCTCGATCATCTCGAACGGCCGCGAAGACGGCTGGATCATGCCGAGCCACCTCGCGACCATGGGCTTCTATATCTTGAGGGTGCGCTCGAACCTCGTCGAGATCCGGTCGGTGCTCGATCGTTAAGCGTTGCGCGTCAGCGGCGCGCCGCATGAACCTCGAAGCCAACGACGCGCAGCTTCTCGACGAATTCATAGGTGACGCCGACGATGCCGCCGCCGCTGGCATCGTCACGGAAGCGGCCGATGCTGCGCACATGCCGATATGGGCGCGGGACTGTGCTATCTTGTCGACGACAGGCTGTTCGAAGCGAAGAGACACGATTCCCCCAATTCACGGGACGACGTGCTGACCCTCTTCTGATTTTTCAGCTGATCAGCTTCAATCGAATTGCTTTTGCTACCAACTGGGTGCGATTGACGCAATCGAGTTTTTTGATCGCATTGGTCATATAGGCATTCACCGTATGATCGGAGAGCGTCAGGATCTGGCCGATCTCGATCGAGGTCTTGCCCTGTGCCGTCCAGCGCACGACTTCAAGTTCACGCGCCGACAGCGCATTGTGCGCGTTTTCCTCGTTGCGCTTGACCGCGTTGAATGCGTCGAGGGCATGCAGGATGATGATCGCCAGCTCGTTGACTTCGCTCTGGCCGAGCGCCGCACGTTCGCCGCAGAACCAGAAGACCAGGCGCCGGCCATCGACTGCAATGGTTGGCATTGCAACGCCCGCAGGTATCGCATGGCGCAGCATCAAGGCGCGCAGCTCGACCGGAAAGGCCTGTCCATTGACGGCATCGTTGAGGTGCCAGGCCTGCGGCACGGCTGACTCCCTCAACCGTATGCCGAAAGGGCAACCACGCATCATGTTGGCGCGATCGAAATCCCTGATATAGGCCGCGGGAAGCGAGCTTTCGATCAGCAGCGGTTTCAGGAGGAGGTCTTCCGGCGAGGGAGCGTGCATCAGCGTCGCATAGGACAGTCCGAAGGCCGCGGAGACTCTGCCGAGTCCTTGTGCAAACAGGCCGCGTGTTCCTGCAACAGCAAGTTCCGCCGAAAGCAACGACTGTCTTTCAGAGGTAGTCATGTAAGACATTTGTACGCTCCCGGCAGCCTCAATGTTAACGCTATCAAATACACAAACACCGCCGGACGCTAGCCCCAATTGCCTTATCTCAAGCCGATTAGGTCGAAAGGCGTAGAAATAGTCACGGCTGCGCGCGCCTCGGTTGAGTTGCGGCTTGCGCAAGTAGCGTTGTGGTATCTTTGACTTCTGCTGCGGCGGGACAGCTGTGGATACCGGCTGCTCCGGGCAGGAAGAGAATCGGGCCGGAAGAGCCTGGGCGGCGAGAGGCGCCAAAACTGGCTTGCTGCGGCACGATGCAATTGATAGGCGTATTATCATGTATAACTAAGGCGATTTAATCGTGCGCTTTGCATCCAGCCTGCATTTTAAGCATCTGTTTTCTCTGCCAGTACTTGTTTTTCTTTTGTTGAACTTGCCGGTCGATGTCGCGACCTCGCAGGCAGCCGGGCAGAAGGCGGCAGGGCAGCCGCCGATGCGCTTCATCCTCGTGCACCATCTCCTCTGCATGGAGGACTGTCCGGGATGGATATCGGCAGAGGGACGCATAACCTCCGACACGCCCGCGCAACTGCGAAAAATCCTCAAGAAGATCGGTAACCGAAAGCCGCCGATCGTCTTCCGTTCCGAGGGCGGGGATGTCGATGCCGCCTATGCGATGGGCCGTATGATCCGCAAAGCGGGTCTGGAAACGGCGGTAGGCGGCACTAGGCTGAAGGATTGCCCGCCGGACGATCTGCGCTGCGATGCCGCCATCGCAAAGGACGGGACCGCGCTTGGTAACACCTATTCGGACGGCGCATATTGCTTTTCCGCCTGCCCGCTGGCGTTTGCGGGCGGCACGTCGCGTGTCGCGTCACAATGGGCTTTCATCGGTGTTCACCAGATCACGACGATCTATAACAGGGTGCGCGTTTCCTACCGTATCGAATACAAGATCGTGAACGGCAAGAAGAAGGAAATCTCCCGCAAGGAAGTCGGGCGCAAGTCGGCCGGGCAGAGCAGCTCCACCAAGCTCGGCAAGAAGGCCAGCAACGCCCTAATGGCCTATTTGAAGGAGATGGGGGTCGATAAGGATCTGGTGGATCATATGATGAGCGCCACGCCGGACAGCATCAAGATCGTGCCGCCCGCAGAGGCAATTCGAATAGGCCTCATGACCGACATGCTGTCTTACAGCGAGCGGCCGGGAATGCCGCTTTGCGCACCGGATGCAGCCGCCGAGGCTGTCTGCCACGGACATCGGGCGGTCCAGCCGCCTCTGGCTGAGGCGCCGGTATCCGAGGCACCGGCGCAGAATGCCTCCGGAGGCGCAAGCGAGAGCCTGCCGAAAACTCGGCCCATGGATTTTCTCCTGATGTCCAACGGCAATTGCCAGGAAGAGTGCACGCAATGGATTTCGGCGGATGGAGACATCACGCCGGATACGCCGGCTCAGCTGGAAGCGATCCTGAAGGCGCTTGGCGAAAGGAAACTCCCGATCGTCCTTCAGTCCAATGGCGGGGATATGGATGCGGCTTTTGCAATGGGGCGTTTGATCCGTGCTGCAGGTCTGGAGACGTCGATCGGCAGAACGCAGTTGCCGAATTGTCCGAAGCAGGACCCGCGTTGCAAAGCCAGCATCGCCGAAAGCGGACTGACTGAAGGCGAAGTCTTTGCCGGCCGTGCGTACTGCCTTTCGACCTGTACTCTTGTCCTGATGAGCGGAACGCCGCGGATCGTCGGATATTCCGCTATCGGCCTCGTCAGACCGACGGCGTTTGAATACATGAAATTCTTCGCCTATTTCGATGAGATGGGCGTCACTGCCGAGACCTACGAGACGATGATGCTCGCGACATCAATTGAGCGAAAGCTTGTGCTTCGTTCTCAGGCGCTCGAGCTAGGCATCATCAATGGCGTTATTCCTTATGGGGAAGAGCCCGGCTCCCATGTCTGTGGCCCACAGGCGAAGGAAAGTCTCCAATGCCCTACAGCGCCGCGCGTTTTATCAGACGCGCAAAGGGCGCTGTAACATTTTGAATCTACGCACCATACCTTCCATGATCCAGCGTGGCCGCAAGGCGAGCGCTATTCACAGCTTGCCGATATTTCGATATCTCAATGACGAGGACAAATGCCCTCGCGCCTGCGCGGGCCGGGACGGGGAACATCCATGCCAGCAATCAAATCGGATATCGAGATCGCGCGCGCCGCGGCCAAGAAGCCGATCTTCGAGATCGGGGCGAAGCTAGGCATCGCGGCCGAGCAGCTCCTCCCCTACGGCCACGACAAGGCAAAGGTCAGCGCCGAGTTCATTGCGGCGCAGGCAGGCAAGAAGGACGGCAAGCTGATCCTCGTCACTGCGATCAATCCGACGCCTGCCGGCGAGGGCAAGACGACGACGACCGTCGGCCTCGGCGACGGGCTGAACCGGATCGGCAAAAAGGCAATCGTCTGCATTCGCGAGGCGTCGCTCGGTCCCTGTTTCGGCGTCAAGGGCGGGGCGGCCGGCGGCGGTTATGCGCAGGTCGTGCCGATGGAAGATATCAACCTGCATTTCACCGGCGATTTCCACGCGATCACCTCGGCCCACAATCTGCTGGCGGCGATAATCGACAACCACATCTATTGGGGCAACGAAGAGAATATCGACATCCGCCGCATCACCTGGCGGCGGGTCATGGATATGAACGACCGGGCGCTGAGGAGCATGGTCTCCTCGCTCGGCGGCGTCGCCAACGGTTTTCCACGCCAGGGCGGTTTCGACATTACCGTCGCCTCCGAGGTGATGGCGATCCTCTGCCTCGCCACCGATCTCAAGGATCTGGAGCGGCGGCTCGGTGACATCATCATCGGTTACCGCTTCGACAAGACGCCGGTGCATGCGCGCGATCTGAAAGCCGACGGCGCCATGGCCGTGCTGCTGAAGGACGCGATGCAGCCGAACCTCGTGCAGACGCTGGAGAACAATCCGGCCTTCGTGCATGGCGGTCCGTTCGCCAATATCGCTCATGGCTGCAATTCGGTGACGGCGACGAAGACGGCGCTGAAGCTCGGAGAGTATGTGGTGACGGAAGCGGGATTCGGGGCCGATCTCGGGGCTGAAAAATTCTTCAACATCAAATGCCGCAAGGCCGGGCTGAAGCCGGACGCGGCCGTTATCGTCGCGACCATCCGGGCGCTGAAGATGAATGGCGGCGTGAAGAAGGAGAATCTCGGCACGGAGGACGTCGCGGCGCTGAAGAAGGGCTGCGCCAATCTCGGCCGCCATGTTGCCAATGTGCGCCGCTTCGGCGTGCCCGTCGTCGTCGCGATCAATCATTTCGTCACGGATACCGATGCGGAGATCGCGGCGGTGAAGGAATTCGTCTCGCGGCTCGGCGCCGAAGCGATCCTCTGCCAGCATTGGGCCAAAGGTTCGGCCGGCATCGAGGAACTGGCGCACAAGGTGGTGGAACTGGCCGAATCGGGTCAAGCGAAATTCCAGCCGCTCTATGGGGACGACATTTCACTGTTCGAGAAGATCGAGATCGTCGCCTCGAAGATCTACCATGCCGGCGAGGTGACCGCCGACAAGGCGGTGCGCGATCAGCTGCAGACATGGGAGGAGCAGGGCTACGGCAAGCTGCCGGTCTGCATGGCGAAGACGCAATATTCCTTCTCCACCGATCCGAACCTGCGCGGCGCGCCGGAAGGCCATATCGTTTCGGTGCGCGAGGTGCGGCTCTCGGCCGGCGCCGGCTTCGTCGTCGCCATCACCGGCGAGATCATGACGATGCCGGGCCTGCCGAAATCGCCGTCGGCGGAGCGGATTTTTCTAAATGAGCAGGGTTTTATCGAGGGGTTGTTCTGATCAGGCGTGGTGAAGGGACGGATGCGGCCTCTCAATCCTCCCTTCTCCCCTCCGGGCCCGAGGGGAGAAGAGGATATGCCGCACCGTCTCCGTTCCCCGCCAGTTGTCGCTTGATGACGGGATTCTAGCCCTTCAACCGTCAATGACAATAACGATAGCCGCCCTTCCTTTCGATGACGTCGAGATGGAAATGGGTTTCGTGGGCCGCGTCGCTTTCGGGGTCGAGGACGGTGGTGAAATAGAGGCAGCCGGCGGCGCTGACGGCGCGTTGGAAGGCGCCGGTAAGTGTTGGATCCTCGCGGCGGGAGCGCACGGCGACGTCGTCGCCCTTTTCGAAATGGAAGCTCGCAATATCGATGGCGTTGCCGCGGGCATGTTCGGAGATCCTGCCTGTTTCGGCGCCGTTGCGCAGGCGGCACATATAGGCAGTAGCCTGGTTGACGGCGGTGATACGGCCCTGCTCAGGCAGGGCGGCGGAAGCGGCAGGGATGACGCTCTCCTTCATCCAGCGGGCAAGTGCGAGTGCCACCGGGCAGCGGATCGTTGCCTCCGGCTTGAGGGCGATACCGGGCAGAGCCTCGGAGACGATGATCGGTTTGTCGATGCCGCAGCCGTTGCCGTCATCGATGCGCGGCGTTTCCTTGAAGACGACACCCAACTCCTTGAGTGCGGCAGTGCATTCGGCATGCTCGGCGTCACTTTCGGATTCGATCGTCAGATGCTGCTCTTCAAGCGTCTGCTCACCGAGCGGCTTTTCTTCCGGCGGAGTCTGTGGACTTTCGAGCTGGCCCGGCGGAAGCGGCGGGCCCTGAATAGGTTCTGCAGGCTCAGGCTTTGCCGGTTCGGCTGGCGGAGCAGGCGACTGGGCCGGTGCTGATGTCTCCGGCTCCTTTACGTCAGGTTTCGGCTGAGGGGCAGGCACCTGTTCAGGCACGGAGGGTTCCACTTTTTCCGAGGACGGGGGGGTAGGACTGGTCGTCTGCCCGGCATCGGGCCGTGGCTCGGGCAATGGGCCGTGCGGGGGCAGGCGGGCGCCGGCAAGAAAGGCGGTAGCGGCAAGCAGGATCGCTAATGTCGAAAATTTTCTCAATCCATCCGGTTCCCAGTATTGGTGGCTAGAAGCAACGCATGAGAGCGATTTTCGTTGCAATCGTGCAACGTTTTTGAGGGTCGCCAAGGCTTGATGGATTTCCAAAATAATGCCGTGGCTTATGTTGACAACGCCAGGGTGCTTTCGAACCGCCAATGCCAATGGCGGCGATGCCTTCGATTTCGACTAAGGTGTCGCTCACGAAGACCTTCTGATTGCCGGCGACACACCTTCACGGCTGGGGAGGGGCGGCTTTCGGGCCGCCCGTTTTCATTGCGCAATCGCCTCTTGCGCGGCGGCTGATCTCAGGCTAACAATTTTTCCATGATCACGTCCTTGAACATTGCTGTTTGGTGGTGGGCTCGCTGAGGCGGCCTCGACCAATCGTGTCCAAAGACGACGACGAGTGAGCCGCCCGAAACTTCGAGGCGGCTTTTTTGTTTTATCGCCGCCTGTCGTCCGGGCCCCGATAACGGAGTGGAACAATGGTAACGATCCTGCGGGATGATGGTGCGGAAATCTACGAGACCAAGGGCGGCATATCCGTCACGAGGCAGCGGCGGGCGATCCCTTACGGCGATGCGGTCTCCTCCTATATCGACAAGCTCGACGAACGCCGCGGCGCTGTGTTCTCGTCGAACTACGAGTATCCGGGCCGTTATACGCGCTGGGATACCGCCGTCGTCGATCCGCCGCTCGGCATCTCCTCCTTCGGCCGTGACGTCTGGATCGACGCCTATAACGAGCGCGGCGAGGTGCTCCTCGGCTTCGTGACCGAGCGGCTGAAGACGATGTCCGACCTCGTGCTCGGCGCTTCCTCCGCCCGCCGCCTCGACCTCTCCGTCAAGGCGCCGGACCGGGTGTTCACCGAGGAAGAGCGCTCGAAGATGCCAACCGTCTTCACGGTGCTGCGCGCCGTCACCGACCTCTTCTATTCGCAGGCCGATGCGAGCCTCGGGCTCTACGGCGCCTTCGGCTACGACATTGCCTTCCAATTCGATGCGATCGATCTGAAGCTGACGCGGCCTTCCGACCAGCGCGACATGGTGCTCTACCTGCCGGACGAAATCCTCGTCGTCGACAATTATGCCGCCAAGGCCTGGATCGACCGCTATGATTTCGCGAAGGACGGCGTGACGACCGAAGGCAAGGCGGAAGATATCGCGCCCGAGCCTTTCAAGCAGACCGATGCCATTCCGCCGAAGAGCGACCACCGGCCGGGCGAATATGCCGAACTCGTCGTCAAAGCCAAGGAAAGCTTCCGCAAGGGTGATCTTTTCGAAGTTGTGCCGGGGCAGAAGTTCATGGAGCGCTGCGAAAGCAAGCCTTCCGATATCTCCAAACGGCTGAAGGCGATCAATCCGTCGCCCTATTCCTTCTTCATCAATCTCGGCAATCAGGAATATCTGGTCGGCGCCTCGCCCGAGATGTTCGTGCGCGTCTCCGGCCGCCGCATCGAGACCTGCCCGATCTCGGGCACGATCAAACGCGGTGACGATCCGATTGCCGACAGCGAGCAGATCCTGAAGCTCCTGAATTCCAAGAAGGACGAATCCGAGCTTACCATGTGTTCGGATGTCGACCGCAACGACAAGAGCCGTGTCTGCGAGCCGGGCTCGGTCAAGGTGATCGGCCGCCGGCAGATCGAAATATATTCGCGCCTCATCCACACGGTGGATCATATCGAGGGGCGGCTGCGCGACGACATGGATGCCTTCGATGGGTTCCTCAGCCACGCCTGGGCGGTCACCGTCACCGGTGCACCGAAGCTCTGGGCGATGCGCTTCATCGAGAGCCATGAAAAGAGCCCGCGCGCATGGTATGGTGGGGCGATCGGCATGGTCGGCTTCAACGGCGACATGAATACCGGCCTGACGCTGCGCACGGTGCGCATCAAGGACGGCATTGCCGAAGTGCGCGCCGGCGCGACGCTACTCAACGATTCCGACCCGCACGAAGAAGAAGCCGAAACCGAACTGAAGGCCTCCGCCATGCTTTCCGCCATCCGAGACGCCAAGATCGGCAATTCCGGCAAGATCCAGCGCGACGTTGCTTCCGTTGGCAAGGGCGTCAGCATCCTGCTCGTCGACCACGAGGACAGCTTCGTCCATACGCTGGCCAATTATTTCCGCCAGACGGGAGCGACGGTTTCGACCGTGCGCACGCCAGTGCCGGAGGAGATCTTCGATCGGCTGAACCCCGATCTCGTCGTGCTGTCGCCTGGACCCGGAACGCCCAAGGACTTCGACTGCAAGGCGACGATCAAGAAGGCGCGGGCGCGCAACCTGCCGATCTTCGGCGTCTGCCTCGGCCTGCAGGCGCTCGCCGAAGCCTATGGCGGGGAATTGCGCCATCTGGCGCTGCCGATGCACGGCAAGCCGTCGCGCATCCGCGTGCTGGAACCGGGCATCGTCTTCTCCGGCCTTTCGAAGGAAGTGACGGTCGGCCGCTACCACTCGATCTTTGCCGATCCCTCGACGCTGCCGCGTGAATTCATCATCACGGCTGAAAGCGAAGACGGCACGATCATGGGCATCGAGCACGCCAAGGAGCCGATCGCCGCGGTGCAGTTCCACCCGGAATCGATCATGACGCTTGGCGGCGATGCCGGCATGCGGATGATCGAGAACGTCGTGGCGCATCTGGCGCGCAAGGTGAAGACGAAGGCGGCTTGATGGCAATTCCGGTTCGCCCTTCCTGTTTGCGGGAAGGGCGGGCCAGGAGCGGCGTCGAACGTGTCCTTAGAGGCTTCGCCCTGAGGTGCGTAGCCCGTAGGGCGAAGCCTCGAAGGACGGGCGGGCATTCCGGACTGGATACAACAGTTACGCATGGAACAACGCCGCAAAGATCTTTCGAGGCGGTTGACTTTGTCAGTCAAATCAGAACATTTCAGGAACGATCAACCGGGACCCATCACCGTGGCCAATGCTGAAAAGTTCATCGTGCTCCCTTACCGCAAGAACCGCGGCAATCTTGTGCCCGGCGAAATGCGCCAGGCATCGAATTCCGTCAGCGCCGAAAAGATCGCCTCGGCGATGGCTGAACGGTTTGTCGGCGTGGCGGCCTATGCCGTGATCGTCGACGAGGAAACCGGCGACATGTCTTCGCCGCGACTGCTCGCCCGATATGGCGAAATTGCCGATCTCAACGCTGCCTGAGGCGCCGTTTTCACAGTGGAAACGTCGCTTTACCTGCCGGTCAAAACCTTCCTCGAAGCGGCCGGTTATGTCGTCAAGGGAGAGGTCGGCGGATGCGATCTCGTCGGCCTGAGCGATGGCGAGCCGCCGGTCGTGGTTGTCTGCGAACTGAAGCTCACCTTCAACCTCGAACTGCTTCTCCAGGCGGTGGATCGCGCGGCGATGAGCGATGAGGTCTGGATCGCGGCGCGCGTTTCGGCCAAGGGGCGCGGGCGAGAGACGGACAAGCGTTATCGCGACCTCTGCCGGCGGCTCGGCATCGGCATGCTCGGCGTCTCGGATGGCGGCGAGGTCAGCGTCATCGTCAGTTCCATCTCGCCGATGCCGCGCACCAATCCCAAGCGGCGTTCGCGCCTCGTCAAGGAGCATCAGCGCCGTCGCGGCGATCCTGCCGTTGGCGGCGGCTCGCGGGCGCCGATCATGACGGCCTATCGCCAGGAGGCGCTGCTCTGCGCGGCCGCGCTCGACCAGGGAATTGTGCGCCCGCGGGATATGAAGGCGCTGACGCCGAAGGCCGGTCCGATCCTGCGCGACAATGTCTATGGATGGTTCGAGCGCCAGGAAAAGGGCGTCTACGCCCTGACGTCGGCAGGCCAGGCCGCTCTTCTGCGGTGGCCACAATCTCTCCAGTCCGATCCCGCTCCCTCGGCGGTGTAGAGGATCGCGTATCATGTGCCTGCACTGCTTTCCCATAGGGACGCGGCCACAGCTGAGAAGGACGCGTCATTCTCTTTGACAAATCCTCCATCATCGCCCATATCACGCTCAACTGGGCCGCCTGCGCGACATTCGCGTGGGCGGTTTTGCATTTCAATGGCTTAGACCCTGCAATTCATTCGCAACCGCAGGAGGACGATATGAACGACAACGGCGACCTGACGGTTCGGAAGCTGGCAATGTGGGGCATTCCGCTGTCGCTCGGCGTCATGGGGCTGAAGATGGTGGCCTGGTGGGTGACCGGATCGGTGGCGCTGCTGTCGGACGGGCTCGAATCGACGGTCAACGTCGTGGCGGCGTTCATCGCTTTCTTCGTCATTCGCTACGCGCAAAAGCCTGCCGATCACGACCACCCCTTCGGCCATCACAAGGCGGAATATCTCTCTGCCGTCACCGAGGGCGTACTGATCGTCGTCGCCGCGCTGCTGATCGTCAACGAGGCGGTCGGCTATCTCGCTGCGCCGCGCATGCTCGATGCACCGGTGCTCGGCCTTGCGATCAATCTGGCGGCTGGCGTCATCAATGCGGTGTGGGCGCGGCTTTTGATCCGCGCCGGGCGCACACACCGCTCGGCGGCACTGGCGGCGGATGGGCAGCATATCATGTCGGATGTGGTGACATCCGTCGGCGTGCTCGCCGGGCTGCTGCTGGCGCTGGCGACGGGTTACGCGATTTTCGACCCGGTGCTTGCCATCCTCGTTGCCATCAACATTCTCTATCAAGGCTGGAAGGTGATTTCGCAATCGATCAGCGGCCTGATGGATCAGGCGGTCGAGCCGCAGGAGGAGGAGGCGATCAAGCAGGCGATTACCACCCATGCGGCGGGTTCGATTGGCGTGCACGACCTGAAGACGAGGCGGGCGGGCGCCGTCACTTTCATCGATTTTCACATGGTGGTGCCCGGCACTATGTCCGTGCGGCAGGCGCATGATATATGCGATCGCCTTGAGGATGCCATCAGAGCGGTGCATGAGGGCGCCAAGATAGCCATTCATGTGGAGCCGGAGGGCGAAAAGGCCCATGGCATCCGCGTCAAAGTCGTCAAGGAGGCATGATGCCGAATACCGATGTTTCCAGCCTGTCGATGCTGGGTCAGCAAACCGAAACCGCGAAATCGCCGGAAGAGGCGGTGCTGGAAAAAGTGCCGTCCAATCATGCCGGCACCGACTATGTCGTGCGCTTCACCGCACCGGAATTCACCTCGCTCTGCCCGATGACGGGGCAGCCGGATTTCGCCCATATCGTCATCGACTACATCCCCGGCGAATGGCTGGTGGAATCGAAGTCGCTGAAACTCTTCCTGTTTTCCTTCCGCAATCACGGCGCCTTCCACGAGGATTGCTCGATTTACATCGCCAAGCGTATCGTCGAACTGCTCGACCCCAAATGGCTGAGGATCGGCGCTTACTGGTATCCGCGTGGCGGCATTCCGATCGACGTCTTCTGGCAGACGGGCAAGCCGCCGGAAGGTGTTTGGCTGCCGGAGCAGGGTGTTGCTACCTATCGTGGACGTGGGTGAGCCGCGGTGCCGCCAAAGGCGGCAGCAATCGATCCAGTGAATCGATTGCAGCGGCGAACGCCCTGAGCCAAAGCAAAGGGCTGGGCAACAGTGCGGCAACTGAATAGCAACTGCCGCCCTTTTCTGCCTGTTAGAGTTCAAACATCCGTAACGTCGCCGGACGAGTCATCGCTGTAATCGTCGCCATCGTCGTAATCGGCCTGCTGCAGGTTGTCGTCATTGTCATTGCCGGCATTATCCGCGGCCTGACGGGTGTCGTCATTGCCATAATAATTGTTGATGATGGTTTCTTCGGTCGGTGCGGCGGCATTGCCGAACGGATTGGCGCCGAAGGGCGACCCCCAGCCGAGCGAAGACATATGGTTGCCGAAGATGCCGCTCAGCGAGTTGGCAAGCAGCATGCCGCCGGCAACGCCGGCTGCCGTGCCGAGCGCGCCGCGCAGGAAACTGCCGCCGGCAGACGGCGCATAGGCCTGCTGGCTCCAGGGGCCGGTGGGCTGCTGCGGCGCCTGACGATCGTAGGCGCGCGGCTCGTCATAGGCGCGGGACGGCTGCCCCCAGGGGCCGGGGTTGGAGGGGACAGGCGCGGGGTGCTGCGTTTGGGTATTGCCGAAGATCGAGCTCAGGAAGCCGCCGCCCTGTTCGGCCTGGTGGTGCTCGCTGGCTCCGGCTTCAAACTGCCGGACGCGCTCCTCGAGTTCCTTGATGTGGTTGGCGGCCGCTTCAAGCCCCTTTTCCTGCACGATGACGGCCTGGGCAAGATAATAAGTGGCGGACGGCTGCTCGCGCGTCGCCTGGTCGATCAGGGCTTCGGCCTCGCGGTCGCGCGGCTGGGCTTGCGCCGTGCGCACGCGGTCGAAGAGGGCGGTCAGCAATTGGCGTTCTTCCGGTGACATGTCCGGTCTCCTGTTGATCTCGTTTGGCGGTTGCCATGTGAGAGGTGAGGTAGGAACCGATTCCGGCTTTTCAAAGCCTTCCACCGTTACATTTCAGTAAGGCTTGCGGAACGGTGCGCGGCTTCTTAAGGATATCTCCACCGCTTCGGTGCCTTGTGTTTTTCCCGCATTGTTTTAGGCATTGAGTCGCACTATGTGCGAGGAACCCGAATTCATCTCCGAGAGGTTCGAATGAACGACGAAGAACAGGACGACAAGACGAAGGAACTGCCGCTCGGCAAGGAAACGGAGGCGAATCTTTTCAAGTCGCGTTCGATCTTCATCTATGGACCGATCAACCAGGAACTGGCGCAGAAGGTCTGCTCGCAGCTTGTCGCACTTGCCGCGGCGAGCGACGAAGACATTCGCATCTATGTCAATTCGCCCGGCGGCCACGTCGAATCCGGCGATTCCATCCATGACATGGTCAAGTTCATCAAGCCGAAGGTCTGGATGATCGGTACCGGCTGGGTCGCTTCGGCTGGCGCGCTGATCTACGTCGCGGCTCCCAGGGAAAGACGCCTGTGCCTGCCGAACACGCGCTTCCTGCTGCACCAACCGTCGGGCGGCACGCGCGGCATGGCATCCGACATCGAGATTCAGGCACGTGAGATCATCAAGATGAACGAGCGCCTGAACAAGATCATGGCGGAGGCCACCGGCCAGCCGCTCGAGAAGATCGCCAAGGACACGGATCGCGACTACTGGCTCTCGGCCGAAGAGGCGAAGGACTACGGCCTTGTCTCGCGCATCGTGACGTCGCAAGCCGACATCTGAGTTTTCTCGGTCGGAACCTTCGAAACGCGCCCTTGCCTGCCGACCGCGGGTGAGGGCGTCTTGATTTCGGACGGTGCTTGCGGTCATCGACCGGCAGAGCTGGACGGAAAGCCTCAATCTGGACTTGCGCGGGCGGCAACCATCATGCTCCATGCGCCATTTCCAGCAGCTCAGAGTCCGCCATGCTCAAAGATTTTTCCGTCCAGGCCCTATTCATGGGTCTGCTTACCGCTTTTGTCGGCTCCGCCAGCTCCTTCGCCGTCGTGCTGCACGGGCTGCAGGCTGTGGGTGCGACGGATGCGCAGGCCGCTTCGGGGCTGATGGCCTTGTCGATCTCCATGGGCGTCTGCGCGATCGTGCTCAGCGCCGTGACTCGACTGCCGATCAGCATCGCCTGGTCGACGCCGGGGGCGGCGCTGCTCGCAAGCACAGGCGCAACCGAGGGCGGCTTCAATGCGGCGGTCGGCGCATTCCTCGTCTGCGCCGTGCTGATCATCATTGCCGGGCTGTTTAAGCCGCTCGGCCGGGCTGTGGCCGCCATTCCCGCGCCGCTCGCCAATGCGATGCTATCAGGTGTGCTGATCGGTCTCTGCTTTGCGCCGGTGAAGGCGATCGGCTTCAATCCGCTGCTCGGTCTGCCGATCGTCATTTCCTGGATCGTCGTCGGCGCCTTCAAGCGGCTCTGGGCGGTGCCGGCCGCGCTCGCAGCCTTCGTGCTGGTGCTCGCCTTCGGCGTCGATATTCCCGAGGGCGCCTTCGCCTCACTCGAACGATCGCTGGTGCCGGCGGCGGAAATCGTCCACCCTGTGTTCAGCCTCGCCGCCTTCATCTCGATCGCGCTGCCGCTTTTCATCGTCACCATGGCCTCGCAGAACATTCCCGGCATCGCCGTCCTAAAGGTCAATCACTACGATCCGAAGCCAGGTCCGCTCTTTGCCGTCACCGGCTTCTTTTCGTTGCTGTCGGCGCCTTTCGGCGGCCACGCCGTCAACCTGGCGGCCATCACCGCGGCCATGTGCGCCGGGCATGACGCCCATGCCGATCCCAAGCGGCGCTATTGGGCATCGCTGATCGCCGGCGTCGGTTATGTGATCCTCGGGTTGCTCGCCGGCGCGGTGACGGCTTTCGTCGCCTTGGCGCCGCCCATTCTGATCGAAGCGGTGGCGGGACTGGCGCTGGTCGGAGCCTTCTCATCCTCGGCGATGTCGGCTTTCCAGGCGCAGGAATCGCGCGAGGCGGCTGCGATCACTTTCCTCGTCACCGCATCCGGCGTTTCCTTCGGCGGCATCTCAGGCGCCTTCTGGGGATTGATCGCCGGCGGGTTGATGCTGGCGCTGTCGCGGCTGGTGAAGATGTCGAAAGATCGCGCTCGGCAGAAGTAACGGAGAGCCGGCGGACCGCGAGGGCTTGCCAGCTTCACCGCCCAAGGTTATAAGCGCGGCCATGAAGACCTCTGGCGCTAAGATTTCCGATACGATTGCACGCGGCCGCATCGCCCTGCGTGACGTCTCGAGCGCCGTGACCTCGCTTCTTCTCCTCGGCCTTACGCGCGGTTGCCGGGTCCGTTGAGGAGCGCCCGGCGGCCGAAAGCCCGCCCGGCATCGCTCCTCGCGATTCACTTTCAAAATTGACCGAACGACCGACGAAGGTCCGCATTTGTTTATCGCCAAGTCCGATGCGATCGGCTAAGAGGCGGGGCAAATGCCGGGACGAGGAGACAAGACAATGGACAATACCAACAGCCGATCCTCCGCGAAGGGCATGCCCGATGCCGCGATGAAATACCGGCCCTATCCGCAGGTGAATATTCCCGACCGCACCTGGCCGACCAAGACCATCACCAAGGCGCCTGTGTGGTGCTCGGTCGATCTGCGCGACGGCAACCAGGCGCTGGTCGACCCGATGGGCCACGATCGCAAGGCCCGGATGTTCCATCTGCTGCTCGAGATGGGCTTCAAGGAAATCGAGATCGGTTTCCCCTCCGCCTCGCAGACGGATTTCGATTTCGCCCGCTGGTGCGTGGAAGAGGGCAACGTGCCCGCCGATGTCTCGCTGCAGGTGCTGGTACAGTGCCGCCCGGAGCTCATCACCCGCACCTTCGAAGCGCTGGAAGGCGCAAACCGGCCGATCGTGCATTTCTATAACTCGACCAGCGAGCTGCAGCGCCGCGTTGTTTTCGCCAAGGATGTGCAGGGCATCAAGCAGATCGCCGTCGACGCCGCCAAGATGATCACCGACATGGCCGCCAAGGCCGGCGGCGGCTATCGTTTCGAATATTCGCCCGAGAGCTTCACCGGCACGGAGCTGGAAGTGGCGCTGGAGATCTGCAACGCCGTCATCCAGGTGGTCAAGCCGACGCCGGACAACAAGCTCATCATCAACCTGCCGTCCACCGTCGAGATGGCGACGCCGAACGTTTATGCCGACCAGATCGAATGGATGTGCCGCAATCTCGACAATCGTGAGAACCTGATCGTCTCGCTGCATCCGCATAACGACCGCGGCACCGGCATCGCCGCCGCTGAGCTGGCCTTGCTGGCAGGCGCCGACCGCGTCGAAGGCACGCTCTTCGGCAATGGCGAGCGCACCGGCAATGTCGACGTCGTCACCATGGCGCTCAACATGTTCACGCAGGGCGTCGATCCCGGGATCGACTGCTCGAACATCGAGCGCATCAAGGAAGTGTTCGAATATTCGAACCAGATGGCGATTGCCGAGCGTCACCCTTATGTCGGCGAGCTGGTCTATACCGCTTTCTCCGGCTCGCATCAGGATGCGATCAACAAGGGCATGAAGGCGGCGCAAGTCGCCAATCATCCGGTCTGGGAAGTGCCTTATCTGCCGATCGATCCGCGTGACGTCGGCCGTTCCTACGAGGCGATCATCCGCATCAACTCGCAGTCCGGCAAGGGCGGCATCGCCTATATCCTGCAGCAGGATTACGGGCTCAACCTGCCGCGCAACCTGCAGGTCGAATTCCGTGAAGACATCCAGCGCATCACCGATATCGAGGGCAAGGAGCTTCCCTCGAAGCGCATCTACGATCGCTTCATCGAGCGCTACGTGACGCAGCCGGAGGCGCGCCTCAAGTTCGTCGACCACCACACCTATCCCGACACCGAGCACAAGGGCCAGCGGATCGTAGCAGCTGAAATCACCGACAATGGCGAGATCAAGCGTATCGAAGGGCGCGGCAACGGCCCGATCGACGGCTTCATCAACGCATTGTCGCATTATCTCGGCATCGAGATGTCGGTCGAGGATTATTCCGAGCATTCGCTGCAGCACGGCTCGAACGCGGCGGCGATCTCCTATGTCGAGACCTCCTATCCCGGCGGCAAGCTCTTCGGCGCCGGCATCAATACCAACATCGTCGCGGCATCGCTGGAGGCGATCGTCTCGGCTGCCAACCGGGTGCTCGAGGTGAAGGCCGGCAAGGCCTGATCGAATAGGTTCAGGCCGTGATCGTCTCGGTGCGGCGCGGCCTGACGATCGGGTTGACTTCGTTGCGTCTTCGCTGAGCGTACGCGAAAGCAATGAAAGGCGTGCCGTGCGGCTCATCCGACCTGCGGGCCACCTTCTCCCCAGCGGGGAAAGGTGCCGGCAGGCGGATGAGGGGGCGGCTGGCGCTGATCGTCAATTTTCCTATCGCGTCAAATCGTCGACCTGCCGATCAGATCGCGGTGGCGATCTTCATGGCGAGCTGGCCGAGGGTGGCTTCGGCGGAGGGGCCGGCGAGAACGTAGGAGGTGCCGGCATTGTGCCAGGTGACCAGTCCAATCTCGTCCTTGATCGTTTCCTTGAAGTCGTCGGTCTCAGGCGGCTGCGCGTCCTTCCGGAAGCAGATGGAGATGATGTCGCCGTCGCTGTTGGAATAGACGAGCTGACCGACGGGGCGATTGTCGCCGAGAATGACGCGGGCACCCTGGAAGGTCCAGGATTCGGTGCTGAGATCCGGCACACGGAAAGGCACGCCGATGGCGGTCGTCAGCCAGCTGGAGATTTCTTCGGCCTGCGAGGCCGGCACTTCGACGAGGTGACGGGGCTGACGGATCAGCAGGCGTTGATAGGCGGTGACGTCGCCGAGCCAGTCGTTGGTATTGGCGGGCGCCGTAGCGGTCGTGGTGGCGATCTCGTCGGCATCCGGGGTGGTGCCGGCAAAATAGCCGATGCCGCAACCGACGACGAAGAGGATAAGAGCGGCTGCCAGCGCCTGTGGGCCGCTGGGAGCCAGTTTCACCTGGGGGCGCATGGCGCGCTGAGTGATCGGAGTCTTTGGCGGCTGCGTGCTCTTGATCGAGCGGACGAGGGCGAGCGGCACCGGCTCCTTCAAGACATCGTCCAGGCGGCGGCGGCCGAAATCGGCGCCATGGCGCAGCTTTTCATGCAGACGACGCGCATTCTCGTCGCTAGCCAGGCGCTGTTCCAGTTCATGCCGCTGTTCGGGAGAGACCTCGCCGTCGAGAAGGGCGGTGAGTTGGGCTTCGAGCGGCAATTTCCTAAGATCAAGCAATTCAGTACCTGTGGATGGGGTGGGTGCCGGCAAGTCCGGCGAAATGCAGCCTTGCGGTGGCCAGCTGGGAGACGACGCTTGCCGTCGAAATGCCCATGATGTCGGCCGCTTGCTGATAGCTGTGACCTTCGACATCGACGAGCAGGAAGATCGAGGAAACACCGGCCGGCATTTCGGCGATCATGCGATGGATAGCGTCGGGATCGACCGAGGCCGAGCGTTCACGCGCAGCCTCTCTGATATCGGTGACGTTGCCGCGTGCCGACGCCTTCGGCTTCCGCTTGCGGCTGTCCTCCGTCCACTGCTGGCGGGCAAGCGTGTAGATCCAGCTTTCCAGTCGGCCCTCGCCATTCCACTGATGCCCCCTGGCAATGGCGCGAAGACAAACGGCTTGGACAAGTTCGTCGGCCACACCAGCTTCGCCCGCGAGCGTGATCGCGAAGCGGCGAAGGTGGGGCAGAAGGCCGACGAGATCACGCCGGAGGTCGATGGTCGTTGCGGGCTGACGCATTGTCTATCCAAGAAGCATTCACAATGGTTTCGCGGACGAAAGCTTCGCCATCGGACGCGAAACCGGCTTTGTCGGCACCGGAGATGCAGATGCTTTATGAAGCAAATCCACTGCACTTCGCAAGCATTCGGTCATCTTATCCCCTTTCCCAAGGGGTTTTCCCAATCTAGCCCGCAAAGCTTGCGTCAATATGTCTTGTAACCGTGCAAGCTTTGCAGCAGAGCGCGGTAGGCCCAGGTGTCTTCGCCGCCGCGGTCGCGAATTTCGACGAGCTGGACGCGCGCGCCCTGGATGTCTCCTTGTTCCACCAGTGCCATGCCCATGTAGGAGCGGGCGAGAATATAATTCTCATCCGCCTGCAATGCCTTGCGGTAATAGGACATGCCGAGCTCCATGCGACCTGCCTTGCGGTTGGCATAGCCGAGATAGTTCAGAATGCGGGGGTCGTTCTGATTAAGGGCAAGATTGAGCACGGCGATGGCATTCTCATACTGGCCGGCATAGGCGAATTCGCGGGCGAACTTATAGAGATCGTCGTCGTTGAAGCTGTTCTTCTTCGGGGTGACGCATTCCTTCTTGGCCTTGTCCCAGACCTTGCCGCCGGTGCAGGTCTTGGTCGTCTGCGTCTTCGGCGGCGGATTGGTGTCGTCGTTGCTGTCGCCGACCGCGAAGGCGGCGCTCGCCATGCCGAAGACAAAGCCGGCGGCAAGTGTTGTTCTGCACAGGCGGTGGAAGGGTGAAGTCATTGGCGGCTCCGTTCTGAGGCGATGCAGTCGGTTGGATTGTACGCTTACCGGTAAAAATACCAAGAGGGTAGGCCGCCTCCATGACAAATGTTGCGACGGTGGCGAAGCGGCTTCCGAGATTGATTCAAGTGCCGCATAAACAGAGTCCGAAGTCAGCGCTAAGGCGCGAAAATATCGACGCTTTCCGGCATCATCGCATCGCCTGTCCTGTTCAGGCTGAAGCGCTCGCCGGTGAGCTCCCAGGCGCCCGGAGAGCCATCGATGGAAAAGAGGTTGTAGGCCGCCGGCGGCTTTATGCTGCCCGGCCCCTGCGAGGCCGACGCGATGCCGACGACAGGCACCGGCTGCACCTGTCCGCGCAGCCAATGCAGCGTATTCAGATGCGTGTGGCCGTGCAGCACGAGCTCGGCGCCGCCGGTTGAGATCACGGCCGCGAAGCGACGGATGCCAATCATGCGTTTGTGGAAGGCGGTGGCGCCGCGGATCGGCGGATGATGGATCATGACGACGCGGAAGAGACCGGCTTCGCCGGCCGCGCGCAGCATGTTCACCGTGTCGCGGGCCTGGCGGGCGCTGAAAAAGCCAGAGGCGGCGAAGGGGGGCGTGGCGACGGCCGTGGAGCAGCCGACGATCGCAACTTTGTCGCGGACACGCAGATAGGGAAAGATACGGCGGTCTTCCTGCCATTGCGGCGAGGCGAGATCGCCGCGGACATAATCGTACCAGGCGCGCATGGATTTCTCATAGGCACCCGGCACATAAGCGTCGTGATTGCCGGGAACGACCGAGGTTTCGGCGGGATCGCCGAGCGCGCGCAGCCAGGCGGCGGCGGCGCGGATCTCGATGCCGCTCGCCAGGTTGACGAGGTCGCCGGTGACGGCCAAATGATCGGCCTGATGGGCGCGGATGTCATCAAGCAGCAGATCCAGGGTGCTGGCGAAAAGGTGCTTGCGTCGATTTCGATGCCAGTTCACAAAGCCGGTTATGCGTTTGGAAAACAGCTCTTGAATGGAAAGACGGGGCAGTGGTCCGAGGTGGACGTCGGAAATATGCGCGAGCTTGAACATGCTACGAGACATAGACCAGCTTATTGACAAATCAAACACATCCGGCGCGATGAAGAGCCGAAACGGAACGATGGTGGATAAAGAGAAGCGGCCCCCTCACATCCGGCTGGCCCTGCGCCTCCTGCATGTCTATTTCTCCTTCGCCCGCGGCATGACGATGGGCGTCAGGGCCGCCTGCTTCGATGCGGACGGCCGGATCTTTCTCGTGCGCCACAGCTATATCGGCGGCTGGCATATGCCCGGCGGCGGGCTGGAGCGCAACGAGACGGCGGAAGAAGCGCTGGTCAAGGAACTGCGCGAGGAGGGCAACCTCAGAATCATCGGAAAACCGCAGCTGGTCCAAGTCTATTTCAATACCACGACCACGCGGCGCGACCATGTCGTATTCTATCGCGTAACCGTCGAGCAGACGGCACCGCGGCCGCCGGATTGGGAGATTTCCGACAGCGGGTTCTTTTCGCTCGACAGCCTGCCCGAGGGCACGACCGAGGCGACCTATCGCCGCCTCGCCGAGCTTCGGGGCGAGCAGGAGCCCGACCACCGCTGGTGAGAAGCTTCAGGCTGCATTCAGCAATTTAAAGTTCTACAGCGTCCTTTGCGCGTCTAAAAAGACGCGCGGCGTTGTAGCGCGGCCATGCGGGCTGTCGAGATCGAGCGCCGGGCCGACCGGGACAATGCCGGTCGGATTGATCGTCTTGTGACTGCGGTAGTAGTGCTGCTTGATGTGCTGCAGGTTTACCGTCTCGGCAACGCCTGTCGTCTGATAGAGGTCCCTGAGATAGCCCGGCAGATTGCGATAATCGGCGATGCGGCGGATGTTGCACTTGAAGTGGCCGACATAGACCGGGTCGAAACGCACCAGTGTGGTGAAGAGGCGCCAATCGGCCTCGGTCAATCTGTCGCCGAAAAGGTAGCGGCCCTTGCCCAGGCGTTGGTCGAGAATGTCGAGTGTTTCGAACAGTTTGCCGACATTTTCCTCGTAAGCTTCTTGCGTTGTGGCGAAGCCCGCCTTGTAGACGCCGTTGTTGACGGTGTCGTAGACTGTGGCGTTCAGCGTGTCGATCTCGGCACGCAGATCCTCCGGATAGAAATCGGCCTTTGAACCCGTCAACCCGTCGAAGGCGCTGTTGAACATGCGGATGATCTCGGCCGACTCGTTATTGACGATCGTGCCGGTCTGGTTGTCCCAGAGGACGGGAACGGTGACACGGCCGGAATAGTGCGGATCCGCCTTGACGTAGATCTGCCAGAGCGTCCCAGCGCCAAAGAGATGATCGCCGGTAGCGCCGTCACCGATCTTGAACTCCCAGCCATTCTCGAGCATCAGCGGATCCACGACAGAAACCGAAATCAAATCCTCCAGCTTCTTCAGCTTGCGGAAGATCAAGGTGCGATGCGCCCAAGGGCAGGCGAGGGAGACATAGAGATGATACCGCCCGGCCTCGGCCTCGAAGCCGCCGCTTCCGGAAGGCCCGGCGTCACCGTTTGCCGTCACCCAGTTGCGAAATTGCGAGGGCTGCCGTTTGAATTGGCCCTTGCTCTCCTTCGTGTCGTACCAGACGTCATGCCAGACGCCGTCCACAAGCATTCCCATGATCTTCATTCCCTTGATTGGCGTGTTGGAATTGACGTTAGCTGAGATAGTCGGGCTTTGCAGGCGGTAAAGACTGAACAGTGCGTCACGCCCTCCACGCGAGCAGGATCGGGTGTGCATTTTGCGTTGGACGGCGGAAATTTTTCCTGCTATCGGCCTTTTCACGATTTGAGGAACGCTTGCCTGATGTTCATTTCCAGAAACCCGCGACGACGCTGATGCTCCCGAACGCCGAAGGCGTGTTCGAGACCCATCAATCTGTCCAACCGGTTTCTGTCATCATGTACAAGCACGATCTCGTCTATCTCACCGAAGACGCGTCCCACGACGCCGCCATCGAACACATCAATGAAGAAGCCTTCGGTCCGGGCCGCTTCGCGCGGGCGGCCGCGCGTATCCGCGAGCAGGGGCCGCATGACCTGTCGCTCTCCTTCATCTGCGCTGACGACGGCGAGACGATCGCCTCCGTGCGCATGACGCCGGTGCTGGCCGGCACGGTGAAGGGACATCTTCTTGGCCCGCTTGCCGTTCGACCCTCGCACAAAAATATAGGTATCGGCCGGGAACTGGTGCGGATCGCAGTGGAAGCTGCGCGGCACAAGGGTTCGGAAGCCGTTATCCTCGTCGGCGATCCGCCCTATTACGGTTCGCTCGGCTTTGAGAAGGTGGCCTATAACGCACTTGCCTTTCCAGGTCCCGTCGATCCCGGCCGGGTGCTGGTCGTTCCGATCGCCGAAGGCGTGCACGAGCGGCTGAAAGGCATAATCGCCTGGCGCGGATGATCAGAGATTTTTCCGGAGGAAGCTGCGGGTGCGGCCTTCCGGGAAATCCTCAAGCTCGCCGAAGATTTCATAACCCTGGCGCAGATAGGCGCGGAGAGCCTGCGGGTTGAAGGTATCGATCCAGGCGCCACGACATCCTCGCGCCTTGGCCTCGTCTTCCGCTTTTGCGAGGATCTTGCCGGCTATGCCCGTTCCCCGCAGCGTATCTGGGATATAAAGCATTTGGGTGAAGAGCCAGCCCCAGGCGGTAAAGCCCGACAGGCCGCCGGTCACCGTCCCGTCAGTATCGCGGATGAGGACGGCCAGCGGCTGGCGGTCCGAAGGGCCGACATCGCTGTTATTGAAGGCCGAGAGCGCATCGGTGATTGCCGCGAGTTCCACAGCCGAAAGCGATGCCGTGAGCTCGAACTCCGGCATGCGACTATCGCCCTTCGCGCCACCACATGGCGCCGAAAGCGAGCAGGAGGATGCCGACGCCGGCGAAGCCGGCAAAGAGCGGCAGCGTGTTGATTCCCTTCAGGACCGTTTCGTTGGTCATGCGAATCATCATACGCTCGTTATCGGAGACGCGGACCTGACCGCGCACCGGCAGGATCGGCGGAACGCTGATCGCGCCCTTTTCGCTGGCGACACGGGTCACGAGACCTTTGCTCCTGTCGACGACAGGCTTCAGCACGTCGGTCGTCGAGATCATCGCCTTGAATTCCGGCGCATCGACGGCGCCGATATGCACAAGCGTCGATAACTTGCCGTTACGGATTTCGAAGAGGCCGACCTCGTTCATGCGTTTCTCGGCCTTGTAGAGCCCGGGTTCTGTCTGGGTGAGCGGCAGGGTTTCGGTCTTGCCGGAGGGATAACGCACGGTGGCGTTACCAGGATTGTCGCCGATCGTCTGGCGCGTGACTTCAAGCGTTCGGCCGGAGGCGCGCGCCGTCAACGCTTCTTCCTCGAGCGCTGGTTCCTTCATCAGCCAATGAGCGATGCGGCGATACAGCGAGACATTTGGACCGCCGCCTTCGAAGCCGCGCGCCCAAAGCCAGCCCTGATCGGAGAGCAGCATGGCGACGCGGCCCTGGCCGGCGCGGTTCAGCACCAGCAGCGGATGGTTGTCGGCGCCAACCATGATCGTTTCGCCCTGCGGTCGTTCGACATCGACGCTGCGGAACCAGCGGCCCCAATGCGGCGGGTCCTCGCCGGAGCCGTCCAAGCCGCGCGTGACCGGATGCTTGCGCCCTTCCTCCGAGAGGCGAGGATAGAAGGCCTTTTCGATCATCCGGCCCGTCGGCTCTGCCGGCAGCACGGAGGCGAGCGGCGTCATCGCGATCGACTCTGGGCTCGCATGTTCCGGACCAGCGGCGATCAGCAGCGCGCCGCCGTTCTCCACGTACTGGGCGATGTTGTCATAGTAAAGCATCGGCAGCACGTTGGCGCGGTCCTGATAGCGGTCGAAGATGATCAGGTCGAAATCCTTGATCTTATCGATGAAGAGCTCACGCGTCGGGAAGGCGATCAGCGACAGCTCGTTGATCGGCGTGCCGTCCTGCTTTTCCGGCGGACGCAGAATGGTGAAGTGAACGAGATCGACCGAGGCGTCGGATTTCAGGAGGTTGCGCCAAGCGCGCTCGCCGGCATGCGGCTCGCCGGAGACGAGCAGGACGCGCAGATTCTGGCGAATGCCGTCAATGACGTGGACGGCGCGGTTGTTGGCGGTGGTGACTTCGCCGGGAAGCGCGGCGACGGAGAATTCGAGCACGTTGCTGCCGCCAGCCGGCACCTTGAAGGAGAAGGGCGTATCCTGACCGGGCGTTGCCTGCAAGCTAGCGATCTCGTCGCCGTTCAGCTTCACCGTGACGTCGGCCGTGCCGCCGGGGCTTGGACCATCGTCGAAGACGCGCAGGACGACCTGCTGCTCCTCGTTGACGATGCCGAAGCGCGGTCCCTTGATGACTTCGATCCGACGGTCGAATTCCTTGGGCTTGCCGGTGACGAGACCATGGATCGGCGCATCGAAGCCGAGCGCCTGATTAGCGGCCGGGACATCATGGACTTCGCCGTCGGTCAGCATGATGGCGCCGCCGATGCGGGCGGCCGGGAGATCGGCGATGTTGGCTGCCAGCGCATCGAACAGGCGGGTGGACGGAACGTCGGAGTTGACGTCGCCTTCGACATCGACGAAGCGGGGTTCTATCTGGGGGAAGCGGGCAAGCTGCCCTTTCAATGCCGCAAGCGCGTCATCGGTCATCTTCGTGCGCTCGGGCGTCTGCTGGCTCTGGCTACGGTCGACGATGACGGGGACAATCGTCGATAGCTGATCTCGATCCTCCTGCAGCAGTACCGGATTGGCAAGGGCGGTCAGCAGGGCGAGGGCGGCCAGTGTCCTGATCCAGGCACCGCGAATGCCGCGCCAGATCGCAAAGGCGGCTATGAGAGCACTGACGACGGCCAGTGCGGCCAGAATCGGCCAGGGCAGGAAGGGTGAAAAATCGAAGGTCATCTCATTGCCCTAACCGTTCGAGGAGGTCGGGAACGTGAACCTGGTCGGTCTTGTAGTTGCCGGTCAGCATGTACATCATGATGTTGACGCCGGCCCGGTAGGCATATTCACGCTGTCCTTCATCCGAGGGCACAGTCGGCAGCATCGGCGTGCCGTTTTCGTCGACTGCCCAGGCGCCGGCGAAATCATTGCCGGTGATCAGGATCGGCGAAACCCCATCGGCCGTCGCCGCCGATTTTTCGGTCGTTTCGCGGCCACCTTGCCGGGCCTCGATCCAAAGCGGGCTGCCGGCATAGCGGCCGGGAAAGCTCGACAGGAGATAAAAGGATTTCGTCAGCACGTGATCTGAGGGTACCGGTTCGAGCGGCGGGATATCGAGATTGGCGAGGATTTCCTGCAGCCTCTGACCGTTGGAGCTGACATTGCCGCCATTGTCCAAAGCGCTTATCTGGTCGCGCGTATCGAAGAGCACGGTGCCGCCGTTGCGCATGTAGGCGTCGATGCGGCTGATCGCGGCCGATGACGGCATGGGCGCCGTTGCCGAAACCGGCCAATAGATGATCGGATAGAAGGTGAGTTCGTCCCTGGTGAGGTCAAGGCCGACGGGCGGCGCCGGCTCCAGCGTCGTGCGGAAGGTAAGGAACTGGGTCAAACCCTCAAGGCCGCGCTCGGATATATTGTCGACTTCCTGCTCGCCGGTGACGACATAGGCGAGATGCGTGTTGTCAAGCCTCTGCAGAATGAGGTCGTCATCGGGCCGGGAGTCGTTGGCTTGAAGTGCGCCGGGCTGCAGCAGGAAGCCTGCGCCGACTATGACTGCGATCACGCCCATGGTGCGAGCGGCCGGGCGCAATCGCGAGAAAGCGCCGTTCATGAAGAGGACGACCAGGCTGTCGGCGAGCAGCAGCAGAAAGGCGACCAGGAAAAGAGCCGGCTTTGCCGACCAGCTTTCGCCGCCGATCAAGCCTTCGCGCACGGCATTGGTTCCAGCGGTATCGAGCGGCTTCAGTTCGGCGTTCTCGGGCAGCACGTTCAATGAGGTGAAACCATCTTCCGAACCGTAGAGGCCGGGCGGATTGTCGAAATCCGCCGTCGGTTCGGCTCCGGCCCTGGGGATCAGAGGTCGCGCCGAGCCAGTCTCGGAGACGAGCACGCCCTTGGCCGTCAGCATGCGGTAGGGCGGAAGGGTCTCGGAGACACGCGCGCTGCTGCGCGCCTCGGACGTCACACCGCCTGAGCGCGATATCTGCAGGAGGTGACGCAGCATATCGACGAAAGTGCCCGAGATCGGCAGATCGGACCAGGTCGCTTCCGCGGTCACGTGGAAGAGGACGATCTGGCCGGATGCCAGCTGCTTCATCGTCACCAGCGGCGTGCCGTCGGCGAGGCTCGCCCAGGTGCGTTCGGCAAGGTCGGGTGTCGGCTCGGCGAGCACCTGCCGTTTGACGACTACATCGGCGGGACGCGGTATGCCCGCGAAGGGGCCGATGCTCGGAAATTCGGCCAGCGACTGCGGTTCGCTCCAGGACAAGGTGCCGCCCAGCGCCCGTTCTCCCTGGCGCAGGATTACGGGAATGAGCGGATCGTCGGCAGGTGCCGCCGCCATGCGCGGGCCGGCGAAACGCAGGAGCATGCCACCATTCGATATCCAGCGTGTCAGCGGTTCGTAAGTCTCCTCCGGCAGGCGGCCGATATCAGCCATGATGATGATGGAGGGGTTGCTGGCGAGAAGCTTCGGTATGGCAACGGCCAGATCGGAATCGGTGGGTTGGATAAGATCGGCATAGGGCTGCAGCGCCCGCTGGATATAGTAGAGCGGCGACAGCAGCGGCTGGAATTCATCGGCTCCGGTACCGGACAGCAGGACGACCCGGCGGCGCTTGAATGCATCATCGAGGAGGTGGACCGCGCCTGCCGTCGCGCCATTGTCGACGCTGATGCGGGCGAAATCGTTGCGCATCTCGAAGGGAGCGGTGATCGAACTCGTGGCGACGCTCTGGCCGGGACGGAAATCCACCCTGCCGTTGGCGATCGAGCGGCCCTGGGCATCGACGGCGTTCAGCGCCACGGAGGCGGGGCGCGAACTGTCGAGCCGCGTGACCTTGACGGTCATGGCGTCGGCCGCATTGCTGGCCGCGGTGACGGCAACCGTCTTCGTGGCATCGCCCTCGATCAGGCGCAGATCAGCGGGCTGGAGCTCGGCGAGCCTGCGCACCGTCGGATCATCGGTTTTGGCGGCGGCGCCGTCGGTCAGGAAAGCGAGGGTGCCGGGCTTGACGCCGTTGAGCGCCGCGCGCAGCGCCTGGAAGGCGCGCTCGCGATCGGGGACCAGCGGCCGCGGCTCGGCAGCCCGCAGCTTGTCGCGGGCACTCGCTGCCGTGCCGGGCACGGCATCGTTTGTGGGATCGGCGGTGAAGGCGATCGCTACCGGCGTGCCGGCGGATTCGGCATCGTCCACCAGCGCGTCGGCGGTCTGGACGCGCCGCTCCCAATCGGGCGATGCCGCCCAGCCGTTGTCGACGAAGAGGACGAGCGGGCCGCCCGATGCCAGAGAATTGGTGCGCGGATTGAAGACCGGATCGGCAATCGCAAGGATGATGATGGCGGCGAGCAGCATGCGCAGAAGCGTCAGCCACCAGGGGCTTTGCGCCGGCGTTTCCTCGCGTTTCAGCACCGACGCAAGGATCTTCAGCGGTGGAAAGACCTCCGTTTTCGGACGGGGCGGTGTCAGCCGCAACAGCCACCAGATGACCGGCAAGGCGATCAGGGCGCCGAGAATGGCGGGATAGGCGAAAGCGAAGGGAAGGGCGTTCATAGCAGCCCCCCATGCGTTGCCTTGGCCGGCATGCCGGACAGGTACATGTGGACCGCAACCAACGCCTCCGAGGCAAGATGATCGGTGCGGTGGGTCGTAAAGGTCCAGCCGAGATGGCGCAGCGACTGGCCGAGGCTCTCCCTGCGGGCGAGGTAGGCGTTACGATAGGTATCGCGGATGTGTTCGGCGCGGCCGGAGATGAGCTTGGCGCCGGTCTCCGGATCGATGAATTCGGTGCGGCCGCTATAGGGAAAGATCTCTTCGGCGGGATCTGCTATCTCGACCACATGGCCGTGCAGGCCGCGGCGGGCAAGCGGGCCGAGCCGCTCCATGATAACAGGAGCGTCGTCGAGGAAATCGCCGATGAGCACGAGGTCGCTCCAGCCGCGGATCATTCCCGTTTCCGGCAGTCCGCCGGTCAGCGGCGCGTGCATGAGCGCCGATGCCAGGCGTTCGGCGGCGTTGCGGGTAGAGACGGGTTCCATGATGCCGGGGCAGCCGATGCGCTCGCCGGAGCGGGCGAGGATTTCCGCAAGCGCCAGCATCACGACCAGCGCCCGGCTTTCCTTGGAGACGCTACCGTAGCTCGACTTGTACATCATCGAGGGCGACATGTCGCTCCAGAGCCAGATCGTGTGCGCCGCCTCCCATTCGCGCTCACGCACATAGGTGTGGTCGTCGCGGGCTGAGCGGCGCCAATCGATGCGCGACAGGCTCTCGCCCTCGGCATAGGGTCGGAACTGCCAGAAATTCTCGCCGATGCCGCGCTTGCGGCGGCCGTGCCAGCCGGCAATCACCGTATTGGCGATGCGCTTGGCCTCCACCAGGCAGTCCGGCATCAGCGAGGCCCGCTGCCTGGCGCGGGAAAGGGCATCGCTGCCTGACGTCGGGTTGACGGTCTGTCCGATAGATGCCACGCGTCCGGCTTCCTTATCCCTTTGCCTGCCTGACCAGTCCGGCGATGACGTCGCGCACCGACATGCCTTCGGCGCGGGCGGCGAAAGTCAGCGCCATGCGGTGCTGAAGAATCGGTTCGGCAAGCGCGAAGATATCATCGAGGGACGGGGCGAGGCGGCCCTCGTAGAGTGCGCGGGCGCGCGCGCAGAGCATCATCGCCTGGCCGGCGCGCGGGCCCGGACCCCAGGCGACGTTCTTGTCGGTCGAGGCATTCCCCTGGCCGGGGCGGGCGGATCGCACCAGCGAAAGGATGGCGTCGACGACCGTCTCGCTCACCGGCATCTGACGCACCAGCGTCTGGATTTCGATCAGCCGCTGCGCATCGATGATGGCTTCCGGCCGGGTTTCGCCAAGGCCTGTGGTCTCGAGCAGGATCTGTCGCTCGGCGGCGAGCTCGGGATAGTTGACGTCGACCTGCAGCAGGAAGCGATCGAGCTGGGCCTCGGGCAGGGGATAGGTGCCTTCCTGCTCCAGCGGATTCTGGGTGGCGAGCACGTGGAAGGGAGCCGGCAGGTCATAGCGCTGGCCGGCGATGGTGATGTGATATTCCTGCATCGCCTGCAGAAGTGCCGACTGTGTGCGCGGAGAGGCGCGGTTGATTTCGTCGGCCATCAGGAGCTGGGCGAAGACCGGGCCTTTGATGAAACGGAAGGAACGGCGGCCGCTGTCGTCCTGATCCATCACCTCGGAGCCGAGAATATCCGAAGGCATCAGGTCGGGTGTGAACTGGATGCGGTTGGCAGCAAGGCCCAGCACCTCGCCGAGCGTCGTCACCAGCCTGGTCTTGGCAAGGCCGGGGACGCCGACGAGCAGGGCATGACCGCCTGACAGCACAGCAAGAATGGTGTTCTCGACGACGCTTTCCTGACCGAAGATCACTTTCGAGACTTCCCCGCGGATGGCGGCGATATCGGAGAGCGCCCTTTCGGCGGCGGCGACGATCGCCTTTTCATCGAGGCTGGCTTCGGTCTTCATCATACCCACGGGCATCTCCAACGGCTGAAATCATTCGGCAGCGAATCGGCGGACTTATACATCTGCCTCATACTCGATAGAGTTATGGAGATGCGACGGGCTGACAAGTTCGTTACGAATGACTATCTCGTGACTTCACTTCGTTAAGGACAAACCGGGACGGAAGAATGGCAGCCGAAGAAATCAGCGGACAGGCGGATGCGGCGGGGCTTGCCGCGCTCATCTCGCGCGCGTCTGCCGAAAACAGCGGTAAAAAACGCGGGCTACCACCGGTCGAGCGGTGGAATCCGCCTTTCTGCGGTGATATCGACATGGAGATCAGGGCCGACGGCACCTGGTTCTACATGGGTACGCCGATCGGCCGACCGGCGCTGGTGCGGCTGTTTTCGACGGTCCTGCGCAAAGACGAGGACGAAAAGACTTATCTCGTAACTCCTGTGGAAAAGGTCGGGATCAGGGTCATCGACGCGCCGTTCATCGCTGTGGAGATGAGCGTGACTGTGCGCGAGGGCCGCCAGGTGCTCACATTCCGCACCAATGTCGGTGATGTCGTCGAGGCGGGAGGAGAGCATCGGCTGCGCTTTGCAATTGCGGGCGGCAATGCCGAATTGAAACCCTATCTGCATGTGCGCGGGCGGCTGGAGGCGCTGGTGTCACGCGCGGTGATGTATGAACTGGTCGCGCTCGGCGAGACGCTCGAGGTGGAGGGGCAGGCGATGTTTGCCGTTCGCTCCGCCGGAGGGGTCTTCCCCGTCATGCCGGCCGATGAACTGGATGCGCTTAGCCGATGAACGATGCGATCACCCAACGTTATCCGCTGTTCTCAGCAGCCGAATTCCGCCGCCGCGCGCTCAACCAGAACGGCGGGCCGGTGGATCATGCCTGGCGCGATCACGGCGACCATGTCCTCAATCCTGATATCGTGGAGGAGGTGGCGACCTTCAAGCTGCGCGACGCCGCGGTGCTCGTGCCTGTCGTCGACGATGGCCAGGAAGCGCGTGTGATTTTCACCAAGCGCACGACGACGCTGCGAAAACATTCCGGCCAGATCGCCTTTCCCGGCGGCTCGATCGATCCGGCCGATATCTCGCCCGAAATGGCGGCGATCCGCGAGACGGAGGAGGAGATCGGCCTGGCCGGTTCCTTCGTCGAGACGGTCGGCAGGCTGCCGAACTATCTCGCCTCGACCGGTTTCCGCATTACTCCCGTACTCGGCGTCGTCGAGCGGGGTTTCGCGTTGAGGCTCAATCCGGCCGAGGTGGACGACGTGTTCGAGGTGCCGCTTTCCTTCCTGATGAATCCGGCCAATCACCGCCGCGACAGGCGCGTCATCGACGGCATCGACCGGCATTTCTACCGCATGCCCTATGAAACTAGGATGATCTGGGGCATCACCGCCGGCATCGTCCGCACGCTCTACGAAAGGCTTTATGCATGACCGGCATTGCCGACCAAGCATGGTTCCGCGACCCGGCTCTCGGCCGGGTCCTTGCGCTTACCAATGCCGATGCGGGGGAAGGGCGAGTGGTCGGCGGCGCGGTGCGCAACAGCCTGATGGGCCTGCCGGTCAGTGATATCGACATCGCCACCACGCTGAGGCCTGAGATCGTCATGGAGCGGGCGGTGGCGGCCGGCATCAAGGCGGTGCCGACAGGACTGCAGCACGGCACGGTGACGCTCGTCATCGATGGCAAGCCTTTCGAGGTGACGACGCTGCGTACCGACGTGGAAACCGATGGGCGCCACGCCAAGGTCGCTTTCAGCACCGACTGGAAGGCCGATGCCGAACGGCGAGATCTGACAATCAACGCGCTCTATGCCGATGCCGAGGGCGAAGTGGTTGATCTCGTCGGCGGACTTGCCGATATCGAAACGCGCAACATCCGCTTCATCGGCGATGCGGCAAGGCGTATTGCCGAGGACCATCTGCGCATTCTGCGCTTCTTCCGTTTTTTTGCCTATTACGGCTCCGGGCGGCCCGATGCGGAGGGCTTGAAGGCCTGTGCGGCGGCGCGGTCGAAACTCAAGACGCTGTCGGCCGAACGCGTCTGGTCGGAGCTCAGAAAACTGCTCGGTGCTGCCGATCCCGGCCGGGCACTTCTCTGGATGCGGCAGGTGGCGGTGTTGACGGAAATTCTGCCGGAATCGGAACGTTGGGGGATCGATGCCATCCCTTCGCTTGTCGCCACCGAGAAGGCGCTCGGCTGGACGCCTGATCCGCTGCTGCGCCTTATGGCCATCGTGCCGCCCGATGCGGCGCGGTTGGAGGCGCTTGCGGCCCGGCTGAAACTCTCCAATGCGGAAGCGGCCACTCTCAAGGCCTGGGCGATGGCGGCGCCGATCAACGATGAAATCTCGCCGGCTGCTTTCGAACGGCTGCTTTACCGTAACGGCCTCGACGGCATCGTGACCCGACTGAAGCTTGCCCTTGCCGTTGCACGCGGCAAGGCTGAGGGCGATCTTGGCGAAATGGCGCGTTCGGCGCGGCTCGGCAAGCTCATGGATCAGGCCGCGAACTGGAAGAAGCCGCAGTTTCCTCTGAATGGCGGCGACGTGCTTGCGGCGGGCGTCGCATCCGGCCCTCGCGTCGGCGAACTGCTTGCGGTGCTGGAAAATCAGTGGGTGGAGGAAAATTTCATCTCGGATCGGACGGCGCTGCTCGCCCGGCTGCAGGAACGCGCGCAATAGTCGACATCGCGTCGCATCGGATGGATGCGGGCGCGGCTTCGATCGTTGTTGCCAGCACTCGGTGACCGGCCGTCAGGCGGCGGTGGCTTCGTCGCGGATGCGTGCCTTGATGTTATCAACCATGTTTTCGCGTATGATCGTTTCACCGTGAGCAGTCTTCAGGTGCTCGACTGCGCGGCGAACCACCTCTGCGTCATTATCCGCCCGGGTGTGCCAGGCACAGCCGGGAACGAGCGTGCCGCATTCGAAAAGTCGCATGGTTTTCTCCTCTGTCTGGGACGCAACGGCCATCGCGCTTTCACGCGATTGATGAAATGTACGTGCGAAGAGAAGGTTCCGGTCGGCAGGAGGTGGCGACCGGACAAGGCGGTTCAGTCGGGCATTGCCCAAGCTTTATAGGTTTCCGAGAGATGGCCGGGCGTGTTGCTGTTGGCTGCGTCATTCTGCAGATCCTCCGGCGACTTTCCGCCGGCCAGCTGCAGCTTGACCTGCTCGATGAAGCAGCACAGCGGCAGATCGGAGCCACTCTTGGCCCGCAGTTTCTCGGCAATGCGGATCAGGAACTCGGGTGTGTCGATGGCACGGAATGTTTCCTGGGCATCCGTGGACGCAGGCGAGCCGCTTTTTGTCGTCATGACAATCCTCCTCCGATTGTTACGCACGTACATATAAAGTTAGGACTCACTGAATTTTTATGAAGGTCCCTCAGCTCGAATTATCGATGAGATTTTACAGTCTCACGGCCAGCGCACGACAGGCGGCAACGACGAGAGAATGGATTCCACGTTGCCGCCGGTCTTCAGGCCGAAGATCGTGCCGCGATCATACAGCAGATTGAATTCGACGTAACGGCCTCGGCGGATCAACTGTTCGTCACGATCGGCTTCCGTCCATGGCTTGTTGAAGTTGGAGCGAACGATCTTCGGATAGACCATGGCGAAAGCCCTGCCGACATCGCGCGTGAAGGCGAAATCGGCGTCCCAGCCGCCGGCTTCCTCGCTCGAATGCAGCCAGTCATAGAAGATGCCGCCGATGCCGCGGGGCTCGTTGCGGTGCTTCAGGAAGAAGTAGTCGTCGCACCAGGCCTTGTAGGCGCCGTAATCGGCGACGGCGTGATTGCGGCAGGCGATCTCCATGGCCTTGTGGAAGAGCTGGCTGTCCTCGTCCTCCTGGGTGCGGCGGCGCGACAGCACCGGCGTCAGATCGGCGCCACCCCCGAACCAGCGGCTTGTCGTGACCACCATGCGCGTGTTCATATGGACAGCCGGAACGTTGGGGTTGACGGGATGGGCGATCAGCGAGATGCCCGAGGCCCAGAAGCGCGGGTCGTCCTTGGCGCCCGGTATCTGCGCCCGGAACTCCGGAGAGAATTCGCCATGGACCGTTGATGTATGGACACCGACCTTTTCAAAGACGCGGCCTTCCATCATCGACATGCGGCCACCGCCGCCGGCGCCTTCTTCACGCGACCACTCCTTGGCGACGAAGCGGCCTGGCTCATGATCGGAGAGGGGGCCTTGCAACTCGTCTTCGAGAGCTTCGAAGGAGGCGCAGATCGTATCGCGCAGCCCTTCGAACCAGTTGCGGGCGGCCGTCTTCTTCTCTTCGATATTCTCAGGCAAGCCGATTGGCAGTTCCGGTCTTTCCATGTCACGCCTCCGCGGCCGGCATCCGTTGAGGATGCGACTCGCTCATTCCTTGTTACCCGCCACATCTAGCAGGCGACGCCGCCCCTCGCCAAGCTGCGGCCAAGGCATCGAGATTCGACTCGCAAAACAAGGGTTTCGATACTATCTTTTCGACAGAGGTAGGGTTGATGGCAAAAATTCCAGGACCTCCGTCCTTCGACGGTCTGAAACGCAGAATGGCGAGACACCGGGCGGAAAATCCTGCCCGTAAGAAAGACCATTTCGTGCGTGAGACATATTGCCTCGGCCTCCTCGACGCCCGCGCCAAGGCGCGCGAATGGTTCGACGAATATCCGAAAGCCGCCTATTGGACCGAGGTGGAAAGCTGGCGTCAGCTCGACGGTGACCAAATCGAATTCACCATGCGCCGCCTGCCTTCGGCCGACTGACCGTCACTCCGCGACGGCGCGCACGCGGCTTTCGATCAGAAGGCCGCTTTCATCCAGGATCGGATGCGCCACCGAGACGATGTGTGCGTTGATCCTCTTCAGGTCACGCAGCATATCGAGATGCAGCGAGCTTGTCTGCAGACTGTCGGCGCGTCCGTCACGCAGGCGCTCCAGATGGTGTTCGGCCGACTGTTTCTCCATGCGCCGGACCTCCACCTTCGTCTCCATCATCTGACGCGCAAGATTGAAATCGCGAGTGACGAAGATCGTCTGGGCGACACGGAGATTGTCGATCGTCAGGTCGAACAGCTTACGCAATTCCTGATGACCGTCGTCGGAAAACCTCAGCCCGAGCGAGATCTTCTTCGATACCTGCTCCAGCAAGCCTTTCTCGATGATATCGCCCATATGTTCGAGATTGATGGCATAATCGATGACGACGATCGAGCGGCGGGCGTTTTCGTCGCTGAGCCCCTCGCGGCCGAGCTTCGAGAGATAAACCTTCACCGCCTGCTGCAGCTTGTCGACGCGCTCTTCGAGGGTCGCGATCTCGGAAAGCTTGGAAGAGTCATTGCCTTCGAAGGCCTCGGAGACCCGGATCAGCATGCGCTCGATGAGATCGCCGATGCCGAGCACTTCGCGGGTAGCGCTGGTTAGAGCAATGACGGGCGTCGAAAGCTCATGGGCGTCCAGATATTTGGGCGCGGTGTCCGGCTCGGCCTGATCCGGAACCAGACGGGTCATCAGCGTGGCGAGCGGTCGGGAGAAGGGCCAGGCGAGGGCGGCGAGCAGAACGTTGAAGAGCAGATGCGCGTCGACGGGCAGCTTTGACGGTCCGAAGGGCAGCATCTGGATGAATTCCGCGCCGTAGCCGGCGAGCGGTAAGGCGATGATGCAGCCGAGCGTACGGACAGCAAGGTTGCCGAACGTGACGCGTCGCGCCGAAACCGGCCCGGACATCGTCGCGACGACAGGGGGTATTGCGCCGCCGAGATTGGCGCCGAGCACGAGCACGATCACGAGTTCGGCTGAGATCAAGCCGGCCGAGGCGAGCGACAGGATGAGCACCACAACCGCCAGGCTGGACGATGAGACGAAGGCGAGCGCTGCCGAGAAGAGGAGCGCCACGGGCAAAGCGCCATCCAGCAGGCTGATGAAAGCGGCGAGAGCGGGTGAGGCGCGCATCGGCTCCGTCGCAAGGCTCAGGAGATTCAGCGACAACAGCATCAGGCCGATGCCGATCAGCGCTGCGCCGGCGCCCTGGCGGGTGCTGGAGCGGCCGCGGTAAAGCACGATGCCGGAGAGGATCAGGAGTGGGGAGAGCCATTCGATTCCAGTCGCGACGATCCAGGCGGTAATGGCGGTGCCGACATTGGCGCCGAGGAGGATGATCTGCGCCATGCGCGGTCTTATCAGATCACGTTCGACGAAAGAGGCGGTCATCAGCGCCGTTGCCGTGGAGCTCTGCAGCGCGATGGTCGCCACCAGCCCGGACAGGAACGATCGAAGGCCGCCGCGCGTACCGGTCGCCAGACCGGTTCTCAGCCGGGCGCCGAAGGCCCTGGATACGCCGTCCTTCACCTGCGCGAGACCGAATAGCAGCAGCGCCACGGCTCCGAACAGGTTGATCATGATGATCATGGAATCCATTCTTTTATCTATTCTGCTTTCGTCGGTTTGGAGGGGTATTGACCTGAGGACTCATCTTCCCAAGCTATTGAAATAGTGCAAATCCCTCGATGTTTTTGATTGCCCGGCTAATAAATATACCCGGCTTTGAAGGATTGACAATGTCGATTTCCGACACTTCAGCAATATATCAGGCAATCTTTCCCAAGCCGGCGATGATCAAGTCCAGCCGGTCTGCCGCATCGCCTCGCCGACGATCATGGCTGCCGAAATTGCGACATTGATCGAGCGCTGGCCCTCGACCATCGGGATGAGGATACGGGCGTCGGCTCTTTCGTGCACGTGATCCGGCACGCCGGCGCTTTCGCGTCCGAAAAGCAGCACATCGTCCGGCCGGAAGGCGAAGTTGGTATAGCGATCGGCAGCCTTGGTCGAGGCGAGGATCAGGCGACGGCCGGTCGTGGCGCGCCACGCCTCGAAGCGATCCCAGCTGACATGGCGGGTCAGAGCGGCGGCGGCGATATAATCCATGCCCGATCGTTTCAGGTTACGGTCGGAGACGTCGAAGCCGGCGGGCTCGATCAGATCGACGGCGAAGCCGAGGCAGGCGGCAAGGCGCAGGATCGTGCCGGTATTGCCGGGGATGTCCGGCTGGTAGAGTGCCAGTCTGAGGTTCGTCATTCAGGCGCCGCCCCTTCGTTTCGACGCAGGAGGCCTAATACAACTGTGATTTTGGCGCAACAGGGCGCAGTTTGGCCAAGAAACGTTCTAATCGCGCCAGTTCAGGGCTGGAAATTTCGCAGTTTTCGCGTTATGCATGCACGTCTTCGAACGCCAGCAAGGGAGGGCCTCATGAATATTTTGCTCATTATGCGCTTTCCCGCCGTGATGCCGATCAAGGCGACATGGCGCCGCTAGAGCGGGCTTCTTTCTAAAACTTCCCTTTTGATCCATTGCGCGGCTGATTCAGCCTCGCCCCTTGAATGTCCGGTTCCCATATGTGCTTGCATGGCGCCGAGATGGCGCGAAGCCAGGAGCCGGAACGTGATGTTTCGGAGCAATTTCATGTTTGGCTGGTTCGAACAGCGACTCAATCCCTTTCCGAGCGAGGAGCCCGTTGCGCCCCCGAAAGGTCTCTTTGCCTTCTGCTGGCATTATAGCAAGCCGGCAGCACCCTGGCTCGGCCTGATGGCCGTGCTGACGTCGCTGATCGCCGTCGGCGAAGTGGCGCTCTTCCAGTTCCTCGGCGACATCGTCGACTGGCTGACCAATGCCGATCGCGCCACTTTCCTGCAGACTGAAGGCCACAAGCTGTTCTGGATGGCGGCGCTGGTGCTTGTGGGCCTGCCGCTGGCGGCTGGGCTCGATTCCCTCATCATGCATCAGATGCTGCTCGGCAATTATCCGATGATGGCGCGCTGGCAGATGCACCGCTTCCTGCTGCGCCACAGCATGACGTTCTTCGCCAACGAATTTGCCGGGCGCGTCGCGACCAAGGTGATGCAGACCTCGCTTGCCGTGCGCGAAACGGTCATGAAGATCCTCGACGTCTTCGTCTATGTCGTCAGCTATTTCCTGACGATGATCATCGTGATTGCGGCGGCCGACTGGCGGCTGATGATCCCGATCCTCGTCTGGCTCTCCGTCTATGTCAGCATCGTCTCTTATTTCGTGCCGCGGCTTCGCAAGATTGCGGCGACGCAGGCGGATGCGCGCTCGATGATGACGGGGCGCGTGGTCGACAGCTATACGAATATCGCCACCGTCAAGCTTTTCTCGCATGCGGGCCGTGAGGAGGTCTATGCGAGGGAGGGCATGGACGAGTTCCTGCAAACCGTGCACAAGCAGATGCGCAAAGTGACGCTCTTCCACATCAGCGTCTATCTCAACAACTGCGTCGCGCTCTTCGTCGTCTCGGGCTTGTCGATCTGGTTTTGGTTGAACGGGGCGATCTCGGTCGGCGCGATCGCCATCGCCATCGGTCTTGCCATGCGCGTCAACGGCATGTCGCAATGGATCATGTGGGAAGTCTCGGCGCTGTTCGAGAACATCGGCACGGTCTATGACGGCATGGAAATGATGAGCAAGCAGCATGACATCGTCGACAAGCCGAATGCGCCTGACATGACGGCGAAGAAGGGGGCGATCCATTACGATCGCATCCGCTTCCACTACGGCAAGGGCAAAGACGTCATCGACAATCTGTCGCTCTACATCAAGGCCGGCGAGAAGGTGGGTCTGGTTGGTCGTTCCGGCGCCGGCAAGACGACGCTGATGAACCTGCTGCTGCGCTTCTATGACCTGGAGGCCGGCCGCATTACCATCGACGGGCAGGATATATCAGGCGTCTCGCAGGAAAGCCTGCGCTCGCTGATCGGCGTGGTGACGCAGGACACGTCGCTGCTGCACCGCTCGATCCGCGACAACATCGCCTATGGCCGGCCGGAGGCGAGCGACGCCGAAGTGATCGAAGCCGCCAAACGCGCCAACGCCTGGGAGTTCATCGAAGGGCTAGTCGACATGCAGGGCCGCCAGGGGCTCGACGCACAGGTGGGCGAACGCGGCGTCAAGCTGTCCGGTGGTCAGCGGCAGCGGATCGCCATCGCCCGCGTCTTTCTGAAGGACGCGCCGATCCTGGTGCTCGACGAGGCGACCTCGGCACTCGATTCCGAAGTCGAGGCGGCGATCCAGGAAAATCTGTTCGCCCTGATGGAAGGCAAGACGGTGATCGCGATCGCCCACCGGCTTTCGACGCTGACGGAGATGGACCGGCTGATCGTGCTCGACAAGGGCCGGATCATCGAGGCCGGCTCGCACGGCGAACTGATCGAAAATGGCGGCATCTATGCCGACCTCTGGAACCGCCAGTCCGGCGGCTTCCTCTCCGATCACGCCGAGGAGGCGGAAGAGGCCGCGGAATAAAAATCGACCCTCCCGGCGTGAGCGGGGAGGGCATTTTCATGATTGCGATGATTTGACCGGCTGCGGTCGGGCCGGCGTGCTTTCAAAGACTGTCGGCCCAGTCGATCACGCGGTCATGTTCGACGACAACGATGGTGTTGGCGGCTGCGATCGTGCGCAGTGCCACGATGCGGCGGCGTTCCTCGCTGTCGAGCCAGGCGGCGATAGCCTTGATGACGATCTCATCGCGCGGCAGCGCCAGGTCGAGAGCCAGGGCATCCAACCTTTCTGCAAGCGGAAGCGGAATATGCGCATCGAGCATTTTCGTTTCCATGACCTTCTCTCCGGTGAAGCGCGATCCTATCGTCAGATTGCGACGGCTTCGGGGGCAATCAATGGCGATGCCGCCGATGTTATCGTTTATTACCAAAATATTAGGTTGCGTCCGCTTTCCATTCCCTTTGCCGCCACCCTCAATCCGCCTATATCGCTTCCATGTTCCTGCGACCCGTCTTCCGCCTGTTCGAAACATGGATCGATCCATTCCGTCCGCGCGACAACTTGCAGCCGCCGCGTGCGACGCTCGGTTTCATCTGGTTCTACATCGGCCAGGCGAAGACGCCGTTCATCGCCATGCTCATTCTCGGCGGCACGTCGGCAGCAATCGAGGCGGCACTCTTCTGGTTCGTCGGACGCCTCGTCGATATTCTCGCCAGCATTAAGCCCGGCGTCGGCTGGAGCGGTCTTCTCGCGGCTCATGGCGGCGAGCTGTTCGGCATGCTCGCTCTCATCGGGCTCGTGCGCTTCGTCGTCGCCTTCATGATTGCTCTCGTCGATCAGCAGGTGATCACGCCGGGCTTCTACAATCTAGCACGTTGGCAATCTTATCTCCACGTCTCAAGGCAATCATTGTCGTTCTTTCAGAGCGATTTCTCCGGGCGTATCGTCACCAAGGTCTGGTCTGCCGGCCAGGCAACCGGCGATCTCGTCACCTCGCTGATGGAAAGCGTCTGGTTTGTCGGAATTTATGCGGTAACGACGCTGGTGCTCGTCGCCCGACTGGACTTTACACTCGCCGCCGTCGTGCTGTTCTGGCTCGGCGCCTTCAGCCTGCTTGCCCGCCACTTCGTCCCGCGGATCCGCCATCATTCCCGCGAAACGGCGGAGGCCGGATCGATGCTGAACGGCCGGATGGTCGACTCCTACAGCAATATGCAGACGCTGAAGCTGTTCGCACGCGATGAAGAGAGCGATCGCTACATGCGCCAAGGTTTCGATATCTATCAGGACACGGTGCTGCGCTTCACGCGGTTCATCACCGGTGTGAGGGCCTCCATGGCGCTGCTCTCCGGCCTGATGATCGTGACTATGGCGGGCTTGAGCGTCGATCTCTGGCTGCGCGGCTTGATCAGTTCCGGCGCGGTGGCATTTTCGCTGGCGCTGGTGCTCCGGCTGAATTTCCTGCTCGGCAGGCTGATGACGCAGTTCAACGGCATCATGCGCAATCTCGGCACCATCCAGAATTCTGCGGAACTGATTTCCCAGCCGCTCGGGCTCGTCGATCGGCCCGATGCGACGAGCCTGACGATCCGCCATCCCGGCATTCGCTTCGATAATGTCTCCTTCCGCTATGGCAAGGGTCAGCAGCCCGTCGTCGAGAATTTCTCCCTGACCATCCGTCCGGGCGAGAAGGTCGGAATCGTCGGGCGTTCGGGCGCCGGCAAATCAACGCTGATGAACCTGCTGCTGCGTCTCTACGACATCCGGGAAGGCCGCATCCTGGTTGACGGTCAGGATATATCGACGGTGACCCAGGAATCGCTCAGGATGCAGATCGGCGTCGTCAGCCAGGATACGTCGCTGCTGCATCGTTCCGTGCGCGACAATATACTCTTCGGACGGCCGGATGCCGGCGAGGAGCGGCTGGTCGAGGCGGCCCGACGCGCCGAGGCCATCGACTTCATTGCCCGCCTGCAGGATCAGCAGGGCCGCAGAGGTTTCGATGCGCATGTCGGCGAACGCGGCGTCAAACTGTCGGGCGGGCAGCGGCAGCGCATCGCCATCGCGCGAGTCATGCTGAAGGACGCGCCGATCCTGGTTCTCGACGAAGCGACGTCGGCGCTCGATTCGGAAGTGGAGGAAGCGATCCAGTCCAATCTCCATCGGATCATGGAGGGTAAGACAGTGCTCGCGATCGCCCATCGGCTGTCGACGATCGCCGCGCTCGACCGGCTGATCGTCGTCGATCTCGGCCGGATCATCGAGGAGGGTAGCCACGACGAGCTGCTTCGCCGCGGCGGGCTCTATGCCGAGCTTTGGGCTCGCCAATCCGGCGGCTTCCTCGCGGCCGACGAGGATGCAGACTCAAGGATCGAGGACGAATTCCGCCACGAGGCCAAAATGGTTTGATCCGAAACTGTTCTCGATGCGGCGGACCGATTTCAGCCGCAGGGGCGCTTTGCTGAAGACGTGATCGATCGAAATGCCGAAGGGGCCGGCGGCGATCGGCCATGTCGCAGGCTCCAGCGATGCTGTGCCCAAGCCCTGGCTGCGCATGAGATACTGCACATCCGGCGCCAGAATCGACGTATTGAAATCACCGGCAAGCACGAGTGGTCCCGGCAGCGAAGGGATAATCTCGGCGAGATCTTCGACTTCCAGGCCGTGGAATTCGTCATAATAAGGTTTGGTCAGGTGCGCGGCGAGGAAGTTGACCTTCTGGCCGTCAAAATCGATCGTCGAGATCGTCAGGCGGTTGCGCCACAGCAGGCCAAGGCTGCGGATGCGAGGTTCGATCAGCGGGCGCTTCGACAGGACGAGCGTATCGCATTGCTCCATGCCGACGCCGCAGCCGACATAATAGGGGTAGGTCTTCAGCAGTCGCGGTAATTCGGACAGAACCGGTTCGGCTTCGAGGATGTTGACGACGTCGGCCCCCGAGCCGATCGCCATGTCGGCGATATCAGCGCCGTTTGCGAAATTGTCGTTCTCTATATTAAAGGACATCAGCTTGAAGAGAGCAGGGCGGCTCTCGTCTACCGCAGGCTCGACGAATTCACGCGTCATCACGATGCCGTGGACGACGAGAACCATCGATGCGCCGAGTGTCAGCAGCGCGTACCAATGCCGCTTGAAGAGGAGGGCTATGCCGGAGGCCACTGCTGCGGCCGCCGCCAGATGGATCTGGAAGCTGTAAAAAAGAGAAAGCAGATAGAAATCTTTGACATAGCGCAGCGAGATAATGGCGATGACGAGAGTTGTGAGAACGCTCATTACGCAAAAGATCGTGTCTCTCATCCGCTCGGGTCCGGCTGGCTGGCATCGTTGCGGTTGCGCCTAACACGGCGGCTTTTTTGTTGCAATGCAACATAGGGGCAAGCGGGGGTTTGCCGTAAAAAATTCATCTGAAATTTCCCGCGACATTGTGCCCTCATCCCCTTGTCAAGGCTGGACATAATTTGCGATCAAGCTTAGAACGCGCCGGATTGCTGGGGAATCTATGGCCGAAATGTGTCCAGATCGATTCGCCAGCAGAGGGGGCGGGGCGGAATTCCGCGATAATTGCGCAGAGGATGGTTAAGCCGTGAGCGAACACGTAACGACAAGCGAGGCTTCAGCAGAGCCCACTCGCCGTGATTTCCTTTATCTCACCACTGGTATGGCGGGCGCTGTCGGCGCTGTTGCTGTCGCATGGCCGTTCATCGACCAGATGCGTCCGGATGCATCGACGCTGGCGCTGGCCTCCATCGAAGTCGATGTCGCGAGCCTCGAGCCCGGCATGTCACTGACGGTCAAGTGGCGCGGCAAGCCGATCTTTATCCGCAACCGCACACCGGAGGAAGTGAAGGCGGCAGCCGATGTTCCGCTGGCGGATCTCAAGGATCCGATCGCGCGCAATGCGAACCTTCCGCCTGAAGCGCAGGCAACCGGTGTTGACCGTTCGGGCGGCAAGGACAAGGAAAACTGGATCGTCATGATCGGCACCTGCACCCATCTCGGTTGCGTTCCGCTCGGTCAGGCCGGTGAGTACAATGGTTGGTTCTGTCCCTGCCATGGCTCAGTCTACGACACGGCCGGCCGCATTCGCAAAGGCCCTGCGCCGCAGAACCTGGCGATTCCGACCTTTTCATTTGTGTCCGATACCAAAATCAAGATCGGTTGAGGGGAGACTGATTTATGAGTGGCCATTCCAGCTACGAACCATCAACCGGCTTCGAAAAATGGGTCGATGCGCGCCTGCCGCTGCCGCGCATGGTCTATGACAGCTTCGTGGCATATCCGGTTCCCAGAAACCTGAACTATGCCTATACCTTCGGCGCGATGCTTTCCGTCATGCTGATCGTGCAGATCCTGACGGGTGTCGTGCTCGCCATGCACTATGCCGCCGACACGACGATCGCTTTCAACTCCGTTGAAAAGATCATGCGCGACGTCAACCACGGCTGGCTGCTGCGCTACCTGCATGCCAACGGCGCCTCCTTCTTCTTCGTCGCCGTCTACCTGCACATTGCCCGGGGCCTCTATTATGGCTCCTACAAGGCGCCGCGCGAAATCCTCTGGATCCTCGGCGTGGTCATCTACCTGCTGATGATGGCGACGGGCTTCATGGGCTACGTCCTGCCCTGGGGGCAGATGTCTTTCTGGGGCGCGACCGTCATCACCGGTTTCTTCTCGGCCTTCCCTCTGGTCGGCGAATGGGTGCAGCAGTTCCTGCTTGGCGGCTTTGCCGTCGATCAGCCGACGCTGAACCGCTTCTTCTCGCTGCATTACCTGCTGCCTTTCATGATCGCCGGCGTCGTCGTCCTGCATATCTGGGCGCTGCACGTCACAGGCCAGACCAACCCGACCGGCGTCGAGGTCAAGACGAAGACCGACACGGTGCGTTTCACGCCTTATGCGACGATGAAGGACGCCCTCGGCGTCTCCGTCTTCCTGCTCGTTTATGCCTATTTCGTCTTCTACCTGCCGAACTTCCTCGGTCACGCCGATAACTATATCCCGGCCGATCCGTTGAAGACGCCTGCCCACATCGTTCCCGAATGGTACTTCCTGCCGTTCTACGCGATGCTGCGTTCGATCACCTTCAACATCGGACCGATCGACTCCAAACTTGGTGGCGTCCTCGTGATGTTCGGCGCGATCATCGTGCTCTTCTTCCTGCCGTGGCTTGACACCTCAAAGGTCCGCTCGGCGGTCTATCGTCCCTGGTACAAGCTGTTCTTCTGGCTGTTCGTGCTCAACGCGATCATCCTCGGCTGGCTCGGTTCGCAGCCGGCGGAAGGCAGCTACGTCATCGTGTCGCAGATCTGCACGCTTCTCTACTTCGCCTTCTTCCTGGTCGCGATGCCAGTTCTGGGTCTGGTGGAAACGCCGCGCCGCATCCCGAACTCGATCACTGAAGCGGTGCTTGAAAAGCGCAACAAGACCACTGGCGCCACCGCGGCGGCCAATGCGTAAGCGAGCGACGGAAGGGAATAGAACTATGAAAACGCTTGTTGCAAGCATTCTGCCGCTTGCCGTCGCCGCTCTTCTTGGCAGCGCCGCTTTCGCCGAGGAAGCGACGCCCGCGAATGGTGCAGCTCCCGCGCATCACGAGGAAGGCGCAACGCCGCACTATCCGCTAAAGGAGCCAAAGGAGCAGGAATGGAGCTTTGCCGGCCCCTTTGGCCACTACGACAAGGCTCAGCTCCAGCGCGGCCTCAAGGTCTACACGGAAGTCTGTTCTGCCTGCCATTCGATGAGCCTCGTGCCTTTCCGCACGCTCGACGAACTCGGTTATTCCGAGGCACAGGTGAAGGCATTCTCGGCTAATTACGAAGTTCAGGACGGGCCGGACTCGGCCGGCGAAATGTTCACCCGCAAGGCAGTCCCTTCGGATCATTTCCCATCGCCCTTCGCTAATGCTGAAGCCGCGGCCGCGTCCAACAACGGTGCGGCTCCGCCTGATTTTTCGCTGATCGCCAAGGCCCGTGAAGTCGAGCGCGGCTTCCCGCAATTCGTCTTCGACATCTTTACGCAGTATCAGGAAAGCGGCCCGGACTACATCTACTCGCTGCTGACCGGCTATGAAGAGCCGCCAGCCGGCTTCCAGGTGGCGCAGGGCGCGCATTATAACCCGTATTTCCATGCTGCCGCCGTTCTCGCCATGCCGAAACCGCTTTCCGACGGCCAGGTAACTTATGACGACGGCGCGCCGGCAACCGTCGACCAATACGCCAAGGACGTTTCCGCCTTCCTGATGTGGGCCGCCGAACCGCATCTCGAGGAGCGCAAGCGCACCGGCTTCATGGTGATGGTGTTCCTGGCGATCTTTACCGTGCTGATCTACCTGACGAAGCGCTCGGTTTACGCCAACAAGGAACGTTAAGCGTTCCGTGCCTGAATTCGAAAAGGCGGCTTGCGAGCCGCCTTTTTTGTTGGTTCCACCCTCGGCAATTGATAGGGTGCGGCCGGTTTTATGCGCTCGCAAATACGGACGTTCCATGGGCAATACAATTTCGGAGCTCGCAGCCAGCATTCGCTCCATCCCCGACTATCCCAATCCCGGCATCATCTTCCGCGACATCACCACGCTGCTCGGCAACCCCCGTGCTTTCCGCCGGGCGGTCGATGAACTGGTGCAACCCTATGCCGGCACGAAGGTCGACAAGATCGCCGGCATGGAGGCGCGCGGCTTCATCCTCGGCGGTGCGGTGGCGCACCAGCTTTCCTCGGGCTTCGTACCGATCCGCAAGAAGGGCAAGTTGCCGCACGACACCGTGCGCATTGCCTACAGCCTGGAATATGGCGTCGACGAAATGGAGATGCATCGCGATGCGGTCCAGCCCGGCGAGAAGGTGATCCTGGTCGATGATCTCATCGCCACCGGCGGCACGGCCGTGGGTGCGACGCAGCTTCTGCGCCAGATCGGCGCGGAGGTGGTCGGTGCCTGCTTCGTCATCGACCTGCCCGACCTTGGCGGCCGCAGGAAGCTGGAAGAGCTCGGCGTCGTCGTACACACGCTGGTCGAATTCTCCGGGCATTGAGCCTGCATTGCGACGGCGTCAGTCGAATTCCAGGACGCCGCTTTCGAAGCGCATGACGGGATCGCCGTTCTGATTGACGCCCTCGCAGAGGATGGTGTTGAGGTGCCAGCCCGGCCGCGATGCGAGTGGTCGGCTGGACAGGAAGGCGACGGAATAGGTCACGACGTCGCCAGCAAAGACCGGCCGCAGCCATTGCAGTTTCTGGAAGCCGGGCGAGGGGCCGAGCTTGGGCGCCGTCAGCCCCTTTTCGGCGAGAATGACGCTTTGCTTTTGCCAGAAGGCGAGGAAGGTCCGCATCCAGGCGGCCGTGGTATGCCAGCCCGAGGCACAAAGCCCGCCGAAGAGCGTGTCTTTCGCGGCTTCCTTGTCGACGTGAAAACGCTGCGGATCGTGACGGGTTGCGAAGCGGATGATGTTTTCCTCGGTGAAGGTGTAGCTGCCGATCTCGGCTTTCTGACCAACGGCGTAAAGCTCGGACATTCTCATGATGACGGCTCCGAGCTCACGTTGGCATCCTCCGGAGTGAGGCGCATGCGAATCATCACGGAATTCTCCGAGAGGCAGACGAGTTCGCCGCGCTGGTTTTCCACCGCGTGGCGGAATTTGACGATGCCCATGCCGGGGCGCGAGCGCATCGGCCGGGCTTCGAGAACGGTCGAATGGCCCTGCAGCGTATCGCCTGCAAGCACCGGCTTTCGCCATTCCATCAGATCGATGCCCGGCGCACCCTCGCAAAGCGCGTTCAGCACGTAGCTGTCTGCCATCATGCGCATGAGCATTGCCGAGGTATGCCAGCCGGAGGCGGCAAGCCCGCCGAGGATGCTGGCGCGGCCGGCGCCTTCGTCGAGATGCATCGGCTGCGGGTCGAATTCGCTGGCGAACTCGATGATTTCTTCGGTGAGCACCAGTTTCGGGCCGAGGGCGAAACGGCGGCCGGGTTCAAAATCCTCGAAAGACAGCTTTTCTGCCGGCATTCTCTCCTCCGCCATATCAAGCGCCTAGAACAGGATGTTTTTAGGCCGGTCGCCCTAAAATCTGAATCCTGTTCTACATTAAAGAGTTAGCGCATGATGTCGTCCGAAAACCGCTTACACTTTTCGGCATCATGCTCTAGTGCTTACAATAGCATCCGCGCGGGCTCAATGATTCCCGGGAGATAATCCGGTATGACGGAACTGAGGTCGATACTTGACGAGGCGGCGCGCCAGGGGCTGATTTCGTCGGAAGCGGGCGGGCGGCTTCTGCCGTTTCTGACCGAGCGTGGCGTGTCTGTCGTTGAGACGCAGAAGGCAGTCGCAGCCGAGGAGCAGGCCTGGTCGGACACCGAGACGCCGCGCTTCGTGCGCGGCTTTCACGACGTGCTGATCACCATCGGTGTTATCGTCGCGCTCGTCGGCCTCTGGGGCCTGGCGCCGCTTTACGCCGTGCCGGTCGCTATCATCGTGCTTTCGGAAATCCTGGTGCGCCGCCAGCGGCTCGCCTTGCCGGCTGTCAGCCTGACGATCGCGCTGTTCTGCTGGACATTTTTGCTGATGTCCCGCGTCTTCACGCCATGGACCTCCGAAATTGGGGCGGATCTGACGGAGTTCGTCGCCGGCTTTCCGATCCTGCTCTGCGTCTATTATGCCCTCTATCGCGTGCCGTTGTCGCTGGCGCTCACTATCATGTCGACGCTTGCCTTGGTGCTCACGCTGCTTTTGCGCCTGGTGCAATGGCTAAGCGGCAATCCCGCGTTTTTCGTCGATCATCTTGGCGTGCTGGCCGCGGTCGCTTTCCTCTGCGCGCTCGGCCTGTTCGCGACGGCGCTATATTTTGACCTCGGCGACCGACTGCGGCGGACGACGCGTTCGGATATCGCCTTCTGGCTGCACCTCGGCGCGGCGCCGGCGCTGCTCTACAGTGCCGTCTCCCTGCTGTCGTTCGGGGAAGCCGGCCGTATTTTCGACCTGGCGAACATGTCGGCCCGGACGCCTGTGGTCGTCGCGACTGTGGCGGCGCTGATGCTGATCGGCCTCGTCATCGATCGTCGCGCCTTCGTCACGTCGGGGCTGCTGTCTCTCGGCGTTGCGATCTTCAGCGTCGTTCGGAAGGGAAATGCGACTGTCGATACCTACATCTTCACGACGCTGATCGTCGTCGGCGCGATCGTGCTCATTATCGGAACGGGCTGGATGCCGCTTCGCCGGCTGGTGCTCAGGGCACTGCCTCCGGCAATCGCAAACAGGCTGCCGCCTGGTTAGAGCTTTTCCGGGTTAGATTGAATCATTCTGTTGGCTCAAACGGAGTCGGATGGTCGACCGGCTGGCGCGCGTCGTAGCCAAGCTCTACGGCCAAGCCGGCCGGTCGATCAGCCGGCCCGTTTCAGCCAACCCGAAGGGCCGGGCATGTTTCCGCCAGGATCAAAGGCGATCGGCTCGGACGTACCTGGGGGTATGCCCGTCGCCAATCGCCTTTGCCCTGACGAAAACCTGCTCCGGCAGAATGCTTCAATCTAACCCGGAAAAGCTCTAGGGCGGCAGCGATTTGATCAGGTGTTGAAACGGAAGTGGATGACGTCGCCGTCCTGGACGACATATTCCTTGCCTTCGTCGCGCGCCTTGCCGGCATCCTTGGCGCCCACTTCGCCATTGTACTTGATGTAATCGTCGTAGGCGATGGTGTTGGCGCGGATGAAGCCGCGTTCGAAATCCGAGTGGATGACGCCGGCGGCCTGCGGCGCCTTGGTGCCGCGTTCGATCGTCCAGGCGCGCGTTTCTTTCGGACCGACGGTGAAATAGGTGATGAGGTGCAGCAGCTTGTAGCCGGCGCGGATCAGCCGGTCGAGGCCGGCCTCGTCAAGGCCGAGGGCAGAGAGGAATTCCTTGGCTTCCTCTTCGGCAAGCTGGGCGACCTCAGCTTCGATCGCCGCCGAGATGATGACGGTTTCGGCACCCTGCTCCTTCGCCATGGCGGCGACGGCGGCGGTGAATTCGTTGCCGGTCGAGGCATCGCCTTCTGCGACGTTGCAGACATAGAGCACCGGATGCGAGGTGAGGAGGTTGAGGCCCTTGAGGATAGCGATCTCCTCGGCATCGAGCGTCGACAGCAGCGTGCGCACCGGCTTGCCTTCGTTGAGCAGCTTCAGCGAGGCTTCCATGATCGGCAGCATCGCCATCGACTCCTTGTCCTTGCCGGTGGCGCGCTTGCGCGTCTGCTCGGTTCGGCGCTCCAGGCTCTCGAGATCGGCGAGCATCAGCTCGGTCTCGATCGTCTCGGCATCGGCGACAGGATTGATACGGCCCTCGACATGGGTGATGTCGCTGTCTTCGAAGCAACGCAACACGTGCACGATGGCGTCGACTTCGCGGATATTGGCGAGGAACTGGTTGCCGAGACCTTCGCCCTTCGAGGCGCCGCGGACGAGGCCGGCGATATCGACGAAGGAGATGCGGGTCGGGATCAGTTCCTTGGACTTGGCGACGTCGGCGAGTTTGCGCATGCGCGGATCGGGCACGGCGACTTCGCCGGTGTTCGGCTCGATAGTGCAGAACGGGTAGTTCGCAGCCTGTGCGGCCGCCGTCTTGGTGAGCGCGTTGAATAGGGTCGATTTGCCGACGTTCGGCAGACCGACGATGCCGCATTTGAAGCCCATGGCTTGATCCATATCTATTGGTAACTTTGCCCTGCCTATGCGGGAATGACCGGCTCGGGTCAAGGGTTTGCGGCACGAATCGAAAAAGCAAGGCCGGCCGACTTGAAGGTAAGGCGGTTTAGCCTTACCTTCAGCGAAAAGGATATAGCTGGCATGACAACCTTGACAGTGACGGCAAAAGGACAGGTCACCTTGAGAAAAGAAGTGCTTCGGCACCTCGGGGTCAGACCCGGCGACAAGATCGACGTCGATCTCCTACCTGGCGGCAGGCTTGAGGTCGTTGCGGTCAAAACGAAGCCGGCCAGCGGTTCCATCGAGAGTTTCTTCGGAAGTATCGAGAACAAGGGCACTATCCATGCGACGCTCGAGGAAATCGATGAGGCCATAAAGGCGGGCTGGGCCGGTGAGGTCGGCATCGGCGATGATCGTTGATACGAATGTGCTCGTGCGGGCGGCCGTCGACGACGATCCGAAGCAAACGGAACGTGCAAGGATATTGATGCGCGAGGCTGAGCGGCTGTTCGTCTCCAACCTGACGTTCTGCGAGTTCGTTTGGGTCGTCGGCCGGATTTATCGCAAAAGCGCCTCCGAGATCGCCGCGACCATCCGGCTGCTGATAGCCGACAGGAAGGTCGTCTACGACAGAGCAGCTGTCGAGGCTGGATTGTCCTTCCTCGATGTCGGCGGTGATTTCGCCGATGGCGTCATCGTCTTCGAAGGCCGCAGGCTTGGCGGGAAGGTATTCGCGACCTTCGACAAGAAGGCTGCCGCCATCGTCGAAACCGCCGGGCGAGCCTGCCTCCTGCTCTCGTCGGAGTGATATCCGTCATTGAACTGCCGTGCTGACGGTGCAATATAGTCCGGCGGATGTTTCTTCCGCCTTTTCATGTCATCAACGGGTGGATTTTCCGATGAGTGACAATGACGTTGCCCTGAAACCGAAGACCAAGGTGAAGCCGAAGCTGGACAGGCCGAAGCTCTACAAGGTCATTCTCGTCAACGACGATTACACGCCGCGCGAATTCGTCATCGTGATCCTGAAAGTCGTCTTCCGCATGAGCGAGGAGACCGGCTATCGGGTGATGATGACGGCGCATAAGCTTGGCTCCTGCGTGGTCGTGGTCTGCGCCAAGGACATTGCCGAGACCAAGGCCAAGGAGGGTATCGACCTTGCCAAGGAGATGGGTTTCCCGCTGATGTTCACCACAGAGCCCGAGGAATAGCCTTTCAGCTCACGGCCGGCGGATCTGATAGCCGGTCTTGTCCTGCAGAAAGCCGCAATTTTCGTAGAAGCGCAGCGTCGCCGGGTTCTTCGAGCCGGTGAGCAACATCACCTTATAGCAGCCGGCTTTCCAGGCCTCATTCACCGCATGGCCGATGACGGCGCCGGCATAGCCGCGCCGGCGGTGCTCGGCGCGGGTGACGACGTTTTCGATCAGCGCATAAGAGGCGCCGCCGCGCGTCAAGTTCGGCACGACGACCAGTGTGACGGTGGCGGTGGCGTGAGGGCCGGCAAAGCCGATGAATACGATCATGCCGGGCTGGGCGAGAATGGCGGAAAAGCGCTCCTCGGCCATGGTCCCGTCGAGAATGGGATCGGTCGGATTCAGATGCCGGTAGAGGATGGTCAGCCCCACGAGATCGCCGGGAGCGGCACTGCGGATGGTAAAATCCTGGTCCGGCACCGGCCTCATTCCCCCTTGTTGCCGAACATCTTCTTCAGCATGTCGGCCATCGGGCCGGTGGCCGGCAGCTTTGGCTGGTTGTTGTTGCGGGCCTGGCGGATATGCGACTGGCCGGCCGGCTTCTTCTCGCTGTCCTTGCTTTCCTTCCGCGGCTTTTCCTCGTCGGGCTTGCCGCCGAGCGCCAGCGCGATCTTGTTCATCAGCTGTGAATCCTCGTTTCGCACCAGCATATCGGCATTGTCGGCCAGCGTATCGAGAAGTGGCTCCAGCCAGGCTTTGTCTGCCTTGGCGAAGTCGCCGAGCACATGGTTTTGCACCATTTCCTTGACGCCGGGATGGCCGATGCCGAGGCGCAGCCGCCGGTATTCCTTGCCGCAATGGGCGTCCAACGATTTGATGCCGTTGTGGCCGCCATGGCCGCCGCCGGTCTTCAGCCGCGCCTTACCCTGGGGAAGGTCGAGCTCGTCGTAGATCGCGACAAGGTCCGCCGGCTGGAGCTTATAAAAACGCATCGCCTCGCCGACGGCCTCGCCGGAGAGGTTCATATAGGTCTGCGGCTTGATCAGCAGCACCTTTTCGCCGCCAAGCTCGCCCTCGGCGATCTCGGCCTTGAATTTCTTCGACCAGGGCGAGAAGCTGTGGCGGCGATGAATGGCGTCGACGGCCATGAAGCCGATATTATGGCGATTGCCGGCGTATTTGCCGCCGGGATTGCCAAGACCCGCGATGATCAGCATGGCCTGTCTTTCCTTGCTTAAGCTTGCCCATGTTCACCATCCGGAAACGGGCGCAAAGTCAAGCGGAAAGGGCAACAGCCCGCCGGGCAGCATCAGTCGGACAGGTCCATGCCGTATTTCAGGAAAATCTGCTTCTGATTGCCGTCGGCGATCAGCTTGTCGAGCGCTGCCTGCATCTTGACGAGCAGGTCGTTCGGAAAACTCTTTTCGCAGGCGATGCCCATTGGTTGAGCGGAGAGCACCGTCACCATCTCCACCGGCTGATCGTCCTTCAGCTTATCGTAATAGAGTTCGGAGATCGGCATCATGTCGATGCGACCGCTGAGCAGCTTGCGCAGCGTGGCGTTGAAGTCACTGGCGACGTCCAGCTTGGTGAAACCCTTCTCCTTCAGGATCGTCTCGGTGTAGTCCTCGCGCTGGGTGCCGATCGTATATTTCTTTGCCTCTTCGAGATTGCTGGCGGTGATGCCCGAACCCTTGCGGGTGATCAGGATGTTTCGGTCGATGAGCAGCGGCTCGACCCATTTGAACAATGGGTCACGCCCGCTGTTGTGGGCGGTGGCGAAAACACATGTCATCGGTGCGGTGCGGGCAAGGCTGAAAGCACGGGCCCAAGGCATGACTTCGATCGTATAGTCGACGCCGATGGCAGCCATGACCTTTTCGACCTGCTCGACCGTCGCGCCCTTGATCTCTTTGCCTTCGCGATAGTTGAACGGGGCGTAATCCTCGGTCGTGAAAGCAACCGTCTGTGCGTGGGCCGCGCATGGCAGCGCCAGACATGCGAGAAGCAGGAGCTTTTTCATCGTGTCGTCTCCTTCGTTCTTCGTTTACGAGGCGCGCGCGACGGCCGACTGCGGAGCCATCAGTTCCTCGATGAGTGCGGCTGCGTGCTGCGGACGATGGAAGAGATAGCCCTGGCCATAGTCCAGACCCATCTGGTGAAGCGTGCGGCATTCCTCTTCCGTCTCGATGCCCTCGGCGATGACGGTGCAGTTCATCTTGTGGGACAGGGTGGTGATGCCTTCGATCAGCATGCGGCTCTTCTGGCGCACCTCGTCGTCGCCGTCGTTGCTCGCGCGGGTGAAGGACTGGTCGATCTTGATGATGTCGACAGGGAAACGGTTGAGGTAGCTGAGCGACGAGTAGCCCGTGCCGAAATCGTCGAGCGCGATGCGGCAGCCGAAGCGACGAAGCTCGGTGACGATCATGCGAATCTGCGGGTTGTCGTGCATCAGCACGGCTTCCGTGATCTCGACCACGATACGCTCGGGGCGGATGCCGTGGCGACCGACGATCGCGGCTAGACGGGCCGGCAGTGCCGGCTCGAACTGGAGTGGCGAGAAGTTGATGGCGAGGTAGGTATCCTGCATCCCCGATATGCGAGAGATTTTCGCGAGGTTGGAAATCGCCTTTTCCATGATGACGTTGCCGACGCGGACGATCTTGCCCGTCTCCTCGGCGACGCTGATAATTTCGGCCGGCGGCATCAGACCTTTCTGCGGATGGTTGAGGCGCATCAGCGCCTCGAACCCGGCAATGCCGCGGCCGTTCAGATTGACGATCGGCTGCAGGAAGGCTTCGAACCAATTGTCGACGAGGCCGGCTTCGATATTGGCCTCGATTTCGGCGCGGCTGCGGGCGCGGTCGAGCATGGCTTTGTCGAAGAGCTGTGCGCCGTTCTTGCCGTCCCGTTTCTTGGCGTACATCGCCATGTCGGATTTCTGCAGCAGCTCGGCCGCGGTCGCGGCGTGATGTGGGTAGATGGCGATGCCGATCGACGCGCTCAGATGCATGTCCGGGGCAAATGGCGTTTCGAAGATCGAGGCGATCTGCTCGCACATCGCTTTTGCGCGTATTTCGGCGTCCTTCGCCGGCAGCAGGATGGCGAACTCGTCGCCGCCCAGACGGGCCGCCTCGTCGGAGGGGGCAAGATGGGTCTTCAGGCGCTCCACGAGTTCGATCAGCGCCGTGTCGCCGGCAGCGTGCCCCATATTGTCGTTGATCCACTTGAAACGGTCGAGATCGACGAAGAGACAGGCGAGTTCCTGGCCGGCGGCGTCTGCGGCTGCGATCTTGTTATCGAGCACCGCCTCGAAGCCTTGGCGGTTGAGAAGGCCGGTCAGATGGTCGGTGATTGCCTGGCGATGGTTGCGGTCCTCCGAAGCCTTGAGCTCGGTCACATCCGTCATGACGGACAGCGAGAGGCGATCGTCAGCGCCGGCGGCCGCTTCCGATTCCATGATGAGGATATCCATGGTGCGGCCGTCCAGGCAGACGAACTTGACGGTGACCGTCATGCCGTTTTCGCCCTGGCGCCGCTTGACGAACTTATCGCGGCTGCTTGACGTCACCAGATCTGCGAAATTGCGGCCGATGATGTCGGCGCGGCTATATCCGGTGGCAAGCAGCCAATACTCGCTGACGGCGGTGATGCGGTCTTCCTCATCGAGCGAGAAGAGCATGGCGGGCGTCAGATTGTAGATATCGGTGGCGCGGCGATGGGCGAACTTCAGCTCCTTCTCCTCGCTTTCGAGCTTGGTTTGCATCTCGTTGAAGCTGCGGGCAAGCCGTCCCATCTCGTCGTTCGACTGCCAGTCGACGTGATGGCGCGAGCCGAGCTGCCGGGTGGCCTCGATTGCCGCCGTCAGACGCATCAGCGGCTGGATGACGAAGAATCGATTGCCGATCAGCGCTGTGCCGAAAACGGTCAGAACCGCGAAGATGAAGATCGAAATGAAGACGACCTCTTCCTGCTTCAGACCGGAAAACAGTCCGAGGGCGGGATAATAGACGCTGATGCTGCCGAGGTTCTTCGGACCGTCGACGGTGTTGTAGATGATGGCACGCGACACCTGCACGAGCTTGCCGTCAAAGGAACGCGGAATGGTGGATTGGCTGACATCGAGCTGGCCCGACTGATCACGCACCTCGACCTTGACGATGGCGCCTTGGGAAACGACCGTCGCGCTGATCTGGGTGACGCTTTCCTCATCGAGGTCCCAGAGCGGTTTTGCCAGCGCCTGAGCGTTGGCGACAAGAAGAACAGAGATATGGTCACGTATTTCTTTATCGGCGCGTTCCGAGGAAAGAAAAAGGAAGAGAACAAAAAGCGGAGCGACAAAAACAAGCAGCGCTCCGCAAACAATCCCAAAAAACCTGTTCTCAACGGAATTGTTCATGGTTCCGTCTACTCCCCCAGGCCGGCATATTTGCTGTCGCGCGTTCGGGCCGGCTTCTTCGCAGCTGACGGCCCATGCTTTCACGAATATGTTAAATGTTGCTGAAACGGAAGCTTGGCGGGCAATGAAAAGCCCGCCTTCCCCGTGACCCGGCTCTCGAAAAGTTAGACTTTCGGGAGCCAGTTCACCGGTAAGGCGGGCCATATACTCTCAATTGGTCGAAGCGATCAGGCTTCGGCTTCGCCTTCAGCTTCCGCGCCGCTCTCGTCGACGCCGCCAGCCGGAGCGACGATGGTCGCGATCGTGAAGTCGCGGTCGATGACCGGGCTCACGCCCTTCGGCAGGGTGACTTCCGAAATATGGATGCTGTCGCCGATCTTCTTGCCGCTGAGGTCGATGTTGAAGAATTCCGGGATCGCATCGGCAGGGCAGTGAACTTCAACTTCGTGGCGGACGATGTTCAGAACGCCGCCGACCTTGAGGCCCGGAGACTTCGCTTCATTGATGAAGTGAACCGGGATTTCGACGGTCACCTGGGTGTTGCCGGAGACGCGCAGGAAATCGACATGCAGCGTGAAGTCGCGAACCGGATCGAGCTGGTAGTCCTTCGGCAGAACCTTGTACTTCTTGCCGTCGACTTCGATGGTCGCTACGGTGGTCATGAAGCCACCGGCGTGAATACGCTTCGTCACCTCATTGGTGTTGATAGCGATGGCAATGGGGGCCTGCTTGTCACCATAGATGACAGCGGGAATCAAACCGTTGCGGCGAAGTTCACGGGCGGACCCCTTACCAACCCGTTCGCGCGCCTCGGCCTTGAGCTCGTAAGTTTCCTGGCTCATGGCTTTTCCTTTCGAGGTTATTTGGAGAGTTCGGCGGCAGGCAAAAGCCTTGTTCCATCGAACCGGAGGCGGGTTTTCCCATCCTCATCCGCGTTGCCTCCAAGGGTGTCTACGCGGACCGGTGGCCTATAGTATAAGTCGCTCGGAAACGCAAGTTGCCGATTGCGCCGGTTTTTCGGCGATGGAGGGGCTTCCGCCAGGGCGCTCCATCATCGAGAACAGCGAGCTCGCCCAGATTGAATCCGCACCCATCCCAGTGCGAGAACCTTGTTGAAATCACTCGTGAAATGCACTGGTCAAAGGCAAAATTGCCAGTGCTTATCGCTACTTGGCTTGACATCGGCGCGCTTCGCATCTTTGGATGACCGCAATCAAAAAGCGGCTGAGGAGAAAACCAGACTATGCGTCTCAAACTTGTCACGGCAACGAGTATGCTTGCCCTTTGCCTTTTCACCGGGGCCGAGGGCGCGGAGATCAACCAGGAGGGCGCCAATGCGGTCAAGGAGACCCTGACGAAGCTGCTTCCGCAGGATTTGGCAAAAAGCGGCCTCATCACCGTCAATCCGGCCGGCACGCGCTATGAGGTCATCTACGATCTGGCGAAGCTGCTTACCAAGACCGATCCGGCGACGTTTACGATCACAGGACTGACACCGTTTTCGATGTTCGCCACCCCGCTCGACAGTGGGCTCTGGAACGTCGAAGGCGACAACAAGCTCGATGTCTCAGGCCATTTCAAGGGTCCAGACCAGAAGCCGACGGATTTCACCTATTCCATCGCGTCGCTTGTTTATTCCGGCGTCTTCGACCCGGCGATCAGCTATCTGCGCTCAGGCACCTTCGCGGCCAAAGACATCAAGATATCAAGCAAGACCGAAACCGAGGAGGTCCATGCCAGCATCGCCAGCATGGACCAGACGCTGAGTTCGACCGACAGCGCAGGCGGCAATGGACGGATCGATTTCGCCGGCAGCGGTTCGATGTCTGATTTCGTCGAGCAGGTTTCCGGCCTGCAAATGCCACCCATCGAACTTCGTGCCGGCTCGATCGATGTCGGGGCCAAGGTGAACGGCCTGCCGGCCAAGCAGATTCGCGAGATGGTCTTCTTCGTGCTCGACCATCTCGATGAGAAGGAATTGAGTCCGGAAAACAGCGACAAGATAAAGGGAATAGTGAAGGAAGCCTTCCCGCTTCTGACTTTGTTCAGCGAGACGATCGGGGTCAATGACCTGACCGTCAGCAGCGAGATGGGCAAGGGCGGCGCCAAGGCATTCGGCTACAACCTCGCCATCGAGGGGCCGAGTGACGCCATGCGTTTCGGCTTCGGCATGAATGCGCAGGAGATCAGCCTCGACACGCCGCTGATGCCGGCAAACTATTCGGCCTTCGTGCCGACCAGCTTCGATTTCCAGCTCGCGCTTCCGAATCTGGATTTCGCAAGATTCGGCGACGCCCTCATGGCGGTGGATTTCAAGGATTCGGCGTCCGAGAAGACCGGCGAGGAGATGGCGAAGAAGCTCTTCCGCGATGGCCGGCTTGCCGTCGAGTTTCCGAAGATCAGTGCCAAATCGCAGGTCTATGACGTCGATATAATCGGCAAGATCGAAGGTCGCGTCGATACCGAGAAGGATTATTCGATGGAGGCGACGATCCTTGCCCGCGATCTCGACAAGACGATCGCGGCGGTTCAGGAGCTTGCCAAGACGGATCCCGATCTCAACCAGGTCTCCTTCGGCATCATGATGGTGAAAGGTTTTGCCAAGACCGATCCGGATGGCCGTTCGCGCTGGGACGTCAGCGTCAGCCGCGATGGTTCCGTGGCGGTCAATGGCCAACAGATCAAGGGACCGGATGGTCCGGATCAGGATCAGGGGCTGGAGCCGGACCAGCAGCAGGAACCGGACCAAGATCAGGACGCACTACCTGCGCAACCTCAGCAGCCTTGAACGTTCTCGGTTGGAATCAGAATGAAAGAGGCCGGCCTTGTGCCGGCCTTCAGGCTGCTGGCAAACCACTGCAAAAGCCGTGACGTCATCCTCGGCCTTGTGTGCCGAGGACCTGCTCCTGCCGATTAAATATCTGAAAATAAACGCTTTGCTGCCAAGGGTTCAGATGCTCGGCACAAGGCCGAGCATGACGGAAGAGGCTTTTTAATCGAAGAGGCTGGAGACGGACTCTTCCTGGCTCGTGCGGCTGATGGCTTCGCCGATCAGCGGGGCCGTCGTCACGACGCGGATATTGTGCGCTGAAAGCACCGCCGTTGTCGGCTGGATCGAATCCGTGATGACGAGTTCACGCAGCTTCGAGGAGGTGACGCGGGTGACCGCGCCGCCCGAGAGAACGCCGTGCGTGATATAGGCGGTGACGCTGGATGCGCCCTGGGCAAGCATCGCGTCGGCCGCATTGCAGAGAGTGCCGCCGGAATCGACAATGTCGTCGATCAGCAGGCAGTCCTTGCCGGTGACGTCGCCGATGATGTTCATGACTTCGGATTCACCCGGCCGATCGCGACGCTTGTCGACGATAGCCAGAAGACAGTCCAGCCGCTTGGCGAGCGCGCGGGCGCGCACCACGCCGCCGACGTCGGGCGAGACAACCATGACGTTGCTGAGGTCATAATGGCTCTTGATGTCGCGCGTCAGCACGGGCAAGGCGAAGAGGTTGTCTGTGGGTATATCGAAGAAGCCCTGGATCTGACCGGCATGGAGATCGAGCGTCATGACGCGGTCGGCCCCGGCTTCGGTGATGAGGTTGGCAACCAGCTTGGCCGAGATCGGCGTGCGGCCGGATGCGCGGCGGTCCTGACGGGCATAGCCGAAATAGGGAAGAACGGCGGTGATGCGGCGTGCCGACGAACGACGCATCGCGTCGATCATGATCAGCAGCTCCATCAGGTGGTCGTTGGCGGGAAAGGCGGTGGGCTGCACGAGGAAGACGTCCTCGCCGCGCACGTTTTCCTGGATTTCCACGAAGATTTCCTGGTCGGCAAACCTTCGGACACTGGCTCTTCCCAAAGGAACATTGAGATAGTTGCAGATCGCTTCGGCGAGTTGCCGGTTCGAATTGCCTGCGAAAACCTTCATTTTGGTCCGCCTGTTATGCGCTGATAGCCGCGCTTTTTAGTCAGCTTCCTCGTGAATGCAAGGGCAAAGGCGCCACAGACTTTCATATTTGCAAAAAGTTTGTGACTAACCGCCCCGAGTTTGCCGCCAGGAGGTGAATTCCGCGATGGTTTTCGAGGCGATCTGCTGCATCACCGAAGCCGGGACACCCGCCCAGGGGTCGGCGGCGGCCGTCGGTACGCTTTCCTGCCCCTGGATGCGATGCAGGCGGGCGCCGCCGCCGTCGAGAACGTCCCAGACATAGACCACGGTGACCTTGCCGTCGTCACTGAAGGCAGAGAGATAACCTTTGAGGATGTAATCACTGCTCGTATCGTTCGAGCTCTTGATGGACAGGCCGTGGGCGCGCGCCTCGGCGCCGAGCTGGCGCGAGAGCGGAGTCACGGCTTGCACCGGCGCCCCGATGATCGGCAGGAAGCGCACGGTATTGCCACGCGCGGATGATGTCCCGAGGGTGAGGGCGGCGGTCTGCTGCGGTTGCTGCGTGTCAAGCCGCTGATCGGGCTGTGTTGGAGTCCCGGCGCCGGCGGCAGCGGGCGGCAGCGCCTGTCCCTCGATCGGAGCGGAGGCGGCGGGCGAGGAGCCGTTTCTGGACAGAGCGTCTGCCTGCTCCTGCATCGTCGTCGGCGGCGCGCCGCTGCCGGGTCGATAGGTTCTTTGCGATTGATCATAGGCCGGATGATAGCCGCTCGGCTGCGTGCTCCCGGCAAAAACCGGCTGGCGGGCGCCAGCCAGACGTTCTGCCTCGCCTTGCGTCACCGGGCTTGACGGCGGACCTCCGGAGGGCTCGCCGATGCCGACTTGCGGCGTCAGCGCGTCGGTGGTGTTGCAAGCGGTCAGCAGAGCCATGACGAACAGGAGCGTGGGCACAGTCGCAGCTCGCGTCATCCCGTGATCCGTCCTTCCCACAATCGCATCAGCCCGCCCGGATTTATGCGGGCGGGCATGGTCCTCTGTCAATTCCGGATTCTCACCGGTCAGTCCCGGTCTTCAAAGGCCGATGAAATCGAGCGAATGACGGGAAAGTGTGCGCGGCGCATCCGCCGTCGTCAGGTAGGTCTGTCCGAGCGTCATTGCCGTGCCGGTATCGGAATCGGCAATGATCATATGCACGAAGAGCGACATGTTCGGCTCGATCGGCTGCGGATTGCCGACATGGAACATCTGGTGCTCCATCCAGGAGGGCGAGAAGCGGGCGCCGAGCGAATAACCGCAGGCATTCAGCCGGTGGCGGGCGAGGCCACGCTCGTCCATGATCCTGGCATGCATGTCGAAAACGTCACCGAATGTGTGGCCGGGCTTCAGCACGGTCTCGATCGCCTCGATGGTTTCGCGGCAGGCATTGTAGAGCTCGCGATGGCGTTGCATCGGCTCGCCGATGACGATCGTGCGCATCATCGCGGCATGGTAATGCGCGTAGGTGCCGGCCCATTCGAGCGTCAGCTGGTCGTTGGCGTCGAGCTTGCGGCGGCCGGCCTTGTAGCGGCAGAGCAGGGCGTCGGCAGCAGAACCGATGATGAACTCGTTGGCGGGATAATCGCCACCGCCGGAAAAGATCGCACCCTGCATGGCGGCGAGGATATCGGCCTCGTCGGCGCCCGGTTTCGTCAGCCGGATTGCGGCGTCGAGCGCGTCGTCGGCGAGAGCGGCAGCGCGCTCGACATAGGCGACCTCCGTCGGGCTCTTGACGAGACGAAGACGGCTGACGAGATAGGAGGCGTCGACGATCTGGCCGAAAGTGGTCAACTGCGCGTCGAGCAGGCGGGCGATGCGGCCGGTCATGCCGTGCGTATCATATTCGACGCCGATGCGTGCGCCGAGCAGATCCATCTCGACCAGCAGGTTCTTCAGGTCGAGCGTCGGATCGGCATTGACCCTGTCGACCCAGATGTGGACGTCGTCGAGGATCGACGTGTGTTTGGCCTGGCGAAGATCAGCCGAGCGGGTGATCAGCGCCATGGTGCCGTCGCTCTTGACGATCAGCGTCTGGAAAAAGCAGTAGCCGAAGGTGTCATAGCCGGTCAGCCAATACATGCTTTCCTGGGCGAAGAGCAGCAGAGCGTCGAGCTTTTCTTCCTTCATCTTTTCGGTGAGGCGCGCAAGCCGGCTTGCGTACTCGGCCTTTTCGAAGTGCAGTGCCATTCTGCTCAAGTCTCCCTGATTGATATCGCTGAAATCTGGCGGCCGTAGTCCGGCTCGTTGCGATGTGTCGTCCTGCGATAGGAAAAGAAGCGCTCGCTATCCGGATAGGTGCAGAGCCCGAGGTTTTCGGCCTGCACACCCGCCCGCGTCAGCCTGTCGATCGTCAGCGCCGGCAGGTCGAACATGGCGCGGCCCGGCGTTGCGGACGGCTTGAAAAAGCGTTCGTAGTCCGGATTTTCGGCGACGAACCGATCGACGAATTCCGGCCCGACCTCGTAACTCGCCTGACTGATCGAGGGGCCGAGGCAGGCCAATATGCTGGTGCGGTCGGCCCTCAGGGCTTCCATGGCCGCAATGGTGTTTTCGAGAACACCGGTCAGCGCGCCTTTCCAGCCGGCATGGGCGGCGCCGATGACGCGATTTTCCGGGTCGGCAAAGAGGACCGGACCGCAATCGGCGGCCAGCACGCCAAGCGCGATGCCGGGAACTGCGGTCACCATCGCGTCCGCGTCGGGCCGGGCGCCGTCGTAATCGGCGCCAATCGTCACGACGTCGGGCGAATGCACCTGATGAACGGTTGCCAGCCGCTCGAGCGGCAGGTCGAACCAGGCGGCGACGCGGCGGCGGTTTTCCATGACGTTTCCGCGCTCGTCGTTGGAGCCGAGGCCGACATTGAGACCGCGATAGATTCCTTCGGAAACACCGCCCGCTCGGGTGAAATAACCGTGGCGGATGGTGCCGCCCGTCGCTTCATTCAGCAGCGCGCTTTGGATCGGTGCGGGAGAGGCCGCGTCCTGCATCTGTAATTCCGGGTTTTTCGAGGGGTTTGTTTTGTCCCGAGCGCATCGCATCCGCGGCGCGCTTCAAGTTCCTGTTTCGCGCGGATGTTGGCTCAGCCGCGTGCGCCCTGTCAATCCACCGGACGAAAGGGCATGAGATCGATGGCAGGATGGGAAACCGCCATGACCTTGAAGAGTTCGCCCATCCGGCCCTCACCGGCGCCGGCAAGCCTGTCGACCGCCGACTGGATCACCTGCTGGGTCTGCGGTTCGCGGTCACGTCCGAGGACGGCGGCGCGTTCGAGAATGCCGAGGCCGGTCAGAAAGTCACCCTGGTGCAGGGCGCCGTTCAGATGCAGGCCGGCCGTCAGCGCCGTCTCGGCGAGCTGCTGGAAATCGACATGGCTCGTCAGGTCGGCTTCGCCGGGATGGGCGAGCGGCGGGTCGAATTCATGCATGCGCACCGCCTGCAGCGTATCGCCGAAGCCGGTGACGAGATGGCCGTAGTCGATGACCAGCGCCGTGCCGCCGAAGGCGCGCAGCCGCTCGCAGATCGCCATTATCACGGCCTGGCGGGCGGGCGAGATCTCGAAAAGCGTGCCGAGCGGCAGGTTCTGTACCGGTTCCGGCAGTAGGGCGGGATCGAGGCCCGCGACACCTGCGGCAAAGGTCAGTTCGCCATCGGCGTCAAGCCCGACCATGCGCTCGCGGAAACCCGTTTGCGTGCGGACGAACTGCCGGATCGGGATCGCGTCGAACAATTCGTTGGCGGCAATCAGCGTGAAGCCGGACGGGACCTCATCGAAGCCATCGTGCCACGCGATCCGCTCGCCATAGGCTTCGAGTGTCTGGCTCTGAACGTCGCGCAGGCGCTCGCTGGTTTCGACGAGATGCACGCTCATCGTGTCGAAGAGCGGCGGGGCGATGCGGGCGATGACACGCAGCATATCCGCCATCATCGTACCGCGGCCAGGGCCGATCTCGACCAGGCGCACATCTGCCGGCGTGCCGTGGCGCTGCCAGGCATGGACGACGAAGACGCCGATCATCTCGCCGAAGATCTGGCTGACTTCGGGCGCGGTGACAAAATCGCCCGAACGGCCGAAGGGTTCGCGGGTGCGGTAATAGCCGTGCTCGGGATCGGCGAGGCAGAGCGAGAAATAGTCGGTGACGCTGATCGGGCCGTTGGCCTGGATGATCGCCTTGATCTTTTCGCCTAGAGCGGTGGTCATGTCGCGCGTCCCGCCGTTGTCAGAGCTGCGGCGCAGTCTGGCGGCGAGCCCGCAGGATCGCCCAGAGACCGAGCAGGATCATCGGGGAGGAGAGGACCATGCCCATGGTCAGCCAGTTCGTGCCGAGGAGGTAGCCGAGCTGGGCGTCCGGCTCTCGGAAGAACTCGACGAAGATGCGCGACAGTGCATAACCGCAGACGAAGACGCCCGTGATGAAGCCAGGGCTTTTCAGCGCATGCATGCCGTAGACGAGGGCGGCAAGCACCAGGAGCAGGACGATGCCTTCGAGGCCGGCCTCGTAGAGCTGGCTCGGATGGCGGGCGAAGGGACCGCCGGTCGGGAAAACTACGGCCCAGGGGACGTCGGTCAGCCGGCCCCAGAGCTCGCCGTTGATGAAATTGGCGATGCGGCCGAAGAGCAGGCCGAAGGGAACGACGGCGGCGACGATATCGAATAGGCTCCAGATCGGAATGGCATTGCGGCGGGCAAAGATGATCATGGCGATTGTCGTGCCGGTCAGGCCGCCGTGGAAGGACATGCCGCCGTTCCAGATTTCGACTGCGCGAATGGGATCGCGCAGGACGGCGGAGAGGTCATAGAAGAAGATATAGCCGAGACGGCCGCCGAGCACGACGCCGAGGGCGGCCCAGACGATGAAATCGTCGAGCTGCGTCTTCGTCATCGGCGATGTATTGCCCGGCCAGAGACTGTCGTTGGCGGCGAGGCGGCGCGCATAGGCCCAGCCGAGCAGGATGCCGGCGACGTATGCCAGGCCGTACCAGTGAATCGCCAACGGACCGATCGAAAAAGCGATCGGATCGATGTCCGGGAAAGGCATGATGGCAAGGAGATTGGCTGCTGTCGGCAAGGTTTTCCCATCCGTTGAGGTCGGCGGAACATGCCGCCGCGATCCCGGACGGTCAAGTGCATTGTTCGTGATCGCGCCTCCGCTGCCCGCTTCAGGATAAGGCTATCCCGCGCAAAGCGCTTGCATCGCGGGTGGCGAAGCCCTACCTCAATCTTCGAGGCCCCAAAAGGGCTGAATTCACCTTATGCGAAGGGAGAAAAACGCCATGACGACCGGAACGAACCGCATCATGGACGAGTTCGCCAAGCTGATGACCGACGCGGCAGGTGCCGCCCAGGGTGTCCGCAAGGAGATCGAGACGGCTTTCAACGCCCAGGCCGAGCGATGGTTGAACAGTATGGACGTCGTCAAGCGCGAGGAATTCGAGGCCGTGCGCGAGATGGCGATCAAGGCGCGTGATGAAAACGAGGCGCTTGCCGCCCGTATCGCGGCGTTGGAGGCCAAGCTTGCCGGCGAGGCCCACTAAATCCCGTAGGGCGCAGATGCGGCGTTGCCTTCATGCCACACGCCGCATCTGTCATAAAAAATTCCAGGTGAGTTTTCCACCTGTGGACACTGCCAAAAAAGCCAATACGCAGAGTCGTTTAATCTCCCTTCTGAATTGAGTTTCGAAGTGCTTTCCACAGCAGGTCTGCCCTATTTTCCCTTCTGGGGGCTGGCAGGTGGCAAGGGTCATTATACACTGATTTTAAATGATGATTCGAAGCGACTTGGTAAGCTCCGGGCAGGTTATCTGCGTTAAGTCTGGCAGCGGTTCAACGATCATCCGATGGTGGTTTCCGGCATTGCGTGTGTCTTTCTTGTGTTCGTATCCCAAGCTAAGCCGCATTCGTTCCGGTCAAGAAGGTGCTGCATGAACCTGATGGAATTGGAAGTCGAGCGTCAGTCGAACCCGGTCGATATGATCGAGTACGTTGCCTCCAACAACGACTGGTCGTTCGAGCGGTCCGGCGAGGACGAGATCGCGATGACGGTCGAGGGGCGCTGGGCGGACTATCATGTTTCCTTTTCCTGGATGGAGGAATTCGAGGCGCTGCATCTTGGCTGCGCTTTCGATATCAAAGTCCCCGACATCAGGGTCAACGAGGTGGTCAAGCTGCTCTCGGCGATCAACGGGCAGGTGCTGATGGGTCATTTCGACCTCTGGCGCCAGGAAGATGTCGTCATTTTCAGGCAGTCGCTGCTGCTCGCAGGCGGCGCGGAGCCGACCAATCGCCAGGTAGAGGTGCTGCTTTCCAGCGCGCTCGACACCTGCGAAGCCTATTTCCAGGCATTCCAGTTCGTTGTCTGGTCCGGCATGGACGCGGCGAAGGCGATGGAAGCCGTGCTGTTCGAAACGGTGGGCGAGGCATAAGATGCCGGCGAAGGCTTTCTCCTCGGCAAATCCCGTCGTACTGATCGGCGCCGGAAACATGGGCGGAGCCATGCTCTCCGGCTGGCTGAAGAGCGGCGTTCCGGGTTCGGCCGTCATCGTTGTGGATCCCGGCCCCTCGTCGGCGATGCTGGCGACGATCAAGGAAGCCGGTGCGACGCATCTGACCGCGGTCCCTGCGAAATTGAAGGCAAGCGTCTTGTTCCTCGCAGTCAAGCCGCAGGTGATGGAGACGGTGTTGCCTGATGTGAAGAGCGCCGTCGGGCCGGCGACGGTCGTCGTCTCGGTGGCAGCCGGCAAGACGCTCGGTTTTCTCGAAAAACATCTCGGCAAAGCCGCCATGGTGAGAGCCATGCCGAACACGCCGGCTATGGTCGGCCGCGGTGTGACCGGGGCCTTTGCCAATTCAGGAGTCAGCGATCCGCAGCGCAAACGCGTCCATGCCCTTCTCAGCGTCTCCGGCCCGGTCGAATGGGTGCCTGCGGAGGCCGATATCAATGCCGTGACGGCGCTTTCCGGCAGTGGCCCGGCTTATGTATTCTATCTCGTCGAATGTATGGCGGAGGCAGGCCGAAAGCTCGGCCTGCAGGCGGACCTCGCCATGCGTCTTGCGCGGGAAACGGTCGCGGGGGCTGGTGAACTCTTGCACCAGTCCCCCGACGATGCTTCGCGGCTGCGGCAGAATGTGACGTCTCCCGGCGGCACGACGGCGGCGGCGCTCGCCGTGCTGATGGCCGAGAACGGCATGCAGCCCCTGTTCGACGCAGCCCTTGCGGCGGCGCGCAAGCGGGCCGAGGAACTGGCCGGCTGAGGAAGAACCACATGGCGGAAGAGATCAGCTACGCCGATTTCGAGCGTGTCGACATCCGTATCGGTACGATCATCGAAGCGAGCCCTTTTCCGGAGGCGCGCAAGCCGGCTTTCAAGTTGCTCATCGATTTCGGCCCTGAGATCGGCATCAAGAAATCCTCGGCGCAAATCACCGTGCATTATACGCTGGAAAGCCTGATTGGCCGGCAGGTACTCGGCGTCGTCAACTTCCCGCCGCGGCAGATCGGGCCTTTTCGTTCGGAAGTGCTGACGCTGGGATTCGAGGACGAGAATGGCGCGATCGTGCTTGCGGCGGTCGAACAGCCGGTGCCGAACGGCAGGAAGATGATGTGAGCATGGGCTCACACCATTTTGCCGGGTGCCTGATGTGTCTGCATCGGATGCTCAACGAGGCCTGATCTCCTGCAGATACGGATTGCTTCGCCTTTCGTCGCCGATGCGGCTGCCGGGCCCATGGCCGCAGATAAAGCCGACGTCGTCGCCAAGCGGCAGGACCTTGTCGCGGATCGAATCCAACAGCTGCTGATGATTGCCGCCCGGCAGGTCGGTGCGGCCGATCGAGCCGTTGAAGAGCACGTCGCCGAGATGGGCGAAATTCTGTGCGCGGTTGAAATAGATCACGTGGCCGGGGGCATGGCCGGGCGTGTGATAGACCTCGAATTCGTGGGCGCCGAAGGAGACCGTGTCGCCGTTCTTCAGCCAGCGGTCCGGCAGAACATTGCGCAATCCTGATATGCCGTACGTCGTGGCCTGGGTCTCGATGCGCTGCAGCAGCGGCAGGTCGTCCTGATGCGGGCCGACTATGTCGACGCCGAGGGCTTCCTTCAACTCCCCGGCGCCGCCGGCATGGTCGAGATGACCGTGCGTCAGCCAGATTTCCTTGATGGTCAGGCCGCTTTTCTCGATCGCCTGAAGGATGAGCGGCACGTCGCCGCCCGGATCTACGACGACGCCTTCCTGGGTATCGGGATCGAAGAAGACCGTGCAGTTCTGCTGAAAGGGTGTCACCGGAATGATGCCGGCCTGGAGCATGCCCATAAGTGCCTCGCTTGGGTGTCTGGGGTGCTGAGGGTATAGTCCGAAACGGCAGCGAGGACAGCCGAAATCTTCTGCTTTTGACGCGTGTTTCACGGCAGAAAGACCGACTGCAACACAAGTTTATAGGTCTCTTCCGCCGTTCAGCGCGTCGACGAAATCAAATTTTATTCTGGCTTTTCAATTGCTTGTGGAAGCGTATCTGCAGGGGGCGTTTTGCCGGGGTGGGCCGCGTGGGAACATCGTGGAACGCCGCGCGTTGTCCGGCCATCGAAACCAAGGAGATACGCTCACATGACCTTGAAGAGAAACATCCTGTTGGTTGGAGCCGTGCTCCTGGCGAGCGGCGGTCTGGCGCAGGCGGAGATGGTGGCCACCACGGTCAACGATCTCAACGTCCGCGCAGGTCCGGGTCCGCAATATCCGGCGGTCGGCCTTGCCACCCGCGGTTCGACCGCGGTGCTTGACGGCTGTATCGAAGGCAGCCGCTGGTGCCGTGTCGACGTCAACGGCATGCGCGGCTGGGTCTATGCGGACTATCTGCAGATGGACTACGGCGGCAACCAGGTTATCGTCGAGCAGCATCGCGCCGAGATCGGCGTTCCCGTCGTGACCTACGAGTCGACCGCCAGCGTTGTCCCGGCCGACCCGCAACCGGCGCCGGGCGATGAATTGATCGGTCCGGTTGGAGCCGTCGAAACGATCACGCCGCCGGAGACGGTGCGGACCTACATCGAGACCAATCCGACCGAGACGGTCCGGCTTGGCGGCGATGTGGTCGTCGGCGCGGAAGTGCCTGCCGACGTGACTTTCCAGACGATTCCGGACTATGAATATCGCTACACAAGGATCAACGACCGGCCCGTTCTGGTCGATCCAGGGACGCGTCGGATCGTCTACGTCTATCAGTAAGATCATCGGCAACTACCGAGGCGGTCGGCAGGCCGCCTGGTCCGGGCAATCCTCCCCGCCTTAATCCCGCAAGGGTTGACTTTCCTAGCTTTCTTTCTTTATTTGACAAAATGCTAATATTCTGAGGGTTCGGCATCTCAGAGACCGGCGTTACTTGCGCGGCCAAACTGGTGAGGACACATTCGCTGAAATCAGCCAGTTCCTCCGGCAGGATCGCGCGCGCTCGATGCCAAGCGATCCCAAACCTTCTCCGGCGCTTCACCCGCCATACCTGTTGATTGTTGTCCCCATTACGTTTTATCCACAGACGCTAGGGGAATTACTATTGCGTCGGAAGTTCCGGGCGGACCTTGGTTTCCAAAGAAGTGCCAGGGAAATTGAGAAGCCGGGCGGGCTCCCACCAAAGTTCAGCAAAGCTACTAGTCGCGTAAATTTATGTCAATAATACTGACCTATCTTTGCGGAAGTTTCCCGCAGCATGCGGAACGAGAAAGGAAATGCCGAGTGTCACGACAGACCGGTCCCAAAGCAGGCAAGCCGGAGCCGTTGGCCACGCCGATGGAGGATACAGGCGGTATCGATTTCGAGATCATCGAACTATTCTTCTTCGCCTATCGCGACTTCGTTTCTGATCCTGACGCCATCCTCGAAAAGAGCGGCTTCGGACGGGCGCATCACCGCGTCGTGCATTTCGTCAACCGCAATCCGGGCATGACGGTTGCTGATCTTCTCGACACACTGAAGATCACCAAGCAGAGTCTTGCAAGGGTGCTGAAACAGCTGATCGATTCGGGCTATATTCGCCAGGTGGCCGGTCCCGAGGATCGGCGGCAGCGCAAGCTTTATCCGACGAAGTCGGGGCGCGAGCTGGCGCTTGCCCTTGCAGAGCCGCAATCGCGCCGCATTGAGCGGGCATTCGAAGGAGCCTCTGCGCAGGTGCGGGAGGGCGTGAAGGCCTTCCTCAGAGGCATGCGGGACAGAAAGAAGGCGGATTGAATGGCGGTCAAGACAGGTATTTCCGACGATGCGGCGCATCTGCTGGTGGTCGACGATGACTCTCGCATCCGCGCGCTGCTCAATCGTTATCTCGCGGAGAACGGCTTTCGCGTCACTGTCGCGGCCGACGGCGCCGAGGCGCAGCGCAAACTTGCCGGTCTCGATTTCGATCTCATCATCATGGATGTGATGATGCCGGGCGAATCCGGCATCGACGTCACCCGCGGGCTTCGAGCCATCAAGAACGTGCCGATCATCATGCTGACGGCGCTGGCGGAATCGGGCAACCGCATCGAAGGCCTCGAGGCCGGCGCCGACGACTATCTCTCCAAACCCTTCGATCCGCGCGAGCTGGTCCTGCGCATCAACAATATCCTGCGCCGCAACGCCAACGGTGAGGGGCTGAAGATCGAACAGGTCATGTTCGGACCCTATACTTTCTCCTTGACCCGCAAGGAGTTAAAGAAAGCCAGCGAGGTGATCCGGCTTACCGATCGCGAGCAGGAAATCATGCTGCTCTTTGCGCGGCGCGCCGGTGACACCATCCCCCGCCACGAGCTGATCGGCAATGACACCGAGGTCGGCGAGCGGACGATCGATGTGCAGATCAACCGGCTCAGGCGCAAGATCGAGGAGGATCCGGCCAACCCCGTCTGGCTGCAGACGGTGCGCGGCATCGGATACAGGCTGAGCATCGACTAGATTTAAGAAGTGGAGCATGATGCCGATGACGTTCACACTTTCCCGCATCGTGCTCTGAACGGCCGGGACCGACGATGGTGACAATGGACAGTTTGCGGCGGGAAGACCGCGCTCCGGCGGCGGGCTGGCGCTGGATCGTCCGCTGGCTGCGGCGCCGATTGCCGACCGGACTCTACGCGCGCTCGCTGCTGATCATCATCATCCCGATGGTGCTGCTGCAATCCGTCGTCGCCGCCGTCTTCATGGAGCGTCACTGGCAAATGGTGACCGAGCGGCTGTCGCTCGCCGTCACCCGAGACATCGCCGCGATCATCGAGATCGTCGAGACCTATCCGCAGAATTCGGACTATAACGAGATCATCCGCATTGCGCGCGATCAGCTCAACCTGCAGATTTCGATCGAGCCGGACGGCGATCTGCCGCCGCCGCGCGTCAAGCCGTTCTTCTCGATCCTCGATGGCATTCTCAGCGATGAGATCACCGACGAAATTCACCGGCCTTTCTGGATCGACACGGTCGGCAACTCGAATCTCGTCGAAATCCGCATCAAGCTCGAGAACAAGATCCTGCGGGTGCTGGCCAAACGCAGCCAGACCTATGCCTCCAACACCCATATCTTCATCGTCTGGATGGTCGGCACGTCGCTGGTGCTGATCGGCATTTCGATCCTCTTCCTGCGCGGGCAGATCCGGCCGATCCTGATGCTGGCGCGGGCTGCCGAAAGCTTCGGCAAAGGGCAGAAGCCCGACAATTTCTATCCGCGCGGCGCCGACGAGGTCAGGCGCGCCGGCCTTGCCTTCATTCTGATGCGTGAACGCATCGAGCGGCAGATCGAGCAGCGGACGGCGATGCTTTCCGGCGTCAGCCACGATCTGCGCACCATTCTCACCCGCTTCAAGCTGCAACTGGCGCTCGCCGGCGACAATCCCGACCTGCATGGCCTAAACGACGACGTCAATGATATGCAGACGATGCTGGAGGCCTACATGGCCTTCGCCCGCGGCGAGGTCGAAGAGGATGTCGGCGAGCTGAAGCTCAGCGAGATCTTCGCCAAGCTGGAATCCGACTTCGTCCTGCATCGTAAAACGTTCAGCTATTCGATCGAGGGCGACGACGACATTTCCGTCAGACCGAATGCGTTCACGCGTCTCGTCACCAACCTTGCCTCGAACGCGCGCCGTTATGCCAATAGGCTCGACATCGAGGCCAAGCACAATGCCAAGTGGCTGACTGTTATCTTCGACGATGACGGGCCGGGCATTCCGGAGAAGAATCGCGAGGACGTGTTCAAGCCGTTCTTCCGGCTGGATGCGGCCCGCAACCTGGATGCATCAGGCACCGGCCTCGGTCTGGCGATCGCCCGCGATATTGCCCGCAGCCATGGCGGCAACGTCACGCTCGGCGACAGCCCGCTCGGGGGCTTACGGGCAACGATCCGTATTCCGGCCTAATTGTCCGTTGCCGTCAGCTTCACGGCCTTGCGCGAATCGAACTCATCCAGGCGCTCCACGATCCAACGCCAGAGAGTGACGACCTGCATGAGGAGGTCGCGGCCAAGCGGCGTCAATTCATATTCAACGCGCGGTGGAATCTCGGGATAGAGGGTGCGAATAATGAGGCCGTCGCTTTCGAGGGTGCGCAGCGTCTGCGTCAGCACTTTCTGGCTGATGCCCTCGATCCGCTCCATGAGGCGCGAGAAGCGTAAGGGCGCGCCGGCATCCGATAGTGCGTGCAGGATGCGCAGTGGCCATTTCGCCGCCGCCCGTTCTATCAAGGCGCGCGCCCGTGCATCCTGCTCTTCGGTCATGTTGCAGCAGAAATCGAATATGTCGCCGGCCACTTCAGTTACCTCGAGGTGTGTATAGATCATTCTGGTACCTTCTTTCGATCGGGAACAATAGGACCTACATGCTCGGGGAACCAATCAAGGAGAGGTTTCCGATGTCGAAGGTGTGGTTGATTACAGGCAGTTCGCGTGGTCTCGGCCGGGCGCTGGCGGAGGCGGTTCTGGCCGCCGGCGACAATCTATTGGCGACGGCGCGCGATCCTGCCCGGCTTGCGGATCTTTCCGGACAATATGGCAATCAGGTGCTGACGCTGGCGCTCGACGTGACCGACGAGGAAGCGGCAGCTGCCGCGGTGGAAGCTGGCGTGAAGCGGTTCGGCCGTATCGACGTGCTTGTCAACAATGCCGGCTACGGCAATGTCAGTCCGATCGAGGATACCAGCCTCGCCGATTTCCGAGCCCAGGTCGAGACCAACCTCTTCGGTACTGTTATCATGACCAAGGCGGTGATCGCCCTGATGCGCGAACAGGGTGCGGGCCATATCATCCAGTTCTCATCCGTCGGCGGCCGTATCGGACCGGCCGGACGTGGCGCCTATTCGGCAGCCAAATTTGCCGTCGAGGGCTTTTCGGAGGTGTTGTCGAAGGAAGTCGCGCCATTCGGCATCAAGGTGACAGTGGTCGAACCCGGCGGTTTCAGAACTGATTTCGCCGGTGCCTCGACGGTGCTGGCCGAGGGGCGCGCGGACTATGCGGAAACGGTCGGCGCCACGGTGCGCTTCCAGCGTGAATATGACGGCCGTCAACCTGGCGATCCTGCCAAAGCGGCCGCCGTCGTCATTCACATTGCCGGTCTCGACCAACCGCCGCTCCGGTTGCTGCTCGGCAGTGATGCTGTGCGCAATGTCGAGAAGTCGGATGCGGCACGCATCGAGGCCGATCGGGTATGGCGCGCGGTCAGCGTCTCGACCGATTTCGAGTCGGATGCCGAGTTGCGGGCGATGCCCTGGGAGAAGAAGGCGGGCTGAACGAGGCAAAAACAAAAGCGCCGCTGGAGAGCGGCGCTTCGCGATGACGTGTTGGCAGATCAGCCGGCGGTGCAGAAGTGGCTGCGGCCATCATTGCCGATATAGGTGCCGCTGCGCGGATCGAAGGAGCGGTAGCGGTAAGAGCAGTAACGCTCCCATTGCGGCGACCAGGGCTCCACAGCCGTGCGGACGGGCGCATAGTAGCGCGGCTGCTCGACATAGCGCGGCTCTTCAACGTAGACGCGGCGCGGGGCGCGGTAGACGGGAGCGGGTTCATAGTAATCCGGCTCGTACGGCGGGTCGATGTAGCGAGGTTCATCGTAAACAGGGCCGTTATTGGCATTCGCGATAGCCGAGCCGACGATCAGGCCCGTCGCAAGCCCGACGGCGCCGCCAACCAGCGCGTCATTCCGGCGCCAATGGCGATCTCGGGCCGATGCCTCGCCGATGGCGGAGAGGGTGAGTGCGGCAGCCGTTGCCGTCAGCAAAAGAGTTTTGGCGAGCCTGTTCATAAGCGTGATACCCTAATTCCGGGAACCGAATGTCGGTTCCTTTCTCGATGACAACATTCCTACAAATCCGCAGCTGAACGAAGGCTGAACGACAAAACCCGGCATTGCTGCCGGGCTTCAACTCGAATTCGACAGCCTTGTTAAGGGCTCAGCCGGCAATCTGCAGATTGACGGCCTTGGGGCCCTTGCCGCGGCGATCCGGCTCCGTGTCGAAGCTTACCTTCTGGTTTTCCGTCAAACCGGCCAGCCCGGAGGCCTGTACGGCAGAAATGTGAACGAAGATGTCGGCGCCGCCCCGGTCCGGCTTGATGAAGCCGAAGCCCTTGTCGGTATTGAAGAATTTTACAGTCCCAGTCTCGGCCATGCGTCAGGTCCTTTTCTCTCTGCCCGCCATCCACACGGGCAGCATCATAGCATTGCCTCCTTGCGGGAGGCGTTGGCAGGCAAGTCTTGAAATGTGAGAAAAAGGTCCCCTCTACCTCGGCCTGCTCCAAACAGGACTTTCGCCTGTCTTTTTCGGAACCGGCTGACCGGAATATTAGCGTTCCCGGCGCGCAAATACTTAAGGACTTCCCATGCTCGCAAAATGCCCGAACGCGCCGAGAGTGCTGCGTTTAAGGGATTTTGGCAAGCAAAAGTTTTTTAACGTGTCCTTGCGGGCACACTGCAGCCGACATCTGGTTTACGCAAAAACGCAAAATTTCCGCCGCGAATGGGAGATGATTAACGATTTATATCGCCCGCAATGTAAGTTTCGGGCAGATTTTGCCAAAAATGCAACGTAAACGGGCTTTCGGGATCCGTTGAAATTTTTTTCAAATCCGGCATCCACCCATATTTGGACGCATGTTCAGATGGCCGGCAGGCGGCGACGAACAAAGCCGGGGACGATCTCGACTACAAGCATAGCGATAAACATTAGCGCACAACCTGTATATCCCATAGCCGGCATCGACTCACCGAGAATCAGGGCTGCGAGCGATGCGCCGAAGAGCGCTTCGGATGATAGGAAAATTGCCGCCTGCGACGGCGTCGTGTAGCGCTGGGCGATCACCTGCAGGACGAAGGCCAGACCGGACGAGAAGATGCCGACATAAAGGATCTCAGGTCCTGCGGCCCAAATCGCCGAAAGGCTGATCGGTTCGACCGCCGCGGCAATGGCCAGCGCGCAGACCGTGGTGACGGCAAATTGCGTGGCGGCCAGCGCGAGCGGCCTTCCACTCTCGGAGACGGTCGTGCCGGCAAGGGTGATCTGGATCGCCCAGAAGACGGCGCAGACCACGGTCAGGAGATCGCCTGAGGTGAGCGCCGAGAGCTGACCGCCGGACAGGAGATAGATGCCGGCGAGCGCCGTCAGCGCACCCGGCCAGATGATCCAATGCGGGGCACGGCGCAGGAAGAACACGGCAATGAGCGGCACGAAGACGACATAGAGGCCGGTGATGAAGCTGGAATTCGTTACCGTCGTCGTCTGCAGGCCGACCTGCTGGGTGGCGGCACCGCTGAAAAGGGCAAGACCCGTGAGGACGTAGAGCCTGGCATGGCGCGCGCTGGTCTTCACCTCTGCTTTGCGCGCTTCCAGAAGAACGAAAGGCAAGACGGCCAATGTGGCGACGGCAAAACGCAAGGCGATGAACCAGAAGGGGCCGATCGCCTTCATCGCCGTCGACTGCGCGACGAAGCCGCCGCCCCAGATGGCGGCGGCAAGCAACAGGAGGAGGTTCGCCTGAATGCGCGTCATGTCGTCCTCGAGGGGGAAGGGAGATCTGTCCGAGCGGTTAGCAGTTGCGGTTCCTCCAGGCAAGCACGAAGACTTTGACGGGTCGATCTATTACCTTAACCGCAAAGCAGATCACGTGACTGTGGAGCGAAGGATCGCAACCGTAGTAATGCCGGCCGATTGCTGATTTTGTACATGATCAAGCCAGCATCATGGGCGGATAACGGGAGCGCGTATTTTATGGGTGGAAAATATTTGAAGTTCATTGTGCTGTGCGGACTTTTGGCACTTGCCACAGAACCAGCGGATGCCCGCGATGCTGTAAAAAGCGGAACTGTAGAGCGCAGTGGTTCGAAGTTCAGCTATCTCGTTACCGCTTCAGGTCCGAACAGCCGCAGAATTGAAGTCACTCATAACGGGAAGAAATACACAGGCCCGCTGGCCGAAATGTCTTTTCGTGACCGGCATTTGCAGGTTTTCGAGATGGTGGCGATTTTGATCAAGGACAGCTGCCGGAACGGTGTTTCCTCGCTCGGAAATATTTGGTTGAGCAAGGATCCGGAGCAAGACAAGGATCCCGACGCCAGGCATTCTCAGTACTTCATCTGGGAATATAGCTGTAAGTAGACGCTTGAGCCTGGCGAGATCTCAACCATTGTTGGCTTGCGCCCGCGAGACCCTGAGCAGCGCGCCGTCGTCCTCGTCCGTCACCATCAGCAGCGCGCCGTCGGGCGCCACGATGACGTCGCGGATGCGGCCGTAATCGCCTTCGAACAAGCGCTCTTCGGCGACGAAGGCGCCGCTCTCGTCGCGCTGCATGCGTGAGAGTAGCTGGAATTTCAGCGCCGCGACGAGGAAGTCGCCGTCCCATTCCGGGAACATGGCGCCGCGATAGACGGCGAGCGCGCCGGGCGCGATCGAAGGATCCCAATAGTGCAGCGGCTGCTCCAGCCCTCTTTTGGCGGTGCCTTCGCCGATCTCGGCGCCCGAATAGTCACGGCCGTAGGTGATGATCGGCCAGCCATAATTCTTGCCCGCTTCGATCCGATTGATCTCGTCGCCGCCGCGTGCGCCATGCTCGACGGTATAAAGCTTGCCGACCTTGGCATCGAAAGAGATGCCCTGCGGGTTCCGGTGGCCCTTCGACCAGATCTCTGGCAGCGCCTTGCCGCCGTCCTTGAACGGATTGTCGGCGGGGATGCTGCCGTCGGCATTGATGTGGACGATCGAGCCGGCATCGTCCTGCCAGTCCTGCGAGCGGTCGCGGTCGCCGCGGTCGCCGACGCTGATGAACAGTGTGCCGTCACGGGCGACCGCGATGCGCGCGCCATATTGAATGTTGCCCGATGTGAAGCGCTTCATGGTGAAAATCGGCGTCACCGCCTCAAGCGTCTTTTCGTCGGCGGACAGCGTCGCGCTGAAGGCCTCGGTCCCGGAGCCCTGCCTGTTGGCGATGGCGGCGGTGAAATAGAGCTTTCTGCTCGTGGCAAAGTCCGTGGCAAGCGCCACGTCCATAAGACCGCCCTGGCCGCGGGCATTCACTTTGGGCACGTTGCCGATCGGCTTGGAAAGCTTGCCATTGCGAATGATACGCATGCGGCCCGGCCGCTCGGTGACGAGATAGGCGCCGTCAGGCAACACTTCGACCGCCCAGGGGTGTTCGAGACCATCGGCCAGTTTTTCGACGCGAACCGCAGGACCTTGCGTGTTGACGGAATCGGCCGCATTGGCCGGTGTGGCGCCGAACAGAACCAGCGCCGCGGCGAAATGGAAGGCGGATATTCTCGTCATTTGCTTCCCCGTCGTCTCTCCATCCGGAACGTGGAGGGGCAGGGCAGAGCTTCAAGCCTCAGTCTGTCTGTAATAACGGCTTTGTGTTTGCCGGTTGAACGGAGCCGATCGCGCTACCATCGACTAGTTCGGCTTCGAGGATGTAGCGCAGCGGCCCGCGTTCCGTCGCATCGAAGGGCCAGCAGGTGGTCAGTACGAGGCGGCGGCCATCGGAGGAGGGGTCGATGCCGCTCGCGTCCCAGGGGGCAATGCGGCCTTCGCCGGCTTTGAAGGTCAATAGCTTGCCGTCGCGGCGGGTAACTTCGATCGTATCGCCTGGCCTTATATATTGCAGCCAGCGGAAATGGGTGTCGCGATGGGCGGCGATGATGGAGGTGCCTTCGTCGCCCGGCTGCGGTGTATTGGCGAGCCAGGCGGGACCGAAGGCGAGCGCTTCGCCGGAGGCGCCGGAAAGCACGATCACCTCCTTGCCGAGGCGCGGCGCACGCACCCTGGCTTCCGTGGTGAAATCGGCCCCGGGCCAGGGTTTCGTCTCCTTGCCGCTCAGTTCGGCGGCAAAAGCACGCTTCAGCAGGACTTGCGAGATTTCCGCCTTCGCCTTCAGCAGAAAACCGTCGCCGATCAGCGCAAGGCCGTAGAAGGCGAGACCGGCAATGGCGAAGGCGATCGTCTTTTCGATCGGCGAAAGACGCCAGAGGAAGAAACCCTTTCTCCTTCGCGCCTTCGGCATGTCGTGGGCCGTGGCGGCGGCCATGGCGAGTTCCAGATAGGTCGGAAGTGGCTCGAATTCGGCCGCTTCCTCATTGTTGCTAGACACCATCGCGCTTGGCTCCGGCCGTGACGAGACCCTTGAGGCGGCGGCGCCAGATGGCGAGCCCACTCGCCGCCGCCATCGCCAGCAGCAGCATGGTGAGCCCGCGCATGATCTGCTCGTCGGCGCGTGTCGCCGTCTGCGGCAGGTTCACGGTCGAGCTCTTCTGCGCGATCAGCGTGGCGGCTTTCGCCGTCGGCGCCGCGGCGATCAAGTTGGCGATCTCGGGCGATGCAGCGAGATCCTGCGTTGCGGCTGCCGCCCGTTGCGGTTCGGCGCTTCCGTCAGGCGTGGCCGCGCCGTGGCGTTCGGCGCCGCCAGACGGGACGGCATTTTCGCCGAAGACCTTTGCGAAGTCCCAGCCTTCCGGCAGGTTGACCGGCAGCTTCGCCGAGCCGAGCGGTTCGGTTACCGGCCGCGACGGAGTGACGTCGACGGCGACCAGACTGGTGACGCGCGAGACGAGGTGGTGGGCGAGCGCCACCGTCTCAATGTTCTTGTCGAGTGCGGCGGGATCCTGGCGCTCATAGGCGCGGGCCTCGAAATCCTCGATTTTGCGTCGCGCCCAGAGCTTGGAAATGCCGTTGCCGTCTGCGGCATTAGCGATATCCATCTCGACGCGCCAGGGCTGGTTGCCTGTCTTGCCGACGATCTGCAGCTTTCCGGTAGGCTTTTCCTGCGGCAATTCCGCCGTCAGAACGACGGGCTCGCCGCTATAGAGGTCGGGCATCGGGTTCGGCGTGATATCCTCGGCTTCGATGCCTTCGAAGGTCGCGGCGATATCGGTCATTGCGGGGTTCTGCAGCTTGGCGAAGAGTTCGCTCATGCGGCTTGCCACCTGATCGGTCGAGCCGATCTGGGTGAAGGTGCCGCGGCCGACCTCGGCGGCTTTGGTCATGAAATAAGTGTTCGGCGCCGAGCCGATGCCGACGGTGAAGACGCGGGCATCGCCGCGGTTTGTGGTGATTTCCTGGAAGAGCTGTTGTTCGTTGCCGATCGCGCCATCCGTCAGGAATACGACCTGGCGCAGCGATCCGCTTGCGACCGGGCCTTGGTTGCGAAGCGCATCCTCGAGCGCCGGCAGCATTTCCGTGCCGCCATCGGCGGTCAGGCCCCTGACGTAAGCGATGGCCTTTTCGCGATTATCAGGCGTAGCAGCGACGAGACCGTTGAAATAATCGGTCATGGTGTCGTCGAAACGGATGACGTTGAAACGGTCGCCGGGGTTCAGCCTGGAGATGGCAAGTGCCAGGCTCTGCTTTGCCTGCTCGATCGACTGGCCGGACATGGAGCCGGAATTGTCGATGACGAAGACCACCTCGCGTTTCGGCGGCGCCGCCGCATCCGGTGCCGTGGGCGGGGTGACGAAAGCGAGCAGATAGGTCTTGCCATCAATGACTTCGCGGAAGAGGCCCGCGCTCGGCATATTGCCGGGGGCTGCCTTCCAGGTGAGCTCGAAATCCTTGTCGGCGGGTACAGCATCGCCCTTCAGTCTGATCGTCCTTGAGTGGTCGCCATCCTGCCGGATATCGATCTCGTGGAAGGACGACTTCACGTCACCGAGCGGGAAGCCGGCCTTGAGATTGACGGTCAGCGAGATCGGATTGATTTTGGCATTCTCGCGCGGATCGAGCACCGGGGCTTCGATCTTCTCACGATTTTCCACCGGGTCGCTCGGTGTCGCGAAGCCGGCGCCGTTGTTGAATTCGACGGTCTGGACGATCGGCGCCGGATTGTAGCGCGGCGCGACGACCATCGGGAAACGCAGCGAGAATTCGCCGCCGGACTGGTGGACGGTCTGCTGATATTCGATCTGCACGACGATCTCTTCGCCGGGGCCGATATTGGCGACCTGGTTGGTGAAGATGTTTGGCCGCTGCTGTTCGAGCAGCGCCGTCTTCTTGCCCTCGGCCTTGGCCTGCTCGTAGATCTCTCGGGCCTCCTGGCGCGGCTTGATCTGGCCTTCGACGAAGCGTTCGCCGATCTGCATTTTCAGCGCGTCGACGGCGGAATTGTCCGGCAGCGGGAAGACGTAGGTGCCCTCGACCCAGCCCTGGCTCGGGTTCCGGAAACGTTGGGTGACCTTCACCCTGGCGATCGGGCCGGAGACATCGATTGCGACGTCGGTCTTCAGCCGCGGCGCTTCGACATAGAAGCCCGGTTCCTTCGACGGGAAGAGCAGCGAGCTGTTGTTGACGTCGTTCGGCCGCACAAGCGCCGCGAGCTGGCCGGATGCCTGCCGCGTCTCGGCGCGGGCGGTGGAGGCCAGCCCCAGCATCGCGGCGATGCAGGCGACAAAGGCGGTGACGGCGACAAGACATGAAATGGAGATCCGGCGCATGCGCATGCGCCCGATGGCGAACTCATCTTCCAGAAACATTGGCCTACCCTCAATAACCAATTTTGGATGAGCGAATGATGCAGCTTCGATCTCGGCGCGCTCGCGACCGAATTGCGGCGGCGTGCGGCATTTGTTGCGGCTTATTCGTGGCGATGACGAAATCCGACGATCTCTCTGATTTCAAAAGACGAAAAACAGAATCGTCGTCACGGCGAAAGCACCGCGATCGAGCCATGTCCTGTCCAAAGCCCATGGCCTCAGACTGTCGCGACGTTCATGGACGGGTGATTCTGTAGACCAGCAAATCGTTCGAATCCACAAGCTTGGTTGCCGTCTTGTCCAGATAATCGATGACGCCAACATGATGCTCGACGAACCGCCGATTCTGCTGGTCGGTGGCGTTCTTGGCAACGCCGAACAGATCCGCGCCTTGCGCGCGCAGTTCGTCGAGCTGCGCGATCGCAGTGGCCTCATCCGCGACGAATGTCGACCAATCGGCGTCGCCTCCGCCCGGTGGGAACACCCAGCCGCGCGCCCTGCTGTAGTAGACTGCGACGGGGTCGCCGACGTCGGGCGCGATGGCGACGACGAGATCGCCCGGTTGCGTCAACCGCGCCAGTTCCTCGCCAAGCAGTTTGCCCTTCGTGGCGACGGGCTTCTTCATCGTCCTGACGAGGGGCAGGGTCGACCAGGCAAGCGCCACGGCCACGATGCAGATGGCGCGGAGCGCCACAGCCGGCTTTAGAACTGTTCTCGAGGAAAGCGTTGCCAGGAGAAGCGCGCCGCGGCCGCAGAATATCGCGAGCGGCACATGGAAGATGTGGAAGTTCCAAACATTGGCGGTGATTTCGCCCGCCGCCGCCAGATAGAGGATCATCGCCGCTGCCATCCATACATAGGGAATGGTTGAAAGTGCGCGTTGCTTCAGGTCTTCGACGGATCTCGGCGGTATCCACAAGCCGACCGCCGACAGCATCAAGAATGGATAGCCGTAGAACCACAAGACCGCCGTGTTCCACGCGGATTTGAAATAAAACCTGTTCTTGACGTATGCCCAAAATCCGTGATCCCAGATGTAGCCGCCGCTGCCGGCGATATGATATGGCGGATAGTTGCGGCCGAGATAAATGGCCCAGCTGTAATAAGAGGCGATGATGGCTAGGCTTAAAAGCCCCCAAACGAAGACCACGGTTGCCTGCTTCTGCTTCTTCTCTAGAATCCAGCAAACCATCAAATAAAAGACGACGGCCCCCGCGACGAGGCCTGGCGGCTTTGACAGTGCGCCGAGCGAGACGCTCGCCGTGGCGAGCGGCAAGAGCCAGCCGCTGCCGCCGGCCCAGTACTTGACGAACAGCCAGACGCCAAGCGTCGCCAGGGCCAGCATTGCCGGATCGGGAAGAAACGAGCTGTCGATCATGATCGCCGCCGGCATCAGCGCGTAGGCAAGCGCCGCCGCATGGGCGTGCATCTCGCCCCAGCATAGCGCGGTGACCCTATGCAGCGAAAACACCGTCACCAGACCGAAGAAAGCCGCTACCACGCGGCCGAACCAGTCGTGCCAGCCGAAGAGCTGGTAGAGCAGGGCTGTGACATAGCTGATGATCTGGAACTCGCGGCCCTGATAACTTGGCCCGGGCCCGGTCCAGCTGACCTCCGGAAAGAAGATGTTCCAGCTGCGCTGCTGGAAATTGTCCGCCATCATCGCGGTGCTGATCTCGCGCCAGCTGAAACCGTCGACCAGCGGCAAGGTGATCTTGTGGAACCTGAAGACGATGGCAATAAACAGGATCCCGAGCAAAATCGCCGTATGGAGGCTCAGATAGTTGCGGGCAGCCATGTTCCGGCCGGTGGCCTGCTGCTGGTATTGCTGTCCCTCTGGCTGGTTCAATTCCCGGACGTCCGCCATTCTAACCGTGCCCTCCCTGACGCCCGATACGCGCCGCCATTGGATCGGGAGGAAGATTAGGCTGAGCTAAATCCCGCCGCAAGCGCACTTGGCTGCGGAACGGTTCCACCGTTCGCTGCAAGCCTCGCCGAAATGGAAAGCGGGCCAGCCCGCCGGCGCGGCCAAACGATGAATAAGAATCATTGCCCCCATCACGCCTTTGTCCTTGAAATGCCGTCATACATTGGACATAGAGCTAACCGCAGAACTCCGGTCCCGGCTTTCTGCCCGTTTCAACCAATAGGACCGATATCATGGCCTTCCTTGCCGATGCTCTTTCCCGTGTGAAGCCTTCTGCCACCATCGCCGTCTCCCAGAAAGCGCGTGAGCTGAAAGCGAAAGGACGCGACGTAATTGGCCTTGGCGCAGGCGAGCCGGATTTCGATACGCCAGACAATATCAAGAAGGCTGCCATCGACGCGATCAACCGCGGCGAGACGAAGTATACGCCGGTTTCCGGCATCCCCGAGCTGCGCAAGGCGATCGCCGCCAAGTTCAAGCGCGAGAACGGCCTTGAATATTCCTGGGAACAGACGATCGTCGGCACCGGCGGCAAGCAGATCCTGTTCAACGCCTTCATGGCGACGCTGAACCCGGGCGATGAGGTCGTCATCCCGGCGCCTTACTGGGTGTCCTATCCGGAGATGGTGGCGCTCTGCGGCGGCACGCCGGTGTTCGTTTCGGCTACCCAGGAGCATAACTTCAAGCTCCAGCCCGCCGATCTCGAAAAGGCGATCACGCCGAAGACGAAGTGGTTCATCTTCAACTCTCCGTCCAACCCGACGGGCGCGGCCTATACGCATGCCGAGCTGAAGGCGCTGACCGATGTGCTGATGAAGCATCCGCATGTCTGGGTGCTGACGGACGACATGTATGAGCACCTGACCTATGGCGACTTCAAATTCGTCACGCCCGTCGAAGTCGAGCCGAAGCTCTACGACCGCACGCTGACGATGAACGGCGTTTCCAAGGCCTATGCCATGACCGGCTGGCGTATCGGTTATGCCGCCGGGCCGATCCAGCTCATCAAGGCGATGGACATGATCCAGGGTCAGCAGACCTCGGGTGCGACGTCGATCGCCCAATGGGCGGCTGTCGAGGCGCTGAACGGCACGCAGGATTTCATCCCCGAGAACAAGAAGATTTTCGAAGGCCGCCGCGACCTCGTCGTCTCCATGCTGAACCAGGCCAAGGGCATCGTCTGCCCGGTGCCGGAAGGCGCCTTTTACGTTTATCCGTCCTGCGCCGGCCTGATCGGCAAGACGGCGCCGTCGGGCAAGGTCATCGAGACAGATGAGGATTTCGTTTCCGAGCTTCTGGAATCGGAAGGCGTCGCCGTCGTTCACGGCTCGGCCTTCGGTCTTGGCCCTAACTTCCGCATCTCCTATGCGACATCGGAAGATCTGCTCGAGGAAGCCTGCCGGCGCATCCAGCGCTTCTGTGGCGCCTGCAAATAAACTGATTGCCGCAATGTCGATCGAAGGCCCGCTGGCGATGGCGGGCCTTTTGTCTGCAGTGGCGTTGACGATGTAGCTTCATGTGGCTACATTTGAGTTATGAAGACCGTTTCAATCCGCGACGCGAAGAACCGCCTGACCGAGCTTGCCCGCGAGGTCGAGGCAGGCGAAACCGTTGTCGTGACGCGCAACGGCCGGCCAGCGTTCGACCTCGTGCCGCATCAGAAACGCGGCGGTTTGAATCTGGAGGCTGGTGAGGCCTACCTCCGTTCCAAGGGTATCACGAGGACGGAGATGTATATTGCCGACGATTTCGACGATCCTTTGCCGGAAGATTTCCTTCTCAAGCCGCTGCCGTGACCATGCGTGTGCTGCTTGATACGCATATGGTGATCGCTATCGCGCAGAAGAAGCTGACCGAACGCTTTCCGCGTGTCGAGCAGTTGCTTTCAGACGGCGTCACCAGCGGCTTAGTCAGTGTCGCCAGTCTTTGGGAAATCGCCATCAAGACAAGACTTGGCAAATTGCAGCCGGGATTGCCGCTTGAGACCATTCCCATCTATCTACGGGAAGCCGGATTGACGATCCTGCCTGTTGATATCCCACACGTCATCACCACCGCCGACCCCGAGCCGGAGACGCGAGATCCCTTTGATCGGCTGCTGTTGGCGCAGTGCAAGGTGGAAGGCTTGCAACTCGCCACCGTCGACCGGCTGCTCGTTGATCATCCTCTGGCATTGCGCCTATAGCTCACCTCCTGATTCAACGCGTTGCCGCATTGAATCCGCTTCGCCTCGCAAGTCGTTGAATTCCGATTCAAAACGTGACGCGGAGTGCCGGTGGGGCGGGTGATCTGCGGTTGCGGGCGGCCGCCAAACCAACTAGATATCCGGCATCAAGTTCAATTTGCCGCTTCGGGGGGGCCTGATTTTGCAGCAGAGTGCCGTCATCGTCTGTTCTGACGTTAACATGCTCCCGGCCGCCTGCTGCACTCTGCTTTCCGTCAAGCGCAATCTTACAAATGCTGATGTAGAGTTCCTGCTTCTCGGCATCGACCTCAAGCCGCACGAGGTCGCCGAGGTCGATAATTTTGGGCGGCTTCACGGCATGGCGATCAGGGTATTGCCCTATAAGACGCCAGATACCGGCCTCCAGGCGCGGGGCCGCTGGTCCGCCGCCACGCTGGCGCGGCTCTATATGGATTGGGATATACCGGACCATATCGAGCGCCTGCTTTACCTCGATGCCGACGTGCTCGCGGTGGCTTCCGTCGACGAGCTCTTCACGCGGGATCTCCAAGGCAAGGCGCTCGCCGCCGTCGACGACTACGTCATGGCCTTTCCTGAGAAGGCCGGGGCACGGCAGCGCAAGATCGGCATGGGCGAGGGCGGTCGCTACTTCAATGCCGGCGTGCTGCTGTTCGACTGGTCGGCCTGCCGGGCGAGGGGGCTTTTCGCCAGGACCCGGGAAATCTTCGAGGAGCGGTCGCATCTGTTCGAGAATAACGACCAGGATGCGTTGAACGTCACTTTCGACCGCGACTGGCTGGTGCTCGATCCGCGCTGGAATACACAGACGGGCCTGCTGCCTTTCGTCGATCGGCCGGCTATCTTTCATTTTACCGGCCGCAAGAAGCCGTGGCAGGCGAACGTCCCCTGGGTGCACCGGCGGATGGCCAAGCACTATGCCGAAGATCTTCGCAACACACCCTGGACGTCCTTCTGCAGGCAGCCGTCGATGACGGATCGAGTGGCGGGCTTCCTCTCGCATGTGGGAAAGCAGATCGGCGGGCTGACGCGGCTTGCCCGGATGCGCGCCTATTTCAGCAACAGCTAGTCGGGCGGACGGAGCGCGTCGTCCTTGGAAAGTGCATGTGAGGCGATATGGAAGCAATCCCCAGCGATAACAAGGCTACGACCGCTCCGGATGGCGGCTTCAATTTCCTGACGCCGGAAGCGTGGAAGGCGCTGTTGTCGGGCTATTCTCATATCGTGTTGGTAGCAAACAGCGAGGCGGTTGACCTCGAACGGCTGCGGAGCGAATTGCCGGAGACGGCGCTCTACGTCTTCTTCAACAAGGTCTATAAGGTGCTCGACGAACCCTTCGTCGGCCATTCCATGCTGGTTGCCCGCAGCGACGTGATGGGTGCCCATATCGTCCACCGGCGCGAGGCGGCAGATGTCTTGCGTTTCTTTGGCGGCGACGATTTTCTCGGCGTCGTCAACATCCGGGTCTCCGTCGAGGAAAATTTCAGCGAAAAGAGCTGCTTTGAAGGCGCTAAGGCCCGTCACCTTGATCTGACGCAAATGCTCGCCGATCTTTATCCGATCGGCAAGATCGCGACGAGCGGCTTTGCGGTAGCGTTGTGGCTCGCCGATCTGCAGTTGCCGGGCAAGATCCTGCTTGCCGGCTTTTCGGCGAAGCGGAGCGAGAAGTGGAAGGTGTTCGACGTGCACGATTGGACGTTCGAGCAGATTTTCCTGCGTCTCTTTGCGCGTATGGGTTCGATCTCGATGATGGGCGGCGTCGATGCCAGCCCCTATTCGGCGCTTGCCAAACGGTTTCCTGAGGTGCCGCCGATCGAGATCGCGATGACTGCGGTTGAGGTCTTGTCGGAGCGGCTCGACAATACTAACAGCCAGATCGACAGGCTGATGTCCGTCACCAAATTCATCCGCGCCGTCGACAATTTCTTTCGGCGGTTTAAACCGAAAACCCGCAAGCAGCGTTTTCTCGAAAAGTCGAATAGATGACTGTCGCAGGCCGTTGCCAACAGGCGTGGGTGGCCAAGAAAGCTGTTGCCGATACTGGCGATCAAGGGTGGACAATGGAACAACAGAACGTCCGAATTTTTGTGGGATTCGATCCCAAGGAAGTGGTCGCCTACCACGTTCTCGTGCAGAGCATCATCGAGAAGTCGTCGATCCCGGTCGAGTTCTCGCCCATTGCGCTCTCCAATCTTGGCAGGATTTTCACCCGCCAGCGCAACGCGCTGCAATCCACGGAGTTCTCCTTCTCGCGTTTCCTGACGCCCTATCTGAGCGGTTACGAGGGCTGGAGCATCTTCATGGATTGCGACATGCTGATGCGTGCCGATATCGCCGAGCTTTGGGCATTGCGCAACGAGCGTTACGCCGTCATGTGCGTCAAACACGATTACCGGCCGAAGATCGACACCAAATTCCTCGGTCAGACGCAGACCAAGTACGAAAAGAAGAACTGGTCGAGCCTCATTCTCTTCAACAATGACGAATGCCGCGCGCTGACGCCCGACTACGTCAATACCGCGACCGGGCTGCAACTGCATCAGTTCAAATGGCTGGAGAATGAAGACCTCATCGGCGAATTACCGGTGACGTGGAATTACCTCGTCAATGAATACGACTACCGCGAAGACGCCAAGAACGTCCATTTCACCGATGGCGGGCCGTATTTCGAGGAATACAAGAACGACGATTACGCCGAGGAATGGTTCGCAGCCCGTGAACGCCTGCTCTTCGCCCAACAGCCCGCCTAAACAGAGTGTTCCTTCCCTTCCTCCGCGGGGAGGGAGCCCTCAGAGCCCCAGAGCCGTCAGCATGACGAAGGTGGCGAAGAGGATGAAATGTGTCATGCCCTCGATGGCGTTTGTCTCGCCGTCATTGAGGTTGATCGCCGCGGCAATCAAGGTGATCGTCACCATCACCGTCTGCACCGGGGTCATCGCCATGATGAAGGGCTGGCCGGTATAGAGCGCGATCGCTTCCATCACGGGCACCGTCAGGATCACCGTCGATAGCGAGGCGCCCATGGCGATGTTGACGGTTGCCTGCATCCGGTTCTTGAGCGCCGCTCGCAAAGCGGTCAGGATTTCGGGGGCGGCCGAAATCGCCGCGACGACGACGGCCGTTACCGCGATCGGCGCGCCGCTGTCGCGCAAGCCTTCGGTCATGAAGGCCGACATGAATTCCGCCAGCAGGCCGATGATGACGACGCCGACGAGGATGGTGGCGATCGAGACGGCGGCCGGTCCGTTGATGCCGTGTTCGTCGCGACTTTCCTTCTTCCGCTCGGAGCGCGGGTAGCTGTAGCTGAAGAAATAGCTGTGCTGGCCGACCTGCATGCGCAGGAAGAGGCCGTAGAGAGCGATCATCGCGACGATGGTGAAGGCGGAGTAATAATGCCACCGATCTCGCGGCACGAATTCCGGCACGATCATCGAAATGCCCATGGCGGTGAGGATCATCACGCCATAGGTCTTGCCCGAATTGTCGTTGTAGGGCTGCTCCCCGTGCTTGAGGCCACCCAGAAGGGCAGCGAGGCCGAGGATGCCGTTGATATCGAGCATGAGGGCCGAATAGATCGTGTCGCGCACCAGCGTTGGAGAGCTTTCGCCGCTCATCATGATGGCGAGAATGATGACTTCGACGGCGAGGGCCGAAAGTGTCAGGATCATCGTGCCGTAGGGATCGCCGACTTTGACGGCGAGCAGTTCGGCATGATAGGCGACGCGGATCGAAGCGAGCACGATGGTGGCGACGAGTGCTGCGGCGGCGATGAGCGCCAGGCCGCGCCCCATCTCCATGACTGTATGCTCCAGAAGATAGGCGGTCACCGCGACGACGAGTGCAGTGACCAGAAACCTCTCCTCTTTAAGGCGTGACGCGATGCCCAAATCTCAGCTCCCGTTGCGATTCACGCCTTTTAACTAAGTCACTGATTTCGGATGGGAAGCACGCGGCTGCACTCTGCTATTTGCAGTCTTCGGCGTTTAATGGAATACTGACGCCATCGGGGCCGGAAAGCAGATCGCGGCGTCCTCGAATTCTCGTCACGCGGCCGCGATGATCCGGACCCTGTCCGGAAGCATGCGCATGCGCAACAAGATGATGAGGAGACGGATGCATGATCAAGGTGGTCTATGAAGTCGTGCCGCATGACGGCGGTTGGGCCTACAGGCTGGGAGGCGTCTATTCCGAGGCATTCCCGACCCATGCCGAGGCGCTCGAAGCTGCGCGCATCGTCGCGGCCGAACAGCAAGTCGGGGGCGATTCCGCCGAGATCAGCTGGCAGGACGAAAACGGCAAATGGCATGAGGAATATGCCGAGGGCGGCGACCGGCCGGAAACCGAGGTGGTCGACGGCTTATGGCAGGAGCGATCGGCTGGAGCCTCGCAGAGCGCCGGACATTAACCCTAGAGCGCGTCGCGATCTTTCAGATTCGCTCGCTGCGCTTTAGGTCCTTGTTTTTGCGTGTGCCGCTGTCGCAAAACTGCGCACAGTTTTGCGCGACATGCTCTATCCCTTCAATGCCCGTGTGACGATCGTGTCGACGAATTCGCGCTTCTCAGCGGTATAGCGATCGCCGTCCATTCTGAATTCGGCTACCAGCCTGCGTTTGAGCGCGGCATAATCAGCCGCCGCCTTTGGATGCGCGGTAAGATAATCCCGGAAAGCCAGCCTGTTTCGATGCGTGCCGTTGCCGGCCGGGCAAAGGTAGACTCGTTCGGCCGGCACCGAACCTCTCGACAAGAATGCCCAGACCTCGTCATCGTAGCGATTGCCGCGCGGCTCGTAGTTTTCCGAGAGAAGCACCTGCGTCGCGGGCTCGATATGCTCCAGACCGGGAAGAACGATGTCGATATCGATGAGCGGCTTGGCGGTCATACCAGGTATGGCCGTGCTGCCGACGTGATCGATGGCGAGCGCCTGCGGCAGCAAAGCCAGCAGCTTGGCTCGGATGCGCTGGAAAGCTTTCGGCCATTCCCTATCGTAGCTCACGAGTTCAACCGGCTTGTGCATCGTCATCTCCCTCCGATGCGAGATTGCTCATGATTCTCACCAAAAATCGATTTCGTTTTTCTGCTTACGCGCCGGTCGAGTGATGATGGTAGGTCCGGAGGCCCTTGACCAGCGCGTCGAACGTGGCGCGGCAGCGCGGTGAGGTCTTCAGGCTTTCGTGCATGACCACCCATGTGCCGAGTGGAATCTCGAACGCATCGGGCAGGACATGCACGAGGTCGGGGTTTTCTCGTGCCAGTCCGATCTGGCAGAGACCGATGCCGACCCCGGCACGGATTGCAGACAACTGGGCGAGATTGCTGTCGGTCCTGTAGGAGAATTTGATGCCTTCGGGCGCCGGATAGCGCTTCATCACCATGCGGACGTAGGCCGTCTGCCGTTCGAAGCCGATGAGCCGGTGGTTGGCGAGGTCCGCCATGGTTTGCGGAATGCCGTACCGTTCGAGATAGCGGCGGTGGGCGTGGAAGCCGATCGGGATGTCGCCGATGCGGCGCACGATGAGAGCATCCTGCTGCGGCTCGGCCATGCGTACGGCGATATCGGCCTCGCGATTTACCAGATCTTCGATCGCATCGGATGCCGAGAGCTCGATGTGAAGTTCGGGATAGGCTTCCTGGAGCGGCCCGAGAATCCGAGGCAGGATTTCGACGGCGACGACCTCGCTGGCGCTGACCCTCACCGTTCCGGCTACCCTCTCTCGCTCGCCGGATGCCGTGCGCAAAAGGGCGGCGGCGGTTGCCGCCAGCGTTTCGGCATAGGGTTTCAGCGCCTGTGCGGCGTCGGTCGGCACAAGGCCGTTCGGCGACCGGATGAAGAGCTCGGCGCCGATCGCCTGTTCCAGAGCGTCGACATGGCGGCCAATGGTCGGCTGGGTCAGCCCCAGTTCGCGTGCGGCCGCCGAAAGCGACCCTTGCTGAAGCACGGTCAGGAAACTGCGGTAGAAATCCCAGCTTGGCTCGAGTGTCATATGTTTTTGTATAGCAGATCCACTTATTTCGTCAATTTTGTTTATCTGAGAGCAGGCGCATAGTCATCTCATTCAATTGAAGGAGATGATTGCGATGAGTGGAGAAACGAAGATCACGGCACTGGTTCTCGGCGCGACCGGCGGTATCGGCGGCGCGATCGCGCGCAAACTTCTGGCCCGCGGATGGCGCATCAGTGCGCTCAACCGTGACGCCGCCAAGGCGTCGAAGAACGAGCCGGCATTCGAATGGGTGCAGGGCGATGCGATGAATGCCGGCGACGTGCTGAAGGCGGCTGAAGGTGTTGGCCTGATTGTCCACGCGGTCAATCCGCCCGGCTATCGCGATTGGGAAAGGCTGGTGCTGCCGATGCTCGACAATACGATCGCTGCCGCTCGAGTCGTCGGTGCGCGGATCGTTCTGCCGGGCAACGTCTATAATTTTGGTCCCGACGCCCTGCAGTCGCCGACGGAGGAAAGCCCGCAGCATCCCCTTACAAAGAAGGGAGCGATCCGCGTCGAGATGGAGAAGCGGCTGAAGGCGGCTTCGCAATCCGGCACCGCCGCGATCATCGTCCGGGCCGGCGATTTCTTCGGTCCGGGCGCAACGGCCAATAGCTGGTTCTCATCGGGGTTGGTGACGCCGGGCAAGCCGGTCGGCACCATCAAGAATCCAGGGCGGCGCGGCGTCGGCCATCAGTGGACCTATCTGCCCGACATGGCGGAAACCATCGCCCAGCTCGTCGAGCGGGCCAATCGGCTGCCGCCCTTCGCCGTCTATCATATGGATGGCTTCTGGGATGCGGATGGCATGCAGATGGCGGAAGCGATCAAGCGAGTCGCCGGCGGCAAGGCGAAGATCGGGCGGTTTCCCTGGTGGATCGTGCCGCTCGCCGCGCCTTTCGTTCCGGTCATGCGGGAGATCAAGGAGATGCGCTATCTCTGGAAAGTGCCGCTCAGGATGAACAACGCCAAGCTTGTCGCCGAACTTAGCAAGGAGCCGCAGACACCGATCGACGAGGCGGTGAGGGCCTCACTGGTGGCGCTCGGCTGCCTGCCGGAAGCGCATCGTGACACCGCGGCCGCCTTTATCGGGCATACGCTGCAGAAGGCGCCTTAGGCCGCCAGCTCGGCCAGCGCGATCCGCGCAACCATCAAGGCCGTCTCCGCCTGCTCGATATTGGGGTCGCCAAGGAACCAGGCTGCGGAAAGACCGGAATAAGCGGCGATCCATTGCAGCAGCCGCTTCGGCTCCAGCCCCGCCTCCGCAGAGACGATGGCGAGCTGGCGGCGGAAGCGGGCGGGGTCGGTGATGGTTGGCAATTCCTCGTTGGCGAAGATATTGGCGAAATCGAAACCGCGCTCGCCGTGGAGCCGTTTCGGATCGATCGCCAACCAGCCGCGCGCCTCGAAATCGAGAATGTTGCCGTGGTGGATGTCGCCATGGAGGACGGAGAGATCGCGCGGATCGGCAAGAAGGGCGTTGGCGATCGCCGAGCAATCGGCAAGCGTGCCTCCATGTTTGCAGGCGGCCGGCTCGAGATCGCGGAACCAGCGGGTGAGGGGAATGGGATTGGGGAGTGGTCTTTCGCGCGGTGCGTGCAGCCGGGCGGCGGTGCGGCAGAGAATGCGGCTCGCCTCGTCGTCTTCTCCGTCCATCGCCATGGCCAGCAGGGAGCGTTTCCCGGTTGCCCTTTCCAGCAATACGGCGTCACCTTCGTGGGCATAGACATGAGCTGCGCCGTCGCCGTCCCACCACTGCATCAGCAGTGCGCCGTATCGTTCATCGATATCGGTCGCAACTTTCAGCATGGCGGGCCTCTCCTGCCAGAGGACAGGGAGCAGGCGGCTCGAATGGGTGATGATGGGCTCGCCGTCCGACATGAGCGACCAGCGATCGAGATAGGGGGCAAACATGCCCCTCATATAGGGATACTGAACGCAGAAATCCCGCCTCTCGGCGGGATTTCTTGATGCGTATGGGAAATCTCAGGCGACCTTTTCTAATGTGGGATAGTCGAGGTAGCCCTTGGCGGTGCCGCCGTAGAAGGTCGACTGGTCGGGCGTGTTGAGCGGCAGGTTCTTTGCCAGCCGCTCGACTAGATCGGGATTGGCGATGAAGGGCTTGCCGAAGGCGACGAGATCGGCGCGGCCGCTTTCGGCGGCGTCGATCGCGAGATCGCGGTCATAACCGTTATTGACCATCCAGCTCGCCTTGCCGCCGGCTTTTTCATAGGCCTGGCGCAGTGCCTTGTAATCGAAGGAGGGGTTATCCCCCTGCTTGTAGTCGCGCTCACCGCCGGTCTGGCCTTCGATGACGTGGATATAGGCGAGGCCGTATCTGGCCAGCCCCTCGACGACACGGGTGAAGGTCGCCTGCGGATTGGAATCGTAGCTTTCGCCCGACGGCGTCACCGGCGAGATGCGGATTGCGGTACGGCCTGCGCCGACTTCCCTAACCACGGCATCGACGACCTCGAAGGTCAGGCGGGTGCGGTTTTCGATCGCGCCGCCATATTGATCGGTGCGGTCGTTGACGCCGTCGCGGATGAACTGATCGAGCAGGTAGCCATTGGCGCCGTGGATCTCGACACCGTCGAATCCGGCATAGATGGCCGCGCGGGCTGCCTTGCGGTAATCCTCGATGATGCCGGGGATTTCGGAGGTTTCGAGTGCACGCGGCTCGGAGGTATCGGCAAAGCTGCCGCTGCCGTCGGCATTGACCAGATAGGTCTTGGCCTTGGCGACGCGATTGGTCGAGGACACCGGCTTGCCGCCGTCCGGCTGCAGCGTCGTGTGCGAGATACGGCCGACATGCCACATCTGGACGACGATCCTGCCGCCGGCTGCGTGGACGGCATCGGTCACACGCTTCCAGCCGTCGAGCGCTTCCGTGCTGTAAAGGCCGGGCACGTCGGCATAACCCTGGCCCTGATGGGTGATCGCGGTCGCTTCGGTGATGATCAGACCCGCCGTGGCGCGCTGGCGGTAATATTCGACATTGAGGTCGTTGGGGATCGCACCTGGCGAACGGTTGCGGGTAAGCGGCGCCATGACGATACGGTTCTTGACGGCGATGTCGCCAACCTTGGCGGGTTCGAAAAGCTTGGCCATGATGGTCCTTTCTTTTGCGGGAGGATCACTCGGCGGGGGCGAGAGCGGCTCGGCCTCTGGCGGAGAGATAGGTGAGCGCCGTCGCACCCAGGCCGATCAGGGCCATCAGGGCTGCGGCGAGCGGAACGAGGGTGAGATCGAAGCCGGCTTCGATGACCAGGCCGCCCGCCCAGGCGCCGAGCGCATTGCCGGTGTTGAAGGCGCCGATGTTGATCGTCGAGACGAGGTTCGGCGCATCCTTGCCGAAGCCGACGAAGCCGACCTGGAGCGCCGGCACGGCGGCAAAGCTTGCGGTCGCCCAGAGGAAGCGGGTGATCTCAGCCGGGATGAAGAGGCGGCTCGTATAACTGAAGGCAATCGAGGTGACGGCGATCGCGGTGAAGACCCCGGCAAGTGTGACGCCGAGGCGCCAATCGGCAAGCTTGCCGCCGATGAGATTGCCGACGGTCAGACCGAGGCCGATCAGGAACAGCGTCCAGGTGACGCCCTCAGGCGAAACGCCGGTGACGTCACGCAAGAGCGGCGCGATATAGGTGAAGAGGGCGAACATCGAGGCGGCGAAGAAGACGGTGGTGGAAAGCGCCAGCCACAGGCCGCCATTCCTGAGTGCCGCGATCTCGCGCAGGATGCTGCCGCTTTCCTGTTTCTTGTCCTTCGGCAGGATGGCGATCAGGCCTGATATGGTGATGATGCCGATAACGGTGACGACGCCGAACGTGGCGCGCCAGCCATAGGCCTGGCCGATTGCGGTGCCGAGCGGCACGCCAAGGACGTTGGCAAGGGTCAGACCGGTGAACATCAGCGCGACGGCGCGGGCTTTGCGGTCTTCGACGACGAGGCCGGCGGCGACGACCGAACCGATGCCGAAGAAGGCGCCGTGGCAGAGCGCGGTCACGATGCGGGCGATCATCAGCACCCAATAATCGCTCGCCAGAGCACAAAGCAGGTTGCCGGCGATGAAGAAGGCCATCAGCGCAATCAGTGCCGTACGGCGCTTCAGCTTCGCAGTCGAAATCGCCATGACAGGAGCGCCGATCGCAACCGCCAGCGCATAGCCCGTGACCAGCCATCCTGCTTGCGGGATCGTCACCGAGAGATCGGCGGCGACCTCCGGCAGCAGACCCATAATGACGAATTCGGTCGTGCCTATCGCAAAGGAGCTCAAGGCGAGGACGAGAAGGGCGAGGGGCATTCTAAAGATCCTGTGTCAACTGCCTGAGGAAAGCAGCGATCGTTTCTTCGTTGCGCTTGTAGAAGATCCACTGGCCGACACGTTTGGTGGTGACGAGGCCGGCGCGCTGCAGGGTTCCGAGATGGGCCGAGACGGTGGATTGAGATAGGCCGCAGCGCTCGAACTGGCTGGCGCAGACGCCCATTTCAAAGGGATGCTCCTGCGTGGGGAAATGTTCCTCGGGATTCTTCAGCCAGCTCAGAATGTCCATCCGGGTGGGGTGGGCGAGGGCCTTGATGATCTCGTCTTTGTCCATCGTCGTTTACCGAACTATAAATCGTGTATGAACGATATATCGATCGTCGGATGCCGATATGCAAATCACGGAGACGTGAGGCGGCTGCTTTTGTCGATTGAGCAAATTTTGGGCAAAAAAAAGAGGGCCACCGGAAAACCAGGGCCCTTTGAATTGTGAAGGTCAATAACCTCCAGAGGGGAACAGCTAATGCGGTGGAACTGGGAGAGAAACCACGAAATGCATCAGCTGAGTTGGATATGGTGCTTCCTTAGGCAGGTTTCAATGCTTTTTTGTGCATACCTGTTATGCGCCGCACAATTTTTTTGCGACGCGGCATTTTCCGAAGCGGCAAGGCAAAAAAAGAGGGCCGCTGGAAAACCAGGGCCCTTATAAGTGTGAAGGTTCAAAAACCTCCAGAGGGGAACAGCTAATGCGGTGGAACTGGGAGGAAAAGCCACCATGTGCATCAGCTATGTGCGATATGGTGGTTTAATGGGCAAACGGCAACCCTCATTTGTGCATGCCAGTCATGCGCTCACCGCATAGTATGGAAATCATTCCATAAATCTGGCTTAAAAATTCCAGTTTCTGGCTTTGCTGACAATGAAATCGCGGAAAGCTTTCAGCTTGGCGGCATTCTTGATCTCGTCAGGATAACAAAAATACGTGTCGAAAGACGGCACGTCCGCATTGATCGGCAGCTGAATCAGGCCGGGGTCGCGGCCGACGATATAATCCGGGAGGCAGGCGACGCCGATTCCGAGCAGGCAGGCGCGCTTGATCGAGGTCTGGCTGTTGATCTGCAGATGCGGAATGCGCTTGTTGTCGGAGGAGCGGCCGGCGACCTCAAGCCAGTTGACGTCAAGCAGGTAGCTCGGAGCCGGCTCGCCGAAGGTGATGATGCGGTGATTGTCGAGATCCTCGATCTTCTGCGGCTCGCCATGGCGGTTGATGTAGGAGGGAGCGGCGTAGACGTGCATGTGCACGGTGAAGAGCTTGCGCTGGATGAGGTCGGACTGCTGCGGCTGACGCAGACGGATTGCGCAGTCGGCGTGGCGCATGTTCACATCCACTTCCTCGTTGTCGAGGATCAGCTGGATCTGCACATCGGGATAAAGCTGCAGGAATTCCTGGATCTTGTCGGTCAGCCAGCCCTGGCCGAGACCGACCGTCGTCGTCACGCGCAGCTTGCCCGACGGCGTCTCGGTCGTCTCGGTGAGCTGCATCTTGACGGTTTCGAGCTTCAGCAGCACGTCATGGGCGGTGCGGTAGAGCAGTTCGCCTTGTTCCGTCAGGATGAGGCCGCGTGCGTGGCGGTGAAACAGCTTGGTGCCGACATCCTGCTCCAGCGCGCTGACCTGGCGGCTGATGGCGGATTGGGACAGATGCAGTTTGTCCGCCGCGTGCGTGAACGAACCCGCCTCGGCCGCTGCGTGGAAAATACGCAGCTTGTCCCAATCCAATGGCATTCCCCCGCCCCTCATGCCGGTCTTACTCCGCAGCCACGGCGATAGGCATGTGGCCCGTCAGATATCGCTCGGCTTCGAGCGCTGCCATGCACCCCAAGCCGGCGGCGGTGATTGCCTGGCGGAACGTATCGTCGGTCACGTCGCCGGCGGCATAGACCCCCTCCAAGCTGGTCGCGGTCGAATCCGGCGCAGTCCAGAGATAGCCATTGTCCTTCAGCTTCAGCTTGCCGTTGAAAAGCTCGGTCGCCGGGGCATGGCCGATCGCGACGAAGACGCCGTCGATCGGCATCTCGGTGATCGCACCGGTTCTGACGTCGCGCAGACGCGCGCCAGTCACGGATTGCGGCATTGGCGGCTTGGCCGGCGTGCCGGTGATCTCGGCCACCTCGCTGTTCCACAGCACCTCGACGTTTTCCTTGGCGAACAGGCGTTCCTGCAGGATCTTCTCGGCGCGGAAGGAGTCGCGGCGGTGCACCAATGTGACCGACTTCGCGATGTTGGAGAGATAGAGCGCCTCTTCGACGGCGCTGTTGCCGCCGCCGACCACGATGACGTCCTTGTTGCGATAGAAGAAACCGTCGCAGGTGGCGCAGGCCGAAACGCCGAAGCCCTGGAAATGCTGCTCGCCTTCGATGCCCAGCCACTTGGCCTTGGCGCCGGTGGCGATGATCAGCGTATCCGCGGTCCATACCTGGCCGCTGTCGGTCCGGGCGACGAAAGGACGCTGATTCAGGTCGACTTCGGTCACGAGGTCGCTGACGATCTCGGCGCCGACATGTTTTGCCTGCTGCAGCATTTGGTCCATCAGCCAGGGGCCCTGGATCGGATCGGCAAAGCCCGGATAGTTCTCGACATCGGTGGTGATCATCAGCTGGCCGCCCTGTTCGAGGCCGGCGATCAGAACCGGCTTCAGCATGGCGCGCGCGGCATAGACCGCGGCAGTATAGCCGGCGGGTCCGGAACCGATGATGAGCACCTTCGTGTGGCGGGCGGGCATGTCATTTCCTTTCGACTGGCAGGAGGGCGGCGGCTAAAAGGCGATTGCGGCCGTTTCGCGGTCCATGCGCCATTTATGAACGTCCAATGCTATTATTCAAGGGCAGCCTTGCATTACCAACAAGGCAAATCGCCTCGCTGTGCAAGAATCCGTCATCGGCTTGAAACTTTCTTGCGTATTCCGCCGCTTTATATAGAAGCTCGCCGCGAAGAATTAAAGAAAGGCCACGGTGTGGGTCGCACGGAACTCGACGTCATCGACATAAAGATCCTCCGGGAGCTGCAAGCCGATGGCCGCATGACCAATGTCGAACTCGCCGACCGGGTCGGCATCTCGGCGCCACCCTGTCTGCGCCGGGTGCGCAAGCTCGAGGAAGCCGGTATTATCGAGGGCTACCACGCCATGCTGAACAGCCCGAAGCTCGGCTTTGATCTGGTTGCTTTCTGCATGGTCGGCCTCAAACACCAGTCTGAAGGAAACCTCAAGGCGTTTGCCGCCGCCACCACCGAGTGGCCGCTGGTGCGCCAGGCTTGGATGGTTTCGGGTGACAGCGATTTCCTGCTGCATTGCGTGGCGGAAAATCTCACCCACTTCCAGGATTTTGTCATCGAGGTGCTGACGGCGAACGAACATGTCGACACCGTGCGCACCATGCTGACGATCCGGCAAGTGAAGAAGCTCGGACTGGTCGAAGTCTAATGCGACTTCGCGATTACTTCCGCGCGGCATAGCCGCCCCGGTTGATGCCGTGGCGCTGGAGCTTGTCGTAAAACGTCTTTCTCGGAATGCCGAGCGCCTCGATGGTGCCGCGCACGTCGCCGTCATTGGCTGCGAGCGCCTCGCGGATGATCTCCGCCTCGTAGCGTTCCAGCCGTTCGGGCAGCGTGCCGCCCGTCGGTTGCGCGGGAACGAGCGTCGCTCCGCCGCCTTCCACGCCGAGCACCACCCGTTCGGCATAGTGGGAGAGCTCGCGGACATTGCCCGGCCATGCATGGGTGGCGAGATGCCGGCGGACATTCTCTGAAAGCTGCGGGACATCGCGGCGGAAGCGCTCGGCGGCGCGGGCGGCGAAATGGGAAAACAGCAGCGGAATATCGTCGCGGCGCTCCCTCAGCGGCGGAATGGAAATCGTCACGACATTCAGCCGGTAATAGAGATCCTCGCGAAAATCCCCTCGCACTTCGGGATCGCCAAGGTCGATCTTGGCGGCTGCGACGACGCGCAGATCGACCGGGCGCACCTCGTTGGTGCCGAGCGGGCTGATTTCGCGCATCTCCAGCACCCTCAGCATCTTGACCTGCGTGGCGAGAGGCATGCTCTCGATCTCGTCGAGGAAAAGCGTGCCGCCGCTGGCATGTTCGATGCGGCCGGTCCGGCGCTTCTGCGCGCCGGTAAAGGCGCCGGCCTCGTGGCCGAACAGCTCGCTTTCGATGACGGTCTCAGGTAGTGCGCCGCAGTTCAGCGCCACGAAATTGCCTTTCCGGCGGTGGCTCCACTGATGCAGGATCTGCGCGACCACTTCCTTGCCGCTGCCGGTCTCGCCGGCCACAAGCACGTCGACGTCGGTATCGGCGATGTGGCGAAGAATCTTTCTGAGATTCTCCATGACGGGCGTCTGGCCGATCAGCGGCAAAGTCTCTTGCGCATCTTCGGCCGCCTTGCGCAGCATGCGGTTTTCCAGAACGAGCCGACGTTTTTCGCTGGCGCGACGCACGCTCTGGACGAGCCTGTCGGCGGGGAAGGGTTTGGCGATGAAATCATAGGCGCCATCCTGAATGGCTTGGACGGCCATCGGAATATCGCCGTGGCCGGTCATCAATATCACCGGCAGGTCGGCATCCATGCCTTGCAGCATGGCGAAGAGTTGCAGCCCGTCTATCTCGGGCATGCGAATATCGGTGACGACGGGGCCGGCGAAGTCCGCCGGCAGGTCCGCCAGCGCCGCCTTGGCGCCGTCATAGGCGGAAACGGAGAAGCCGGCGAGCTCCAGCGTCTGGGCGGTGGCGCGGCGCAGGTCCCTGTCGTCGTCGATCAGCGCAACCGGGCTCCGTGTGTCCATGACCTAAGCCTTCCTCAGATGAACGATGAACCGGCTTCCTGCGCCATTGCTCTCAACCTCCATCCGGCCACCGTAATCGCCGACAATATCCTTGGAAATGACGAGTCCGAGGCCGAGACCACTCTCCTTCGATGTGTTGAACGGCGTGAATAGGCCCTTGCGGATTTCAGGCGAAATGCCGGGGCCGTTGTCGACGACCGTCAGGGTCACCATGTCCGCATCGGTTGATGTCCTGACCTCGACGCGCCCCGCCTCGGCCTTCGGCGCGACTGCCTCCAGGGCGTTCTGAAGCAAATTGATGAGCACCTGCTCGAGGCGGATCCGGTTTCCCATGACCTGCAGCGCGGCCGGCGGCAGCTCGATGTCAAGGGTGTCCATGCGGCCGGCAAAGCGGCTGCGCAACAGCATCACCGCACCCTCGATGACTTCCCTCAGGCCAGTCGGCTCGGCACTGCTGCGGCCCTTGCGGGCGAAGGTCTTCAACTCCTCGGTGATCGTGCCGATACGCTCCGTCAGCGCCGCGATGTTCTGAAGATTTTCGCCGGCAGGCGCGGTCTGGCCGCGCTCGAGGAAGGTGCGGGCATTGTCGGCATAGGCGCGGATGGTCGCCACCGGCTGGTTGATCTCATGGGCGACGCCGGCCGCCACCTGACCGAGGATTGCCAGCCGGTTGGCCTGCACCAGATCCTGCTGCACCGCCTGGAGCTTCTGCTCCGTGCTGCGGTGACCGGTGATCTCGGCCTGCAGGCGATCCCGCGCCTGGCTAAGATCGAGCGTCCGCTCGGCCACGCGCCGTTCCAGTTCTTCGCGCGCCTGCTGTTCGCTGAAGATCCTGAGCGTGATCGTCTGGCGGCGGCGCAGCAGAAAGGCCGCTCCCGACAGCACTGGCAGCAGCGTCAGCAGCGCCAGCATGCGGGCTTCGCGAACCCCCGCATCGATCGAAGGGCCGAGCGCCACAAGATGCTGAAGGCGCCATGCGGTTTCCGGAACGGGTGCTCCGACATCGAGAAAGCTGGTTTTGCCGGCGCCGCCCGGCATGACTATCTCGACGACGTCGAGCCTGTCGCCGAGATTTCGGACTATGTCGAGCGGAAGGGGCTGGAGTGGCGCATCACCGAACTGGAGGCTTTCGCGGATCGCCGTCAGCCGGTCCTCGGCGATCTGGCCGATCGTCATGAACCGCCATGAGGGAATGCTGGTGATGAGAATGATGCCACGGTCGTCAACGACGTAAGACGGGGCATCCGTGGCATTCCAATCTGCCTCAACATCGTCGAATTCCACCTTGACCACGACGACCCCGAGCAGGCTGTTGTTGCCGTCGGAGATGCGCTGCGAGATATAGAGGCCAGGTTCCTTGCTGACGGTGCCGAGCGCGAAGTGTTCGGCCTGGCCACGGGCGACCGCACCCTGATAATATTCCCTGAAGCGATAGTCGTTGCCGACGAAGCTCGTCGGCTCGCGCCAGTTGCTGGCAGAAACAGCCATGCCGTGCTTGTCGATGACATAGATGACGGCCGCTTTGGTGCCCGTCGCCAGCATTTCCAGCTTGCGGCTCAGCTGCTCAAACGTGGCGGCATCGCGCTCTGCCAGCGCGGCGGCGAGCGCATTGTCCTGCGACAGGACGAAGGGCAAGGCCCGGAATTTTTCGAGAACCGTGCGCAGCAATGCTGCGTTCAGACTGGCATCCGTGCGGGCCTGCTCTTCGAGAGCCGTCTCGGCCCGTTGGCGGCCAAGCTCGCCGCTTGCCCACAGGCTAGCGATCACAGCCAGCAGGGCGGCGGCCGCAAACAGCCACCACATCCGGCGGATGCGGTGCTGGAGGGGCAGGGAGGGCCACAGCCTTTGTGAAACGGACAAGGACATGGCGGATTTGTGCATTTTTCGGCACGGAACGCAAACGGATTTGTGCGGCTTTCCGCATTGCTTATTTAGCCCTTTGGCAGCGGTATAAATTTTATCCTATTCAAAACAACTAGTTACCCAATTTATGCGAAACTGGCACGGCGATTGCGAAGGAGATGGCACAACGGCTGAGCTGTTGGAGTGAAGCGAACGGCTCGGGAGGCCGGAGTTCGTTCCGGGCGAGCCCTTAGGAGGATATCATGATCGCAGCACCAGTTGACGCAGTTGCAGAGAGCAAGGGCAGGAAGCCCTTTTACACCCATCTATACGTTCAGGTTCTCGCCGCCATCGCCGCGGGTATCCTTCTCGGCCATTTCTACCCCGAGCTCGGCACGCAGCTGAAGCCGCTCGGCGATGCCTTCATCAAGCTCGTGAAGATGGTCATTGCGCCCGTCATCTTCCTGACGGTGGCAACCGGCATTGCCGGCATGAGCGATCTGAAGAAGGTCGGCCGCGTCGCCGGCAAGGCGATGTTGTACTTCCTGACCTTCTCGACCTTGGCGCTCGTCATCGGCATGGTCATCGCCAATGTCGTTCAGCCCGGCGCCGGCATGAATATCGATCCGGCTTCGCTTGACCCCAAGGCCGTCGCCACCTTTGCCGAGAAGGCGCATGAGCAGAGCATCGTCGGCTTCCTCACAAACATCATCCCCACGACGATTGTCGGCGCCTTTGCCGATGGCGATATTCTGCAGGTATTGTTCTTCTCGGTGCTGTTCGGCATTGCGCTCGCCATGGTCGGCGAAAAGGGCGAGCCGGTCATCAACATCCTGAATGCGCTGACGGCTCCGATCTTCAAGCTGGTCGCCATCCTGATGAAGGCTGCCCCGATCGGCGCCTTCGGCGCCATGGCCTTCACCATCGGCAAGTACGGCATCGGATCGATCGCGAACCTCGCCATGCTGATCGGCACCTTCTACATCACTTCGCTGCTCTTCGTTCTTGTCGTGCTCGGCGCTGTCGCCCGCTATAACGGCTTCTCGATCCTGGCGCTGCTGCGCTACATCAAGGAAGAGCTGCTGCTGGTTCTCGGCACCTCGTCGTCAGAAGCCGCACTTCCGGGACTGATGAACAAGATGGAAAAGGCCGGCTGCAAGCGCTCGGTCGTCGGCCTCGTCATCCCCACCGGCTATTCCTTCAATCTTGACGGCACCAATATCTACATGACGCTGGCCGCCCTCTTCATTGCCCAGGCAACCGGCATCCAGCTCTCCTGGGGTGACCAGATCCTGCTGCTGCTCGTGGCGATGCTGAGCTCGAAGGGTGCTGCCGGCATCACCGGCGCCGGCTTCATCACGCTTGCCGCAACGCTCTCCGTCGTGCCTTCCGTGCCGGTCGCCGGCATGGCGCTAATCCTCGGCATCGACCGCTTCATGTCGGAATGCCGGGCGCTGACCAACCTCGTCGGCAATGCGGTCGCGACAATCGTCGTGGCCCGTTGGGAAAACGAGCTGGATACGGCGCAGCTCGCTAGAGTGCTGGGCGGCCAGGCAGAAGAGGGCGCTCCGGTTGCCGGACTTCAGCCGGCGGAATAATCTCGCCTGATTATTGGCAATCTTTGCAGCGGCCCGTTTTACAGCGGGCCGTTCGCTTGTCGATAGATGTCGCCCTCTACGCACATGTTCAACGTCACGAGCCGTTCCGACCCAAGGAGATCGGCGAGACCGCTTACCCCTCCCCAACCCCTCCCCACAAGGGGGAGGGACTAACCCGGAGCGCCCACTTCGTTCCTTCTCGAAACGTCGCAGATTTGGAGAACGGGCGCGGCAAGTTAAGCCCCTCCCCCTTGTGGGGAGGGGTTTGGGGCGGGGTCTTTTATGGTTCTTTGTATCGACGTAGTCTTCTTTTCCACTCAGCCGCGGTTGTCGCCGAGAAGGCGATCGTAAACAGCGCCGATCGCGTTTGCTTCGTTCTCCAGCGCGAAATTCGTCCGGACATGACGCAGTGCATTCTCCCCATGCGCGATCGCCAGTGTGGGATCTGCGATATAGGGGGCGATTGCCCGCGTCAGCGCTTCGCCGTCGCCAGCCGCCACCACCGAGCCGGTCTCGCCGTCGGCGATGAGTTCGGCATAGGCGCCCGCATCCGATGCCACGACGGCGGTGCGAGAAGCCATGGCTTCGAGCGGCGTCAGGCCGAAGCCTTCGTTGCGGGAAGGGGCGACGTAAAGCGTCAGGCGGCGATACCAGACCTTGATATCAGGCACTTCGCCGAGGAAGAGAATGCGGTCGGTGAGCCCGGCGCCGGCGACATCGGCCTTGAGCTTTTCGCCGAAGGCGGTGTGCTCCGCCGTCACGCGGCCGGAGACGACGGCCGTCCATTCCGGATGCTGCGGCAAGAGTTCGATCATCGCCTGGACGAAGAGATCGGTGCCTTTCTGATGGCGCACGCGGCCGAAGCAGCCGACGAGATAGCGGCCGGGCAGGCCGGTCGCGGCGATGCCGTCGTCGGCCGTTTCCGGCGGATGGAAGATAGAAAGGTCGACGCCGTGCTGGATGACCGTATGCGGTACCTCGAGGAAGGAGCCGGACCGGTCGCTGGTTGCAATCACCGCATCCATACGGCGGATTAGCCATTTCGTGTAGGCGGTGTGACGGCGTTGCGCCGCCGAGGTGAAGAGCAGCTTCAGCGGCATGCGCAGGACATGGCGAAGCAGGATGCCGACAGCCATCTCATTGTTGCGGCGGGCGTGCCAGACGCGGTGACGGCGGCGTGCGGGCGGGCGCCACAAGCCGAGGATCTGCGGCCATGTCAGTTTCGCCAAGCCGTCGGGCAGGCCGGGGCCGAGCGTCGCGATCCTCATGCCGAGCCGGATCTGGCACGGGATGAGCTGGACGATAGTCGACGTGACGCCGGAGAGCCGGCGCTTGAAGTTGGGCGCGATGATCTCGACGTCACGAATGTCCGGCAAGGGATGGATCTCGTGTCTGGCGGGCGATCAGCCCCAGGAAACCTGGAGGATTTCGTAGGCCTTGGAGCCGCCGGGTGCGTTGACCTCGATGGAATCACCGACTTCCTTGCCGATCAGCGCGCGGGCGATCGGGGAGGAGATGGAGATGCGGCCAGCCTTGACGTCGGCTTCCTGGTCGCCAACGATCTGATAGGTCTTTTCTTCTTCGGTGTCCTCGTCGACGAGCTTCACCTTGGCGCCGAACTTGATCTTGTCGCCCGACATCTTCGTGAGGTCGATGACCTCGGCGCGCGCCGTTAGGTCTTCCAGTTCGCTGATACGGCCCTCGTTGTGGCTCTGGGCTTCCTTGGCGGCGTGGTATTCGGCGTTTTCGGAAAGGTCGCCATGAGCACGGGCCTCGGCGATCGCCTCGATGATTCGGGGGCGCTCCTCCTGCTGACGCCAGCGCAGCTCTTCCTGCAGCTTGACGAAACCACCCTGTGTCATCGGTACCTTTTCAACCATTTTTTTGTCCTTCACTCCTTGTGTTCGCGCAATCAGGCGCCCACACAAAAGAAAACAGGTCCCGAAGGGGAGCTTCGGAACCGTGCCACATTTCTAGTTAAGTGCTTATAGCAGATCGGCAAGGCCGATTTCCAGAAAATTCGCATAGACGAAATGCAACCCACTGCGGCATCGGGCGATGCGCCCCAAAATGGGCAGAGGCGGGATCGTTTCGGTTGACTATGTATATTAGAACATATAGTGAACATTGGGATGAAGAAGTCGCTAACCGAACGCTTGGCCATTCTGTCCGACGCTGCGAAATATGACGCTTCCTGCGCGTCCAGCGGCACGGTGAAACGCGATTCGAGCGCAAACGGCGGGCTGGGTTCAACCGAGGGATCCGGTATCTGCCATGCCTATGCTCCGGATGGGCGGTGCATTTCGCTTCTGAAGATCCTGCTCACCAATTTCTGCATCTACGACTGCGCCTATTGCGTCAATCGCTCCTCCAGCAATGTCGAGCGGGCACGCTTCACGGCGGAGGAGGTCGTCTGGCTGACACTCGAATTTTACCGCCGCAACTATATCGAAGGCCTCTTCCTTTCCTCCGGCATCATCCGCTCCTCCGATTACACGATGGAGGAGATGGTGCGCATTGTCCGCGAGCTGCGGGTGACGCATAATTTCCGCGGCTATATCCATCTCAAAGCGATTCCCGAGGCGTCGCCGCATCTGATCGAGGAGGCGGGGCTTCATGCCGACAGGCTGTCGCTCAATATCGAACTGCCGACCGACAGCGGGATTTCCCGTTTCGCGCCGGAAAAGAAGCCGGCCAGTATCAGGCGATCGATGGCTGATCTCAGGTTGAAGATCGAGGCGGCCGATGAACCGACGCTTAAGACCAAAAAACGACAGCGTTTCGTCCCGGCTGGCCAGAGCACGCAGATGATCGTCGGCGCGGATGGGGCCAATGATGCGACGATCCTGGCGAGCAGCGGCCGGCTCTATAGCAGCTATGGTCTGAAGCGTGTCTATTATTCCGCCTTCAGCCCCATCCCAGACGCCTCAAAAAACCTGCCGCTGATCAAGCCGCCGCTGATGCGCGAACACCGACTTTACCAGGCCGACTGGCTCTATCGGTTCTACGGCTTCGGCATCGACGAGATTACCGCAAACCAGGCGGGCGGCATGCTCGATCTCAATCTCGATCCGAAACTTGCCTGGGCGCTGGCCAACCGGGCCGATTTTCCTGTCGATATCAACAAGGCTGAGCGCGAGCGGTTGCTGCGTGTGCCCGGCCTCGGCACCAAGACGGTGAAGGCGATTGTTTCGGCACGCCGGTTTCGTCGCCTGCGGCTCGATGAGCTCGCCCGGCTCGGCGTTTCGATCAAGAAGGTCCGAGCCTTCATCTCAGCGGAAGGCTGGTCGCCGCGACGGCTAGTCGACCGCCCGGATCTGCGCGCCATGTTCGAGCCGCAGCCTGAACAATTGTCGTTGCTGTGATGCGCCGGGTCGTGCTTGCGGGGCGCGGAGATCTTGGCGAATGGCGTGACGCCGCACGCGCCCTGGCGGCCGCCGGCATATTGCCCGAGGAGATCGACTGGCGCGAAAAAAGCGCCGAGGCCGATCTTTCGTTTCAACGGGACGCCATGCCGCCGGCGCCTGCGACAACACGCAAGCCGATGACGGTGCCGCCCGCCTTCATCGAGCTTGCGGAGACGGTTCTCTGCCATTCCGATCCGGCGCGATTTTCTCTGCTGTACCGTCTGCTCTGGCGGCTGCAACTGGACCGGCAGCTGCTGGAGGTAAGTTCCGACGAGGATGTCGTGCGGGCCAGGCTGATGGCGAAGAACGTTCGGCGCGACGCGCACAAGATGACGGCCTTCGTCCGTTTCAAGGAGGTCGGCGCGGTATCGGCAGGTCGCCGGAAATTCCTCGCCTGGTTCGAGCCGGATCATCATATTGTCCGGCGCACGGCTCCGTTTTTCCAGCGGCGTTTCACCGACATGGACTGGCTGATTGCCACGCCCAAGGGCTCGGCGGCCTGGGACGGCGAGCGGCTGACGATTGCCGACGAGCCCTGCGAAAAGCCTAATCTCAGCGATGCCACGGACGAACTCTGGCGGACCTACTATGCCAGCATCTTCAACCCGGCGCGGTTGAAGGTGAAGGCGATGCAGGCGGAGATGCCGAAGAAATACTGGAAGAACCTGCCGGAGGCCGACCTTATTCCCGGCTTGATTGCATCGGCCGAAAGCAAGGTGCGGGAGATGGCGGCGCGGGAGGTGACGCAGTCGCTGCCGTTTCACGACCGCTTGCAGCAGGCCGCACGCAATCAGCCCGCAGAACCCGAGCCTCCGGCGGGCACGCTGGAAGCACTGCGCGCGGAAGCCGCGGTCTGCACGCGCTGCCCTTTGCATGCCTATGCGACCCAGACTGTCTTCGGGGAGGGGCCGCGTGATGCGCGGGTGATGTTCGTCGGCGAGCAGCCGGGCGATCAGGAGGATATTTCCGGACATCCCTTCGTCGGACCTGCCGGCAGGCTGCTCGATCAGGTGCTATTGGAGGCGGGCATCGACCGGTCGACGCTCTACGTCACCAATGCCGTCAAGCATTTCAAATATGAGCCGCGCGGCAAGCGGCGCATCCACCAGAAGCCCAATATGGGCGAGGTAAAGCTTTGCCGCTGGTGGCTCGATCGGGAAATGTCACTCATCAAGCCGAAACTGATCGTCGCGATGGGCGCGACGGCGCTTGCTGCGCTGACCGATGTGAAAGAACGCCTGCAGGATGTCAGGGGAAGGGCGATGGCGATCGAAGGAGGGCGCACGCTCTTCGTGACGGTGCATCCGTCCTATCTGCTGCGCATTCCGGACGAGCGACTGAAGGCGGAGGAGCTGGCGCGGTTTCGCGACGACCTGCTGAAAATTCAGCGGCTTATCGTCTCAGCTGGATAAATTGATTCCGGCTGAGTTTGCGCCACCGCCTTATGGCGATGGCGCTGCCGTATCAAGCGAAGTAGCTTTGCAGCGGCCGAACTTCGAGATTGCCGGCCTTCAGCGCCTTGATCGCTTGGGCGGCGGCTTCGGCGCCGGCCATCGTCGTGTAATAGGGCACCTTCTGCATCAGCGTCGCGCGGCGCAGCGACTTGGAGTCCGAGATCGCCTTATTGCCGTCGGTGGTGTTGATGACGAGCTGGACCTGGCGGTTGCGGATCGCGTCCTCGATGTGCGGACGTCCTTCCAGGACCTTGTTGATCTTGTTGGCGGTGATGCCGTTTTCGCCGAGGAAGCGGGCTGTGCCGCCGGTTGCCAGCACCTTGAAGCCCTCTTCGACGAGGATGCGGATCGCCGGCAGCACGCGCGCCTTGTCCTCATCGCGCACGGAGACGAAGACCGTTCCGTCGCGCGGCAGTTCGACGCCGGCGCCGAGCTGCGACTTGGCGAAGGCCAGGGCAAAATCGGTGTCGAGGCCGATCACTTCTCCGGTCGAGCGCATTTCCGGGCCGAGCAGCGTGTCGACGCCGGGGAAACGGGCGAAGGGGAAGACGGCTTCCTTGACGGCAATGTGCGTGAGCTTACGCGGATCGGGCTTCGTGCCGTAGGCGGCGAAGGTGGCGTCGAGCGTCTCGCCGGCCATGACGCGGGCGGCGATCTTGGCGATCGGCGCGCCGATGGTCTTGGCGACGAAGGGCACGGTGCGCGAGGCGCGCGGATTGACTTCGAGCACGTAGACGGTGCCGTCCTTGATGGCGAACTGGACGTTCATCAGGCCGCCGACATTGAGCGCCTTGGCCATGGCTTTCGCCTGGCGTTCGAGTTCGTCGAGCAGTTCGACCGGCAGCGAGCGCGGCGGCAGCGAGCAGGCCGAGTCACCGGAATGGATGCCGGCTTCCTCGATATGCTCCATGATGCCGGCGACATAGACGTCGGTGCCGTCGGAGAGGCAGTCGACATCGACTTCGATCGCATGGGTGAGGTAGCTGTCGAAGAGCAGCGGGTTTTTGCCGAGCAGCGTGTTGATCTGGCCGGTCTTGTCGTTGGGATAACGCTGCTTGATATCCTCAGGCACCAATTCCGGAACCGTGTCGAGAAGGTAGGTCTGCAACTGGCCTTCCGAATGCAGGATCTGCATGGCGCGGCCGCCGAGTACGTAGGACGGGCGAACGACCAGCGGGAAGCCGATCTCGGCGGCGACGAGGCGGGCCTGCTCGACCGAATAGGCGATGCCGTTGTTGGGCTGGTTGAGGTCGAGCTTCATCAAGAGCTTCTGGAAGCGGTCGCGGTCTTCGGCGAGATCAATCATGTCTGGCGCTGTGCCGAGGATCGGGATGCCGTTCTTCTCAAGTGCTTCGGCAAGCTTCAGCGGCGTCTGGCCGCCGAACTGGACGATGACGCCGACGACTTCGCCCTTTTCCTGTTCGGCACGCAGAATCTCGATCACGTCTTCGGCCGTCAGCGGCTCGAAGTAGAGGCGGTCCGACGTGTCGTAGTCGGTCGAGACGGTTTCGGGGTTGCAGTTGATCATGATCGCTTCATAGCCGGCATCCTTCAGCGCGAAGGCGGCATGGCAGCAGCAATAGTCGAACTCGATGCCCTGGCCGATGCGGTTCGGGCCGCCGCCGAGGATGACGACCTTCTTGCGGTCGGAGACTTGAGCTTCCGAGCGGGCGGCGCCGACGAAGGGCGTCTCGTAGGTCGAATACATATAGGCCGTAGGCGAAGCGAATTCGGCCGCACAGGTGTCGATACGCTTGAAAACCGGACGCACGTTCAGGCTGTTGCGGAGTTCCGCGACTTCCTTCGGGCGCTTGCCGGTCAGGGTCGCCAGCCTCGCGTCGGAGAAACCCATGGCCTTCAGCATGCGCAGGTTCGCGGCATCGCCGGGAAGGCCATGCTCGCGGATGCGGGCTTCCATGTCGACGATATTCTTGAGTTCGGCGATGAACCAGGGATCGATCTTGCAGCCTTCATGCACCTCTTCGATGCTGAGGCCCTGGCGCAGCGCCTGGGCGACCATGCGCAGGCGGTCCGGCGTCGGCGTGCCGATGGCTGCGCGGATGGCGTTCTGGCTGGATTCGCCTTCTTCGAAATCGGGGATCTCGATTTCGTCGAGGCCGGTCAGGCCGGTTTCGAGGCCGCGCAGCGCCTTCTGCAGCGATTCGGCGAAGGTGCGGCCGATCGCCATGACTTCACCGACCGATTTCATCGCCGTCGTTAGGACCGGCGAGGCGCCGGGGAATTTCTCGAAGGCGAAACGCGGGATCTTGGTGACGACATAGTCGATCGACGGCTCGAAGGAAGCCGGCGTTGCGCCGCCGGTGATGTCGTTTTCCAACTCGTCGAGCGTGTAGCCGATGGCGAGCTTCGCGGCGACCTTGGCGATCGGGAAGCCGGTGGCCTTGGAAGCGAGTGCCGAGGAGCGCGAGACGCGCGGGTTCATTTCGATAACGACGAGGCGGCCGTCCTTCGGATTGACGGCGAACTGGACGTTCGAGCCGCCGGTCTCGACGCCGATCTCGCGCAGCACTGCGATCGAGGCGTTGCGCATGATCTGGTATTCCTTGTCAGTCAGCGTCAGCGCCGGAGCGACGGTGATGGAATCGCCGGTATGAACGCCCATCGGATCGATGTTCTCGATCGAGCAGATGATGATGCAGTTGTCCGCCTTGTCGCGGACCACTTCCATTTCATACTCCTTCCAGCCGAGCACCGATTCTTCGATCAGCACTTCGGTGGTCGGCGAAGCATCGAGACCGCCGCCGACGATTTCGAAGAATTCCGATCGGTTGTAGGCAATGCCGCCGCCGGTGCCGCCGAGGGTGAAGGAGGGGCGGATGATGGCGGGCAGGCCGACATGGTCGAGTGCCTGGGCGGCGATCGCCATGGCATGGTTCAGGTAGCGCTGCTTGCGGTCGCTCTCGCCAAGATTCCACTGGTTTTCCAGCTCGTCCAGCGCCTTGTCGAGGTCGGGACCGGAGAGGCTTTCGCGCAGTTTGGTGCGCTCAGCCTCATGCGTCTTGCGGTCGAGGTCCTTGATGTCGGTGGCGTTCGCCAGCATCGAACGCGGCGTTTCCAGGCCAATGCGGGCCATCGCCTCACGAAATAGCGCGCGGTCTTCGGCCATGTCGATGGCCGCCGGCTTGGCGCCGATCATCTCGACATTGTAGCGGTCGAGCACGCCCATGCGCTTCAAGGATAGGGCGGTATTCAGTGCCGTCTGGCCGCCCATGGTCGGCAGCAGCGCGTCAGGGCGCTCCTTGGCGATGATCTTCGCGACGACTTCCGGGGTGATCGGCTCGACGTAAGTTGCGTCTGCCAGCCCGGGGTCGGTCATGATCGTCGCCGGGTTGGAGTTGACGAGGATGACGCGGTAGCCTTCCTCTCTCAAAGCCTTGCAGGCCTGGGTGCCGGAATAGTCGAATTCGCAAGCCTGGCCAATGACGATCGGTCCCGCGCCGATGATGAGGATCGATTTGATGTCTTGGCGCTTCGGCATGGCGATATCCATTTTCTGGCTGCGCAGAAAACCGGCCAGGGTGGGAGATCACCGGGTCGGTTGCGCATGCTGGGTCTTTTCAGGCTAGAAGCGGCTTATAGGCAAATGTATTTGCAAACGGAACCCCATAAATCGCGGAATCGACAGGAATTCGAACCGGCGCGGACGCCTATTCCCGGCCGGGGATGACGAGTGCCCGGATTTCGCCGCTGCGCGCCGGATTGACGATCGCGTCTGGGGCTTCCGCAAGCCCAATCCTGCGGGAGATCAACGGCTCGACCTTGATCCTGCCGGAGGCGATCAGATCGGCGGCGCGGCAATGGGTGAAGGGGTTGACGAAGGAGCTTATCAGCCTGACTTCGCGGAACAGCAGGTCAAAGGGCTCGATCTCGATTTTTGCCCCCTGCGGCATCACGCCGAGAATGACGGCAGTGCCGCCACGGCGGGCAAGCCGCGGCGCCTGTTGCATGGTTTCAGCGACGCCGGCGCATTCGAAGACGACGTCGGCGCCGCCGGCCAGCAATCCGTCTGCGGCGGTGATGCGGGCAACGATATCGCCGTCGCCTGGATCGGCCGTTGCCGTGGCGCCGAGGATTTCGGCCAAGCGTCGTTTTTCGGCGCTGCGCGTCACCAGAATGACGCGGGTGGCGCCGGCGAGCCTTGCCAGTTGAACCGTGAGCAGGCCGATCACGCCGCCGCCGAGTACGATGACTGAAGCGCCGGTATGCAGCCCGGCGAGATCGACGCCGTGGATGCAGCAGGCGAGCGGTTCGCAGAAGGCGCCGTGGAGCGGATCAAGATCGGTCGGCAGCGCGAAGGCCTGGCTTTGCGGCATGCAGACATAATCGGCAAAGCCGCCGTCGCGGTGAATGCCGATCGCCTGCAGGTTCCGGCAGAGATTGACTCGGCCGCGCCGGCATTCCTCGCAGCCGCCGCAGGAAATGTTCGGATCGCCGGTCACACGCATGCCGGGGCGGAAATCGGTCACATCACGTCCGACGGTCTCGACGATGCCGGCGAATTCATGGCCGAGCGTCACCGGCGGCTTCGACGGAAATTCGCCGTGGAAGATATGGCGGTCGGTGCCGCAGATGCCACAAGCCTCAATTCGGACGAGCAATTCACCCGGACCAGGTACCGGCCTTTCGACTTCGCAAAGATGCAACTGTCCCGTCGCTTGCAGACGCACCGCCTTCATCGCCATCTCCTCTCGCATTCTCCCCTTCTAACAGGAAGAGCGAAAGCAGGAGTCGCGTCAAGCGGTTGACGCATCTTCTTTACGTGATGGGGACGCATGGCTGGGGCCGATGGGCTGAGGGAACAATATCCCGTCCGTCAAGTTTGCAGCCGAGGAGCCGTGCAACCGCCTATTTTGCATGCGGTTGAAGCCGCTGGAATTCCTCCTGCTGACGGTTATATAAATTCATTGATGACAAGCATCGGGATTGGCGGGGAGAACGAAGATGGAATGGAGAGGCCGGCGTCAGTCCGACAATGTCGAGGATCGCCGCAGCGATCCCACCGGCGGCGGGTTCGGCCGCGGCGGTGGCTTCAGTTTTCCCTCAGGCGGCGGCGTCCGCCGCGCCGGCGGCGGCTTGAGCATCGGTACGATCATCTTCCTCGTCGTCATCTATTTCATCTTCAAGATGATGGGTGTCGATCTGCTGCAGGTGCTCGAAACCGGCGGCATGTCGAGCGGTCCCGGCTACGAGCAGAGCGAGTCCGCGGGCACGCGCACGCCCGCCAACGACGAGATGACCGCCTTCGTGCGCACCGTTCTTGCCGAAACTGAAGACACCTGGAACGGGATCTTTCAGGCCCAGGGCCGGAATTACGAGGAGCCGCGCCTTGTTCTCTTCTCGGGACAAACGCAATCGGCCTGTGGATTTGCCTCTGCCGCGACGGGTCCATTCTACTGCCCGGGGGATCATAAGGTCTATCTCGACACGGATTTTTTCCAGGAATTATCCGATCGGTTCGGAGCTTCCGGCGATTTCGCCGAAGCCTATGTCGTCTCTCATGAGGTGGGCCATCACGTGCAGAACCTGCTCGGCATCCTGCCGAAGTTCAATCAGGCCCGTCAGCGCATGAGCGAGGAGGAAGCCAACAAGATGTCGGTGCGCGTCGAGCTGCAGGCTGATTGCTTCGCCGGCATCTGGGGCAAATATACCGATCAGAAGGGGATCTTGGAGGCCGGCGATCTCGAGGAGGCGCTGAACGCCGCCCAGCAGATCGGCGACGATACGCTGCAGAAGCGCTCGCAGGGTTACGTGGTTCCCGAAAGTTTCAACCACGGCACCTCGGCGCAGCGCGTCAGGTGGTTCAAGCGCGGTTTCGACAGCGGCCAGCTGACGGCGTGCGATACGTTTTCGGGGCCGGTTTGAGACCTGCGTATTCGGTAGAAGAGGTGATTGCCCGTCGTGCGGCCCCCTCATCCGACCCTTCGGGCCACCTTCTCCCCGCTGGGGAAAAGGGACTTGCCGCGACGTCTCGACTCCCTCTTCTCCCCTCGGGGAGAAGGTGCCCGTAGAGATGAGGGGGCCGCACGACGGGACGTTTCAGCCCCTTTGACCTAATACCTAGCCGTATTTCTCACTATCCATATGCTGCAGCATATGCTCGGGATAACGCCCACCCGCAGCCGCGTCCTTCGGCACAGCTCGTTCGATCGCGGCGAAATCCTCCGGTAACAGGTCGACTGCGCGTGAACCGAGCGCCTCGTTCAACCGGTCGCGGCGGCGTGCGCCGATGAGGGGGACGATATCCTTGCCCTTGGCGGCGACCCAGGCGATGGCGATCTGGGCGACCGAGACGCTTTTTGCTCGGGCGATCTCGCGCAGCTGTTCTACCAGCGCGAGGTTCTGCTCGATATTGCCTTCCTGGAAGCGCGGGCTATGGGTGCGGAAGTCTCCGGCGATGGCCCGACCCTTCTGCCAGTGGCCGCTGATCAGGCCGCGCGAAAGCACGCCGTAAGCGGTGATCGAAATGCCGAGTTCACGCGCCGTTGGCAGGATGCGATCCTCGATCCCGCGCGAGATCAGCGAATATTCGATCTGCAGGTCGACGATCGGCGCGACGGTGGCGGCGCGGCGGATCGTGTCGGCGCCGACTTCCGACAGACCGATATGTCTGACGTAGCCTGATTTGACCAGGTCGGCGATCGCGCCGACGGTGTCCTCGATCGGCACATTCGGATCCAGGCGGGCAGGGCGGTAGATGTCGATATAGTCGACGCCGAGGCGCTGCAGCGTGTAGGCCAGGAAGTTCTTCACAGCCGCCGGGCGGGCATCGATGCCGCTCCATCCGCCTGCAGGATCGCGCAACGCGCCGAACTTGACGCTGATGACGGCGTCTTCGCGCCTGCGGCCCTTCAATGCCTCGCCGATCAGCATTTCATTATGGCCCATCCCGTAGAAATCGCCGGTGTCGAGCAGATTGATGCCGGCATCGAGCGCGGCATGGATCGTCGCAATACTCTCGGCGCGATCGGCGGGACCATACATGCCAGACATGCCCATGCAGCCGAGGCCGATGGCTGAGACATCGGGTCCGGTCTGTCCTAAACGATAGGTCTGCATTGTTTTCTCCTTTATTGCGCCGTGCGGCGTGATCGGGCAGCCTCGCCGGCGCGCCGCTGTCGAGGCTGTTCTACCATCTTCGCATCCCGGCGATAATCGGACGGAGTGGAACAGGCTGTGCGGGGAAATGCACAATGAGTGTTCTGCCTGGATTGATCTGGATGCCGTCGCGGCGATTGCAAGAGAGTTTATCGCTAGGATTCGCCGGAATGACGGCACGCGTCTACCGGTTGAGGCCCTGACGATTTTCCCGTAGAACTCCTGAGATGCTTCCAGATGTTCACCGATTGTTTCAGTTTCTTTTCTGAGCTATGTCACTTTCCGGCGACGGAGATCGTCTTTTCAGAAACAGCCGCTGTAGAGATGCCTCATGCTTGATCCGAGATTCGTTCGCCGCGGCCTTTTCCTGGTCTTCGTCATCCTCTTCCTCGACATTATCGGCATCGCCATCATCATGCCGGTGCTGCCCGCCTATCTGGAGCAACTGACCGGCGGCAGCGTCAGCGATGCGGCGATCGACGGCGGCTGGCTGATGCTCGTCTATGCTGGCATGCAGTTCCTGTTCGCACCTCTGCTCGGAAACCTATCCGACCGTTTCGGCCGCCGGCCGATCCTTCTGCTTTCGGTGCTGACCTTCGCCATCGACAACTTCATCTGCGGCATCGCCACCAGCTTCTGGATGCTGTTCGTCGGCCGTGTGCTAGCCGGCATCAGCGGCGGCAGCTTCGCCACCTGCTCGGCCTATATCGCCGATATCAGCACGGAGGAGAACCGCGCGAAGAACTTCGGACTGATCGGCATCGCCTTCGGCGTTGGCTTCACCATCGGCCCCGTCATCGGCGGATTCCTCGGGGAATTCGGCCCGCGCGTGCCCTTCCTCGGCGCTGCCGCTTTGTCGCTTGTCAATTTCATCGCCGCCTGCTTTCTGCTGCCGGAAACGCTTGAGGCGAAGAACCGCCGCCGCTTCGAGTGGAAACGCGCCAACCCCCTCGGCGCGCTGCGCCAGATGCGCCATTACCCCGGCATCGGCGGGGTCAGCCTCGTCATGTTCCTGTTTTTCCTGGCGCATGCCGTTTATCCCTCGGTCTGGTCCTTCGTCTCCACCTACCGCTATGGCTGGAGCGAGGGGCAGATCGGCCTGTCGCTCGGCATCTACGGCATCGGTGCTGCGCTCGTCATGGGCCTTGTCCTGCCGCGGATCGTGCCTGTGCTTGGCGAGTGGAAGACCGCGCTTCTCGGCCTCTGTTTCTCGGCTGCAGGCTTGACCGGCTATGCCTTCGCCTGGGAGGGCTGGCTGGTCTATGTCGTCATCGTGGCGACCGTCATCGAAAACGTCGCCGATCCGGCGCTGCGCAGCATTGCCGCCGGCAAGGTGCCGCCTTCGGCGCAGGGCGAGTTGCAGGGCGCGCTGACCAGCCTCAGCAGCATCACCACCATTGTCGGGCCATTGATCTTCACGCAAATGTTCGGCTATTTCACGCGGCCTGAGGCGCCCGTCACCTTTGCCGGTGCGCCTTATCTCACGGCTGCTGTGCTCATTGTTGTGGCCGCCGGGATATTCCTCACGAGGGTTCGAGCCGGGGAGCCGGCCGAGGCGCTGGAAGGTGTGGGCTGAACCGATCAGAAATGGTGATGGTATGATGAATTTTTCATCATCTGCCTGTTTTGGGGTAGTTCTTTGCCGGGCTTTGATTTAAGCCCGAGTGATATTTTTGCGCCATTACGCGGCGTCGCAGATCTCAATCACAGGACTGGTGTCATGGACACGCCGATCGACGCGCGCAGCCTTGCGCCGACAAACGATAATCGTTGGGGTGCGCATTTTCGTGCAACACTGGCGCTCGGCATTCCGCTGATCGGCGCACAGCTCGCTCAGCTCGGCATCAATACCACCGACGTGATGATCGTCGGGCGCCTCGGCGCCGAGCATCTGGCGGCGATGGTGCTGTCGGCTCAATTCCTCTTCACCATCCTGATCTTCGGTTCGGGTTTTGCCATCGCCGTCATTCCGATGGTGGCGCAGGCCTATGGCCGCGGCGACGTCGTCTCTGTGCGCCGATCGCTGCGCATGGGTTTGTGGGTGGTGATTGGATATTGGGCCGTCATGCAGCCCGCCTTCTTCAATTCCGAGCAGATCCTGCTCTTCGCGCAGCAGAAGCCGGAGGTAGCCAAGCTCGCGCATGGCTATATCATGATCGGTCAGTTCGGCGTGCTGCCGGCACTGCTGTTCAACGTGATGCGGGCGCTGGTCAGCGCCATCGGCAAGGCAGGCATCATCCTCAACGTCACCATCGTTACGCTGGTGATGAACGCGTTCTTCGCCTATGCCCTCGTGCTCGGCCATTTCGGCTTTCCGGCGATGGGGCTCGAGGGTGCGGCGATCGTGTCGGTCGTGGTGCAGACGGCTGGTTTTCTCTTCATCCTTGCCTTCGTGCAGAGGCGGGAGGAGACGCGCCGCTACGAGATCTTCGTGCGGTTCTGGAAGCCCGACTGGCATGCGTTGCTGGAAGTCATCCGGCTCGGTTTCCCGATCAGCGTCACCATCCTTGCCGAGGTCAGCCTGTTCACGGTGGCCTCGCTGCTGATGGGCTATATCGGCACGATCGAACTTGCCGCCCACGGTATCGCGCTACAATGGGCTTCGATCGCCTTCATGATCCCGCTCGGCCTCAGCCAGGCGGCGACGGTGCGCGTGGGCGTCGCGCACGGGCAGGGCGATTATAACGGGCTGGTGCGGGCTTCGATTATGGTGTTCATCCTCGCCTGCGCCATTTCGGCGGTGGGCTCGGTGCTCTTTGCCACCATGCCGCAATTCCTCGGCAGCTGGTTCCTCGACGTCAGTTCGCCCGAGGCGCCCGAGGTGCTCGCCTATGCCGGGCCGCTGATCGTCGTTGCAGGGCTTTTCCAACTGGTCGACGGGCTGCAGGTGATCGCCAACGGACTGCTGCGCGGGCTGAAGGACGCGCGGGTGCCGATGATCATGGCGCTGATAGCTTACTGGCCGATTGGCTTCTTCCTGGCCTGGGCCTTCGCTTTTCCGCTGGGCCTGGGCGGCATCGGCATCTGGTTCGGCTTCCTCGTCGGGCTGGCGGCGGCGGCGGCCATGCTCTGCGGACGGTTCTATCTTCTCGTTCGCCGGGAGGGCGCGATCGCCGGCGTCTGAGCCGGCGGCCACAACCCTCAAGCGGCGACAGGCTTGTAGCTGCCGATATCGGCTCGAATGCCGAGACGCGAAAACATTTCCTGCGGATCGAAATTTGCGGCCCTATGGGCGGCCGTCACGGCTGCCCGCGCACGCTCGACGACTTCGGTATTTTCCCATTCGGCGATCGTGACGAAATTGAATTCGCCGGGACCTGCGACCTGCTCCAGCACCCGGTGATCGATGAAGCCCTCCTGTGCCTCCAGCAGCTTGTGGGTCATCATCACTTTGACAAGAAATTCCTCACGCGCCGCCGCCGGCACGATGAACTTGTCGACACGATAGAAAGCTCCGCTCATCTATATCTCCTGCATCGGATCTGCAGGCAGTTCTGTAATTCCTCAAGCATGGTTGAGGTCAACAGTGAAAGGGCAGGGGCCGGTCGAATGTTCATTGCTTTCCTGTTTCGGGCACATTGTCGAAGCTTGATGCAACGGTGCGCCAGAAGCAGTTGCTGGCTCGGGGTCAAGGAACGACAGAGCAGTCATTGCGTGGAGCTTCAAGGTCGCGTGCGTCCATGAGCCATTGGACAAGTCGATCTCAACCAAGATCGCTCCAAGCCGCGGCTAGAAGTTCTTTCTTGCCCTCTGTCTCCCTGCTATCCTGGAAGTGAGGAGACCGCGCCATGAGCGAGAACCGAAAGCTGGCTGCAATCCTGGCCGCAGACGTGGTCGGGTACAGCCGGCTTGCCGGCGCCGACGAGGACCGCACTCTGGCGAGATTGCGGGCACTGCGCAGCGATCTCATCGATCCGACGATCGCCGTGCACCATGGCCGGGTGGTGAAGCGCACCGGCGATGGTGCGCTGGTCGAGTTCCGCAGCGTGGTGGACGCCGTGCGCTGCGCCATTGAGGTGCAGAACGGTATGGTCGAGCGCAATGACGGCGTGCCGCAGGATCGTCGCATCGAGTTCCGGATCGGTATCCATCTGGGCGACGTGGTCGAGGAGAGCGACGGCGATCTGATGGGCGATGGGGTCAACATTGCCTCGCGATTGGAGGGCGTCGCTGCGGCGGGCGCGATCTGCCTGTCCGAGGATGCCTATCGCCAAGTCAAGGCGAGGCTCGACCTCTCGGTCAGCGATCTCGGCAACACGCAACTCAAGAACATCGCCGAACCGATCCGGGTCTATTCGCTGCAAGTCGGCAGCGCCGGGACCAAGGCAGCCGCGACCTCGGAAACCGCAACGAACCCACCTGCGACGGCAACGTCGCCGAAGCTGTCGATCGCCGTCCTGCCCTTCGCCAACATGAGCGGTGACGCCGAACAGGACTACTTCGCCGACGGCATATCGGAAGACATCATCACGGCGCTATCGAAGTTGTCGCAGCTCTTCGTCATCGCCCGCAATTCGTCGTTTACCTTCAAGGGCAAGAACGTCCAGGTGCAGGAGGTGGGCACGAAGCTCGGCGTGCGGCATGTTCTCGAGGGCAGTGTGCGCAAATCGGGGAACAGGGTACGCATCACAGCGCAGCTCATCGACGCGACCACCGGCGGGCACATATGGGCGGAGCGGTTCGATCGCGACCTGACCGACATATTCGCGGTTCAGGACGATGTAACGCAGAAAATCGTCGATGCGCTGGCGGTCAGTCTGACAGAGGGCGATCGAAAAAGGCTGGTGCCGGGGCAGACCGGGCGCCCTGAGGCGTATGATTGCTTCCTGCGTGGCCGGGAGCTGTGGCACCGCCTGACGAAGCAAACGAACAGCGATGCCCGCGAGCTTTTGCAACGCGCCGTCGACCTAGACCCGAACTTCGCCTCGGCGCACGCCTTTCTCGCTCTTACTCACGGGCTCGACTACCTGAACCGGTGGAGCGCGTCGCCGCAGCGCTCCATCGAGCAAGCCGAAGAGGCTGCGACGCTGGCGGTAGCGCGGGATGATAACGATCCTGTTGCACACTGGGCGCTGAGCGTGGTCAAGCTTTACTCGCGACAGCACGATAGAGCCATCAGCGAGGCCGAGCGTGCGATAGTCCTCAATCCGAACTTCGCCGAAGGGCAGGTCAGCCTCGGCGAGGCACTAATCTATTCGGGCAGAGCCGGGGAGGCACTCGCCTGTTTCGATCGGGCGAGGGTCCTGAATCCGTACTTTCCGGATGTCGTTCTCCACTTTCAGGCTTTGGCTCTGTTTCAACTGGGAAGGTTCCGAGAGGCCGTCGAGCTGTTGCTGCAGCGCGTGAGCCGCAACCCCATTACCGATGTCTCCCGCGCGCTTCTCGCCGCCTGTTACGGGCACCTCGGCCGTTTCGAAGAGGCTCGCGCGGCGTGGCAAGAAGTGCTGCGAGTCAATCCCGACTACTCCTTGGAATACCGTCGCAAAGTCTTGCCCTTCAAGAATCCCGCTGATTTCGAGCTTGTCGTGGAGGGGCTACGCCAGGCTGGTGTCGCACAATGACGGATGATTAATGTCCGATCTTGAAGCTGTTGCCGCCGTTTGCACGGAGCTGAGTAATAGCCAGTGCCGGCGCAACCACGACCCTCAGCGTCAGGAAGCTGCGAAGCCGTCCTCTACTTGCGAACGCAAAGCAGCCCTGTTCTTCGGCAACGAAAAAAGGTCGCTATGGGCAGATAGCGGTCCTTTCTCTGATAGCTGTCTTTCAAGTTCAAGAGATGCCGCGTTACTTTGGTGGCTGCCCGTTTAACAGGCCTTGCGAAACCGGCACTTCTTGAAATCAGCGTTCGGCGAGCGCCGGTTCGCCCTTCTTCTCGCGCACCATGTTGACGAAGCGGCGGAAGAGATAATGGCTGTCCTGCGGGCCGGGAGAGGCTTCCGGATGGTGCTGGACGGAGAAGACCTGCTTGCCGAGCACGCGCAGGCCGCAATTGGTGCCGTCGAAAAGCGAAACATGAGTCTCTTCAACGCCGTCGGGCAGCGACTTCGAGTCGACCGCGAAGCCGTGATTCATCGAGACGATCTCGACCTTGCCCGTTGTGTGATCCTTGACCGGGTGATTGGCGCCGTGATGGCCCTGGTGCATCTTTTCGGTCTTGGCGCCCAAGGCGAGGCCGAGCATCTGGTGGCCGAGGCAGATGCCGAAGACCGGGACATCGGTCTTAACAAGCGTCTTGATTACCGGCACGGCATATTCGCCGGTTGCCGCCGGATCGCCGGGACCGTTCGACAGGAAGATACCGTCCGGCTGCAAGGCGAGCACGTCTTCGGCGCTCGTTGTTGCCGGCACGACGGTCACCTTGCAGTCGAGGCCGGCAAACAGGCGCAGGATGTTGCGCTTGACGCCGTAATCGAGGCAGACGACGTGATATTTCGCATCCGCCGCGCCGAGTTCGCCGTAACCTTCATTCCAGACCCACGGCGTCTGCGCCCATTGTGAGGACTGGCCGGACGAGGCGATCTTGGCAAGATCGAGACCTTCCAGGCCGCTCCAGGCCTTGGCTTCGGCCTTCAGCGCCTCGATGTCGAAGACGCCGTTGGGGTCGTGGGCGATCACCGCGTTCGGAGCGCCGTTCTCGCGGATCCAGGCGGTGAGCGCACGCGTGTCGATGCCGCAAAGGCCGATGATGCCGCGGGCCTTCAGCCATTGGTCGAGGTGCTTGGCGGCGCGGTAGTTCGAGGGGTCGGTGATGTCGGCCTTGAAGATGACGCCGACCGCGCCGTGGCGGGCTGCAGGCGTCAGGTCCTCGATATCTTCGTCATTGGTGCCGATATTGCCGATGTGGGGAAAGGTGAAGGTGACGATCTGGCCGAGATAGGAGGGGTCGGTCATGATCTCTTCGTAGCCGGTCAGCGCCGTGTTGAAGACGACTTCGGCCTGGACCTTGCCGGTGGCGCCGATGCCCCTGCCTTCGATCACCGTACCGTCGGCAAGAACGAGCAAGGCGGTCGGCTTTTCGGTTGTCCAGGGTGCTGTTGCGGTCATCTTCATCCCGTTTCCGGCGGCCGATGCGCTTAGCCGCGCTCGTCGCCATTTGATCTCGCAGACGTGTGGGCACGGCAATGCCGCGCGCTTCAGGCCTGATCACGAATTTTGGTGCAGGTGGCGGTAAATAGCCAAGCAATCGCGGAGCGTCAATCTTTGTAGCCGGGATTGCGGCCGTTTTCCTGCGCTTTATCGCGCCCATCGCGCAATTTATTTGATCGGTCGCATCGGCGTGGTTTATGAAGCGGCATCAAAAAAGGAGTGAAGACATGCTGCGCGATCAACTCGCCACCCAGCTGAAAGAGGCGATGAAGGCCAAGGATACGGAGCGGTTATCGACCGTTCGGCTGATTCAGGCGGCGATCAAGGACCGCGACATTGCCAATCGCGGTACCGGCAAGGAGCAGGCGAGCGACGACGAGATCCTGCAGATCCTCGCCAAGATGGTGAAGCAGCGCGACGAATCGGCCAAGATCTATGAGGAGAATTCCCGGCCGGAGCTTGCCGCCAAGGAGCGGGCGGAAATCACCGTCATCCAGGACTTCATGCCGAAGCAGCTTTCCGACAGCGAAGTGCGCGCCAACATCTCGGCGATCATCACCGAGACGGGTGCTGCCGGCGTCAAGGACATGGGCAAGGTCATGGCGGCGCTTAAGGAGCGTTATGCCGGCCAGATGGATTTCGCCAAGGCATCGGCAACCGTCAAGGAGCTTTTGAACGGATAAGCCTCAGATGGCCCGTCTCGCTTGCGGTTCTTGACGGACCGCAGGTCCGAGCACGGCCTCGGCGGCGGCATCGACTATGGCGAACTTCGCCGCCTGATAGTTCCAATATTCGAGGATGAAGCGGCGGGACAGCCAGAAGTCGCCCTTGCGCGAAGGTTCTGTCCAGCCGACGCTTTCCATGGTTGCGGCCTGGGTCAGAAGCCGCTTCAGGTGGGTATTGGAAATCATGAATTGTTCGCGGAGCTCCCGGAGCGACAGGGGACCGATAACGACGCGCTCGCCCGTCCGAGGAAATTGTGGAAGGCGGGAGATCAGGTAATCCATCACCAGTCCGCCGGAATTCGCCCAGTTGAAGAGGTTGAAGGTGGGGCCAGGATTGCGCACGGACTCACTGCCGATGATCGCCCTTGCGATCCGCGGCTGAATCGCAGCCATTGTTGCGGAGGGGTCAGCGGTGATCTGGTCGGCGCGTTCGCCGCCGTCGAGGCTGTCGAGGATCATCATATGGGTGACGAGCCATCGGGTGAAATGCTGTTCGGCAATTTCGGTAGGTTCGAGATAGCGTGTGCGCTTGTCAGGTCCGGGCACCACGCGCAGGAAACGATAGGCCAGCATTTCCTGCATGAAGGCCGCGGCCGTGTTGCGGCTGGCGATGTCGTTCTTGACTGCGAAATCGACAAAGCGGCCGGAATAGAGGCCACCGCTCTGGCCGTCGTCGGGATGACCGTAATGAAGTGCGAAGCCGGCATGGGCCATCAGCCAGCGCTGCTGCGCGGCGAAAATCGATGCGATGCGCGGGCTCTCGCGATAGATCGCAAGCAGTTGATTGGCGCAATCTAGGATCGCAGCGAGAAAGCGATCGTCTGCTGCAAGATTTTCCGCGGTGAAAGCCATTGGGAAGGGTCCAGGAGTTCGGCGCATACATCTTTCATGCCCGCGCCGTCTGTCAACGGTTTTGTCGATAAGCGGTTAATTTCAAAGGGAGAGTTGGCAACAGAGCCTAAAATTTAAGAAGGCAGGAGCTGGGGGCGCTCCTGCCTTCTTGCTCTTTGCTTCCGCCGGCAACGCAGGGCTGAGGCCCAAGCCGGAGGGTATTTGCAAAGGCACCCTTGCGAAGCGGCGCCGGGGGTAGGGATGGTGCTTCGCTCGGGGATCGCTTTGTTGAGATCAAACCTATGGCGATGCGGCTGTCTGTTCAAATTACAAAAAAATAATGATTGCCGGAAACGGCGCTTCGAGCGTCTTCGAGGCGAAGGTTCGGCAGGCGCCGCCAGGATCACGATCCGCGAGCGATCGTGTCGCTAAGGGCCTGTTTTGAAACGTTTTAATTCGGTTTCGTGTTATGCCACGCTCGTGCCGAAGCCCTTGAGGCGGCCGACCTCAGGCCTTTCGGCGACAATAATGTCGCACCCCTGTCGCAGGGGTGGTCACGCGTTGTTGATTGGATAACCGACGCTGCCACCGTCGGGTGCACTTGCCTGTGAATAGCGGGTTTTCCCGACGAGTTTCGTGGCATGGTGCGGCAAAGCAGCTTATATGGAGCTTGGCCAAGAGGGATAAATGCGCTTTTCCAACACCTTTCTCGATGAGATCCGCGACCGCGTTCCGATTTCGAACGTGATTGCGCGCCGCGTCAGCTGGGACAAGCGCAAGACCAATGTCTCGCGCGGCGACTACTGGGCCTGCTGCCCGTTCCATGGCGAGAAATCGCCGAGCTTCCACTGCGAGGACCGAAAGGGGCGGTATCACTGCTTCGGCTGCGGCGTCACCGGCGACCACTTCCGCTTCCTGACCGAGCTGGAGGGCTTGAGTTTTCCAGAGGCGGTGCAGCAGATCGCCGACATGGCGGGCGTGCCGATGCCGCTTGCCGATCCCGTCATGGAGAAACGCGAAAAGGAGCGCGGCTCGCTGATCGACGTCATGGAAATGGCGACCAGCTTCTTCCAGGACCAGCTGCAGACGGCCAATGGCGCAAAGGCGCGCGCCTATCTGCGCGATCGCGGGCTGACGGGGCGTACCATCGAGACCTTCCGTCTCGGTTATGCGCCTGACAGCCGCAATGCACTGAAGGAATTCCTCGCCGGCAAGGGTGTCTCCAAGGAGCAGATCGAGGCCTGCGGCCTGGTCGTGCATGAAAATGTGCCGGTTTCCTACGACCGTTTCCGCGACCGCATCATGTTCCCGATCCTTTCGTCGCGGGAAAAGGTGATCGCCTTCGGCGGCCGCGCCATGTCATCAGATGCGCCGGCGAAATATCTGAACTCCAACGAGACGGAGCTCTTCCACAAGGGTAATGTCCTTTACAATTTCGCCCGAGCGCGCCGCGCCATACAGGGGCCTGGCCGCGGCGACTCTCAGGACGACAATGCGAGCGGCACCATCATCGCCGTCGAAGGTTACATGGACGTGATCGCGCTCTATCAGGCGGGCATCGAAAACGCCGTCGCGCCGCTCGGCACGGCGCTCACCGAAAACCAGCTCGAGCTGCTCTGGAAGATGGTGCCGCAGCCGGTGCTGTGCTTCGATGGCGACGGCGCCGGCATTCGCGCCGCCAATCGCGCCGCCGAGCTGGCGCTGCCGCATCTGAAGCCCGGCCGCTCCGTCCGCTTCGCGCTTCTGCCTGACGGTAAGGACCCGGACGATCTCGTGCGCGACGATGGGCGCGCGCCTTTCGACAAGGTGATGAGCCAGGCGAAGCCGCTTTCGGAGATGCTGTGGAGCCGGGAAATCAACACCGGCAAGTTCGATACGCCCGAGGCGCGCGCCGAGCTCGAAGCACGGCTGAAGCAGCTCGTCGCCGTCATCGCCGACGAAAATGTGCGCCGCCATTACCAGCAGGATATTCGCGACCGGCTGAACGCCTTCTTCCAGCCGCAGTTCCAGAACCGCAACAGTGGCGAGCGGCGCGGTTTCAGCGGCAATTCCCGGAACGGCCGCGACAATGCGGCCAAGGCAGGACCGAAAAGCCCCAGCCTGATTTCCGACCGGCTCGCCCGCTCGGGCCCCGTGCGCGGACACCGGGACAATACGGCGCTGCGCGAAAGCGTGCTGGCGCTCACCATCGTCAATCATCCGGCCCTGATGATCGACGATTATGACGAGATCGCCGCGATCGAATATGACAGCCGCGAGCTGCAGCGGCTCTGGTCGGCGATGCTCGGCGCAGCCGCTGCCGTCGCCGGCCCGCATCTGACGCGCGAATATCTGACTGAGCGGCTGGAATTCGAAGGCTTCGGTCCGCTCATCAAGAGCCTCGACCAGCAGGTGCGCAATGCGAGACTCTGGACGGCGACCGAGGAGGCGGCGATGGAGGATGCCCGTGAGGGCTATCGTCAGGCGCTCGCCTTCCACAAACGGGCGAAGGCGCTGCGCCGGCAGAAGATGGAACTCGAACGCGAGATTGCGCTGGCGACCGAAGCCGGCGACGGCGAGGCGATCGTTCAGCTGATACGGGCGCAGCAGGAAGTGCATCTTGAAGGCGTACGCCTGGAGAATCAGGAGGCGATCATCGACGGCTTCGGCGTGCTTTCCGGCCGTGTCAAAGGGGCGGCGAACCACTGATGCCGCTCAGCGAACGCAATGAACCAGGCTTTTCCGCTTCCGATGCGCTGTTTTCCGCCGGCCGCTCGCCGCTCGACATCCTGAAACAGGTCTATGGTTATTCCACCTTCCGCGGCAAACAGCAGCAGGTGGTGGAGCATATTGTTTCCGGCGGCGATGCCGTGGTGCTCTTTCCGACAGGCGCGGGAAAATCGCTGTGCTTCCAGATCCCGGCGCTTTGCCGTGACGGCGTCGGCATCGTCGTCTCGCCGCTGATCGCGCTGATGCGCGATCAGGTGGAGGCGATGAAACAGCTCGGCATCAGGGCTGCGGCACTCAATTCGTCGCTGTCGCGCGAGGAGTTCGTCGAGGTTCGCCGGGCGCTTTCGGCGGGAAAGCTCGATCTTCTCTACGTGACGCCCGAGCGCATCCTGACGGATGGTTTCCGCGAGCTGATCGCCAGTGAGAAGATCGCGCTGTTTGCGATCGACGAGGCCCACTGCGTCTCGCAGTGGGGCCATGATTTCCGCCCGGAATATCGCGAGCTCGGCCGCCTCGGCGAACAGTATCCCGGCGTGCCCCGCGTGGCGCTGACGGCAACGGCCGACCCGCATACGCGTGACGATATCATCGAGCGGCTGGGGCTCGGCAATGCCGAAATCTTCACCACCAGCTTCGACCGGCCGAACATCGCCTATGAAATCGTCGAGCGCGACCAGCCGCGCCAGCAGCTTCTGCGCTTCCTCTCCGGCCATAAAGGCAACAGCGGCATCGTTTATTGTCTGTCGCGCGCCAAGGTCGAGGATACGGCCGAGTGGCTGAACGGGCAGGGTATCCGCGCGCTGCCCTACCACGCCGGTATGGACCGGGCGCTGCGCGACGCCAATCAGGATGCTTTCCTGAAAGAAGAGAATCTCTGCCTGGTCGCGACCGTCGCTTTCGGCATGGGCATCGACAAGCCGAATGTGCGTTATGTCGCCCATCTCGACCTGCCGGGTTCGGTGGAGGCCTATTATCAGGAAACCGGGCGCGCCGGCCGAGACGGGCTGCCGTCCGAGGTCTGGATGGCCTATGGCATGGCCGACGTGATCCAGCGCCGCCGCATGATCGACGAGGGCAATGCCGCAGACGAGATCAAGCGGGTCGAGCGGGCCAAGCTCAATGCTTTGCTGGCGATCTGCGAAACCGCCTCCTGCCGCCGGCAGGCGATCCTTGCCCATTTCGGCGAGCCGCATGCCGGCCAATGCGGCAATTGCGACACCTGCCTGAAGCCGGTTGAAACCTGGGAGGGCACGGAAGCGGCGATCAAGGCGCTCGCCGCCGTCTACCGCACCGGCGAGCGGTTCGGCGCCGGTCATGTCATCGATGTGCTGGTCGGTAACATCAACGAAAAGACCGAACGTCTCGGTCATGTGACTATGCCGGTCTTCGGCGCCGGCAAGGACATTCCGGCGCGCACATGGCAATCCGTCTACCGCCAGCTGCTCGCCATGGGGCTGATCCGTATCGATCATGAGGCCTATGGGGCGCTGAAGCTGGAGCCGGAGGCGCGCGCCGTCTTCAAGCAGGAACGGCAGGTCTTCTTCCGCAAGGACCGTCCGGCTTCCGAACGGCGTACGAAGAAGGCCGAGCGCAGCGAGCGCAAGTCGGGCCTGTCGGGCGCCGACGGCACGCTGTTCGAGGCGCTGAGAGCCGAGCGCATGGCGATTGCCAAATCGCTCGGCGTGCCGCCTTACGTCGTCTTTCCCGATACGACGCTGATTGCCTTTGCAACGGAGCGGCCGCGCAGCCGCAAGGAATTGCTCGGCATATCGGGCGTCGGGCAATCGAAGCTCGAGCGTTATGGCGACGCTTTCCTGGAGATCATTCTCTCGCACGACAAGGATTGAACGGGCTCGCTGATTTTGGCGCAGCGAGAAGACAAGCAAGCAGCGATATGCTAACCCGATTGCTATAAAAAACGTCAGGAAGGGCCGCCTATGACCTCGCCATTTCTTTCTCATCTCCGGGCCGAGATTTCGGCGCTCAGAGATGCCGGCCTCTACAAGTCAGAGCGGGTCATCAGTTCGAAGCAGGCGGGCGAGATTGCGATTTCCACCGGCGAGCGGGTGCTGAATTTCTGCGCGAACAACTATCTCGGCCTTGCCGACAACGAAGAGTTGGCCGAGGCCGGCAAGAAGGCGCTCGACCGCTATGGCTACGGCATGGCCTCAGTGCGTTTCATCTGCGGCACGCAGGAGGAGCACAAGCAGCTCGAAGCCCGCATTTCTGCCTTTCTCGGCATGGAGGACACGATCCTTTATTCCTCCTGCTTCGATGCTAATGGCGGTCTGTTCGAGACGCTGCTCGGCGAAGAGGATGCGATCATTTCCGACGCGCTGAACCATGCCTCAATCATCGATGGCGTGCGGCTCTCCAAGGCCAAGCGTTTCCGTTACGCCAACAACGATATGGCGGCGCTGGAAGAGGAGCTGAAAAAGGCCGAAGGCAGCCGCTTCAAGCTGATTGCGACCGACGGCGTCTTCTCGATGGACGGCATCATCGCCAATCTCGGTGGCGTCTGCGATCTCGCCGAGAAATACGGCGCGATGGTCATGGTCGACGACAGCCACGCCGTCGGCTTCGTCGGCAAGAACGGCCGCGGTTCGCCGGAATATTGCGGCGTCGAAGGCCGGATCGATATTATCACCGGCACGCTCGGCAAGGCGCTCGGCGGCGCGTCCGGCGGTTACACTTCGGCGAGAGCCGAAGTCGTCGAATGGCTGCGGCAACGTTCGCGGCCCTATCTGTTCTCGAACACGCTGGCTCCCGTCATCGCCGCTGCCTCGATGAAAGTGTTCGACCTGATCGAAAACGGCGATGCCCTGCGCAAGCGCCTTTCCGACAATGCCGATCTCTTTCGTATTGAAATGACGAAGCTCGGCTTCAAGCTAGCCGGCGAAGGCCACCCGATCATCCCGGTCATGCTTGGCGATGCCAAGCTCGCGCAGGACATGGCGAGCCTGATGCTGAAGAAGGGGATCTATGTAGTCGGCTTCTCTTTCCCTGTGGTGCCGAAAGGCCAGGCCCGCATCCGCACCCAGATGTCGGCGGCGCATTCGAAGGCGGATGTAGAGCGGGCGATTGCGGCTTTTGCGGAGGCAGGGCGGGAGTTGGGGGTGATTTGAGAAGGCTTCTTCTCCCTTCTCCCCAGCGGGGAGAAGATGTCCGTCAGGACAGATGAGGGGGCGAGCGAAGCGAGGTTTCGAGCAGTAAGCGAGAAACAATATCGGATTTGGGCGGTGTGCCGTGTGGCCCCCTCATCCGCCCTACGGGCACCTTCTCCCCCGCTGGGGAGAAGAGGGAATAGCGAAGTCTGGGCCAGCAAAGGTGGGGTAGTTGAATGTCGAACATGATGAAGGCGCTGGTCAAGTCGCAGCCGGAAGTCGGGCTTTGGATGGAGAATGTGCCGGTGCCGGAGGTGGGGCCGAACGATGTGCTGATCCGGGTGAAGAAATCGGCGATCTGCGGCACCGACGTCCACATCTGGAACTGGGACCAGTGGGCGCAGAAGACCATTCCGGTGCCGATGGTGGTCGGTCATGAATTCTCCGGCGAGATCGCCGAGATCGGTTCGGCGGTCACCCGCTATCACGTCGGCGAGCGGGTCTCCGGCGAGGGACATATCGTCTGCGGCAAGTGCCGCAACTGCCGGGCGGGCAGGGGGCATCTTTGCCGCAACACGCTCGGCGTCGGCGTTAACCGGCCGGGCTCGTTCGGCGAGTTCGTCTGCATTCCCGAAAGCAATGTCGTGCCGATCCCGGACGACATTTCCGACGAGATCGCCGCGATCTTCGATCCGTTCGGCAATGCCGTGCATACCGCGCTTTCCTTCGATCTCGTCGGTGAGGACGTGCTCGTCACCGGCGCCGGGCCGATCGGCATCATGGGAGCGCTCGTCGCCAAACGTTCCGGCGCCCGCAAGGTTGTTATCACCGACATCAATCCGCACCGTCTGGACCTGGCGCGCAAGCTCGGCATCGACCATGTCGTCGATGCATCGAAGGAAAACCTCGCCGACGTGATGAAGGCGATCGGCATGACGGAGGGCTTCGACGTCGGGCTCGAAATGTCGGGCGCAGCACCCGCCTTCCGCGACATGATCGACAAGATGAACAATGGCGGCAAGATCGCCATTCTCGGCATCGCGCCGGCTGGTTTCGAGATCGACTGGAACAAGGTGATTTTCAAGATGCTCAATCTCAAGGGCATCTATGGCCGTGAGATGTTCGAGACCTGGTACAAGATGATCGCCTTCGTGCAAGGCGGCCTCGATCTTTCGCCGATCATCACCCATCGCATTAAGATCGACGATTTCCGCGACGGTTTCGAGGCGATGCGGTCGGGCAATTCAGGCAAAGTCGTGATGGATTGGATGTGAGGAGGACGACATGCTCTATGGAAGCTGCCATTGCGGCAACATCGCTTTCACCGTCGAAGGCGAATTCACCGAGGCGCTCGACTGCAATTGTTCGCTCTGCCGCAGGCGAGGCGGACTTCTTGCCTTCGTGCCGCGCGAGAAGCTGGTGCTGAAGACACCTGAGGAAAATATCTCGACTTATACTTTCAACAAGCATGTCATCCAGCATCATTTCTGCGCCAATTGCGGCATCGCGCCTTTCGGCGAGGGCGTGGCCCCTAACGGCTCGTCGATGGCTTCGATTAATCTGCGCTGCATTCCCGCGCTCGATCTCGGCGCGCTGAAGGTGACGCCCTATGATGGCGCGGCGCATTAGGCCGGCCGATACCCGCCCGGAAAAAGCGCAATATATCCAAGCCACAACTGCGTCAAAAGGCTGAAACAACGGGCGCGGCGAGCAAAATCTCGGCCGCCCTTGTCTTTTGTTTGCTGCTTCTTAAATAAGGTTCGCAATCGCAGCCGCGGTTCAAAGCCTGTGGATAAGGCTTTTTCCGAGTTTTCGCGGGCTTTTTTGCTGGAAAAGCTTGACGAGAACAAAAAATGTGGGAATCACCGTTCGACTTGTTGAAGCGGTGAACAGGGTCAAGGCGGATCGCGCAACCATGGCCGGAAATCCAAAGGCAAGAAAGCTTTGCTGTCCGGTACCGGCGATCGTGGTTAATCAGACTTTAAATGTCATCCCGTTAGGTGGGCTCAGGTGATTCAAGGGCGACGCGAGCGGCGCGTCAAGCCCTGAGACGGCCCATTCACCGTAGCGAGATTGGATAGCGTCAGGAAGGCGACGATATAAATGGCAACCAAGGTCAAAGAGAACGAAGACGCGGAAGTCGAACGCGACGGCGCAAGCGACGGCCCTCTTCTCGATCTTTCCGACGACGCGGTCAAGAAGATGATCAAGGCCGCCAAGAAGCGCGGCTATGTGACGATGGACGAGCTGAACGCCGTCCTGCCGTCCGAGGAAGTGACCTCCGAGCAGATCGAAGACACGATGTCGATGCTGTCGGACATGGGCATCAACGTCATCGAGGACGAGGAAGCCGAAGAGGCTGGTGCTTCCGGCGGTGGCGATGACGACGACGCCGGCGGCGATGACGAAAGCGAAGGCGGCGAACTTGCGCCTTCGGCCGGCACCGCGCTTGCGACTGCCAAGAAGAAAGAGCCGACCGACCGTACCGACGATCCGGTGCGCATGTATCTGCGCGAGATGGGCTCGGTGGAGCTTCTGTCGCGCGAAGGCGAAATCGCGATCGCCAAGCGCATCGAAGCCGGCCGCGAGACGATGATCGCCGGCCTCTGTGAGAGCCCGCTGACCTTCCAGGCCCTGATCATCTGGCGCGACGAACTCAACGAAGGCACGACGCTGCTGCGCGAGATCATCGATCTCGAGACGACCTATTCCGGTCCGGAAGCCAAGGCCGCGCCGCAGTTCCAGAGCCCCGAGAAGATCGAGGCCGACCGCAAGGCGGCGGAAGAGAAGGAAAAGACCCGGCGCGCCCGTTCTGGCGACGACGACATTACCGATGTCGGCGGCGAAGGCCTGCCTCCCGAAGAGGAGGAAGAGGACGAGGACGAATCCAACCTCTCTCTCGCCGCGATGGAAGCCGAGCTGCGCCCGCAGGTCATGGAAACGCTCGACATCATCGCCGAGACTTACAAGAAGCTGCGCAAGCTGCAGGACCAGCAGGTCGAGCAGCGCCTTGCCGCCACCGGCACGCTGTCTTCCGCCCAGGAGCGCCGCTACAAGGAGCTCAAGGACGAGCTGATCAAGGCAGTCAAATCGCTGTCGCTCAACCAGAACCGCATCGACGCGCTGGTCGAGCAGCTCTACGACATCAACAAGCGCCTCGTGCAGAACGAAGGCCGCCTGCTGCGTCTGGCCGAATCCTACGGCGTCAAGCGCGATAGTTTCCTTGAGCAGTATCAGGGCGCCGAGCTCGACCCGAACTGGATGAAGTCGATCGGCAATCTGGCTGCTCGCGGCTGGAAGGAATTCGCCAAGGCCGAGAACACGACGATCCGCGACATCCGCCAGGAGATCCAGAATCTGGCGACGGAAACCGGCATCTCGATCTCGGAATTCCGCCGCATCGTGCATATGGTGCAGAAGGGCGAGCGCGAAGCCCGCATCGCCAAGAAGGAAATGGTCGAAGCGAACCTTCGCCTCGTCATCTCGATCGCCAAGAAGTACACGAACCGCGGCCTGCAGTTCCTCGATCTCATTCAGGAAGGCAATATCGGCCTGATGAAGGCGGTCGACAAGTTCGAATACCGCCGCGGCTACAAGTTCTCGACCTATGCGACGTGGTGGATCCGTCAGGCGATCACCCGCTCGATCGCCGACCAGGCCCGCACGATCCGCATTCCGGTGCACATGATCGAGACGATCAACAAGATCGTCCGGACCTCGCGCCAGATGCTGCACGAGATCGGCCGCGAGCCGACGCCGGAGGAACTGGCCGAAAAGCTCGCCATGCCGCTCGAAAAGGTCCGCAAGGTCCTGAAGATCGCCAAGGAGCCGATCTCGCTCGAAACCCCGGTGGGCGACGAAGAGGATTCGCATCTCGGCGATTTCATCGAGGACAAGAACGCGCTGCTGCCGATCGACGCTGCCATCCAGGCGAACCTGCGCGAGACGACGACCCGCGTTCTCGCCTCGCTGACGCCGCGCGAGGAACGCGTGCTGCGCATGCGCTTCGGCATCGGCATGAACACCGACCACACGCTCGAAGAAGTCGGCCAGCAGTTCTCGGTCACCCGCGAACGTATCCGCCAGATCGAGGCGAAGGCGCTGCGGAAGCTGAAGCATCCGAGCCGCTCGAGAAAGCTGCGCTCCTTCCTCGACAGCTGACGCTTCGACAATGCCGTCATGATTTGCAAAAGCCGGGTTTTACGCCCGGCTTTTGCTTTTATGATTAGTACCAATGATCCCGGCGGCTTCTTGTCGCCTTGTGGTGACAAGCCTATAATCCGGCCGCGGGTAAGGATCGATCGCAACGCGCGAGCGAGGGGCGACATATGCCTGCATGGCCCATCCTCCGCTGGATCCAGATGATTGCAGGCCTTGCCGGCCTGAAATCCGAATCCGGATCTGCATCAAGAAAGAGAGCATGATGTCGTCTGCTCACCCTTTCGGCACCACGCTCTGGGAGGTGCAATATGACCACTTACATTCTTTTGATCGATTGGACGGATCAAGGCATCCGCACTGTCCGCGACTCGGCAAAACGGCTGGACGCGGCGAAGAAACTGCTCGCCAGCGTCGGCGGCTCCTTCAATCAATTCTTTCTGACGATGGGCGGGCATGACATGGTGGCCGTCTGCGAGGCGCCTGACGATGCCGTGATGGCGCATTTCACACTCTCTCTTGCCATGGCCGGCAACGTGCGGACCGAGACGCTGAAGGCCTTCCCGGAAGCGGCCTATCGGGATCTCATCGGTTCGTTGGGCTGACGACTGCTCGAGCCCGGTTCCAAATACCGTGCAGAGGCCAGGTGAGGCCGAATCGCATACCATACCGCGCTGCGGATGACGTCCGCCGAACTGAGAGTTCGGCGGCGATCACGAGGTTTTTTGCTTTTGCGGCTTGATGCTGCCGGCTTTAAAGGCCACATCGCTGCTGTGACAGACGAAGTGGACTTGGCAGAGACGACTCACGAAACGGTAAAACGGCGGCTCGAAATCCGCTGGGGTATCGGTGCGTCCGTGCTTCTGCATGTCCCGGTGGTTGCCCTCCTTATTTTTCGGCCTGCCGACGATCAAACCGAAGCCGCCGGAGGAAGAGAGCGTGAAGGTCGAGCTCGTCCCGCCGCCGGAGGAGAAGAAGCCGGAACAGAAAAAGGCCGAGGAGAAGCCAAAAGAAGAGAAGCCGCAAAAGCAGGCAAAGGCTGCGCCGCCACCTCCGCCACCACCCCCACCTCCGCCCAAGTCGTCCCCGCCGCCGAGCCGGCCGAAAGGGACGGCATCCGCTTTCGAGTTCGGTGACAAGGATAGCGGGTCGACGAAGACGAAAAACGGAAATGCATCTCAAGGGGAGATAGATAATACACTTGTGCCTCCGCCGCCCTCATCTCCGGAGAAGCCGTTGGAGCAGATGGCCAAAGCCACTCAGACGCTACAACCGACCGAGCAGCCTGCAGGCAATCCGGTTCCCGAAGAGGTAAAGCTACCCGAAGTCGCGACGGCAAATATTCATCCGGAACGGAATGCACCTGCCGTCGCATCAGCCGAAGAGGCGCGGACGAACTTCGAGACGGAGAAGCCGCAGCCTGTCCAGCCGAGGCCGCCGACGGATCAGGTATCGAAGACGGCATTGCCCGAGGTTAAGAGGTTGTTTTCACAAAGTGCAACCGATGATCCAGTCGCACGAGCAGCACGGGGTAATATGCCGCGCGGCCAACGCATGAATGAGCTCTGCCGGACCGAGCTCAACCAGCAAATTCAACACGTATCGGCGAAATACCGAGATCCGGAACTTCCATCCTATCCATATCTCGCCAACGCGACGGTACTTGAGGTGATGAAGACGGGCGCTTTTTCGAAAGATGGTAATTGGTACAGTGTACGGTTCAGGTGCGAGGTTGATACCGACGCCACGAAAATACTGTCGTTTGCTTTCGAATTCGGTGGACTGATCCCTCGGAGCCAATATCCAAAGTATAGAATACGTGATTGACTGATGTAGGCTTGCGCCGCCAGGCAACCAGCCACGCGCAAGGAACCCTGCCTAACCTCTCCTCATTGGCCGTGATGGTACGGTGAAGAAGGGACAATGATATGTCGAACGAGATCGAGCGTTTTCTTGAGCGTCAGGATGAAGCCGTCAGCGCGCTGTTCCTTGAAAACAAAGGCGAGGAACTGACCGATATTCTGGTGGCGGCGCTCGAAGAGGCGTTCGAGATCCTGCTCGAAGCAGCCCCCGCCGAAACGATTCATTGACATCTTTCGAGAGATTGCCTGGCCCGCTTGCTGCCCGTCTGGCCGGCTACCGGATGGAGCGGGATGCGCTCGGCCGGTCGGCGGCGAGTGTCTTCCGTCTGGCAGGCGAGGGCCTGCCAGCGCTTTATTTGAAGGTGGAGGCGGCCGGGCCGTTCGGCGAACTTGCCGATGAGGCGGCCCGGCTCGACTGGCTCAAGGCTTGCCGCCTGTCATGCCCGGAGGTGATCGCGCTGGAAAGCGACGGCGAGCGTAACTGGCTGCTGGTGAGCGCCCTGCCGGGAACCGACCTTGCCAGCGCAGCGGAATTGACGCCGCTGGCGCGCATCGAGTTGCTGGCGGAGGCAATGCTCGATCTTCATCGCCTGCCGATTACTTCCTGTCCGTTCGATCACTGCCTGGAAAAACGCCTGCCGGTGGCCAAGGCGCGTATGGAAGCGGCAATCGTCGATGAAGAGGATTTCGATGCGGCCCAGCTTGGAAAGAGCGCTGCCGAGCTTTTCGCTGAGCTCGAGAGCCTGAGGCCGGGCAGCGAGGATCTCGTCGTCACCCATGGCGACGCCTGCCTGCCGAACTTCGTCGCGTCCGGCAGCCAATTCTCAGGCTTTATCGATTGCAGCCGCCTCGGCGTCGCCGACCGCTATCAGGATATCGCGCTCGCCTGCCGCAGCATCGCCTATAATTTCGGCGAGGCGCTGGTGCAGCCCTTTCTCGATCGTTACGGCCTGCCGGCACCTGATCCGGCAAGGCTCGGTTATTATCAGCTCCTCGATGAGTTCTTCTAGACGTTGCGTCATCAAGGCGCGGCTGGCAGAGTTGCCGGCATCGAACCTGCGGATGTCAAATGCCGAAAAACCAGTTCAGGATGCTGCGCTCGGCGCTGACAGGCGTCGAAGCGGTGGAAGCCGAAACGCCTCACAGTTTCGCCAGGCACACGCATGAGCAGTTCGGCATCGGCCTCGTCTCGTCTGGGGCGCAGAAATCGCTCAGCGGGCGCGGCGTGGTGGAGGCCGAGGCCGGCGATATCATCACCGTCAATCCGAACGAGGTGCATGATGGCGCGCCGATCGGCGAGCGCCGGTCGTGGCGCATCCTCTATTTCGATCCCGAGATCGTCACCGGCCTCTCGCAAGAGATCGGCGCAAGGCGCTCGGAAATCTCCCATCCCGTCATTCGCGATGCGGCGATCGGCAGCCGCTTCGAAACGCTGTTTCGCGCTGTGACCGCGAGTGCTGCCGACGCGCTGCTTTGCGAGGAACTGCTGCTGCAACTCGTCGCCGATGTCATGCGCGAAGGCGGCGGCCGCGAGGAGAGGCCGCCGGTGCCGGCGTCCATCCGTGCGGCGCGGGATCTGCTCGACGACGATCCTCTTGCCGCCGTCTCGCTGGCCGATCTTTCCAGGGAAAGCGGCCTCAGCCGCTTCCAGCTGCTGCGCGGCTTCGCCAAGGCGACGGGACTGACGCCGCATGCCTATCTCGTCCAGGCCCGCATCCATATCGCCCGGCGGCTGATCGCTGAGGGCACGCCGCTTGCGGAAGCCGCCTTTGCCAGCGGCTTTGCCGACCAGAGCCATATGACGCGCGTCTTCGTGCGCAAATACGGCCTGTCGCCGCGGCTTTACGCCGGCGCTTTTCTCTGAACGGTGAGACCCAGCCACCCGCCCTCGTCCTTCGAGGCTCCGGCCTTCGGCCTGCGCACCTCAGCAACCGTGTTGTTGCGGTTCGCTCCATGGGGTTCGTCTTTTGAGAATAGTGTTGATCATGATGATGAATTTCCGCATGGCGGCGACGAGGGCGACCTTGGGTGGTTTGCCGGCATCGCGCAGCCGTTTGTGGAAGGCCTTGATGGCCGGGCTGCAGCGGATGGCCGAGAGCGTTGCCATGTAGAGGGCGCATCGGACGGTGGCGCGGCCGCCGGCGATGTGGCGCTGGCCACGCCAGGTACCGCTGTCGTGGGCGACCGGGGCGACGCCGACGAGGGCTGCGAGTTTCTTGTCGTCGATGGCGCCGAGTTCGGGCAGTTCGGCGATGAGCACGGCGGCGCCGACCTCGCCG